>JARGOP010000138.1 GCA_029233965.1 Verrucomicrobiales bacterium | reverse complement strand
TGGCGCTCTATGATCTCGAAGACGATGTCGAGGAAACAACCGACCTCGCGGAGCAGCATCCGGAAATCGTCGAACGGCTTCAACAGCTGGCGGATGAGGCTCGCCGGGAGCTGGGTGACGTCGGGCGGTTAGGGGAAGAGCAGCGCCCTGCCGGCTGGGTCGACAACGTCGAGGCCTTTCGCGCGCCCGGACTTCCCGCCTACCGCGCGGCTCCGACGGATGCCATCCCGGTCATCACAAGAGGCCTCGGTCTCGCCAATTTCACGGAGGCGTCCACCTCAGGCTGGGCCGGGACGTCATCGGTCGCCCTCGATCCCGAAGATGCGAAGCAGTTCTTCGTTTCGCAAGTGGACGGAGACAGTGTCCTCCACAACACCTTCGACGATCCGGCCGGAAAGAAGGCGGTGCGATTGGTAACGACCGAGTCCTATGGCGATATCGATCTTCACGTCGAATTCCTGATCAGTGAAGGTTCCAATTCGGGCGTCTATCTGATGGGACGGTACGAAGTCCAGATTCTCGACAGCTTCGGGAAATCCGATGAGGAAATCGGGGTTCACGATTGCGGTGCCATTTACGAGCGCTGGAACGAAGAGGAGCCGGACAGGAAAAAGCGCGGTTTTGAGGGGTCGGTCCCTCTGAGCAACGCAAGCCGCCCCGCCGGCGAATGGCAGAGTCTCGATATCGTCTTTCGAGCACCCCGATTCAATGAGGAGGGCAAAAAGACGACGAATGCGACCTTTGTTAGTGTGAAACTGAACGGACAGCTCATTCACGAAAACGAAGTCTGCACCGGACCAACAAGGGGCGGCATCGCACAGGAGGCCGCAACCGGCCCCCTCGTTTTCCAGGGAGACCACGGCCCCGTCGCGCTGCGGAATATCTGGGTGCGGAAAGCTGCGGAATGAGAGTCTACCGGCCGTCCTCGATTGCTTCCTGGTTCCGCCGGCAAGACATTTGCCCCGCGACCCGGTTTGTTTTGAGGTAGCCGCCATGCTCCTCCGAATTCTTACCGCTATCGCTTCAACCGCTCTTTTTCTCCCGGTGTCATTCGGAGCCGAAACACCGAATTTTCGGCCTCACCACCGGGCACTCACTTCCTCAATCCAGTGACGTGCGATCAGCTCATGTCCCTGAGGCAGAGGGTGCACCCCGTCCCAGATCCAATGCTCCGGTGAAACGGCTTTCGCAGCGGCATCGAAGATTTCCTGCGTTCGAATCCGGACGGTGTCGTAGTCGCTGGCTATCTCCCCCACGATGGAAATAAGCGAGTCAATCTGATCACGCCATTGCCGGAAAGAGTCCGCGTCCGCCAATCGACCGGAGGCAAGAACGAAAGGATCCAGCAAGACGATCCGCAGTTCCGGATTCGCCCGGCGGCTGGCATCGAGAAGGGAGCGATAGTCAGACTCCCACTTTGTCACATCGACAGGATCCTGATTTCTACCTACGTCGTTTACCCCTACGAGAATACTGAGGAGATCGGGACGCATATCGATGGCATCCTTTTGCCACCGCTCACGGAGGTCTCCGACTTTGTGCCCGCTCATGCCCCGATTGTAGACATCCAGCTGAGCCTCCGGAATATCGACCCCCAAACGGCTGGCAATGAGATATACGTAACTGTGCCCCAGATAGTGATTTCGATCCGACTCCTTGCGACCCCACTTCATGTCTGTGATGGAATCACCCTGAAAAAGAAGCCGGCTTCCCTTTTTGAAGCGGGGAAGCCGATAGCCATATCCTTCCACCCCACCGCGATGGCCATCAGCCGCCTGAGCCTCCGCTCCGACACCTCCGCCTAAAGCGGAACCAACCGCCGCCACGGCACTTCCTTGGAATAATTTTCTCCGATTCATCATAATAAGTTTTCCCCGGCCAGTTTCATCAACCCACCAGTCGTTCCGAATAATGGGCAATTCGAGCTGAATGATAAGCAATTCTTCGCATCCATCGGTGGGCATCCAGCAGTGTGTCCAGCTCTTCGCCGGAAAGGTCGCTCTTTGCGGCTGACTGAATCATCCCCTGCCGAAAGCGTTGCTTATCGTTCTCCATATCGTCCGCGACCTTGATAAGTTCGCCTCCGGTCTCCTTGCTGTCCGAACCGGACTCCAGGCTGTCCGACAACTCCCGAAGGAGCCCGGCCACTTTCACGGCCCATGATCTGAGGTCTTCGTTTGCCCGAACCGATTTCGCGTGATGGGAATCCCCGGCCCGTTCAGCCAATCGTTCGATGTGATCAATCGCATGAATGCAATCGAAGACAAGCTGCGAGCTCTGCTCCGTTTCCTCCTCTCCTCCCGCCCCGGTCTTCACGGCGAAGTCCCTTCCAACCTCGACGGTGCGAAAGATTTCTTCCAGGGAGGCCACCTTTTTGGAATCTCCATTCGTGAGAACTTTCTCCACGTGATCCAAAACACAGCCCCCCAGTTTCCTGCACCCGGTGGTCAATCCAGCGATCGCTACCGAAGAATCTTCAAGCAACTTTTTATCGAACAGGCCTCCGAGGGCAGACGCCCGTTCCGGAAACACCCGCTCGATAAACCGGCCAAAAGCACGCGTAAAGGGAAGCGCAACAATCACTCCGAGCGTATTGAAGACGCTGTGAAAACCAACCGCGACCACCTCCGGCGACGCCCCTGATGCGGCGGGCCAGATTCGGTCGACGAGAAGCAGATAGAGGGGCAGAAAAAAGAAAGCCCCAACTCCTGTCATGAGATTGTAAATGACGTGGGCGAACCCGGTTCGTCGCGAAGCCGTCGTTCCTCCAATCGTAGCGAGCGCAGCCGTCCCGGTCGTCCCGATGTCGGCTCCGATAATGACAGCCGCCGCCTGAGGCAGGTCGAGAAGCGAAGCATTCAAAGCGGTCAGGGCCGTCGCCACCGTGGCACTGGAACTCTGGGTGACCAGGGTCAGAAAAATTCCAACCAGGAGCAAGACAGCCCGTCCCCCGTAGGCGGATGCACTCCAACGACTCAGGTCGACGACATCGCGATACCCTTCCAATCCGCTTTGCAGATAACTGATCCCGAGAAAAATCAGGCAGAAACCGGCGAGAGCTTTGCCGAATCCACGGAGGGGGCGAACCTGCTTGAAGAGGTAACACAGGGAGGCAATGAACAACAAGGGCAACGCGGCCTCGGAAAGTTGAAGCTTGAAGCCTAACAGAGCCACCATCCAGCCCGTGATCGTTGTTCCGATATTCGCTCCAAAGATCACGCCGAGGGAGGCGGTAAACGTCATCAACCCCGCACCGACGAACCCGATTGCCGCGACGGTCGTGGCACTGGAACTCTGGATCAGTGCCGTGACCGTGGCACCGGTCAGCGCACCGGTAACCGGATTCTTCGTCGAGCGCACCAACCACGTTCGAAGCCTGTCCCCGGCCAACTTTCGCAAGCCCGAGGTCATCACGGCCATCCCAAAAAGGAACAGCCCCACTCCACCGAAGGTCTGAAGAAGAGAATTCACAGCTGTATCACGCTCCTGCCATGATACCAAAATCGCTCCCTTTCGTCACTCACCGATCCTTCCAGTCGACCCCGCTCATCTTTGCGAGGCTCAATT
>JARGOP010000068.1:13265-22948 GCA_029233965.1 Verrucomicrobiales bacterium | reverse complement strand
CCGGGGGCGGAACTGCCTCTGAGGCTCGGTCGGGAAACCGCAGATTTCATTTCACGAAAGTCGGAAGCGGAAGAGCCTTTCTTCGCGATGCTCTCTTTCTACTCCGTCCATGGACCGATCCACTGCTCGGAGGAACGCTTCAAGAAGTTTCAGGCAAAGGCCGAAAAAATGGGACTGACAACGCGCACGGATCCGCGTTTCAAAATGGATCGGACCCAGGAAGTTCGTCAGGTGCAGGATCACCCGATTTACGCGGGCATGATGGCGGCTCTGGATGATGCCGTCGGGATCGTGCTCGACGCGATCGAGGCGAGCGGCGAGGCGGACAACACCGTCGTCATTTTCACCTCGGACAATGGCGGCGTTTCCTCAGGTGACGGCTACGCAACCTCGGCACTGCCCATGCGAGGTGGTAAAGGACGTCAGTGGGAGGGCGGCATTCGTCAGCCCTATTACATCTCCTGGCCCGGCGTGACGGATGGCGCGACGACGGAAACGCTCGCGACGGGAATGGATTTCTATCCCACGATCCTGGAGATCGCCGGGATTAAGGCTATGCCGGATCAGCACCTCGACGGAATCAGTCTCGTGCCGGTGTTGAAGGGGGAGGAGATTCCAGAGCGCCCGCTCTTCTGGCACTATCCGCACTACGGCAATCAGGGAGGCGAACCTTCAGCGATCATGATGCAGGGCGACTGGAAGCTGATCCACTACTTTGAAGACGGGCGGAATGAGCTCTATCACCTCGGAAATAATATCGGCGAGACCATCGATCTCGCATCGCAGCATCCTCTGCGCGCGGCGGAGATGGCGACCGCCTTGCGCGGTTGGATGAGCGAAGTCGGAGCCTCGCTTCCAACGGAGAATCCGGCATTTGACGCCATCGCCCTCGAAAACCAGCGGGCGAAACTGGAAGCCGGGGGAAATCCGAAACGGGAGGCGGAGCACGCGGCGTATTTGAAAGCGGACTTCGCACCCAAAGGCGGCTGGTGGGACAAGCCGACGCTGAAGAGGCCGGAGATCAAGGATTGATCGGGACGCGGGGAGGAAAATCCTACAACTCCAGCGACGGGGAAAGACTTCCGCACCGAAACGTAGCGAAACTGATCACAGTTTCGGAGGTCGAAGGTTCGGCCCTCTATCAGTCAGATCGACTTGTACTTGACCTTGTTGCCCTTCTTATCAGTGGGGCGGTCGTCAACGCGGGGAGCGGCACCGGAGGTGACGTCTTCCTCAACGGGGCGGTAACGATTCTGAGGAGGGCGTGAGTTGGAACGCTCTTCGGCTTCGTTGATCGCAATCTGCCGTCCACCCAGACTTTTCCCGTTCAGCGCTTCGATTGCGGCTTCTCCGGTTTCATGATCCTTCAGGGTCACAAAAGCAAAGCCTCGCGGCTGTCCGGTGTCACGATTGATCGGACGCACAAATTCGAGGATTGGCTCAAACTCGGCGAAGATTTCGCGCAGTTCTGATTCGCTGGTGTCGTAGGATAGGTTGCCGATGAACAACTTCATAGATTCTTGGTTTTCTCTTGTCGCTAAATGCCCGTTTCACTTCAAGGGCATTGAGCGTGAGCCAGAAATTGATGAGAAAACTAACAAATGAACAATGCCCGAGCGGGGCAGTCTTGTGCTTATTACAGGGGCATACTATCCCATCGCCATCAAAACTCCAACCCGTTTCCGACTTTTTCGAGCAGAATTGCGCCAGTCGAGGATGATACCGTGAAAAAACGAAGAGCATCCTTTGCTTTCTAGGCCTTTTCTTCGCTTCTGATCAGTTCCCTCTCTCCTTTGACGTATCGCTCAATGTCATCAAGCGCTTCCTCTGTCGATACAATCCGGGAGTACCGGTTTCGGAGCGTTTTGAGACTCGCCTCATGCAGCTCCTGCGTCTGTGTCGCGCAGCAGTCATCCACCATCGTGACAAGATAGCCGAGATCGCAGGCGGCCCGCACCGTCGTCTCGACGCACTCGTTGGTGTAAACGCCGACGACGTAGAGGGAACTGATCCCCATGTTGTTGAGGACATAGTGCAGATTGGTCGAGGAGAAGACCCCGCTTGCGGTCTTGTTGATGATGATCTCGTCCCCCACTGGCGCGACCTCCTCAAGGAAGCAGGCCTCCCCGGATCCGGGCGCGGCGTGAAGCTCCAAACGCTTGTGCCCCTTGGAGCGGTCCCTGCCATCATGAGTGAGCGACTGGATTCTCACATGAATCACCTCGAGTCCGTGCAGACGAAAACAGTTCTGCAGATTGTGGACGTTGGGAAGCACCGTTTCCTTCAGCCGGTCGAAATAATACCGCATCTCATCGAGCGGGATCGGGGAGCTCTCGTAGTCTTTGAAAAGACCGTAGCCCTCTGCCGCGTCGAGGTACTGCATATCGATGCACAGGAGCGCGGTGTCGCGATTGCGGAGGTCGGTGAGGTGCTTCGGATTCTCAACAAAGGAGTCCCGGTAGATCTGTTTAAGAGGATCTTCGTGTGGAGAGGTAGCCATGGGCGGACAGTAGGGGTTACCCGGCGAGTTTGCAAAGAGCCGCGAGCATCAGATTCGCCCCGGCTTCGATATCTTCCCACGGAGTCCATTCATCGGGAGAGTGGCTCAGTCCTTTCCGACTCGGGACAAAGATCATTGCCATGGGAGCAATCCTTCCGACGAGTTGAGCATCGTGGGCTGCCCCGCTGAGCATCGTGATGTGGCGCAGGTCGAGACGCCCGGCCTCTTCTTTCAAAATACCGATCAGTCTCTTGTCCGAGTCGACCGGCAGGATTTCCCCCTGAACATGAATTTCGAACTTCAAACCGCGCCGACGGGAAATCGCGGCGAGGGCTTTTTGAAAGGCGTGAGACAACTCGTCGAGTCTCTCCGTCGAGGGGTCGCGGAAATCGAGCGAGAACTCGACCGCACCGGGGACGGAATTGGGGGCACCGGGAAGAATCTCGGCATTCCCGATCGTGGCCCGGCTGTTCTCTCCCCCGTTCTCTTCGAGAATGCGGGGCACTTCGTGAGCAAAGTCAGCGAGGCCCATGAAGGCATCCTTGCGATAGTCCATCGGAGTCGTTCCCGCATGATTGGCCTCGCCATCGAAGCGCAGCGACCACGATTGCAGACCGGTGATCGACTCGACGATCCCCACCTGGAGGTGCCGTTCATCGAGAACGGGGCCCTGTTCGATGTGAAGCTCAAGGTAGGAGTCGATCTCATCAGGAAGGCGTCTCGCATCGAGCGCTTTCATCGGGTCGAGGCCCTGCTCCAGCATCGCTTCGTGGAGAGGAACCCCGTTGAGGTCAGCGGCTGCGCGGACTTTCTCGAGAGAGAGAATTCCGGTGAAGGCCTCCGATCCGAAGGTTCCCCCGAAACGCCCCTCTTCATCGGAAAAGGCAATGAGCTCGATCGTCTTTTCGAGAGGGATCGCGGCCTCCTTCAACACGCGAAGACACTCAAGGCCGACGATGACTCCGAGCGTGCCATCGAGCATACCCGCGCAGGGAACGGTGTCAATGTGAGAGCCGACAAAGACGCGGGGCGAATCCTCTTTTCCGGAAAGAATTCCTGAAATGTTAGCGGCCCCGTCGACACCGGTGACGAGATCACATTCCTCGATGCGGTGGAGGAGCCAGTGCTTGGCCTCCATGTCCTTATCGGTGAACGCCATCCGGTAGATCCCGCGGTCCTGATCGTTGTATCCGATCTTCGCAAGCTCGAGGATGTCCTTCTTGATGCGCTCGATGTCGACAGAGAGTTCGTTCATGAAGCAACAAACTGACGGTGAAGGATGTGAAGAGTGAGAAGATGATTCAAGAGGGTATCCTTTCGCACGAGGGAAGTCGAATCCGTGTCACTTCGATAATCGCTGAGAAACTGACTCACTCTTTCCGGTGAACAAATGCCTGCCTCTCCGACCGTGGTTTCGTCGAGATACTCACTGATGAGTTCCTCGACTTTCGCCATCTTCGACTTGTCCGTATGAGCGGGCGGCGCCATGAAGGCGAACTTCTCCCGCTTGTAGAGCACTTCGGGAAGAACCCCTTTGACCGCCTCACGAAGGACATGCTTTTCGATGTTCCCCTTGATCCGCAAACTCGGCGGAACGTCGACCGCTACCGCAGCGAGATGATGATCGAGAAACGCGGGACGTGATTCCATCGAGTTCGCCATGTCGACGCGGTCCCCGCCCCAGTTCAGGATCTGGCCTTCGAGCTGGCACTTGCTCCACGTGTATTGCGCGATGTCGAGCGGGTGCCGCCCTTCCAGCATCGAACCGTCGATGCGGGAAGCGATCTCTTCGATCGGATCGTAGTCTTTGAGATCACGCTGAAGTTCATCGGAAAGGAGCGGCCGCGCGAGATCGAGAGTGTCCATCCAGGGCTGAATCCACGAAGGCGTGAAACCGCAGAGCGACTCCCACTTCGCATGATGACGCTGATTCTCCGCCAGAATCGCACCTTTAAAGAGCTGGTTCGTTTTCTCAAGCGCGGCCTGAAACTCGGCACGGACACTGTCCGGCTCGTGGCTGATGCCGTGGAGAAACATATCCCGCTTCAGGGCCGGGTAGCCGGCGAACAGCTCGTCCGCCCCCTCCCCCGTGATGACACAACGGTAACCGGATTCCCAAACCCGCTTCGACATGAGGTTCTTCGCGACGCCAAGGGTGTTGTAAAAAGTTCGCTCTGCATGCCAGACGGTCTTCACGTAATTTTCCCCGTAAAGATCCGCGGCTTTGAGATGGATCACTTCCTGATCCGCCCCCATCGATTCCGCCATTTCTTTCGCGATCGGTGCTTCGTCGTAGGCATCGTCGTCGAAGGAAATCGTGTAGGCCTTCGTCGGAGACTGCATTGCCCCGGTCGCGAGGCCGAGGATACAACACGAGTCGATCCCGCCGGAAAGGTAGCATCCCACAGGGACGTCCGCTTCGAGACGGAGAACGATCGCTTTGATCAATTCATCGCGGACGCGCTCGACATACTCCTGTTCGTCGAAGGTTTTCGCCCGCGATTCCTCATGAGGGAAATCGAAGTCCCAGTAGCGCTCCGTATGAATCTCCAGCCTGCCGCTGCGTTTGCGGATTCGCATGAAGTGTCCCGGCGCTAACGAAACCACATTCTCAAAGGCACTCATGCCCGGGGCGATCGTCTGCATGAGCTGATGCAGGGCTGCCTTTTTGTCGAGCTTCGCGGGAACATCGGGGTGGGCGAGGACAGCCTTGGCTTCGGAGCCGTAAACGAATGTGCTTTGGTCAGGGGAAAGCCAGTAAAAGAGCGGTCTGACCCCGAAGCGGTCGCGCACGAGGATGAGTTCGTCCTCCTTTCTGTCGTAAAGGGCAAAGGCAAACTCGCCGCGCAGATGCTCCGTAAAGTCGAGCCCGAATTTCCGGTAGAGCCCGATCGCGATCTCCGAATCTGATTTCGTGAGAAAGCGATCCCCCTCCGCCATGAGGGTGGCGCGGTGGCGCTTGAAGTCGTAGAACTCGCCGTTCGTCGTGAGAACAAACCGGTCGTCAATCGCATGGAGGGGCTGACATCCCCCCGCCAGGTCATTGATCGCGAGTCGGGTGTGCCCGAGGGCGACCCCTTTGTCACGAAGAACGAACTGACCGTTTCCGTCGGGTCCGCGGTGAACGATCGTTTCGAGCTGACCTTCGAGAACGTCAGGAGTATTTTCAGGGAGGGGGTTGGCCGAGAAGTGGCCGGCAATGCCGCACATAACAGTTTCAGGAAGTCGTGTTAATTTCGAGGTCGATCAAATTCGGGAGAGCTTTCAAACGGTCGAGAACCGCCATGAGAAGGGCCTGGCGAATGAAAACCGCGCCGTGAGCCTGGGAGAAATAAAGATTGTGAGGCGTCTTATCGAGCGAGGTATCGAGCTCGTCGAGACGGGCCAGGGGGTGAAGGATCACCGCGCTCTCCTTGATCGGACTTTCCGCATTCAGTTTGAAGCGGCTGTCCATGTTTTTGTAGGAGTCCCCGAGAAAGGCAATCGAGTTCATGTAAATCACGTCGAGCCCGGGGAGATGCTCCCGCACATCGTTGGAAACCTCGTAGTCAATGTTTGCATCAGTCAGGCTCTGGATCACCTCTTCCCCGAAAGGATCCGCCATTTCGGAAATGACCGTGACCTTGCCGATATGATCCTGAAAAAGAAGAGCCATGAGGAGGAATGACTTCACCGCCCGCATCGATCCGGGTGTCCCGAGAATGCCGAGATTCATTTTCCCCGCCCCCGGTTTGCGGGGGGAAGCCAGTTCCGGATTCCATTTCAGGAGGGCAAACCAGTCCGCCAGTGCCTGGGTCGGGTGCTCCCCCGATCCGTTGCCGGCGTTGATCAGTGGAATCCGCAGGTTTTGCAGGATTTCCTCCGGCGCCGTAGTCTTCGTGTGCCGCATGATGACGCAATCCGCGTAGGCATTGAACATCTCGCCGATATCCGCAAGAGACTCCCCCTTGGCCTGCCCGGTCGTGCTTCCATCGGCAATGGAAATGACCTTGCCATCAAGCCGGAGAATGGCGCTCTCGAAACTCGTCCTCGTCCGCGTCGATGCCTCGAAAAATGCGGTCACCGCGATCTTTCCGTCGAGAGGGTGGTAGGGCCAGATCTCCAGTTTCTCAAGCGCGGCCGCGAGCTTACAGAGTTCCGTGACCTGTTCGAAAGTGAACTGCCCCGCGTTGAGAATATTCTCCCCCTTGAGTTCGTTGAGAACCGGAAGACTGATCGGGCTGCTCTCAAAGAGGTTACCCGGCTCCGGCCGAATGGCCTCGGAACCCTCCGGAGGGTCGATACTCGGGCGATCCGCTTCTTCAGGCACTTCATCTGGAAATGGCGTCTCTTTCATGGCTGTGAGGGATATAAAATTCGATTCAAAAAAAATGAACTACCAGAGCGTGCCCCGAACCCGGTCGATCGCGAAAAGCACGATGAGGGCGAACGCTCCCAGCGCGGTCCACCCGAGTGCTCCGTAGATAAAGATTTGCAGAAAGGATTCGCTGAACATGACTTTAGTGAATTTGGGCGGGAGCCTCAGCCCCCCGGAATTGCTTTGGAGAAATAAAGCGGGCGAGGATCGTGGCGACCATGGAGACGCCCGCCCCGATCAGTGAAGCCGTGAACCAGCCAAGCGCAAAGTAGGCCCAGACGCCTAAGGCGCTCCCTGCGATGATCCCGCCAAGCACCAGGGTGCGGTTGATTTTCTTCCAGAATAATCCGGCGATGACCGGCCAGATTAAGCTTCCCACGAGCGGGCCGGAAATGAAGAGCGCGTTGATGATCGGCCAGTGGGGCGCGGCGAGAATCCAGACTAACACACCCACTCCAATGATGACAAAACCGGCCGAGCGGCGGAAACGGTTCTCGTCGATTTCAACGCCGAAAAGCCCCTTCTGAACATCCTCAATGAGAAGGTCGGAGGTCGCAGCGAGAAGCGAGTCGATCGAAGACGCCATCGAGCAGAAGAGCACAATCAGAATGAGAACTCCGGCAATCGCCCCCAGTCCGGACATACTCATGACCGCAGAAGCCACGACGGGACCGGTCTGGTTCTCATCCGGAATATTGATTCCGAGAGGACCCGCCGCGAGCGCGATGAATCCCGCTGCAATCGGAATCGGAAACCAGAGGAGCCCGGACAGGAAAAATGCCTTCGGAGCAATCTCCTTCCGCATCGCAAAGGCGCGCGACCACCAGACGTTGTTGTGAAAGACCTCCCCGAATCCGAAAAGCATGTTGTTGAAAACCGCAAGCAGAGCCGCCGGCATCGCTATTTGCAGCAAAGAAGGCTGGTACGTCGCGATGTGCTCATAGGCCGTCGAGAAATCGAGCTTCACGATGACGAGACCTCCGATGAAAACGATGCCGACGAGGATGATGAGGCTCTGGATGAAGTCAGTCCCGATGACTGCGTAAAGGCCCCCGAAGAGTGTGTAGAGAATACAGACAATCAGGATCAAACTCATCCCCTGCAGGTAGGGGATGCCGGCAAGGGCCTCGAGGAGATCGCCTCCGGCAATGGCCATGCTCACGAGCCACGACAGCGAATAGAGCATCGTGATGATGAGAAAGAGCGACCACCCGCAGCGCCCGTAGCGAAGCCGGAAGAAATCGCCGGCGGTCACTCCGGCGGGCAGGAGCGTGCGGATCCGAGGCACGAAAAGCGCAAAGAGCAGGAGGCCGAAACTGGCGGTAGAGTAAGCCAGCATTCCCCACACCCCGAGGGTGAGGGCAAAGACCGGGGCGAGCATCGTCGTGTTTGAGGTGACCCAGGTTGCCATCGCTGTCGCGGATCCCAGGGAGAGACCGACATTTCTTCCCGCGAGCATGAACCCTTCCGAATTCTTCGCCCGTCGTCCCCAGTAAATTCCAAGCGCGACCCAGAGAATGCCCAACAGGATGACAATGACCCAGCCGGTCCCGCGCGAGATTGCATAGACTTCCCCGGTCATGCCCTGCTCTCCCCCCGGTGACGCAGTGCACCCGCGATGATTGTTCCCATGGTGAGAAGCACCACTACCGCCCCGGACCCGAGGAGGAGGAAGAGACGATCCCGCGGAAAAAATTTCACCTCCACGGTAAGAGGCACGGACCAGTTCGAGGTTCCTTCTTCACCGACCCGGAAGTAATGGCGGCCCTCAGCAAGACCACTGAGGACTGAACTTTTTTCGCTGCCTGTGTATCTCGCCACCGGATCTGCAAAGGTGGCGAGTGTAGACTGCTGCAGGACGACTGTCTTCCTCTCGGGATTCGACCACTGAAGAGTCACCGTTCCATTCTGCGAAGGTGCCGATTCCAGAGACTCACGCTCAAGGAAGTCGATCCCGTCAGTGCCCCAGCAATGCCCGCCACAGAAGAGTGCGAAAGCAAAAATGGAAAGATGGGGATGAAGAAAACGGATCGGTCCGGAGTCGTTCCAGATTGGAATTCAGGGCTTCTCTCCCGTAACCAAACATAACCTGCCCTCATCGCAAGCGAATCATGGACTCGTTTTCCGGCATCGCTCCCTGCAGAAAGCAGAGCATCGTCCGCTTGACCTGAACACGCGCTGCGCTACATGATGCGTCATGCACCGCGCGATCACCGCATTCAACCAGCTCCAGGAAGGCAACCGCCGCTTCGCGGCCGGCGAATCCGTCTACGCCAATCTTTCCTCGGAGGAACGGCGCGCCCAGCTAGTCGAATCACAGGCTCCGTCCGCCGTGATCCTCGGTTGCTCGGACTCGCGCGCTCCCGCCGAAATCCTCTTCGACCAGGGACTCGGTGATCTCTTCGTGATTCGCGTTGCCGGCAACGTCGTCGCTCCGTCCGGGATCGGGAGCATCGAATACGCCGTCGAGGCCCTCGGTTGCCGACTCATTGTTGTGCTCGGTCATTCGTCATGCGGTGCGGTGCGCGCCACCGTCGATGAGCTCAAAGTCCCCCGGGAAAATCGCTCGCCCAATCTCGAATCGATCGTGAGCCGGATCAGCCCCTCGGTGCAGCCCCTTCTCGATGCGGACATCACGGACGATCCCGATGCACTCGTGGACCATGCCGTCCGGGCCAACATTCGCGCCTCCGTCCGTCATCTCAAAGCCGGCTCCCCCATTGTCGAACGCTGGATCGAAGAAGACTTCCTCTTCGTCGTCGGTGCCGAGTATTCGCTCGAAACCGGTCTCGTCGAATTCTTCGATCGCGTTCCCGGAGCGGATGA
>JARGOP010000068.1:0-13165 GCA_029233965.1 Verrucomicrobiales bacterium | reverse complement strand
ACTGCGACGAAAACTTCGTGAGCAATCCCTTTTCACGGGCCACGTTCATGACGCGGATGAAAAGGACCCCGGCGAGCGCGAGATAGACGAGATTCAATCCTGTCGCGAGTCCGAGGGAAGCCCAATCGACCTCACCTGTCTTCAGGGTGCCGCGCATTCCTTCGAAAACGTAGGAACACGGCAGCGCTTTCGCAACCCATTGCAAGACCACGGGCAACACGGAAACCGGATAGTAGACGGCTGCGAAAGGCTGGATAAAAAACGGGACCGCCCAGGCAAGCGATTCCGCGGCCGGCCCCCAGCGCACGATCAGTGCCGTCGAAATCATTCCGAGAGCCCAGCCGAAGACGAGAAGATTGAAGACAAAAGGAAGCAGGGCCCAGCCGAGCTGAAAAATGTTGAAGGAGTAAAGAAAAACCGAGAGAACTGAGAGCATCGTTACGGTCACACCGGCCCGCATCAGACCGACTGCGTAGGTGGAGCCGAGGTAATCAAAATTCGTCACCGGAGCGGCAAAAACATTGAGCAGATTTCGCGACCAGACATCTTCGAGAAAGAAAATCGCAACCCCTTGCTGCGCGCGGAAAAGGATATCCCAGAGAATGACCGCCCCGATCAGGAACGTAATCTCGTAGGGAAAGCTGTCATCCGTGTTCTGCTGAAGGAACATGGTGAGATACCCCCAGACTAACAAGTGCACCAACGGCCAGAAGAGCAGCTCCACCGCCCGGATCGGAGTCCGCGTGTAGAGATAGAGGTAGCGCAAAACGAGCGCCTGGATCGTGCCGAAACTCATGGACCCACCTCCCCTTTCTGACTCTCAATGTCTCCGCTTCGAGCTACCTGGATGAATACGTCTTCGAGCGAGTCTTTTTGAAAATGCTGCAAGGTTTCCTCGGAAGTTCCCGTGAAGAGAATCCTCCCCTTGTGCATGAACACGATCCGATCGCAGACCTCTTCGACATCTCGCATGTTGTGCGAGGTATAGAGAATGCTTGTGCCCTCCTCTTCGCGGATCCGGCTCACCACTTTTCGCACCTTGTCGGCGATGTCCGGATCAAGGCTCGCAGTCGGTTCGTCGAGAAGAAGGAGCTCAGGGCGGTTGAGAAGCCCTTTGCAAAGATTCAAGCGGGTCCCCTCCCCGGCCGAGAGTTCCCCGCTGATGCGGTTCTTGAGATGGGAAATTTCGAGCAGTTCGAGGACTTCGTCGATCCGGCGATAGAGATCCGGAACGCGATAGATTTTTCCGAAAACCTTCAGATTCTGCCAGACGCGAAGATTCCCGGGCAACTGCGTGTAGGTGCTGCAGAAATTCATGCGACTCAGGATCTTGATCCGGTTCGAATGGAGATCCTGCCCGAAAACGCGGATTGCCCCCCCGGATGGCGTGACGATACCGAGGATCATGTTGATTGCGGTCGTCTTGCCCGCCCCGTTCGCTCCGAGGAGACCGAGGATCTCGCCCCGGTCGACTTCGAAGGAAATACCGTCGACAGAACGCACTTCGCCGAAGGCTTTGGTGAGAGCGGTGACCTGTAGGACGGGGGAATCCATGAGACGCTTCCCGTAAACCGGACCACCGAAAAGCGCAACTGCGTACGGAGAGATGCTTGGGGCACACATGCGTCCTGCCTATGATCATTCCCATGAGTCGCCCCCGATCCCTTCACGTCCTTTCCGCCTGCCTCCTCAGCCTTCTCCTTCTTTTTCCGGGGTCTGGCATGGCGAAAGACTACAACGTGCTTTTTATCATTTCGGACGATCTGACCTACACCGCGCTCTCCTGCTACGGGAATGAAGTCTGCGAAACGCCGAACATTGACCGCCTCGCCGCCCGTGGAACCCGCTTTACCCGCGCCTATTGTCAGGGAACCTACTGCGGACCGTCCCGGGCGTCTTTCATGTCCGGCTACTATCCTCATGCTACGGAAGCCCTCGGTTACACCAATCCGCGCCCCCGAATCGGCGACCGCGCAACCTGGTCCCAGCATTTCAAAAATCACGGTTACTATGCGGCGCGGGTCAGCAAGATCTTCCACATGGGCGTTCCCGGAGGAATTGAGTACGGCGGCGATGGTCGCGACCACGACAACTACAACGGCGCGGACGACGAAGCTTCCTGGACGGAACGTTTCAACAGTCCCGGCCCGGAGTGGAAGGCGGCCGGGGACGGGGAAACGCTCGAGAACAATCCCGACGGTGCGAAGCCCGCTGTGGGCGGAAACACTTTTGTCGTCGTCGAAGCGGACGGCGATGATCTCGTTCACTCCGACGGAAAGACCGCAAAGAAGGCGGCCGAATTGATCCACCAACATCGCGATGAAAAGTTTTGGCTCGGGGTGGGTTTTGTCCGCCCTCATGTCCCCTTCGTCGCTCCCCGTCCCTACTACGAGCCGTTCAAGCCCTACGACAAAATGGTGCTCCCGCCAAAGGTGCCGGGCGACTGGGATGACATCCCGAAAGCGGGGATCAACTACAAGACCAGCGAAAACATGAAAATGGATATTCGACGCCAGAAAAAGGCCGTCGGCGGCTACTATGCCTCGGTCGCCTACATGGACGCACAGGTCGGTGTCGTCCTCGACGCGCTGAAATCGGCGGGACTCGAAGAGGAGACGATCGTCATTTTCACGAGCGATCACGGGTATCATCTCGGCGAACATGATTTCTGGGCCAAGGTCAGCCTGCGCGATGAATCCTCCGGCGTGCCGCTCATCATTTGCGTCCCCGGAAAGGAACCGGCGGTTTGTCACAGCCTCGTCGAGTTGCTCGATCTCTATCCCACGACCGCGGCCCTCTGCGGCCTTCCCGTTCCAGACAATATTCAGGGAAAGAACATCGCACCGCTCCTCGATGATCCTTCAATCGAAGTCCGCGACGCCGCCTTCAGTGTCGCTCCGATGAGGAAAGGATTTCTCCTGCGCACGCAGGATCATGCCTACATCCAATACAGGGAGGACGCCTCCGCCGGCATGGAACTGTTCGACATCCGGGAAGATCCTAACGGATACACAAATATTGCGGAGATCCCTGAGCACGCCGGACTTGTGAAATCCTTTCAGGCACAACTCGCGTCCAAGTTGAAGGAAGTCAGAACCAACGATCTCGGGATCGACTACGCGGAATGACGCCCCCGTAGCGACGCGGGTCACCGCTTCGTCCCCTTCCCCCGCTTTTCGAAAGAGTTACCTCTTTCGCGACGAGGTTTCGTCTTGTCCCGAAATCGAGTTTCCGCTTTACTTGGCGCAGGTTCTGCTACTTGAGTATACAGGCTTTTTTGCAAGGCCTCCCCACCATGCACACTGTCCACTCGACCTGCCTGGAGCGGCTCACGCCGCAGGACTTCCTCTTCATCGAAACCGTCTTTTCCGGAAACGCGGGGATCACACGAAGCCCGGGACTGGAGGCCTTCTTTGAAGAACGAAACTCCCTCCTCGCCATTCTCGAGGAAGACAAACTCTTCCAGGCCATCATCGAGATGCCCTACCCGCTCGGCGTTTCCGCGGAGCTCTACTTTTTCGTCCTCGTGCGCCGCTCTCTCACCGAAGCCGGCATCGACGAATGGCGCATCGCCGACTACGTCGCCGCGACCCTCGCTCTCCACGCCACAGGCAACCCGATGTCAGGGGCCTTCCCCGACCGGCCCGATGTTGATTTCACCTACCAGATGGACTTTCTCGAAGCGATGGAGGGACTCAGCGCCTACGATCGTTTTTTTCTCCAGGTCCAGTGCGGGAATCAGTTTCTGGTGCTGACAGGACTGTTTCCGAAGTTCCTCGAAACCCGGGCCTCACGGCGCGGTGCCCCGGGCTTGCGATACTACGAAAGTGTCGCCCGCCAGGCCTACCTCAGCGCCGGGGAACACCCGCTCGCCGATGAATTCGATCTCCGCCGGCTCTACCCTCAGCTCGCCGACTGCTTCAACGAAACGAGGCAGGCTCTGAACCGCATGGCCGACGACTACCTCTTTCTTTAACCCTGAGCAAGAGCCCGGTCGAGAAGGTTCGCGGTCATTCTTTGAACCCGCTCATCCGGCCCATGGGGTCGTGACCAGTGCGACCAGGGCAACATGTGTCCGGGAGGAGAACTGAGACCCTGACACCAGAAGATCGTCGAGGCATTGAAGACAAAATTTCCCTCCGGGCCGGGGTAGATCGTGGCGGCCCACTCCTGCGGATTGACGCCGCCCTGCAGGGCCGTGCCCGCCCCGACGACTTCGAGACCTTCGATATCGTCCGGTGGATCGCCATGATACTCCCAGCCGATCAGTCCCGGGATCGAATCTCCCTTCTTCATTCCCGTTCCCTCGAACATCCAGTGCTCCGGCTTTTCACAAATCCAGTCCCCTCCTCCGTTGACCGGATCAACATTTCTCGCTCCCATGAGGTAACCTTCGTCGGGTCCGCGATGGGGAAAGGGTCCTTCGTCCCGCTCTCTCGCTTCCGCATAGCGATAGTCCCCGCCGTAGGGGCCTCCGCGGAAAAGAATGCGGTTTTCACGACCGTCGAATGAGGGAGTCATCGGAGAAACCCAGCAAACCGAATTGCCGGAGAAGAAGAGCAGGCTCGTCCCGGTGTCGCGCAGTTTTTCCACATTCCGGTATTCGCGCAGATCCCAGTACTCGTCGTGCCCGTTACTGAGAAACCCTTTGAAGCGGCCGGGACGGGCATAGGCGGGATCGACCATATCGGAGTTGGAGCAATAGGTCACATCGTAGCCCTGCTCCTCGAGCCAATAGGCCATCGGAAACTCAAAACAGAGCCACTCCCCGGATCCGATCGAGAGGGGATTTTCATAAATCTGGGCATATTTTCCATACGGTCGATCGAAGCTGACATCCGCCCAGGGCCCCTGATTTCCTTTCGGATGGGTGTAGACCGAGTACTTCGTCGGCCAACGATTGTAGGCCTGCCAGGTGTTGTCGGAGACCTGAAGACAGAGGTCGGCAGGACGATCATCTCTCACCACAAAGACGACATAGTTCTGCCAGTAACCGTGGCCGCCCGCGTCGTCCACCGTCAGGCGACCGAGGTAGACGCCGCTGACCCAGTCATCGGGAATGACCAGGGAAGTGATCGGCTTCCATTCGCACTCGACGAGATGGCGGTCGCCCCGTTTCAGTTCCGGCACCGGCTGCGGTTCGCCGGGAAACGGACCCAGCGTGGTCATGAGGCGGGCCCCGCGACCCGCATAGTATCCGGTGCGGAAAATTTCAATCTTGACCTCTGTTTCCTGCTTCGTGCTGACAAACAAATCGAGCTTATCCCCCGCCTGGACGGATTGATGTGAGCAATACCCTTCGACATCCGGAGCTCGGTATCCGCCCCGTTCGTCGAGCCTCACCCGGGTGAGCTGCCAATCGTTGGAGCCGGCCTCCCTGTTTTCCTTCAGCACTGGATTCGGTTCCGGAGAATCCTTCGCGGCAACGCTGCCGGCGGCAAGAATGGGAGCTCCCAGAGAAGACTCGAGAAAACGGCGTCGGGACGGCTTCATCGCGCAAAGGTATCAGAGGGATGAAAGTGAATGAATCATCAAACCCCGCGTATTCCCGTCACTCCTTCTGATCCCACAAGCGGTATGGATCATTGAGCCGCTTCATTTCTGACAACAGAAGCGCCTCCAGTTCGGCCCGCTTTTCGGCGTAGGCAGGATTCTCTGCGAGGTTGGTGAGCCCGGGATCGTTCCTCCCGTGCTCCGTCAGAAACTCGTGAGGATTCTCCGCGAGATTGAACAGCTGCGTCTCCCGGACCGCGCCGTCGAGGACGTCATACTTGATCAGTTTCCAGTCGCCCAGTTTCACGCTTCGCATCCCCGGCTTCGTGCCGCCGCAGTAGACGCCGAAAAGAGTGTCGCGAATCTTCTCCTGCTTTCCGAAGAGGACCGGGGCGAAACTGGTTCCCTCGTTCGTGGGGGGCGCCTCTATGCCGGCGAGCTCACAGATCGTGCTCAGGGTATCGAGAAGATAGATATTTCCGGTGACCCGCTTTCCGGCTTCAATGCCGGGTCCCTTCACGATGTAAGGCACACGCCAGGTGTGCTCGTAAAGGTTCTGCTTTCCCTGCAACCCGTGACGACCGATCGCCATGCCGTGGTCGGCGGTGTAAATAATGTAGGTGTTGTCGAGCTCGCCCATCGCTTCGAGCTTTTTGAGAACTTCTCCGATCTGGATATCAATGTTCTCGCTACAGGCAAATTCGCGGCCCAGCTCGTTTCGGATCGTCGCTTCGTCGCGCCGCTCCCAGACCCCGCTGACAGCGACTTCGTCACGCAGATTCGGGTGGCCGTGAGGGAAAGGGTGAGCCTCGAGGTAGTTCACGGGAAGGGCGGGCTGCTTCCCGTTCAGCGAAGGGACGGACTCTTTGTCAGTGTGATTCACAGAGCCATATTTTTCCAGCAATTCGGGGGTGCCGTCCCGCTCATCATGGGGATGAGAGAATCCGTAAAAAATGAGGAACGGATCTTCGTCTTTAGACGCCTCGCGCTCGTTCAAAAAGTCGATAACCCGGTCGCGATGCCAGGGGCTGCCGGTCTCATCGGTGCCGCCACGCTTCGTCGCCTCGTGCAGGATCGTGAACTGCCTGTTCGCGGCATCGTAGCTGTTCCCTTTCTTACAGGTTCGCATCGTGTCAAAGCCGGCGCGGTTGAAGACTGCTGCCATGGTCTGCTCTTCGAGCTTCGGCGGAACGAGATCCGGATTTCCCTCGTTCGGATTCGCTCTGTTCTTCCCCCGGTTCGGAATGTGCCAAACGGTCCGCCCTGACATAATCATATGACGGGACGGCGTACAAACTGCTCCGGACCACGAGCCCATGTGGTAGGCTCCGTCAATGATGACCCCTTCGGAGGCGAGACGATCAATGTTCGGGGTGTCGAGAATGGACTTCTCATTGTAAATCTTCAGATCAAAGGGCGACTGATCATCGACGAGAATGAAAAGGATATTCGGCTTCTTCTGATCGGCCTGAACGGCAATCGTTGCGAAGACGGCAAAAAGAGCGAGAAAACAGAGTCGTTTCATAGTCGCGTAGACTGAACCCTGCCGGGTCCTCCACTCAACCCTCTTGAAAACGCATCCGCGCCAAAAAAAGACGTGAGATCGGAACCGTGGCCGGTTCCGCTACCTTCTTCCGTAGCGGAAGGTGCCAACCTTCCGAGCGCACAAGGCCTGCCGCCGTTCTAATCACCGACACCCAGCAACGTCTCCATCGTCTCCGCCGTGAGATTCAGCTGACTCGTCGCGCCGGATAGCAGCCCCCCGGCGAGGACGTCTTTTTTCTCCTGCATCTGCTGGATCTTTTCCTCGACCGTGTTCCGGCAGATCAGCTTGTGGACAAAGACCGGTTTGTCCTGACCAATCCGATAGGCCCGGTCCGTCGCCTGATTCTCCGCCGCCGGATTCCACCACGGATCGTAGTGGATCACCGTGTCCGCTCCCGTCAACGTCAGCCCGGTGCCGCCGGCTTTCAGCGAAATCAAAAACACCTCGCCCTCGCCCCCCTGAAAGCGCTCCACGAGTTCCTGACGATCCTTCGTCGCCCCGGTCAGCTTGAGGTATTCGACTTCCTCACGCTGCAGGTAAGCCTCGATGATCGCGATCATGGAGGTGAACTGCGAAAAAATCAGAGTGCGATGCCCTTCGCTCCGGAGCGTCTCTAACAGATCCACTAGATAATCAAACTTCGCCGACCCGGTTCCGGCTTTTTCCTCACTCAGCAGCGCGGGGTGACAGCAAATCTGCCGCAGCTTCAGCAAGGCATCGAGAAAGACAACCTGAGCCTCCTGCCCGCGGATCGCGAGCGCCTCGCGCACCTGCTTATCCATCGTGGAACGCACCGTTTCGTAGAGGTCCTTCTGGTCATCGCTCATCTCGATCTGATGAGGAATCTCCGTCTTCGGCGGCAGTTCCTTCGCGACATCGTGTTTCGTGCGGCGAAGAATGAGCGGCCCGATCCGGTCTGCCAGGGCCTGCCTTTTTGCCTCGTTCCCACCGCGCTCGATGGGGGTTTGATAGACCGTCCGGAAAGTTTCCAGCGAGCCCAGCATTCCCGGCATGAGAAACTGCATGAGGCTCCAAAGTTCACCGAGATGATTCTCGATCGGCGTTCCGGAGAGACAGATGCGATGGTCGCCCTGCAGCCTCGCCGCCGCCTGCGTGACCTGCGCCCCCGGGTTCTTGATGTGCTGCGCTTCATCCAGAATGACGAGATGAAACTTCGTGTCGGCAAGAATATCGATATCGCGATGAAGCAGCGCATACGAGGTCAGGACGAGGTCGACCTCCTTCATCTTCCGGAACTCTCTCTTCCGGTGGGCTCCCTGCAAAACGAGAACTCGAAGGTCCGGGGTAAACTTTGCCGCTTCCCGCTGCCAGTTCATGACGACACTGGTCGGCGCAAGAACGAGCGAGGGTTTGCCGTGATTCCGCTCCGACTCCACCTCGGCGAGAATGTGCGTCAGCGACTGGAGCGTTTTCCCCAGTCCCATGTCATCGGCGAGGATCCCGTTGAGATTATTCTCGAGGAGGAACTGCATCCAGTAGTAGCCGTCGAGCTGATACGATCGCAGCTCGGCACGAAGACCGGGCGGGGTCGGAACGCGCTCAATCCGCTCAAAGTGAAGCAACCGCTCGCCCATTTGCGCCAATCCTGCCGGAGCCCGGATCGGCTGCTCTTCGGACGATCCCGAAGCGACTAACAAAGCTGCATCCGCTGCCGTGAGCCGGATCGGCCCATCGGTGAATTTGAAGTCCAGCAACTCCCCCAGGGTCGTCATCAGCTTTCGGAAACGCCCCACCGGAAGGGCGAGCCCGCGACCATCGGGAAGAAAGATCATGAACTCCTGGCCGGACGGCATTCCTTCGGTGACTTCGAGAAACCGGTTCTTCACGAGCGTCGCCAGAATGGGCTGCAGCTCAAATTTCTCGCCGTCGATTTCGAAACCGGCGGAGAGATGAAACCATCCTTTCCCTTCTTCGACGATATCCGCCTGCCAGGTTTCGGTTTTGAAAACGAGCGGCTTGTGTCCGACCTCCGGCGCGAAACGGACTTCCCAGCCGCGCTTCTCGAGGGCCGGCACGCCCTCGTGCCGGAATCGCTGCCAGAAGAGTTCCGGCGTCGGCCACTCGCTCTTGTCAGGCGCCCAGAGGGTGCCCTCGATTTCGGGGAGGTCGAGCTTTCGCAGGGACTGCGGAGGTTCTTCGGCGCCGGGGAGAAAATTCAGGGCGTAGAGGCAATTCAACGCCGCCGTTTCCGCAGCACGGTTCCGGGTGATTTTCGTATCGGGCAGCACGATCGGAGGGAGGTTTCCACCGGGATTGAGCGGCACTCTCGCCCGGTCATACACCGCATAGGCCGCCGCGACGACCTCCGGCATCCAGGCGCTCCGCTCGCCGTCGGGGCGCTTTTCGACGCGGAACAGGAAAGTGGGGGCTCCGGCTTCATTCCCGGATGGCTCTTCCACCGGCTCATCAATCGAGACCGTCTTTCCACCGGTAGCCTCATCGGCATCGGTGATGGTGCCGAAAGCCCGCTCGAGGCGCTCCCCCTTTCCTTTCGCAAGGTAGGACAGAAGCGCGGCGGCATGGCGGCAATTCAGTTTCTCGTCGCACGGGCAGTCGCCTTCGAAGACGTGACGTCCCTCTTCGAACCAGACCGCGACGGCGGGAGAAAAAGCGGTTCCTGATTTCTCCGTCACGGTTGCGGAAAGCTCGACATCACCGGTTTCAAAAAGCTGACCCGAAACTCCGGAAACGAGGCGGCTGCCGACCATCTTCTGTCCGCCGGAGACCGCGCCGTCTGAAAAGAATGACTGCCAGCCACCGTCAGCAAGACTCTCCCCAAGTTGATCCAGCGTTACCGTTTCCATTCCTTCACGAGGTATTCTTCCTGTCCCACTGATTTCTTTGCTGAGCAAGCGCAGAGGCAGCAGGATTCCGTGTATTTCACTCTCGCCATTCTTCCGGAACCCGCTTTAGAATCCCGCGACGATGAACACCGTGCTACCAAAAAGAAAGCTTGGGAAGACCGATCTTGAGATCTCACTTCCCGCTCTCGGAGCCGCCCCGATTGCAGATCTCTACGAAGTGATCGACGAAGAACGGGCCGTCGGGACCCTCGTTTCCGCGATCCACAAGGGCGTAAATCTCATCGATACCTCTCCTCTTTATGGAATGGGACTTTCGGAGCTGCGGGTCGGAGCGGCCCTGCGCCACACCCCGGAATACGAAGTCCTCATTTCCTCCAAGGTGGGACGGGTCACGAATCCTTTCGAGCCACCGACGGACCGGCAGGTCTTCGCGGGCGGGCTGAACCATTCCGTCTCCTATGATTACAGCTACGACGGGGTGATGCGATCCATCGAACAGTCGCTCCTGCGGCTGGGCCGGGATACAATCGATCTCGCCCTCGTCCACGATCTTGATCCGTGGACACACGGGGACGCCTTTGCGGAAGCCTACGCCATCGCCATGAAGGGGGCCGTCGTGGCGCTCCGTTCGCTCAGGGAACAGGGAGTGATCCGCGCTTTCGGAGCCGGGCTCAACGACGCCGATGCCGCCGAAAAATTTTCGCGAGACTGCTCTCCCGACGCCATTCTCCTCGCCGGGCGATACTCCCTCCTTGAGCAACCGGCCCTCGCTTCGTTTCTCCCGCTCGCGAGCGAAGAGGGCATCGGCGTGATCCTGGGAGGAGTTTTCAATTCCGGCATTCTCGCGACCGGAGCCGTTCCCGGAGCGCGCTATGACTACGCCGAAGCTTCTGATCGAATCCTCGAACGCGTTCGCCGGATCGAAGCCGTCTGTGAGCGCCACAACACCCCCCTCCGCCGCGCCGCCGTGCAATTCGCGATCGCCCACCCCGCCGTTTCCAGCCTGATTCTGGGGGCGGCCCGTCCGGAAGAGGTCGCCACACAAATCGATGATGTAAAGCAATCCGTGCCGGAGGAACTCTGGTCTGAGCTGAAAGGCATCGGCCTCATCAACGCAGCCGCCCCCACGCCGACTCATGATTATTGATGCTCACCAGCACTTCTGGAAGCCTTCGCGCGGTGACTACGGCTGGCTCACCCCCGAACTCGAACTTCTCTACCGGGATTTTCTTCCCCGCGACCTCAAGCCGCTTCTGGACTCCTGCGGCGTCGAAAAAACGATCCTCGTTCAGGCGGCGCCGACGAGGGCGGAAACCGAATTCATGCTCGAACTGGCGCGTGAACACGAATTCATTGCCGGCGTCGTTGGCTGGATCGACTTCGAAGCGGCGGATGCGGCGGCGCAGATCGGGGACCTGTCAGGTGACCCCTTGCTGCTTGGACTGCGACCAATGATTCAAGACATCCCCGACGTTGACTGGATTCTTCGCTCTCAGAATGAGGCGGCCTTTGCAGCGATGGTGAATCATCATCTCGTCTTTGATGCCCTCGTTCTCCCGATTCATCTGAAAAACCTCCTTTCAGTCGTGGTGCGCTTCCCCGACCTCAGGGTCGTCATCGACCATGCCGCGAAGCCGTCGATCCGGACTGGAGTGCAGGAATCCTGGTTCAGGGAAATGGAAGACCTGGCGCAACATCCGCAGGTCAGCTGCAAAGTGTCCGGACTCGTCACGGAGGCAGGACCCGACTGGAAACCCGGGGATCTCACTCCGGTGATCGATCACCTCATCGCGGTCTTCGGCCCGAACCGCCTCATTTGGGGATCCGACTGGCCCGTCCTGAATCTTGCCGGTGACTACGGTCAGTGGTTTGAGGTCGCCAACGAAGCCCTGCAGGAATGTACCGAAACTGACCGCTCCGCCGTCTTCGGAGGCAACGCGGAACGAATTTACCTTACCCCGTAACCCCCGCCGACATGCTCAAAGGAATCGACCCTCTCCTCAGCCCCGATCTACTCTACGTCCTCGCCGCGATGGGACACGGCGACGATATCGCTCTCGTCGATGGCAATCACCCTGCAGAGACCGTGGCCGCCGAAACGACGAGCGGCCAACTTATCCGTCTCCCCGGCGTCGCGATCGAAGATGCAGCGCGGGCGATTCTTTCCGTGCTCCCACTCGACAGCTTCGTCGACGCTCCTGTCCGCCGCATGGAAGTGATCGGCGCCCCCGATGAACTGCCGGAGGCACAGCTCGCGGTAAAGGCGGAAATCGGGAGATCCGGGGGTTCTCCCATACAAATCGGGGGATTGGAGCGCTTTGCTTTCTACGAAGCCGCCAAATCCGCCTTCGCAGTTGTTCAAGTCGGTGATTGCCGACCCTACGGCTGCTTTTTGTTCAAAAAGGGCGTCTTGAATCCTTGAAGAGACTGGTGAAAAAAGATCGAATGAAAAACGATAAGACGTCCTTTTTCTTGAAACCTGGCCGGAGATCACCAGCTCAGTCCGGAAAACGGACCCGAACCCGCACCGCCGGGTTCCCGGCGTAGACCGCATTGGCTTCGGCATCCGAGGAAAGGACCGCCCCGAGAGCGATGACCGCTTCCGCTCCGACTTCGCACCCCGGAGCCACGACCGCTTTCGCCGCGATCCAGGCCCCGTCCCCGATCACGACCGGGTCCAGCTTCAGATCAAACCGGCCCGCCCGGTAGTCATGATTGCCCGTCAGCAGATACGCGCCCTGAGAAATCACGGCATGAGCCCCGATCGTAACCTGCGCAGGATTATCGATCCACACTTCCTCTCCCAGCCAGGCATGAGCCCCCACCGAGAGGAACCACGGATACTTGATCTTCACCTGAGGCTTGATCACCACCGCCGGTCCGATCGACGCTCCGAACTGCCGGAGCAGCGAAGCCTTCCAGCGCGAAGGCCAGGGAAGCAGCGTTTCGAAAAACACCAGACTCGTGAGATACCAAAGCGTCCGCTTCACAACCCCGCCGGGACGGTAGGAAACACTGTCATACTCGCTCAGATCCACCCGAACTTGATTTTCAGCGGCGCCTTCCTGCATGAGGGCACTAAATCCCAAGTCCCCTGCCCTGTCGTGTAAAATCTCAAAGCCGGCTGAAGCAGGACCAGTAATGGAGTGGCTCCCCGTGAAGAGGAATCGGATCCGTAGCGGAAGATGCCAATCTTCCGACCACCACCGCCGGAGTGAGGCCTTCAGGCCTTCCTGAACCACCCCGGCCCCTTCGAAACCGCTCAAGCCATCTCTCCACCGACAACCTGCGGTCGGGGGTT
>JARGOP010000003.1:71876-131961 GCA_029233965.1 Verrucomicrobiales bacterium | reverse complement strand
CAAAAGTACAAGGGGATTTTCCATCTTTTCGAGGTTTTCGAACACACCCTAGATTCCCGGTTCCACCTCCGCAGCCACGCCCGAAATGAAAGGCACAGGTAAAGCAGCAACAGGAGTTGTCGTCTCGATGTTGGCGGGGCCTGCTGTTCTCGTCGGTGGATCCCGGATTCCTCTCCCGGTCGTCTTCTTCCAGAGCAAGCGTCAAATCGAGCCCCCGTTGAACCCGGCATGGAATACGTCACAGGTTTTGAACCTCTGACATCTTCAACGGAACCTGGAGTCGAGCCAACTCAACAAATGCTCAAAGTCGACTCGCGGAGTCGTATTCAGATCTCTCCGGGGCGTCGGTCCGCATGAGGCTCGTCGTTTCCCGCGGGGACGGAGATCCGCCTCGTGTGCTTTCTTTCTGTCTTCCAGAAACCCTCGCGAGGGTGGAGGAGCCACTTGCTCTCATCCTGCAAAGAGAATACATCGCCGAGCCACGGGCCGGGGAATACGAGCATGTCACCACCGCGAGGAATGCCGAATGGCCGCCGGAGTTCCCGAGGAGACCGCGAAGGACGGAGCACACGATTCCGGATTTCCTTTCTTCCGAGGCCCCGCCGAACCGGCTTGCTATTTTCCGCGCCCTCGCCTGAGAGAAATCGGGAAGCCACGGATTCCATTCGCCCCCCTACTCCGGTGCCACGTAGTCCGGATCTCCGGCGTCCTTCGGCATCTCTGCGTTCCACTCGAAAATCACCGCTTTCAGTTTGGCGACAACCTCCGGATGCTGTTCGGCAAGGTTCTGACTTTCGGAAATGTCTTCTTCGAGGTTGTAGAGCTGCGGTTCGCTCCCGTCATAGTTGATGAGGAATTTCCATTTCCCGTCCCGCACCGCGAGGTCAGGATTGTCTTCGTCCCCCCATCGCTGGAATCCGGGACGATCCGGCGGTCGCCGGAAAACGATGGGAGCCTTGCGGCCTTCCTCAGCCTTTCCGAGAATCGTGTCGACGACATTTTCTCCATCGAGTTCTTGGCCTTCGGGCAGATCGGTCCCGGTGAGGGCATACAGTGAACGGTTAAGATCAATCGCTGAGAAGATGGCAGTGTCGTTCACTTTCCCGGCGACTGCTTCGTCCACCAGGCCGGGGCCCCAGACGATGAGAGGCGAACGAATCCCGCCTTCATACATCCAGGTCTTGCTGCCACGGAGAGGATCCGAGGAACCGACCTCGTATTCGTGACCGTTGTCAGAGCAAACAATGATAAGGGTGTTTCCGCGAAGGGCAGGGTCGTTGTGAATCCGGTCAAAGAGCGGGGCGAGCTGTTCATCCATGGTGTCGAGGACGCCGTAGTAGAGCGCCCGCTTATCATCGCCCCAGCGATCGAGCGGTGGAAACCAGGGGCCGTGCACATCGTCCGGCCAGAGGTTGACGAAAAACGGCTGCTCTTTCTGTGCCGCTTTATCGATGAAGGCGAGGGCAGCGCCGACGAATCCCTGAGTGATTTCAGAACGCTGCATCCAGATGACCGGGTCGCCCAGAATCGTGGCTTTCTCCCAAATCCGGCCCGGCCCGGGAGAATCGGGAGTGAGGGTCAGGGGGAGTAACTTGGCGCCCATGCCTTCAAAATTGGTGAGACTCGTGTCAAATCCATACCGCGTGATGGGAGGAGCATCATCGACGTCGCGCTGTCCGCCCATGTGCCACTTCCCGAAGTGCCCCGTCGCATAGCCGGACGTCTGCAACTCGCGGGCGAGGATCGGGGCCTTCGGATCAAGCCACTGCGCCATCCCCCGCTTCCGGTTGTCCTTCCGGTTGTTAAGGTAGGAAGTGATCCTCCACCGCTGTGGATACTGCCCCGTCGTGAGCGCGGTCCGCGAAGGGGAACAGATCGGTGAGTTCACATAGAAGTTCGTGAACTTGATCCCTTCCGCGGCGAGTCGGTCAATATTTTCTGTTTCAACCCGGGTTCCCCCGAACACGGAAAGATCAGAGTAACCCATGTCGTCGATGAAGACGGTGATAATGTTAGGCCTGGCTTCCAGATTCGGCGAAACGACAATGCCGGAGAGAAGGGCGAAAACGAAGAGTCTGAATTTCATTTCAACTTTCCCGAATGGTCAGCCCTTCGCGAGGAGGGCATAAATGATCAAGACTGTGGCGATAAGAATCCCCCCGACAAGGCGGGCAGGCTTCCAGGGAGTGAGATCCACCACCTTGGCATCAGCCTGAACATAGGGAGTGGATCGCTTCATCTTCAGCCCAAGGACCAACTGGAGGATGACGAGGAAGACGAAAACAGCCCCCATGAAATGGTAGCCGGAACCAAAGACATTCCCGATGAAATCGCCGCTGAAGAATGTCCCCCAGATCATGATGACCAGTCCCGCGACAATGGAGATGAATGCCGAGTGTCCATCGACACGCTTATTGAACATCCCGACAAGGATCGCTCCTAACAGAGGAATAAAATAGACCCCGTTCAATTTCTGAAAGTATCCGAAAATCCCCTCCTGCCCGAGAAAGATCACCGGAGCGCCAATCGCGGCACAGAGTGCAACGATCGCACTGCAGAGTCGACCGGACTTCACCACCTGCTCCATCGTCGCGGTCGGATTGATGACCTTCTTGTAGACGCCGAGCGAGAAGAGAGTCGCACTGGAGTTCAGAACGGAGTTGAAGGTGGAGAGGATTGAGCCCACGACCACGGCGGCGAAAAATCCGGTCAGTGCTCCCGGGAGCACGAATCGGACGAGGGTGCCGTAGACCCGGGTTCCGTCCCGGTCACCGGCATCGTTCAGGAGCGCCTCGTTGAAGTCCGGATTCTGATTCGCGATGTGAAGCGCGACGATTCCCGGAACCACGAGAATGAGCGGAGCGAGGATCTTAAAAAAGGCGGCGAGGAGAACCCCCTTCTGCCCTTCCGCGAGATTTTTGGCACCGAAGGTTCGCTGAATGATCTGCTGGTTGGTGCACCAGTAAAAGAAGTTCAAGAGAAGGACCCCGGTGAAGAGTGTCGGCCAGTGCACGTCCTCCCCCTCTTTTCCGAGTGAGGCGAACGCATCCGGATTTTCGGTTTTAATCTCTCTGAAGACGTCGCCAATCGATTGTCCATCACCGGCTGCGAACTGGATCGAGAACCAGGTAATCATGGCGCCACCAATGAGGAGGCCGAGGCCATTGAACGTATCCGACACGGCAACGGCACGCAGCCCGCCGAAAATGGCGTAGGCGGATCCGACGATCGCAATGAACGCCACCACGACCCAGATCGTCGCGGTGCTTCCCAGCCCAAGCAGAGCCGGCAGGTCCAGCATATACGCCAAGGCGCTGGCTCCACTGAAGAGGACAAAGGGCAGGAGAATCAGCATGTAGGCCACGATGAAAATCCCCGTCGTGAGCGCACGGACCTTGGCATCGTAGCGCTCTTCGAGAAACTGAGGAATCGTCGAAATCCCCGACTTCAAATACCGCGGAAGAAAGAAGAGTGCGAGGACGACGAGCGAACAACCGGCGATGACCTCCCAGGCCATGACGGAAAGCCCCTCCGCAAAAGAGCCTCCGTTCAGACCGACGAGTTGCTCGGTGGAAAGGTTCGTCAGGAGGAGTGATCCTGCAATGACGACGCCGGTGAGGCTGCGGCCGGCAAGGAAGAATCCATCCTCCGTCTTCGTGGTTTTGCCCCGGGTAACGAGCCAGGTGAGGACGGCGACGAGAGCCGTGAAAAAAATGAATGTGAAGAGTGTCATGAGAGTTTGTCAGGAAGAAATCACTCGGCGGAGAAGGTGTGCACCATCTTGTGGAAATAGACTTTTCCGGGCCGGAGTTCAGCGGACGGTGCCTTCGGATTGTTCGGGGCATCGGGGAAGTTTTCCGTTTCGAGACAGAGGGCGGTGCGGTGGGCATAGGCGACGCCGCCTTTCCCGGTGACGGTGCCGTCGAGGAAGTTTCCGCCGTAGAACTGGATCGCCGGCTGGTTCGTTTTGATCGTCATGACCCGACCTGTCTCAGGGTCTTTGACCCGCGCAGCGAGCTTGAGGTTGCCCACCTTTTCCCCGCTGATGACCCAGGCGTGATCGTATCCTCCACCCAGCTTAAGAGACTCGTAGTCCTCATCGACACGGGCTCCGATGAGATGAGGCGTCGTAAAATCCATGGGAGTCCCCTTGACCGGCTTCAGTTCACCGGTCGGAATCAGCCCCGGATCTGTGGGGAGATAGTTGTTCGCATAGAGCGTCAGCTCATGATCGTTGATCGAGGTGGTCGGATCGCCACTGAGATTCCAGTAACTGTGATGCACGATGTTCACAACCGTCGGTGCATCCGTGGTCGCGCGCGCTTCCCAGACGAGTTCGTTGGCATCGGTCAGGGTGTATTTGACCTCGACGATCAGATTCCCGGGATAGCCCTCTTCGCCGTCGGCACTGCGATAGGTGAGCTTGACGCCGCGCGCACCTTCCTCTTCAAAAGACTCTCCGGACCAGAGGACTTTATCGAATCCTTTGATACCGCCGTGCAGATGACAGGGAATGCCACCGGGATCATTGTTTGTTGCGAGGGTGTATTCTTTGCCATCGAGGGTGAACTTACCGTGAGCAATCCGGTTTCCGAATCGACCCACGGTCGCGCCGAAGTAAGAGGTATTCGTGAGCCACCCTTCGAGCGTGTCGTAGCCATGGGTAATGTCGGCGAAGTTCCCGTCTTTGTCCGGCACTGAGAGCGAATCGAGAATCGCACCATACTCGGTGACGGTGGCGATCATGCCGCTGGTGTTGACGAGGGTGAAGAGGGAGACATCCTGACCGTCCGGCATTTTCCCGTGAAGAGATTCGACAACGGATGATGATCCAGCGGGACCTTTCTCACAGGAGTTCAGGGCAGACATGGCAAACAGGACAGGAATTAAGACAAGGGTTCTCATGGGGTTTTGGTAATCAGGAGCTAGATCAGGGAAGTCTTCGCGCCTTCGACGGCGGATGTTATAAAACAATTGAGCGAACGGCCAAACTTTTCCTCATAGGATTTTTCGAGGCTCGCGATGAGATCGTCCGCCTTCCCGCGCTCAACGAGAGTGACGGTCGATCCGCCAAACCCGCCGCCGGTCATTCGCGACCCCACGACACCCGAGTCTTCAGGCAGGGCGTAGGCAGCGTCGACAAGGAAATCGAGCTCCGGACAGCTCACTTCGTAGTCGACCCGCAGGGACTCGTGGCTCCCTTTCATCAACTGACCGAGCGCCTCGTGGTCGGAGGCTTCCAGTGCGGCGGCGAATAGATCGACCCGTTCCATTTCGGTGACGGCATGGCGGGCCCGGCGCAGGAGCCTTTCATCGAGGAGACCCGCGGATGCTTGCAAATACTCAAGGGACAGCTCGTGAAAGGAAGCCATCTCAAAACGTTTCAAAATCTCGTTGCAGTCTTCGCGACGTTTCCGGTATTCCCCGTCTCCCAGGGCGTGTTTGACCCCGGTATCCGCGGTGACAAGGGCGAGGTCTTCCGGCATGGGAACATGGCGAATCGACAAATCCGAGCAATCGAGGAGGAGCGCATGCCCTTCCCGACCGGCGCCGACCGCCAGTTGATCCATGATCCCGCAGGGGACCCCGGCGAACTCATGCTCCGCACGCTGACAAAGGAGGGCCCGGTCGACAACGTCCTGCTCGATCCCGGAAAAGGCTTCGATGGCGAGGGCAATGCCGGTCTCGAGGGCGGCACTGCTGCTCAAGCCCGCTCCGGTCGGCAGCGTGGAATCAATCGTCGCGCAAAATCCGGGCAGCTCGATTCCGGAGGCCTCATAGACCGCGAGGACGCCGATCACGTAGTTCATCCACAATTCGGCGGGATTGCTTCTCTTAGCCAAATGATCGAGATCGATCCGGACGGCGCTTCCGAGCCCCATGCCTTCCGGGAAAATTTCGACGACCCGCTCCGTGAGCCTCCCCGCAAAAATGGTGAGGTGTTTCCCGATCGCGATCGGCATGACCTTCCCACCGAGATAGTCGATGTGCTCACCGATGAGATTGATGCGACCGGGCGAAGTGATTTCGATCGTGGCACTTCTCCCGAAATGGGATTCGAAACTGGACATTGGGGGGAGAGTAGCGGCCACCGCCGCAAATAGGCAACGAAATGCCGTTGAGAAAGTGGTCTCTTGTTTGTAGAGATCGGACAAGCCTCGTCCCCATGTCTGCCACTCCACGTCGCCGCGTTGCGCTTTTAGTCGAAACCTCGCTCGGCTCCGGGAGAGAGATTCTCCGGGGGATTGGAAGGTATGCGCGACAGGCATCCAATTGGCAACTTTTCCACGCGGCAGGCGGGCTGGCGGACGCGATCCCCGACTGGATGAAGGACTGGAAGGGAGATGCCGTGATTGCCCGGATCCAGAACCCGGAGACCCGCGATCAACTTTCCACTCTCGGGATCCCGGTCATCGATGTTCTCGGCGTTTGTGAAAATCAGTTCCCGCTTGTTCACGTCGACGATGAGGCGATTGGAAACCTGGTTGGTCGGCATTTCCTGGAACGGGACTTTCAGCATTTCGGCTTCTACGGCATCTCGGACGAAAACTGGTCGGATCGAAGGGGCACCGCCTTTCGCGAGTGTGTCCGGGAGGGGAAGAGTTTTCACGAGTTGAAAATCCCCCGTCAATCCAGAGCCGAAGCCCCCGGGCGATTCCAGCAGTTGCAGGAATGGGTCCGCTCACTTCCCAAACCGACTGCGATCATGGTCTGCAGTGATCAACGCGGCCTCGAACTTCTCGAAGCCTGCCTCTCCGAGGGCATCACCGTTCCCGAGGAAATTGCGGTGATCGGAGTCGACAATGACGCGGCCCTTTGCGAAATCAGTGACCCGCCGCTCAGCAGTGTCCGGGGCGGTCATTTCAACGTGGGGCTCGAAGCCGCGAGAGTGGTCGATCTGCTGCTCTCCGGGGAAACGCTGAAATCGGAAACGATTCGGGTCCCGCCCAATGAGATCGTGGAGCGCGAATCCTCGTCGATCCGCGCGATCGAAGATCCCATGATCGCCAAAGGGGTGAGTCACATTCGCCGGAATCTCGCCGGGGCCATCACGAACGACTCCATCGCCCGCGCCTGCGGCATTTCGCGAACCCTCTTTCAAAAGCGGTTCCGGGAGGCGATGGGGCAGTCGATTCGGGAGTTCATCCTCGAGCGCCGGGTTGAACGTGCCCTCCAACTGATCCGGGGAAGCGACATCACCCTCGCCGATGTCGCGGAGCGGAGCGGGTTCAGGCACCAGGAATACCTGGGGCAGATCATGAAACGGGCAACCGGAAAGACCCCCGGCCAGCTGCGGAAAGAAGCCGCCGGTTAACTTTCTTCGTACCCGGGGAGATCGGCGGGAATTTTCTCCGAAACGCCATAAATCGTCGCGAAGTCTTCGGTCGCATCGGGAGAGGTGATCGGGGAGGCAGCCCTGAAAATCCCGGAGACCCCGATCGCAATCATCGCCACGACGACCGAGAAGAAGCTCATCGTGAGAGCACTGACGACCAACAGGATCATCCCGACCCCGAAAACCGACCACGTCAGCGCCGCCGCGACGGAGTGGTTCTCGTAGTGTTTCCGGCAGAGACCTACTTCAATTTCCGGTCGTTTTCCGAACCAGGTCATCGGATGCCGCGGATCGCGAAGAGATGCTTTGATCACATTCGTCGCCGGTCGTCCGCTCTTGATGCAGAGATCGAGAGGCAGTGCCGCCAGCGCTTCCAGAATGAGAGCATCGCCAAGAATGAGAGCATCGTCACTCCGGGAAATGCTCGGTTCGGGAGGAATCGGTGGCTCTTCGTGGTGAGAAGGTTCCGGAGGAACCGGCACGATGGCCGGACGGGCGGGTGGCTGGGATGCTGAAACGGTGGATGAACTCATAACAGCAATTTTCCGGTCGCATCAGCCATGCCAACAAAGAAGGCTGAAACAGGAGATTTCACCGCAAAAAAGCAGATTTTTGTGTCCAAATAAAATCCAGCCGGACCTTAAGCTGTTGATGATGTCGGACTTGGACCCCAACGAGCAGACCGAAGCCTATTTGACGCTGCTGAACGAAAACGAGCGGAAACTCGCCGTGTACGTTCACGCGCTCGTTCCAGACTTTGCCGACGCGGAGGATATCCTTCAGGCCTGCCGGCTCACGATGTGGAAAAAATTCGCCACCTTCAAGCCCGGAACCTCCTTTCCCGCCTGGGGCAAAAAGATCGCCCTGAACCAGATTTTGAACTACCGCCGCTCCGCAAAAAGAAAACCGCTTCACACGATGGATCCCGAGTTCATCGAGTCGGTCGCCAAAGAAATCGACCGGCAGTCCGAATCGCTTTCGCAAAGATCGGAAGCGCTGCAGGAATGTCTCGGGAAGCTGCCGGAAAATCAGCGTCAAACCGTGGTCCTCCGCTACTACGACAATTGCGGAATCGACGAAATCGCGAGAACCACCGGACGAACCGAAGGAGCGGTCTATCGTCTTCTCAGTCGCATCCGCGCCTCTCTCAACGAATGCATTTCAGCCCGAACCCGTTCCTCCGCATGAAGATTCAGGAACAGATTGATTTATCTCTCGAGGGAAAGCTCAGCGCCGCAGATCAGGCCGCGCTGGAGGCGGAACTTCTTTCAGAGCCGGAGCTGATGGCGTCCTACGTCCGGCAGCGATGGCTGCACGCGGAACTGCTCACGGACAGGACCCTGCTTTCCAGCCTCGACGAACAGGTTCGGACCCGGCCGGAAAAATCCACGGCCTCATGGATCGCCCTTGCCGCCGCGCTCGTCCTCTCCGGGTTCAGCATTCTCGCCCTGACCCGGGCGAATCACGCCAGGTTTGAACCCGTCGCGACACTCATCGAAGCGGAGAACTGCAGATGGGAAGGTTCCGATCTTCCCACCCGTGAAGGAGCACAACTCGGGGTCGGCACGCTGGCCCTTGCCGAGGGAATGGCGACGATCCGGTTTGATAGCGGCGCCACCGTCACCCTCGAAGCGCCCACCGTTCTCCAGGTCGATTCGGCAATGCGTTGCCGCCTCATCGAAGGCTCCGTCGTCGCTGACGTTCCCGACTCGGCGCATGGCTTCACGATCGACACCGAGAAAATGGAAGTCATCGACCTCGGAACCCGCTTCGGAGTCACGAGCACGCCGGTGGGAGGGTCTCATGTCTTCGTCTTCGACGGCGAAGTCAAAGTGAGGGAAAACGACAAGGAGGAGGCCAGACACATCCTGTCCGGGAATTCTCTTCACCTCGGCGCGCTGCCGCAAACGGCCGACCAGGAGATCATCCAGCGGCCGCCGGTTCAGAGCGCGCACTCGGACTGGCTTTCCGTTTCCACCGCCTTCGGTCGGGGAAAAGATGCCTACATCCGGCGAACCGACAGCAGTGGAAAAACCGGTGACGATCCCCTCCTGATGGTCAAGCACACCGACCTCGCTGCCGGAAATGAGAGACGCGCCCTGCTCACTTTTGACCTCAGCCGCATTGCCAGGGAGCAAATGCAGGCCGCCAAATTAACCCTCATGATGGAGTCCAGCGGATTGGGATTTTCCTCCCTCGTTCCCGACTCGACTTTCGCGGTCTACGCCGCAATCCATCCGTCGATTCATGCCTGGGGCGAATCGAATCTCACCTGGGAGGGCTCTCCGCATCTCACCACCGATATTCCGGAGGAAACGAATTTCGTCCGCCTTGCCGGGTTCACGATTCCGAAAGGCAGCGCCAATACTCTGATCGAAGTCACCTCGGATGAACTCTCCCGGTTTCTCCTTTCCTCCGCGGATGGACTCGTCACCCTTATGCTCGTCCGGGAAACCGGCGAGTTTGATAAACAGGGACTCGTGCATGCTTTCGCCTCGAAAGAACATCCCTCCGGTCCCGCCCCCACTCTCTGGTTTCAGCCCATCCCCCGTCCATGAAACATCTTGTCTGCCTCACCCTCTTTTCCTCAGCGGCCTCCATCCTCACGGCTTCCGATGATCTTTCCTCGCTGAAATTCTTCGAAACTCACGTACGCCCCCTGCTCGCGGCGGAATGCTACGAGTGTCACGGCGAGGACAAAGCGAAAGCCGGACTTCGACTCGACCATCTGGATCTCATTCTCGAAGGTGGCGAGTCCGGTCCCGCCCTCGTGAAAAAGGATGTCGAAGGCTCACTTCTCATCGAAGCGGTGCGACGAACGGACCCTGATTTTTCAATGCCTCCGAAAAAGGCGCTGACCGGGGCACAAGTCGCAACGCTCGAAGAATGGGTCGCGATGGGAGCACCCTGGCCTGAGGAAACGGTCACTCACGTCGAGCGTGACGAGCACGGCTTCACCGCAGAGGATCGCGAATGGTGGGCGATTCAACCGGTCGCAAAGGTTTCGGCGCCGGATACAGGCGGGGACTGGGCCAAAAACGAGATTGATCATTTCATCGCCCGGAAGCTGGAGGAAAATCATCTCGAGCCCGCGCCGGAAGCGGACGCCCGCGAACTGGTGCGCCGCCTTTACTTTGATCTTCACGGACTCCCCCCTTCGATGGAGGAGACGGTAAATTTTGTCACCGCTTACGCCTTGGATCCCGATAAAACCGTGGCAGAAACCGTCGAGCAACTGCTGGAAAGTCCCCACTATGGAGAACGATGGGGCCAGCACTGGCTCGACGTTGTTCGCTATGCCGAGAGCGATGGATATCGCGCCGACGAATTCCGCCCTGATACCTGGCGCTATCGTGACTACGTCATTCAGGCCCTGAACGAGAACAAACCCTACGATCAGTTTGTGCGCGAACAACTCGCCGGCGACGAACTCGCCCCCAATGATCCTGACACGCTCATCGCAACCGCCTTTCTCCGCCTCGGCATTTACGAGTGGAATCAGCGGAACGCCGAAATGCAGTGGGACCTCATCCTCACCGAGATGACCAATGTCACGAGCGAAGCGTTTCTCGGGCTGGGGATGGGCTGCGCGCAATGCCACGATCACAAGTTTGATCCCATCCTGCAGAAAGACTACTTCGCGCTTCAGGCCTTTCTGAATTCCACCTGGTGGCCGGAGTCGACCCCGCTGGGCACAAAGGAAGAAAAAGCCGATTTCGAGAAGCAGGAGGCGGCCTGGAAAAAAGCGGCCGGACCGATCCTTGCGAAGATCGATGCCCTCACCGCGGATCGCCGCGAAAAGAGCCGGGAGTTCATCGTCCGCCAGTTTCCGCAGGAGGTTCAGGATATCTACTGGAAAGACGCAACGGATCGGACGGCTTATGAAGAGCAAATCGCCCAACTGGTCCAGCGTCAGGTCGATTACAAAGAAAGGCGGACCGATTTTGAAAAAGAATTCGCCAAAGACACGGAAAAACTGGAGCAGTACAAGGCTCTGAAAACCGAGTTGGCTGCCTTTGACAAACTCAAACCGGAACCGCTCCCCACGGCTTTCATCACCACCGATGTGGGCACCGAAGCTGCCAACACATTTTTCAAGAGTCGTGGCGAAAAAATCGAAGTCGAGCCAGCCTTCCTCACCCTGATGAATCCTGAGAAACCGGTCGTCAAACCCACCGGTAGCACCACCGGTCGCCGCACCGCCCTTGCCGACTGGATCGCCAGTGAGGCGAACCCGTTTTCGACCCGGGTCATCGTGAACCGCGTTTGGCAGCGCCATTTTGGAAACGGACTCGTCGCGACACCCAACGACTTCGGTCGACTCGGAGATCCACCCAGTCATCCGGAGCTCCTCGACTGGCTCACGACCGGGTTCCTCGAAAACGGATGGCAGCTAAAACCGCTCCATCGTCTTATCACCTCGAGCGCCACCTACCGGCAAACCGCGAGACGCGAACCGATGACCGGGGAATCGATCACCGATCCGGAAAACCGGCTCCTCTGGCGTTTCCCGCCGCAGCGGCTCGATGCCGAGCAGATCCGCGACGCCAAACTCGCTATCTCCGGGGAACTGGATCGCAAGATCGGAGGCCCGTCGGTCGACGGGACAGCACCACGGCGTTCGATCTACGTGAAGAAGCGTCGCAACACTCACGATCCCATGATCGGGGGATTTGATGCTCCGTCAGGATTCAGCTCCGCTCCGACACGGATCATGACGACAACACCAAACCAGTCACTCATGCTGGTGAACGGCGAGTGGTCGATCAAGCGGGCGGGGGCATTCGCCGGCCGGATTCTCGCCGGGCAAAAGGAACTGAATCCTGAGATGATTCGGCGCGCCTATCAGATCGCCTTCGGCCGTGAACCGGACACTCAGGAACTCAGCGGGGCGATCAGTTTCATCGAAAGCCAAATGAAGTTTGTCGATGGCACCGCGAAGAAACCGGCTCACAAGTATCCCGACGAAAACGGACTGCGCCCCATCACTCAGAACTTCAGCAAGGCCGAGAGCATTGAAACGGGCGAAAAATCACTCTGGCTTCAACCCGGAAGTCGCTTTGAACAACTGGAACTGCAAACGGTGATGTGGCCGGAGGAGTCCTTCACGATCGAAGCCGTTGCCTATCTCGATAAAATTTACAGCGACGCGTCGGTGAACACCCTCGCCTCACGTTGGAACGGTTCGCAGGAGGAAACGGGCTGGACCTTCGGAGTCACGAGCGGGAAGTCCCGCTATGAGCCGCGCAATTTTATCATGCAACTCATCGGCGACGACTTTCAGGACAATCGCATCTACGAGGTCGTCGCTTCCGACCTGCGTTTTCCGCTCAGCACACCCGTCTATTTCGCGGCAGCCGTTTCCGCGCATCCCTGCGGGAACAACGGCACCGAAGGGAAGGTTACCTTTTACCTCAAAGATCTCTCCGATCCGAAGGCGCCCCTGCAAAGCGAAACCGTTTCGCACTCCATCGTTGGAGGTCTTAAGGCCCCTGACAATGTGAAGGCCCTGATCGGCGGGCGCGATCAGAAGGGACATCTCTGGGACGGCCAGCTCGCCCGCTTTGCGGTCAGTGAAGGCGCCCTGACCAAAGAACAACTTTTGATCTCCGGGAAACCCCGACCAAGCCGGCTCATTGATTGGGTCTTTGCCGGGGAGAACGGTGAAGTTCCCGCGCCGGACACCGCCTGGGTGCGTGCGCCGCAGGCAGACTCCCCCGCCGCTCCCTCTGAACTTCTCAGTGCCCTGACCGATTTTTGTCATGCCCTTCTGACCTCCAACGAATTTTTGTATCTCCATTAATCCCCGTATTCAGCCATGCCTCCCTGCAATCGAATTGACATCCCCCACGACCGACGCGATTTCCTGAAAAGCGCGGGCGCCGGCTTCGGGGCGGTCGCCCTTTCCGCCATCACCGGTGAAAATCTTCTCGGAGCGAACCAGCATCCGAATCCTGTCAGTGCCAAAATTCCGCATCAGTTCGGACGGGCGAAGAATGTTATCTGGCTCTTCATGGAAGGCGGGCCGAGCCACCTCGACCTCTTCGATCCGAAGCCGCTCCTGAACAAACTCGCGGGCCAGTCGCTCCCGGACAGCTTTGAAAAACCGGTCACGGCGATGGGCGAAGTGAACTCCCCCCTCCTCGCCTCGCAGCGTCAGTGGGCCCAGCACGGCGAAAGCGGCCTCTGGATTTCCGACTGGCTTCCGCAGCATTCCAAAATTGCCGACGAACTCTGCGTGATTCGCTCCTGTGTCTCCGACGGTATCAACCATGCCGGCGGGGTTTGCCAGATGAATACCGGATCGGTCTTTGGCGGTCGTCCTTCGCTCGGCTCCTGGATTTCCTATGGTCTCGGGACCGAAAACCAGAGCCTCCCCGGATTCGTTGTCATCAAGGATTCCAATTCCATGGTCGTGAACGGGGCGAGAGCATGGGGCTCCGGTTTCATTCCCGCGGTGCACCAGGGCATCCTCTTTGAAAATGGAGCGGAGCCCATCAGGGACCTGAACACTCCCGGGGGAATTACGGACGCAAGGCAGAGGAACAAACTCGCCTTCCTGAATCAGCTCAACGAATCCCATTACGATTCCCGGGAGTCCAACAGTGATCTCGAAGCCCGGATCCGAAGCTACGAACTGGCCTTTCGCATGCAGTCGGAAGCACCCGAAGCAATCGATCTCGAGAGCGAGCCGGAGCACATCAAAGAACTCTACGGGCTCAACGACAAAGACACCCAGGTCTACGGCCGCCAGTGTCTCATGGCGCGGCGCCTCGTCGAGCGCGGGGTTCGATTCATCCAACTCTACCACGGAGCCGGCAGCAAGTGGGACAGTCACTCGAAGATGGAGGAAAACCACGGGCGCCTCTGCCGCAATGTCGATGTTCCCATCGTCGGCCTGATCCAGGACCTGAAACAGCGTGGACTCCTCGACGAGACGCTCATCATCTGGGGCGGTGAGTTCGGACGCACTCCCATGAGCGAAAAAGGCGACGGCCGCGACCACAACCCCACCGGCTTCACGATGTGGATGGCCGGAGGCGGCGCGAAAGGAGGACAGACGATCGGTGCCACCGACGAGCTGGGACTCTTTGCCGTCGAAGACAAGATGCACGTCCACGATGTTCACTCAACGATCATGGCCATGTTAGGGCTCGATCACACCGAAGTCGTCTACATGCACAAAGGCCGCCCCGAGCGGGTCGACTTGAACGAGGGACATGTCAACGAAGACGTCTTTGTCCGGTAGACGGACACGGTTCCGGTTCCCGGGCTCAAGCATAATCCGTCTTTGCAGCGGGTGACCGGGCGGAATTGTTCAGATTGCCGCACGCGCCCATTCCAGCGCTTTGTCGAAACTGCAGTTCCCGAGAAAGTGATTCAACCGGGGTGAGAGCAGGGATTGATGGCGGGAATAAAACGCGCTGATCTTTTCAGACACATCTTTGAGTTCCGCCAGTTGCTTTTCCGGGTCCCTCACCCGCAGGTCGGCGTCGGCGATGACCTCGAGTCGCCGCTCCAGTAACGCAATGAGTCCCTCCATCTCCTCTTTTGATATTTGGTCAGCCGCCATCGCATCAGCATTCAACAGGGTTATACGGGAGAGTCAACCCTCTCTCGTGCGTTTCCCGGAGTAATCATTTCAACAAGTGAGGTGCTGCGCGAGCTGCTTTCGCGGGGACCATCCGGCCCCTAGCGAAACGGCCAGAGGACCGGGATGAGCAACGAAGCCACCCCCCAGAGAATGAGATTCAGGGGTATACCCACCCTGGGAAAATCGGTGAACTTGTAGCCCCCTGCTCCGTAGACGTACGTGTTTGTCTGATAGCCGATCGGAGTCGCGAAGCTGGCGCTGCATCCGAACATCATCGCGACGATAAAAGGGCGTGGATCGACCCCCGTTTCGCCTTCATACACCACCTTCGAAGCGATCCCGATCACGATCGGGGTCAAGAGCGCCGCAACCGCATTATTGCTGATTAATTCAGTCAGAGTGGAGCTCAACAAATAGACCACCGCGAGGATGACGAAGGGCGAAAAGTCGCCAAAAACAGACATGATTCCGTTCACGAGGACCTGAGCGGCACCGCTCTGATCCATAGCCAACCCGAGCGCGAGCATTCCGAAAATGAGGACCACAATATTCCATTGCACCGCTTCGTAGGCCTGCTGCGCGGTGAGGCATCGCGAAATAATCATCCCGATCGCGGCCAGAATCGCGAGAGCCGGAATCCCGAGGATTTTGAATGAGGCTCCGAGGACGAAGGCGAGTGCGATCCCAACGCCAACCCAGACCTTCCTGGCATTCACCTTCAACTCAGGAGTATCGGAAATGCTGACGAAATCCCGCTGCTGCTGCAACCGGCTGAAGGCTTCCGGTGGTCCTTCCATGAAGAGAGTGTCCCCGAACGCGAGCTTCATCGTCTTGAAATCAGCCTTCAGATTGACTCCCTGGCGATGGATCGCGAGGACGTTGATCCCGTAGTTCCGACGAAACCCGATTTGCTTGAGCGTTTTCCCGACCATGTGGGATCTCGGCCCGATGATTCCCTCGATCATTTTCAGTTCGCGGGTCTCAAGCTCGGTCAAATTCAGCGGATCCTGACCCTCGAAGCTGACGCCTCCTTTCTCCTTTAACTCCTTGAACGCCTCGCCGTGAACCGTGATGAGAAGACGGTCTTTTTCGTTGATAATGAGCTCGTCGAGATCCGTCGGGAGCGAGCGCCCACGACGCCGGACTTCGAGGACCTGGGCTCTTGGATAGCTCTTCAACAGCGTCTCGACCAGAGTCTTACCGACAAGCGGCGACCCCGGCTCAACCTGAAACTGAGTCAGCACCTCCCGGGTCGTTTCACTGTCGATCAGTTCCGACAACAGGCTCCGGTTCGGGAGCAACTTTCGTCCGATGAAGATCAGGTAGAGAAATCCGACCACGGCGTAAATGATGCCCAGCTTGGTCAGCTCAAACATCCCGAAGGCCGTCTGCCCGTATTCCTGCGCCACCCCGTCGATGATCAGGTTCGTCGAGGAACCGGTCAGGGTGCAGGTTCCTCCCAGGATCGAGGCAAAAGAAAGAGGAATGAGGAGCCTCGAGGCTCGCAGATTCACGGCCCGCGCGTGGGCTAGCACGATCGGAAGAAAGACTACCACGATGGGCGTGTTGTTCACAAAGGCCGATAGAACCGCCACCATTGTCATCATCACGAGAAGCACTCGCAACTCACTCTCGCCGGCGACCCGGGAAAAGAATTTCCCCATGGCATCGATGACCCCGGTTCGTTCGAGCCCGGCACTGAGAACAAACATGCAGGCAATCGTGATCGGAGCACCATTGCTGAAAACGGTCAGAAGCCCCCGCTCGAGAACCACCCCGTTTTCGACCACATCATTCAGCGGCAAAATCCCGGCGAGCAGGACCGCTCCCATCGCGGAAAGCGCAACGATATCCGGTGATCCCCATTCTCTGAAGAAGGCCATGATCACCATCACGAGAATGATGTAGATCGTGATGACAGAGAGGTTCACGCCCGGAAGAAATGGCTGGAGGAGATCAATGATCACGGCGGTATTCTATAGCGGTCAGATTCGCGAAACCAAGTCAGCAATTGCGGAAACCCGTGCTTTTCGCTACTTTGACGAGCCATGGAGACGCATCGCCCGCCCACCAACTTCGAGAGCAAAGTCTACGACGCCCTCCAGCTCATTCCGAAAGGCAAAGTCACGACCTACGGACGGCTGGGAAAATACATCGACTGCGCCTCTCCCCGCGCGATCGGCCAGGCCCTGAAACGAAACCCGTTTGCTCCCGACACGCCCTGCCATCGCGTCGTCAGCTCAGATCTCAAAATCGGAGGGTTCAGCGGCCGGAACGAGGGAGAGCCCGTTCTCCGAAAACGACGTCTTCTCGAAAATGAAGGCGTTGTCTTTCGGGAGAACGGCACGATCAGCCGCGACTGCTGCTATCAGTTTGATGAGTGAAGAATTCGATCCCGCCGAGGCGATGAAGCGGGAGCTCGCTGAAAATCTCGCTGATCTTGAGGTCTACCGCATGCCCTTTGGACGCTACCGGAACCGGCATCTGCATACCCTTCCCTACGAATATCTTCACTGGTTCGTCGAGAGGCAGGATGGATTTCCCGACGGACGCCTCGGGGAACTCATGGAATTCGTCTACCACACCAAGGCCGCCGGTGCGGAAATCGTATTCTCGAAAATCGGGAAACGCTCTTGAGCCTACCCCGCCGTGGGATCGAGGACTTCGATGACGTTGCTCACCGCCTTGAGAAGCCGGTCGATTCGAACCGGTTTGCTGATAACATCCTTCACCCGCACGTCCCGGGTCAATTCCTCAGGGAGCTTCGGATCATTTTCCTCACGAACAAAAACCACGCCGGGAGCGAGGCGTTTCGGGCCGTGTTCGTTGCCGTAGGCTTTCGAAACCAGTTCATAGAGCATCGGTCCGCTCAACTCCTCGAACTGCATCCCGAAAAGAAAGACCCGGTAGGGTCTCTGCAGCGCCAACTCGAAGCCCCGGAGCGGATTCGAAGTCGTCACCACTTCCGCACCCGTGAAGTTTTCCAGCGTTTCCCGGATCAGGCGGGTCGTGGAGGCAACCGGCAGGACGACGAGAACCCGCTCGGGACTGTATTCCTCCGGCGGGAGCGCGATGATTCCATCGACAACCCCGGCTTCGATGCCGGTTTCTTCGAACTCCGCTTCCTTCTCTTTGCACGAATCCGGAGCGACTTCTGCACCGACGCCCTCGATTTCATCGTGATTCGTATCGACCACAGCAATCTCAGACTCCCCTTGCGGGGAGCCGATATGCCTTAATGTTTTCCATTTCCGTTCCGACCGACCTTCCATATGGGCGATAATGCTGTGATTAAAATTCAGGGAGCTCGACAGCATAACCTGAAAAACCTGAATTTGGAAATCCCGAGAAACCGGTTCGTCGTGATCACCGGCGTTTCCGGATCGGGAAAATCCTCGCTCGCCTTCGACACGCTCTACGCGGAAGGGCAACGCCGCTACGTCGAATCGCTCTCCGCCTACGCGCGGCAGTTTCTCGATCAACTCGAGAAACCGGACGTCGATTTCATCGAAGGTCTCACCCCGGCGATTGCGATCGAACAGCGAAGCTCCCAGCCGAACCCGCGATCCACGATCGCGACAGCGACCGAAATTTACGATTACCTGCGAATCATCTACGCCGCCCTCGGCCAGCCACACGATCCCGAAACCGGAGTGCCTCTCGTTCGCCACACCGTGAAAGATATCGTTGAAACGCTAACCGCGTCACCTGAGCGCACGAAGATTTTTCTCCTCGCCCCCCTCAAGGTGGAGCGCGGGGAAACGCTCAAGGATGTTCTCGAGCGTCACCGCGTGCAGGGCTTTCTCCGCGCCCGGCTCGACGGGGAAATTATCGAGATCGAAGAGGCGGGCGAGAAACCGAAAGCGAAACAGGCCGAGATCGTGATCGACCGTCTCGTCATCCGCGAGGACATCCGCAGCCGCCTCGCTGATTCACTGGAAATCGCGCAAACGCTTTCTGAGAATCACATCTCGGCTCTCGTGCAAACACCCGAAAGCGAGACGTGGGAGCAGTACGATTTCACCTTTAACTACACCAATCCGGAAACCGGATTCAGCCTCCCGAAGCTGACCCCGAAGCACTTCTCCTTCAACAGCCACCTCGGCGCCTGTCCCGCCTGTCACGGCCTCGGCACCCGCCTTGTCCCCGACGGCGAACTGATCGTCCCGGACCCTGACAAAAGCATCGTGGAGGGAGCCATCAAAACCTGGTGGACGGGATCAAAGACGCGAAAGGGCTTTCATCAACGTGCTATCGAAGATCTCGCGAAAACCTACGACGCCAGTTTCGACGACCCGATCAGGGATCTGCCTCACGAGTTCAAGAAAGCGCTCCTCTACGGAGACGATGACTTCGAGGGACTGGCCACCCAGGCGGTCCGCCTCCTCGAAACCAGCAAAAGCGAAGTGACGAAGCGAAACGTCCGTCGTTTCATGAGTGCCAGACCCTGCCCGACCTGCGAAGGGAAGCGACTCAAGGATGACATCCTCTCCATCACCCTGAACCACCACCTCACCCCCCTTTCGATCGAAGGATTCACATCCCTCAGTATCGCCCGCGCCCTCGACTGGCTCGAGGACGTCATCCTGACCGACACACAGGCCACCTACGCCACCGAGGTTCTCAACGAAGTCCGGAAGCGTCTCAGCTTTCTCAACACCGTTGGACTGGGCTATCTCTCGCTTGATCGACAAAGCGGCACGCTCTCGGGCGGGGAAAGCCAGCGCATCCGACTCGCGACCCAACTCGGCGCCGGCCTCGCCGGGGTCCTCTATGTTCTCGACGAACCCAGCATCGGGCTGCATCAGGCGGACAACGAGAAACTCATCGAAACGCTAAAGAACCTCCGCGACGTCGGGAATACCGTCATCGTCGTCGAACACGATGAAGACACGATCCGCGCTGCCGATCACCTTCTTGACCTCGGCCCTCAAGCGGGTGAAAACGGTGGTCAGCTTCTTGCCCGGGGAACGCCCGAAGAAGTGATCGCCCATCCCGACTCCATCACCGGGGCGTATTTGTCAGGACGAATCTCGATCGAGCCACAACCGCCCGCCCTCTTCGACGCGGACCCGCGCGAACTCGTCGTCCGCGGGGCCCGCGAACACAACTTGAAGGACATCGATGTCAGCTTTCCGATCGGTCAGTTCATCTGCGTGACCGGCCTTTCCGGGAGCGGGAAATCCACTCTCGTCGATGACATTTTGCGACGTGCTCTTTTCCGTCACTTTCATCAGAGCAAAGAAAAGCCCGGCGAGCATGACCGCATCGAGGGCTTTGAGCATGTCGACAAAGTCATCGTGATCGACCAGGCGCCGATCGGTCGCAGTCCCCGCTCGAACCCGGCGACCTACATCGGCGTCTTCAGCCCGATCCGGGATCTTTTCTCCCAGCTCCCCGCCTCACGGGCCCGTGGATACGAGCCGGGACGCTTTAGCTTCAACGTCACCGGAGGCCGTTGCGAAGCCTGCCAGGGCGATGGCCTCATCAAGATCGACATGCACTTCCTCAGCGACGTCTACGTCACCTGCGAATCCTGCAACGGGCGCCGCTACAACCGCGAAACGCTCGATGTCACCTATCGGGGAAAAAGCATCGCCGACGTTCTCGAAATGACGGTCGACGATGCCCTCGCTTTCTTTCGAAAAATTCCCAAGATCAGTCAGCAACTCCGCGCTCTCCGCGACGTCGGGCTCGGCTATGTACGACTCGGTCAATCCGCGACGACTCTTTCCGGCGGCGAAGCCCAACGCATCAAGCTCGCCGCCGAGCTCGGGAAAACGGCGACGGGCAACACCGTTTACCTCCTCGACGAACCCACCACCGGCCTCCATTTTGCGGACATTGCGACGCTGCTTGAGGTCTTTTACCGTCTCCGCGACCAGGGCAATACGCTCATCGTGATCGAGCACAACCTCGACGTCATCAAGTGCGCCGACTGGCTCATCGACATGGGTCCGGGCGGCGGTGACGAAGGTGGCGAGGTCATCGCAACCGGCACGCCTCGCGATATTGCTTCAGACAAAAACTCCCTGACAGGTCACTATTTGAAGCGCTATCTTTGACTCTCTGAAAGCTGTTTTCAAGAAATGTTGAAACCATTCGCCGTCTCTCAGGTTTATCCCTGCATGAAACGACTCATTCTCATCACTCTTTCCACCGCTGCTCTGATCGGCTCGTCTTTTGGGCAGGGCCCGAGGCCTATTGACATTGCCCCGTCTGCTCAGTCTGTCGGTGATGCCGGGATCATGTGGTACACGACATGGGATACCGCGCTCGAAGAAGCGCAACGCTCGAACCGCCCGATCTTCTTCATGGCGGCGGCCGCAACCTGTTCAGGTATCCCCGGAGTCTTCTGACCGGGTTACACCCAAACGCAGAACAGTTTGTTCTCGACTGAAGAATTTATTGAAGCCTCCCGTGCGTTCGTCTGCGTCCGCCTTGAGACATTTGAAAGCAAAGCACACGAAGAAATTGTCCGGAAAATTCTCAACGGCAGATTCGCGAACACCTCCTTCTGCATTCTTGCACCGGATGGTGAGACGCAACTGACCGCTTCCAGTCGGAGCCCCGTGACGATCCTCGGCGCGAAAGGGCGCGGCCCGGGTGCCGAGCCGGGATCCACCGAAGAGGTCATTCAGGCCATGGCCGAAATCACCGACAACTATTCGCCGAAGGGTGCCCCGAATGAAATGGTCCTGCAGGATTTCCATTCCTTCCGCCAGGCTCTGAATGTCGCCTCCGGTGATCAGCGCCTGCTCCTTTTCGTCGCCGCCTCACCCGGCGATCTCATGAACACCAAAGACACCCTCCAATCGGTTTTCGCCAGAGAAGACATCGTCGGGCGCTTCCATCTCGACTTCGGATCCGCAGCAACCGATACGCTCTGGGCTGAGTCGGTTTCCGATGCCCGGGCGAAGTCCGGTTATTTTATCATTCAGGCCGATCCGTTCGGCCGGAAAGGAAAAGCGATTGCGCAGCTTCCCCTCACCGCTGACAAGACCGCCCTGGCGGATGCCCTTCTCGCGGCCAACGAACTTTTCGCCCAATCCGAGACTCGAAAAGTGTACGCAGATCATGTCGACGAAGGCCGCCGCAAGGACATCTTCTTCGAAAACGAAATTCCCTACGGCGAAGACCGCGATGGTGACGGGGAAATTGATCGCGGCAGCAAGACCAAAAGGAAGGGTAAAGGCAGAGAGTAGCGAGCCAATAAAAGAAGCGATCATCCGTAAGGAAGATGAGCGCTTTTTCGTCTCTGTTCCCCTGATATTTTGACTCCTCCTTCTCGCTACTTTTGTCCTGCCTTTCCATTTCACGACAGCGGAAGACGAACCCCTCAGCTTCTTATTCGAGGCCCGGAAGACGGCCGGGCGTTTCTGGAGGCGGACTACACAAAGCGAGCCGAGCCGCGGGATATCATTGCGGCCCTCGACGCGCTGGAGTGAGAACCATTTCGAGCGCGGTTTCGCCTACGGGAACGCCGCCTCCCCGTAGGTTTGAGCGTGAGCGAAAACACCGAAGCACACCACCTCGCCTAATCGACGGGGATTAGGAGTAAGATTCGGAGGATTTTCGCTTCGCGAAAATAAATACACTCACCAGGAATCGAACCTGGACCTTCGGCTCCGGAGGCCGACGTAATATCCATTTTACTATGAGTGCTTTTCGCGGCGGATCAGATCGAAGAGGATCAGCGACCGGCACGGACGCGTAAGATGTTCCTTTCCGACTGAAATCGCAAGTCCTATCCGGTATTTAGACAAGGGAAACTGCCGCTTTACACCCCCTTCCCGCCGCCATATTGTCCGCCCCGCCGTTGTCGTGGCGGGATTTTCGAAGATGGCAGAGTCAAAAACAGGGAAACGAGTGGTGATCAAAATCGGAACCGGCGTCCTCACGCGGCGGGCCGGAGGCGAGATTCACCATGCCATGCTCGCCCGTCTCTCCCAGGCCATCGCGGATCTCCGCGCGGCGGGAAATGAGGTAGTCGTGGTTTCATCCGGTGCCGTCGGGGCGGGACTTTCGACCTTCGGCCTGACGCAGCGCCCCATCGAGACCGACATGCTCCAGGCCTGCGCCGCCGCCGGGCAGGCGCGGCTCATGCACCTGTACGAGACTCAGTTCAGCCATCATGGACTGAAAGTCGCCCAACTCCTCGTCACGCACGACGATCTGAACGACGAGCGGCGCAGCGCCAACGTTCTCGCCACGGTCAATGCGATTCTTCCTCACACGACCGTCATACCGATCGTGAATGAAAACGATTCCGTCTCCGTCTACGAACTGAAGGTGGGCGACAACGACGTCCTTTCCTCTATTCTCGCGCGACTCATCGGCGCTGACCTGCTCGTGCTCCTGACGAGCGTTCGCGGTCTCATGGGGCCCGACGCCACCTCGGAAGAAGATATCATCAACCGGGTCGACGACATCGAGACGGTGCTTGACTTTGCCCGGGACGAAAAAGGCGAACTTTCCGTCGGCGGCATGACGAGTAAGCTCCGGGCGGTGAAAGAAGCCGTCTCCGCCGGCGTCGAAACCGTGATCGCGAGCGGGCTCCACCCCGAACAGATCGGCGATATCGTCGACGGCCACGGGATCGGAACCCGATTTCCGGTTCCTTCCTGAACCTTCCCCCGACAACATGACTTCCGAAGAAATCTGCGAACAGGTTTGGCAAATGGGCAAGCAGGCCCGGGCCGCTTCTCATGCGCTCACGAAACTCACGACGGAGCAGAAAAACGCGATTCTCCTCGCGATGGCGGACGGGATCCTGGCGCATGAGGCTGAAATCATCGCCGCGAACGAGCAGGACCTCGCCGCCGCTGACGAGCTGGGTCTCACCGCCGCGATGAAAGACCGGCTCCGCCTCGACCATGACCGCATCCTCGCGATGGCGAACGGCATTCGCGAGGTCGCTCAGCTCCACGATCCCAACGGCGAGATCATCAGGGAATGGAGCCGCCCCAACGGCCTCCGCATTCAGAAAAAACGCACCCCGATCGGGACCATTGGGATCATTTTCGAAAGCCGTCCCAACGTCACTGCCGACGCTGCCGTGCTCTGTTTCAAAACCGGAAACGCAACGATTCTCCGGGGCGGGAAGGAAGCGATCCACTCGAACCGCGCCATCGCCGCGGCTCTCGCGGAAGGCGGAAAGCCGGCGGGCCTGCCCGACCACAGCATTCAGCTCATTCCCTTCACCGACCGGGAAAGCGTGCGCCACCTCTGTGAGATGGACACCTACCTCGATCTCATCATTCCCCGCGGCGGAGCGAGCCTCATCGAAGCCGTCGTCGGAATGGCGCGGATGCCGGTGATCAAGCACTACGACGGGATCTGCCACGTCTTCGTCGACAAGGCGGCCGATCTCGATATGGCCGAGGCGATTGTAGTGAACTCCAAGTGCCAGAAGCCCTCGGTCTGCAACGCGCTGGAAACGCTCCTCATTCACCGCGAGGTCGCCGCGGAATTTGCTCCGAAAATCGCGGAGAATCTCTCTGCCAAACGCGTGGAACTGCGCGGTGACGAAGCATTCCTCGAGCTGGCCGGCGTGGACGTCATCCCCGCGACCGATGAAGACTGGAGCACAGAATATCTCGACTACATTCTTTCCGTGAAAGTGGTCGACGACCTCGACGCGGCGATTGCGCACATCAATCACTACGGCTCAAAACACACCGACGTCATTGTGACCACCGACGAAGAGGCCGCGTCCAAATTTCAGCTCGAAATCGACAGCGCCTGCGTCTTCTGGAACGCCTCGACCCGCTTCAACGACGGTGCCGAATTCGGCTTCGGTGCCGAAATCGGGATCAGCACCGACAAGCTCCACGCCCGCGGCCCCATGGCCCTCGAGGAACTCTGCAGCTACAAGTATCTCGCCTTCGGAACCGGTCAGGTGAAGTGAGGATTCACCGCGCCTGAAATCTGTTGGAATGAGGCCTTTCCGCCGCATCGGCCTCCTTTGCACCGCGAAGGCCTGAAGGCCTCACTCCAGCCTCCGTGAACGCCTCCCGTTCCCTGAGCCGACATTGACTAAGTCATCAGACTAAGCTAACCTCTCCCATGAAAACGGTCAATATTCATGAGGCCAAAACCCACCTCTCCGCTTTGCTCGCCGAGGTCACGACCGGGGAGGAGATCACGATTGCCAAAAACGGGAATCCTATCGCACGGCTCGTCCCCATCTCACCCGGGCCCCCGCGAAAGCCGGGACGGTTCCGGGGCCGGATTGTCTTTCACGAGAGTGCCTTTGCCCCGCTCGGTGATAAAGAGATCACAGAATGGGAAGAAGGCCACCCGTCTGACCCGCTTTCAGGATTGCCCGGTTTGGAATGAGTTTTCTCCTCGATACCCATGTCATTCTCTGGTGGTGGGCCGACCCGGAGCGGCTCAGCGAGCGGGTGGTCGCCTTACTCGGGGAGTCCGGGAACGCGATCCATGTCAGCCCGGTTTCTGCTTACGAGACGCTCTGCAAGAGCCGACTTGGAAAGCTCGAACTACCACAGGAGATCATTGAAGATTTCTCGCAATGCATCCGCGAGGAAGGATGGCAAACTCTCGACCTGAAGATGCGACACGCCTCGCTTGCGGGGAATCTCAGTTCCGATCACCGTGATCCTTTTGATCGATTGCTCGCTGCTCAGGCGATCTCTGAGTCATTCCAACTCGTGACTGCGGATTCCGCCATGGCAGGCTTTTCAGGCCTGGAGCGCTACTGGTAATGAAAACGGATGCGGACGCAATTGAGGCGATTGCGAAAAGGACCGACCGGAACGAAACTGCCGCATGAGCCTTCCCAAGCCGTCCCCTTCCCGTCGCCACTTTTTGAAGTCGGTTGGAGCGACCCTTTCGCTCCCGGTGATGCCTTCCCTGATGCCGAACGCACTGGGCGCGAGCAAGGCTCTCGGAACTGCCGTCGCGGAATCGGCGAGCCCGTCGCGCATGGTCGCCGTCGGCAATCTTCTCGGCTATCAGCTCGACAGTCTCTTTCCGAAAACTCCGGGGGCCAACTACGAGACCACGCGTCTCCTCAAACCTTTCGAGTCGGTCCGCGATCAAATGACCATCTACCGGGGTCTCGATCACGGCGTCAAAGGCGGTCACTTTGCGGTCCACTCCTTTCTCAGTGGCGTTCTCAAAATGGACGCCAAAGGCCGACCCGACGGCAACATCAGCCTCGACCAGCTTGCCGCTGAGTCAGTGCGCGGCCGCACCCGGTTTCCTTCGCTCACGATCGGTTCTGAAGGAGGCATCCACGGCGGCTGCCAGATGAGTTGGACCCGCAGCGGCACCCGCGTCCCCCCGATTCCAGGGCCGAAGGAGCTTTTCGACAAACTCTTCGTCGGCGAGTCGGCCTCGCGCCTCAACCAGGTGAAAGACCGCCACTCGCTACACGGTTCCATTCTTGATGCCATCTCCGGCGATGCGAAAAACCTCGGTCGCAAGCTCGACTCCGAAGACCGGGACAAGCTCGACGAATACCTGAACTCCGTCCGCGAAGTCGAGCAGCAGCTCCAGCTCAAAGAGCAATGGGTCGAAGTCCCCAAACCGGAAGCTCCCATCGACGAGCCGAAAAACGTCAATCTCGTGGAAGATCTTCCGCTCATCTACGAACTCATGGCACTGGCCCTGCAAACCGACTCCACCCGCATCGCCACGCTCGAGATCGGTGGTGATTTCATGCCACAGCATCTCGGGGTTCAGGGCGGCTACCACAGCCTTTCCCACCACGGGAAAAAGCAGGAGAACATCGACGCTCTCCTTGTCCTCGAGGATTATCAGATGCAGCAGTTCGCCCGCTTCCTTGAAAAACTCGGGTCGATCAAAGAGGGCAACGGCAGCCTCCTCGAACACACCTCAGTCCTCTTCGGTAGCGGCATGGGCAACGCGAATGCCCACACGAACCACGATCTCCCCATCCTTCTTGCCGGGGGTGGATTCGATCACGGCACTTTCAAGCAACTGCCTGCGGAGGGTCACGGAAAAGTGCCGCTTTCCAACCTCTACCTGACCGTTCTGCAACGCTTCGGCGTGGAGCGGGATCATTTCGGGACCAGCACCGGCACCTTTGTCTGATCGCAATGTCCCATCGCTTTCTCCCCTTTTTCGCGTTGTTGATCGGCGGCGTTGTCCCGCTCAAGGCAAACGACGGCGAGATCGCGTTCCGGTTTATCGGTCAGAGCTGCCTCGAGTGTCACGATGAGTTGACTCAAGAGGGCAAACGGAACTTTGAGGAGATCACCTTTCCGATCGAAGACGAGAAAGGAATTATCGCGGTTCAGGAAATCATTGATCAACTCAACCTCGGGGCAATGCCGCCGAAAAAGGCTGATCAGCCCGCGCACGAAGAAAAGGCAAAAGCAATCGCCGCCCTCACCGCCGAAGTCACGGATGCGCATGCACGGCTCAAAAGCACGGGCGGACAAACCCTCCTCCGGCGCCTGAATGAACGGGAGTATCTCAACACTCTCGAGGATCTTTTCTCCCGTCGCCTCGATACCCTGGCACCGACCTCCACCTTCCCCACCGACCAGACCGATCACCACATTGATACGATCGGGGACGCTCTCGTGACCTCCGGTTTCCTTCTCGACAACTACTTCGAGGCCGCCGATCTCGTCGTTGAGAATGCACTCGGGATGGTCGAAAAACCCGAAGTCAAGACCTGGAAGTTTTCCGACAACTTCACCCAGGGGCAGGAACTCAGTTATTCCCATAAGCGAGTCTACGACTACCGGTACTTATGCGTCTACGAAGTCCCCAATTCCACCAACCACGAGGGTGGCTACGCGGGACTCGAGAAATTTCCCGAAGGGGTTCCTGCAGCCGGATTGTATGAGGTGAAAGTGCTTGCTCATTCCATGCACCGGGACACGCCCTATGATCCTGACATTTTCAAAATGGACGTCTCCGAACCCTTCCGGCTTGGAATCGTTCCGGGAGACGCCCGCATCGGGGAACTCCACCACCCTCAGCCAGTCGAACCCCAACTCGCCGAAGTCACCGTCGCCGATGGCGAGCCCCGGTGGTATACGATGAAAGTCTGGTTGGAAAAAGGCCAGCAGCCCCGCTTCATTTTCCCCAACGGAATGGCCAACTGCCGCCAGGCGTTCAGTAAAATCGCGAGAGAATACAGGGACCATTGGCCGGAGCATGAACGGGCTGAGGCGAACAGTATTGTGCAGGCCCGTCGCATCGTTCTTCAATACGGGAAAATGCCCCACATCCGCATGCACGAAGTGGAGATCAAGGGCCCCCTCTACGAGACCTGGCCTCCCGAACCACAACAGGCCGTCTTCGGAGAAGAAGGTTTTGACGCCAAACGCAAAAAAGAAATCCTGCATCGCTTTGCGGAGCGCGCCTTCCGTCGCCCCGTCAGCGACGACGAGATTCAACGATTCGTCGATCTCGCCGATCACCGGATCGAAGAGGGTCATTCTCCGCGCCAGGCAACCCTCGATGCGATCAAAGGTATTCTCTGCGCGCCCTCATTTCTCTACTTCGACGAAGCCGCCGAACAACAGAGGGGGCGTCTCAACGCCTGGGACCTCGCCAGCCGCCTTTCCTATTTCCTCACCGCGAGCCTTCCCGACGACCCCCTCCGCAAACTCGCCGCCTCCGGTGACCTCCTGAAAAAAGACGTGCTCCTCGCGGAAACGAACCGGCTCCTCGACTCCCTGAAGTCGGACGAATTTCTCAAAGGCTTCCTCGAGAGTTGGCTCAACTATCGCGCGCTCGGCGATCAGCCGCCGGATCGCAATGACGCGGCACCCTATTACCACGACGATCTCGAAACGGCGATGAAACTGGAAACGCAGTACTTCATGCGTGACCTCATCACCACGAACGGATCGATCGCGAACTTTCTCGACAGCGACTACACCTTCGCAAACCGGCCTCTCGCCGAACACTATCGGATCATGGACGGTCCTTTTACCAACGAAAACGCCTACACTTTTCAAAAGGTCAGCCTCCCGGATCATGGCCGGAGAGGAGGGCTCCTCGGCATGGGTGGCGTTCTCACCGTGAGCGCCAACGGCATTGAAACCTCTCCCGTGGTCCGCGGCGTCTACGTCATGGAAACCATCCTCGGAACGCCTCCTCCCCCTCCCCCGGATGTGGTTCCCGCGCTTGAGCCGGACACCCGCGGAACGACCACGATCCGGGAGCAGCTCGCCAAGCATCGCGAACTCGCGACCTGCGCCGACTGCCATCAGAAAATTGATCCCCCGGGATTTGCGTTGGAGACCTTTGATCCCGTCGGTCGCTGGCGGACCACCTATCCACCGGTGAACAAAAAGGTTCCCGCCGCCAAAATCGACCCTTCCGGCCAACTCTACGACGGCAGTCAGTTTCAGAACGTGGCCGATTTGAAAGAAATCCTCCTGACCCGCAAGGATCAGTTCACCCGCAATCTGACCGAAAAACTCCTCAGCTATGGAGCGGGACGCCGCATCGAGCTCCTCGACCGTCCCCGCGTCGACCAGATCGTCTCTGCGGTGAAAAAAGAGAACTACGGCATGCGAAGCCTCCTCGAAGAGGTGGTCACCAGCGAGATTTTCCTCTCCCGCTGATCCAGCCGGAGTGGCATCGCTTTTGATTGAATTTGCCGACGACCGGCTCTTCAGTCAGTTTCCCAGGAAAACGCCGAACTCGGCAGACATTCTGCTTTCTGAAATCGAAAGATCGACATGCCTTCAACCTCACCCGACGAATCATCCAAAGTCCAGCTTCTCACCAGTGGCCTCGAATCGCTCGACTCCGAAGTGCGGGAGATCATGACCTGCCTGCAGGAAGTGCTGCAATCGACCGGACAGGCTCACCTTGCCGAAAAACTCCCCTGGCTTACCGATGAGAACGCCGAGGACGCCATGGCCGAGCCTGAGCAGACCTCGGAGGTTTATTCAATTGCCTTTCAGCTTCTCGACATGATCGAGGAGCAGGTCTCACTGGCGACGAGGAAAGAACGCGAGATTCTCTTCGGTCCCGAGACCGAAAAGGGGCTCTGGCCACGCGTCCTCAAATCCCTCAAAGACTCCGGGTTTGAAGAAAAAGCAATCGCCAAAGCGATGCATTCGGTCCGCGTTGAGCCGGTTTTCACAGCCCATCCGACTGAAGCGAAACGCGCCAGCGTTCGAGAGAGGCATCGTCACTTGTATGACCAGCTTCTCCGCCTCGAGGAGCCCGGGCAGACCTCTCATGAAAAAGCGCAGGCACGTGAGGACATGCTCACGGCCATGGAAGCGCTCTGGAGCACCGGTGAAATCCATACCGAACGTCCCACGATCCAGCGGGAATTACGAAATGCGCTTTTCTACCTTCGCGAAGTCTTTCCGGAAACTCTCGAGCAGATGGATCGCAATCTCGAGCACGCGTGGAAACAGGCAGGATTTGATCCCGACACCTTGCGCGAAGCCAATGGCGGCCCCCGGATCCGCTTTGGTCTCTGGATTGGCGGCGACCGCGACGGACATCCCTTCGTCACTGCCGGGGTGACGCGTGACACTCTCGTTGAACTTCGGCGGCAGTCCCTGAAACTGTACCGTCGTGAGCTTCGCCTCGTCGCATACCAACTGACCGTTTCCTCTCCTGCGAACCCCGCACCGGAAGCGCTCATGACAAGGGTGAACGAGCTCATCGCCGCTCTCGGCGACGAAGGCATCTACATTCGGGATCGAAATCCCGAGGAGCCCTGGCGTGCCTTCGGCTACCTCCTGCGTGCGCAATTGGGAGCCGATCTTGACGTCACCGCGGAAGGGTTCAAGAACGACCTCGAGCTCTTTCACGACTCACTCGTCGCAATCGGAGCAAACCGCCTCGCCGAGCGTTTCGTGCGCCCGATCCAGAGAAAGTTTGCCGCTTTCGGATTTCACCTCGCCGAACTCGACATTCGCCAGAACAGCGCTTTTCACGACAAGGCCGCCGCCCAACTCCTCGAGGCCGCCGGGATCGAAAACGGGGAATCCTTTGCCGACTGGAGCGAAGAGAAACGCGTCGCATTTCTCACTGAAGAACTCGAATCTCCGCGCCCCTTCCTCCATATCGACCAGTCCGCCGGACCTGAGGCCGATGCGGTGCGCGAATGCTACCGGGTTCTCGTCGATCATCGTCGCACCCGTGGACCCGGTGCCGGGTCCCTCATCGTGAGCATGACCCGTCAGCTCTCGGATCTACTTCTCGTGCATCTTTTTGCCCGCGAAGCTGGATTGAGCGAAATCAGCGGCGAAAAAGCGGTCTGCCCGTTGCAAGTCGTTCCTCTTTTCGAGACGCTCGACGACCTCGCCAACGGAGCCGGCATCGTCGATGACTACCTTTCCCACCCCGCCGTCAAAGCGAGCCTCGAAATATCCGGCATCACGGACACGGGAGCGAAAAGCCAGCAGATCATGCTCGGCTACAGCGACTCGAACAAGGACGGCGGCATTCTCGCGAGTCAGTGGGCGCTCCACGACTCCCAGGAGCGCATTTCCGCCGTTGGGAAAAAGCATGGCATCGAACTTCGCTTTTTCCACGGCAGAGGCGGCACCATCAGCCGGGGTGCCGGACCGACGAACTGGTTCATGCGCGCGCTCCCGCACGGTTCCCTCACCGGCGACTTCCGCATGACGGAACAGGGCGAAACCATCGCCCGGAAATACGCCTACCCGGACAGCGCCGTCTATCATCTCGAGAGCCTCCAGGCCTGCGTGACGCATGCCACGGTCCGCCACCGCCTCGGCGAACCGGTCGAAGATCCCGGCATTGACCTGATTCCAACCCTCGCAAAGTGGAGCACGGAAGCTTATCGCGACCTTCTCGAGACCGACGGCTTCATTGCCTTCTACCGTCAGGCCACGCCCATCGATGCTCTGGAGCAGACGCAAATGGGATCGCGCCCCTCGCGACGAACCGGCACCGCGAGCCTCGATGATCTCCGCGCGATCCCCTGGGTCTTCAGCTGGACTCAATCCCGCTTTTACCTCCCCGGCTGGTACGGGGTGGGATCCGCCCTCGATCGTCTTCATACCGAAGCACCCGCTGATTTTCAGCGTCTCGCCGATACGATCGCCGCCTCGACGCTACCCCGTTACATCTTCACGAGCGTCGAAACCAATCTGATGAGCGCGAATCTTGAACTCATGAAGGCCTACGCGGATTTGGTCGACGACGAAGCGCTCCGGAAGACTTTCATGGACAAGATCGAAAACGAGTTCAATCTCGCCCGGGAGCATCTCGGGAAACTCTTCCCCCGGGCAATCCACGAACGCCGCCCGCGCTATGCGAAGACCCTCGGCCTCCGCGACGAGCCGCTGAACATTCTGCACCGTCAGCAGATCGAGCTTCTCCGCGAATGGCGGAAAACGGAAGACGATCTCCCAAGGAATCTGATCTTCTCCATCAGTGCCATCGCCAGCGGATTGCGGACGACGGGGTAGCGTGACCACTCAAATCACCGCCCAGCCCGCAACAGCCGCTGCGATGACCACGGCCCAGGCGGGCAATTTCAGGACCAGCAGGGCCGCCGCCACGCCGATCAGGAAAACAACGTCTTTCGTCGAACTGATCGCTCCGATCCAGACGGGCTGGTAGAGCGCCGCCCCGAGGAGCCCCACCACTGCGGCATTCGTACCCGCGAGCGCGGCGCGAACCTTCGGCCTCGCGACGATCCGGTGCCAAAACGGCATCACCCCCAGAACGAGGAGCCAGGCGGGAAGAAAAATACCGATCAGGGCCACCGCCGCCATGCCCCGGGCGCCGCCCGGCCCCTCGATAAGCGATCCGAGAAAAGCGGCAAAGGTGAAAAGCGGACCCGGCACCGCCTGAGCGGCCCCGTAACCGGCGAGAAACTCCTCCCGACTCACCCATCCCGGCGCGACCACTTCCTGGCTCAGCAGCGGCAGGACGACATGACCGCCCCCAAAGACAAGCGAGCCGCTCCGATACATCGCGGTGAATGATTCCAGCGCCGGCGAGCCGGGCATCATTTTCACTGCCAGGGGAAGACCGATAAGGAGGACAAAAAAGGCGACGAGGCAAGCCGTCCCAACCGCAGAACCTGACTGAACAGGCTCACGCCCCTCACTTGACCCTCTTGATTCCGTTTCTTTTCTCAAAAAGATCAATCCTGCGACCGCTCCCAGGGCAATGACGACCAACTGCATCCAGGCGGGGCTGGTCGCGAGAATCACTGCGGCAGCAAGAAGTGCGATAAGTCGCCGCTTTCGATCCGGACAAAGCCCCACCCACATCGAGGTCGCCGCCTGCGCGATGACAACGACCACGGCAATCTGCAGTCCGCGGAGCCATCCTGTTTCCGCATCGAGACCTCCGCCGAATTTCATCACTCCGATTCCAAACAGAGTCAGGGCAATCGCGGAAGGCATCGTGAAAGCGAACCAGGCCGCGAAGGCGCCGGGCCATCCTGCTTTTCTCCATCCGATTGAAAGCCCGAGCTGACTGCTGGCGGGACCGGGCAGGAATTGACAGAGGGCGAGAAGATCGGCAAAATCCGCTTCCGACATCCATTTTTTCACCCCGACAAAGCGGTCACGGAAAAAAGCAACGTGAGCGGTCGGCCCCCCGAATGAGGTCAGTCCCAGGATGAGGAATTCGCGAAAGACTTCGAGGACAGGTTTCATGTCTTGTTCTGATGAACCCTTTTCGGGCGAATGACAACGGCTGAATCTGCGGGAAACAAATCTGTCACCTCAAAGACCGGCCTTGAATAATGAACAGGATGCTCAGAATCCGGTCTCAATACGCTCAGAACCGGCCTTGCATCTTCCGGGGATTCCCAGCACTTTAAGGCTTCGCTCTGATATTCGTCTGATCCCCCATGAAACTGTTCTCCCGCTTCGTCTCCGCAACTCTAGCCATCACTGCTTTCCTGCCCCTGTCCGGCGGGGCACAGTCCAAAGAAGTGAGAGACAAAAACGTGGTCGCCCGGCTGATTTCGGACCAATCCACGATCGCCCCGGGCGAGGCCTTCACACTGGGGCTGAAATTCGCGATCGATCCGACCTGGCACACCTACTGGATCAACCCCGGCGAGACGGGAAAACCGACCGAATTGAAACTCACGTTGCCCGAAGGATTCTCTGCGGGAAGGCTTCAATTCCCGGTGCCCAAACGATTCGTGACCGATTACGGATTCGATATTCTCGAAGCAGGATTCGGCTACGAGGAAGCGGTCATTCACCCGATCAAGATCACCCCGCCAGCGGATTTGAGGCCCGGTGATTCGATCACCATCACCGGTGACGCGAGCTGGCTCATGTGCGATCCCGAAACCTGCGTGCCGGGCTCGGCGACTCTTTCGATCACTCTGCCTGTCGGCGAGGACGCGGTGAAATCGAGTGACGCGATGTCGATCAAGTTCTTCGAAAAGAAGCTGCCGCAGAGCGTGGATTGGCCCGTCGGTTTCAACCTCGCGGAGAGCAGGGCCAGTGTCACCGTGAATGTTCCCGCCGACAGCTTTCCGGCCGGGGCGGAGCTGAAACTCTATCCCTACGAGAATTTCGTTTTTGATCAGTTGTCGGAGCCTGAGATCTCCCGTGAAAACGGAAAAGTCACCTTCGTGTTTGATGCGGATGAAAAACTCACCGCCGCTCCGGAGTCTTTCTCGGCTCTGCTTGTTGCCGACACCGGCACCACCAAAACGGGGTTCCGGGTCGCGATGGGTGATGCCGCTTCACCCGCTGAAGTGACCGAAAACTCGTCGCCTACACTTCCCGCAGCACAGCCTGAAGCCCTCCCCTTCGGTGGAGGATTACTGGGCATTCTTTTCGCGGCCTTCCTCGGAGGTATCATCCTGAACATCATGCCCTGCGTCTTTCCTGTCATTTCACTCAAGGTCATGTCATTCGTGGGACAAGCGGGGGAGGACCGGAAGAAAGTGCTCGCCCACTCCCTCACCTTCGCCCTCGGTATTCTCGTCTTTTTCTGGATCCTCACGACGGTCATGCTGGCGATTCGTTCCGCGAGCGGTGGCGATGTTGGCTGGGGCGTGCAGCTACAGCAGCCCGGATTTGTCGTCGGCCTTATTTTTGTCATGGTCGTCGTCGCAATGAGTCTCTTCGGCGTCTTCGAACTGGGCACTTCGATGACCAGTATGGGCGGCAATCTCGCAAACAAATCGGGCTACGCCGGCAGCTTCTGGAGTGGCGCTCTCGCGGTGCTTCTCGCGACTCCCTGCACCGCACCGCTCATGGCCCCTGCGATCGGTTTTGCCCTCTCCCAATCGGCTCCGATCATGTTTCTTGTCTTCACGACGCTGGGCCTCGGCCTCGCCGCTCCTTATTTCGTTTTCGCGATTTTCCCGAAGTTGCTCGATGTCATCCCCCCTCCCGGTGCCTGGATGGAGACCTTCAAGCAGTTCATGGGTTTCCCAATGCTTGCCGTGGCCATCTGGCTCATCGGCGTTCTTTCGAAACAACTCAATGTCGAAGGCCTCCAGTGGTCACTCGCCGCGGTTCTTTTCCTCGCTCTCGCCGGATGGATTCTCGGACGCTTCTGCGGCTTTGATCGCTCAAACCCGGCCCGTATGAAAGGCCGCGTCGCAGCTCTCCTCTTCTTTGCACTTAGCATCGGGGTGGCATGGAAAGCCACCGGCAGCCGCGCCGAAGCGAGTGAGATTGACATCCGCGAAGTGATCGCTTCGAATCAAAAGAAGGGCACGCCAGTCTTTGTCGATTTCACAGCCGAGTGGTGCGTGACCTGTAAGGTCAATGAACGCACCACGATCAAGACCGATGGAGTCCAACAGCTCTTCAAGGACAATGGAATCGAGTTTGTGATCGCCGACTGGACGAATGAAGACCCACGCATCACCGAAGTTCTCAAGACTTTCGGCCGCGCCGGAGTTCCTTTCTACGTTCTCTATCCCGGTGATCCCGATGCCGCGCCGATCACCCTGGGTGACGGGCTTATTACCCAGGGCGACATTGAGGAAGCGATCGCGAGGTTGCCGAATTAATCGAGCAGCTTCATCATTTGTTCAGGGTAATCGGTAATCACCCCGTCGATCCCCCGTTTGATCCATTTCTCCGCTTCCGCTGAATCGTTCACGGTCCACAAGGCGACGAGGTAGCCCTGCTCTTTCAAGTCGGCGAAGCCCTCCTTACTGAGGTCGCTGAATTTCCATCCGACCCAGTCCGGCTTGAGCCGGCTCAGGTAGCCCATCCTCTTCCCGTCGAGGGGTTTGCTTCCCAGCGCCCCGATGACGAGGGACGGAAGTTGCTCCTTCATGTCGTTGAGAAATTCCCAGTTAAAGCTCTGCACGATCACCGACTCGACAGCGTCCAGTTCCTCGAGCACGGCCGTGTAATCCTCCGCCTTCCCTGTCTTGTGCTCAATCAATGGGGTTACATTATGTTCGAGGCAAAGCTTCACGGCATCGGAAAAAAGGATGAGCTTCTCCCCGGCAAAATCGCCACTCTTGAACCAGCTTCCAACGTCGAACTCCCTCATTTCGTCCCAGGAAAGAGAGGCAAACTTCCCTTTCTTTCCGGTGAGCCGTTCCAGCTCGTCATCGTGAAAGAGGACGAGTTCGCCGTCGCTCGTTTCGCGGACGTCAAACTCAATCACGGTTGCCCCCATCCTGATCGCCGCCTCAATCGCAGAACGCGTGTTTTCAGGAGCCACTGCGCTGGCACCGCGATGGGCAATAATGACAGGACCGGCACTGACTGACATCGTCCCGAAAGCCAAAGTTACCCCACTAATCCAACTGAATAATTCGTTTCGCATTTTCTGAAAATATCCTGGTTCTTGCGGCCGGGTCTTTCAGCAACCTTCTCACGTTTTCGATTTGCTGCGAGCCCGAGCACTTCGAGCCGCTCCCTTCGGAATCTGAGCAGTCTGTCCCTAACAAAAGCTTATCCTGATGTCGCTCCAGAAAGCCGGCCGCATGCTCCTCATCGCGATTCAACGCGTTCCGTCCCGAACCCGCGGAAAGATCACCGAACATATTCGGGTAGTCGCTGAGGTATTTATCCGTGAGCCCCCCGGCCTTCACTTTAGTCTTCGGATACATCTCCGTCTGCACGTGATCGGCATCGATGTTGCCCCACCAGGTCTGGGCATGACCGATAAAATTCACGGTTGGAAACGCCTCCAGAATTTTATAAAACCGCTCGAAACCCATGTTGTACCGGTCGTGCTCAAAATGGAGGAGGACCGGAACCCCGTAGGCTTTCGCCACTTCATACATTCGTTTCATCGGAGCGGAATCGCATTCGAGGTGGAATTTGGATTCGCCGATCCCGACAGCCCCCTGTTCAAGCCAACTCTCGATACTCGAAACCGATCCCTTTTCGTCCGGGATCTCATTGCAGAAAAAGGCGAAGGAATCGGGAGCCGATTTCGCGAGCCGGGCCGAAGCCATCGTCCCGAAGACCCTCGCCGCAAGTCCGTTCGATTTCCCCAGGTGCGTGGATTCCATTGCTCTCGCAGAACCCGAAGGAAGAAGCACCGTCTTAGAAACGCCCATCGCTTTCTGATGAGCGATAAAGTCCTCGTTTTTCCTTCCGGAGAAATTGACGTGCTGATGGATATCAATGATCTCCTCCTCGCGTGTTGCCGCGGCGAAGACCGCGCCCGTGCCGAGTATCCCTAATCCCGCCGTTTTTGTGAATTGTCTTCGATTCATGGCTTTGTCACGATCAGCAGTAGCAGTAACCGCTGCCTTCTGACGAGATGAATTTGTTCCCCGTTCACGTGCTTTTCCTTTTCCCGGTCTTTGCGTCATCAGGGGCGGATGAACTCTCCCTTCCTGCGGAAGAGTTTCCCCGAATTCCGCACACCGAACCTGCTGACGCGATTCATACCTTTGAGATCGAACCCGGTTTCGAAATTTCCCTGGCCGCTCACGAGCCGGCGGTGATGGATCCCATCGCGATGACTTTCGACGAAAAAGGCCGCGCCTATGTCCTCGAAATGCGCGGCTACTCGGAGCGCCGCGACGAAGCGCTCGGACAGGTTCGTCTTCTTACGGATACGGATGGCGACGGGATCTTCGATCAGTCTTCCATCTTCAAAGACGGACTCAAATGGCCGACCGCGATCCTTTGCTACCGCGGAGGAATCTTCGTCGGTGCAACACCGGACGTTTTCTATTTCCGGGATACCGACAACGACGGAGTCTCCGACGAAGAGCGGCATATTTTCACGGGTTTCGGTATCGGAAAACCGGAGCTCAATATGCAGGCACTCTTCAACAGTTTCCGTTGGGGACCGGACAATCGAATCTGGGGAGCCACAGCAGCGAATGCCGGAAAAGTGACCCGCCCGGATGATCCGACATTTGAGGAGGTCAATCTGCGCGGGGCGGACTTTTCTTTCGACCCCGGATTGCTGGATCTCCGACCCGAAAATGGAACCGCCCAATACGGAATGAGTTTCGACTCCGAAGGACGGCGTTTCGTTTGTTCGAATTCCCGCCACCTCATCCATGTTGCCTACGAACGGCATCAGGTCAGACCCAATCCGCTCTACTCTGTCCCACAGGCATTGATCGATATCCCGAACGACGGGGCCGCCGCGCCGGTCTACCGCATCAGCGCGGATGAACCGTGGAGGATTGTCAGGACACGATGGCGGGTCGCCGGTGTCGTCAAAGGCATCGTCGAAGGCGGGGGGCGGGTCTCCGGGTATTTCACTTCCGCCAGTGGCGTACACATCTACTGGGGAGGCGCGTTTGGTGAGAGCTTCCGGAACAACGCTTTCATCGGCGATGTCGGCAGCAATCTGGTCCATCGGAAAATCATCGAATCAGCAGAAGATTCCTATTCGCTCGTCGGGCGCAGGGCAGCCCCTGACAAGAAGAGCGAATTTCTCCGCAGCTCGGACAACTGGTTCCGCCCCACCAGTTTCGCAACCGGACCTGACGGCTGCCTCTACGTGACCGACATGTATCGGGAAACGATCGAACATCCCTGGTCTCTTCCCGCTCCGATCAAAGAGCATCTCGACTTGAACAGCGGGTTCGACCGCGGACGAATCTATCGCATTTCACCAAAAGGATTCACCGCTCGCGGCCCCGTCGATCTTTCCTCGTGCAGTGACGAAGAACTGAAGGGCTTTCTCTCGGAGGAGAACCCATCCCAATGGCACGAAACCACGGCACGGCGCCTTCTCTACGAAAGGGGAATCTCTCTTTCAAAACCTCCCGCGCAGCCCTTTCCCGCCAATCTCATGGCGGAGTTGCCGACACTTACCGTAGAAGAGGCAGGCGACGATATCTGGAAGCAGGCGACCTACCTCAATTCCCTCCGCAGTCCCGGCGCTCTCTCCGGAGCCTGGCGCGAGGCCGTGAACTCCGGGTCCCCTCTCGCTGCCGAAGTGGCCACCATGATTGGCCGCAGCCGCGATCCGGATTTGGTTTCGCAGGTGGCCGCGGACCTTGCGTCGAATCCGCCTTCACCCTCGACCGCCGGTTCACTGGAATCCCTCGCCAACGGGGTCCGTAGCGGCGTGGCCGACTCCGAACGGGCAGCTCTGGCCTCCCTCGGCTTCCCCCCGCCTTCCTTCTCCTACTCCGACTTTCTCCAGCTTCCGGTCTGGTCATCCCTGAAGGAAACATCCCGTGAGATCCTTGAGAAGGAGGAATCTGAGGAACGGATTGCGGCAGCCGTTTCCGTTCTTTCAATTATCGGGGAAGACGAATCGAGGATCTTTCTTGAGAACCTCCTCACGAGCGAGACGACGAAGAATGCCGTTAAAGATCTTCTCATCACGGCGGTGTCGGACCCCACCGTGATTGCGACCGCGTTTCCCGACCTGTCTTTGCAGGGGAGAAGCGCCTCGACGGACAGAGTCCTGAGCTCGCCTGAAGCATCCACGATGCTGCTGGGCATGCTTGAAACGAACCGGCTGCCGCTCAGCGAACTGCCTGCCGCCCTCATTGAAGGTCTTCGCGTACATCCGGAGAAGGCCGTCTCAGGCAAAGCCTCTGAAGTGTTGCCGCCGGTCGTTTCGAGAGCTTCGATGATTGATCAATATCAGCCGTCATTGGAAATGCCCGGTGACAAGGCTGTCGGAAAGCAGCTTTTTTCAAAGATCTGCCAATCCTGCCATCTTTCTCATGAGGGCGAAGGAATCGATCTGGGCCCGTCCCTCACCAGTTTTGCGACAGCGGGACGATCCTCTCTCCTCGAACGCATCCTCGACCCGAACCGTGAAGTGGCACCTCAGTATGAAGCCTATGTTTTCACTCTGGAAAACGGGCAGGTCCTCTCCGGGGTGATTCGTTCTGAAACGACCGACGCCGTGACGCTGCGACTTCCCGGAGGACTGGATCAAACTTTTCCCCGTCGTGAAGTCGCTTCGATGAACGCGATCGGACAATCCCTCATGCCGGAGGGAATCGAGAACACGATCACCGTTGCAGAGATGGCTGATCTCCTCGCCTACCTTGAGAGCGCGGGCGGGAAAGAGTGATCAGGAAGGTTGAAGCCGCCGCTGACCGCAGCGAGAATCGGCAGAACACTTCATGGCTGTCTTCCCCGATATCTTTCTCTCGGTCTGCCTTCCTATCCTCGTCCTCGCGGGGCTCGGCTGGGGACTCGACCGGATTTTTGATCTCGATCTCAAGACCCTGGTGAAACTGAACCTCTACCTGTTCGTTCCCGCCTTCATCCTGACACGCCTCTCAAGCTCAAGCCTCGAGAGCGAAACCGGACTCGCCGTCGTCGGGTTCACCATCGCCCTGATCATAGCGATGGGATTGATCAGTTGGGCGGTTTCCACCGCAACAGGACTGACTCCCGCCCGTCGCTACTCGATGAAGCTAAGCACTATGATTTACAACTCCGGGAACTGGGGGATTCCGCTGATGACGCTCGCCTTTGGAGAAAAAGGGGGGGTCATTCAGGTCTTTGTGCTCGCGACGATGAATGTCGCCAGCTTTTCCATCGGGGTTCTTCTCGCCAATGCCGGGAACGAGAAAAGAAGAGGATGGCTCATCCCGATCCTGAAGCAACCTTCCCCCTGGGCGGTCACGATCGCCCTGACCCTTCGTCATTTCGGGAATCCTCTTACGGAGATCGACTTCGTCTGGGTTCCCCTTTCCTACCTCGCCGACGCACTCGTGGCCTTTGCCCTGATCACCCTGGGCGTCCAGCTGGCAAAAACGAAACCTCCCGGAGTTCGGGGTCCTCTTGGGCACGCCCTCCTCATCCGCCTCATCGGAGGTCCCGCCGTGGCGATCCTTTTCACCTGGTGGTTTGGATTCGAGGGAATGATCGCGGCGATCCTCATTGTCGGTGCCGCTGCCCCCACCGCCGTCAACACGGCACTACTTGCGCACGAGTTCAACGCGGACAGCCGTTTCGCGGCGGCGGCGGTATTCTACTCAACGCTCGCAGCTTCGATCGTGGTGACGGCACTGCTGGCGATCCTGCGCGCGGGTTGGATCCCGTGGGCGATCCCGTGAGAATCACTTTTTCTTCCCGAGAACCAATCGGTAGATCAGGAGAATGATCACCACTCCCGCGACCGAAACCGCGAGACTGGGAAGATCGAAGGCTTTGCCGGCATTCGCTGTTCCGATATCAAGGAGACCGGCAACATACTTTCCGACAACGGCTCCACCGATCCCCAGCAGCGTGGTGATGAGGCAACCGCCCGGATCCTTGCCGGGCATGAGAAATTTCCCGAGAGCCCCTGCGACAAATCCGACGGCGAGTGTGACTAACCATTCCATGACGGGACCGTCGCAAACCAACCTGCGAAAGTCGAGCGACGAATTCGGAAGCACACTCGAAAGCGGAAGCGGGCTACCACTTCATGACCTTTTGAAGAAACGCGGAAACCATCGCGGTCTCCGGATTTTCAAAGAGCGTGGCCGATGAGGCGTCTTCAACACATTTTCCTTCCGCAAGAAATACGACATGATCAGCGGAACGTTTCGCAAACCCCATCTCGTGCGTGGAAAGCACGATCTGCTGTCCACTTTCGCAAAGCTCGGCGATGAGATCGAGGACCTCCGCCTTCATCTCCGGATCGAGTGCCGAGGTGGGCTCATCGAGGAGAAGCAGGGCAGGATCATGAGCCATGGCACGGGCCAGCGCGATGCGTTGCTGCTGACCACCGGAGAGCTGTCCGGGCTGCTTTTTGACGTGATCGGTGAGGCGAAACCTTTCGACGACCTCACCGGCGCGCCCGGTCGCTTCCGCCCTGCTGCGCCCGTATACCTCCACGAGCGGCAGCACGATATTCTCGAGGGCGGTGAGATGCGGGAAAAGGTTGAAGGACTGAAACAGGAATCCGTTCTTCCGCCGCACCTCACGGAGCGCATCCTCGTCGCGCGGCAAAGGCGAGCCATCAATTTTCACGGCCCCTGCAGTCGGAACTTCAAGTCCGCCGAGGAGCCGGAGAAAAGTCGACTTTCCACCGCCGGACGGTCCAATCAGCGCGAGGACCTGGACCTCATCACCGAGGGACACCGAGACATCATCGACCGCTTTGGTTGCCCCGTAGATCTTGCTGAGGTTGAGGGTTTCAATTCTCATAGGCGAAGCGCTTTTCGAGGTGCCGGCTCAAGAGCGAAATAGGGAAAGTGAGAATGAAGTAGCCGAGGATCAAAGGCAGGTAGGATTCGAAGGTGGCGTAGGTATTCGCGTTCGTCTCTCTCGCCTGCATCGTGAATTCGTGGACGCTGATGACGAAGAGGAGCGAAGAGTCCTTGATGAGATTAGCGAACTGACCCGCCGATGCCGGGAGGACCCGCCGGATCGCCTGAGGGATGATGACATGCCGGTAGGTTTGAAATTCAGAGAACCCGATCGCCCTGGCGGAAAGCCATTGTGACTTCGGAATCGATTCAATCCCCCCGCGAAAGATTTCGGCGAGATAGGCGGCCGAGAAACACGAAAGTATGACCAGTCCGACTCCGAACCGGCTGTCCCATCCAATCGTGTCCGCGATGAGATAATAGCCGATTAAAATCTGAGTGAGGAGCGGCGTCCCGCGAATGATCTCCACAAAAGCACGCGAGAGCCATCGCGGAACCCGGTGCGGAGAAAGCTGCCCTGAAGTCAGAAGCGCTCCGATGAGAATGCTCAAGACGAGTGCGGCGGCGGAAATGAGCAGGGTCGTAGTCCAACCGTTAAGAAAATTTTTCCAGTACGGGGCGATCGCCGACCATTGATAGTCGTGCGAGGCAACGACCCAGAAGACGAAACAGAACGTCGCTCCGAGGAGAATCGATACAGTGAGGCTGAGGAAGAGCTTCAAAAGAAATCAAGTGACCGTGTCAGCGGTGATACGATGGGTCGGGACCGGCATTCCCGGCCGGAAGTGCTCGAGGTGGGCGATGCGGAAGAGGAGACCGGCATCCTCCGCGATGACTTTCTCGAGCGCCCGGTCCGCCGCCTCTTCGAGCGTGTCCGGATCGACCTCGGCGCGAATGTTGAGAAGCAATTCCCCATCATCGATCGGCTCGTAAAGATGATGAGACAATTCGGGGTCCGAATCCCCCCTCACGAGATTGATCGCTGCGATCTCCATCGGATCCCCGATAGGATTCAAGGTCATCTTGAGGTGCGCCACTTCCGCACCGGCCTCGTCGAGTTTTTCCCGCAGGGTCATCGCAATGGCTTTGAGGAGTTCATTCCCGTCAAATTCATCGATCGGTCCCCGCTCGTCACACCGGATCTCTACCGTTGCGTTCAACCATCCTAACAAAGCCTCTCCTTCCCCGTAGCGGTCATAGTCGATATCGAGAAAACGGGTCGAGTTCATCTCTGCGGTCATGACCGCTTCAAACCAGGCCTCACATCCGGTGCCCTCGCGGGCGGAGATTTCAAAGATCGTGGCCTCGGGAAACTCCTTCGCCATTGCGGCACGAAGCGCGGCCAGTTCTTCCTCATCCATCAGGTCCAGCTTGTTGATGACAATGAATTCAGCCTCTTCGAGTTGCTTTCGGTAAATGTAAGTCACGTTCCCGGAAAAGTTCTTTCCCTCTCTGACCCCGAGAATCCGGCTCGCCCGAATCGGATCCACGAGAACACTCATCGGGGAAACCGTGTAATCATTCCCGTAGATTTTCTGCAATGGCAGACTCACCGTCGCAACAAGGTCAGTGCAACTCCCAACCGGCTCGGCAAGAAACACTTCGGGGCGGCTTTCCGTGGTGAGTGTCGTTGCCGCGTCGAGGAGAGAATTGAAGCGGCAGCAGAAACACCCGCCGGAGATCTCTTCGACCGGAAACTGATTGGAACGTCCGATCGCGGAATCAACAAGCCCGGCACCCTGGTCATTCGTGATCAGTCCAACCCGCTGTCCCCGCTCATCCAGGTATTTCGCAAAGCGTTGAATTACGGTGGTCTTTCCTGCGCCGAGGAAACCGCCAATCATGATGTATCGGGAGGGCATGGGGAACGTTCCACTTTGAACGCTCAATATTCAACGTTCAACTTTCCACGTTGCAGGTTCAAAGTCGGGCGTTGCACGATTGATCGCATCGCGATCAGTATCCTTCCTCCTGCATCTTTTCAATGAGCCTGCCGAGGTGTTCGAGATAGCCGTTGACGTCGACACTGGTGGCTTCCGGCTCACCTTCGACCGAGTAGAGCCAGCCATCGACGTAGGGAGAACTTTTTACGATACAGGCATCCTCTTCGAGAATCGGGTTTCCCCTGACAAATCGACCTTCCATCACGCAGAAGAGGTCGCTCGCAGCTTTGAACCCCTCGACGTAGCCGATCTGCTGTCCGGAAGTAACGGTGTCCCCTTCCTTGAGCTCGTAGCGGGCCTCGACGAGTTCCCCCAGCATTCGCGTGGCAAACTTGGTGAAACCGACCCGCCAGGTGCCGGGATTCCCCTCCTCTTCCTGCATCCAGTAATGGCTGAGTGAATAGCGAAAATCGACCGGGAGCCGTGCCGAGAACCGCGCATGTTTGAATCGAACAAATTCCATCTTAACCGAAAATTTTAGCCCTCAGAAATTCAGCAATCATTCGGGGCTTACTCAGTTTGTAACGCTTCGCGAAGACATCGTAGCCATCCGCCTCCATTTTTTCGAGGATACGGGAATACATACGCCGCATCAGCTCAGCCGAGCGCATTGACTTGCGATCTTCGTCCGGCAGGGCGTTGACCGCTTTTTCGTAAAACTCACGGGCGACCTTGCATTCGTGCTTCATGAGGCGCTGAAAACAGGCCTTGTCAGGGTTTCCCGCAAGAATATCCCCCTTCGACAACCCGAACCGGGCAAGGTCTTCCCCCGGTAAAAAGACGCGACCTTCCCGCGCATCCTCTCCCACGTCCCGCATGATGTTCGTCCATTGCAAGGCATAGCCAAGTTGCTCGGCATACACTTTCGACTCCGGGTTTCGACAGCCAAACAACCGGATACTGACAAGGCCCACGGCACTCGCGACCAGATAGCAATAGCCCATGAGATCCTCGCGGGTTTCGAAGCTTTGGGGATTCAGATCTTTTTCCACGCCATCAATGATCGCTTCGAGCTCGTCAGCATCGAGGTCACGCTTGCGCTGCAGTTCCACCAATTCGGACTCGATACCGGCTCCTGGATCATCGTCCTCTCCGCGGATCAATCTCCGCCAGCGGGCCAATCCTTCCGTCCGGACTTCCTCACTCAAACCCGGCTCGTCCGCGAGATCGTCGGCGACCCGGCAGAAGGCGTAGAAAACGCGCATGTCGTCCCGTTTTTCGCGGGGAAGGACGGCGAGAGCAAACGCCAGATTCGAGCCGCTGCGGCGGACAATTTCGAGAGAGGTGGCGTTGACGAGGTCCACGGGGATCAGCGTGAGACTGGGGTGTTCTAGCGAACCTTTCCGAAATGATGTCCGAAAGGATAGTAAACGAAAGCAGCACGACCCACGATGTTCCGCTCCGGAACAACGCCCCAGTTCCGGGAGTCCGAGCTGTTCGCGCTGTTGTCGCCCATGGCCCAGTAGGATTTCTCCGGCAGGGTGATGGATCGCGTTCCCTGCGCGGTGTAGCCGACATAAATTCCCGTCTGTGCCATGACCGCCTGAATTCCCGGTTCCGTCGCGACTTCGCCGTTCACGAGGAGCTGAGGCGGTTGAATCTCGAGCGTGTCCTCCGGCAATCCAACGAGCCGTTTGATGTAATGCTGTGAACCCTGACGAGGATCCAGCGTGCTCTGGATGTAGCCGATGTCACGGGTGTTGAAAACAAAGACCTCACCTCGCTGCGGCTTCTTCCAGTGGTAGATGAACTTGTTCACCACCAACTGGTCCCCGGTATCGACATACCCTTTTGCGATGGTTTGCCCTTTCTTGACCGGAACCGTTTTGATGAAGCCCGGATTCGCACTCAACTGCCGGTTCAGCAAATTGACGATACGGGTGTCGGTTCCGGGCGCGCTGTACTTGTGACCGTTTTTCGTGACGAGATAGGTCCTCGGGAAGAAAATGAAGTGCGTTTTCCCGTAGAAATGCTCTTCGTCGAGAATGAGCGCGTCGTCCTCTTTTGCGATCCACTCGACGTGGCTGCGACCATACCAGAACTTATCCCAAATCTGCTTCGGCAAAGCCGGCTTTTCGTAATCATCAGGCGCGTGATATTGACCGCCCGGATTCACCTCCTTCGTCGGATAGGCGATAATTCCGTTCAGGGTCGGCTGCATCGAGCCGGTCGGAATTTTGAATTGCTGAATGAAGTATGCGCGAATCCCCATCGCAATCACCACCGCGACAAAAATGACTTCAAGATTCTCTTTCCAGGCGGAGGCGCTGTAATTTTTCACCGACTTCTTGCAGGTGTCCGTCAGATCGTTGGCAAGAGCTTCGAGATCTTTGCGCTTCGCAGACCGGTCCGCAAGGGCGGTCGTGAACGCTTCCCGCTTCTCCTGGATAACCGACTTTTTCTCTTCGGAAATCAGGTCATCATTGTAGCGGAGAAATTTCCGGACGCCCTTGAGGAGCGCCTGCCCCTCTTTGACTCCCCTTTTGTCGATCGGCAGATCGGCGAGTTCTTCCGGTGGCCGCTTTTGAAACATAAACATGAGTGAACGCTGGTATCAGTCCGTCTTGAGGACCTTGATGAAAGCATCCTGCGGGATGTTGACCCGACCGATCGCTTTCATCTTCTTCTTTCCTTCTTTCTGCTTCTCGAGGAGTTTCCGTTTCCGGGAGATATCGCCTCCGTAACACTTCGCGGTGACGTTTTTCCGCATCGCGGTGATAGACTCCCGGGCGATGATCTTGCCGCCGATTGTTGCCTGAATCGCAACCGTGAACATCTGCTGCGGGATCACTTCCTTCAGTTTTGCGGCGAGGTGACGACCGCGGTATTCGGCTTTGTCGCGATGGACGATCACCGAAAAGGCATCGACGGGTTCGCCGGCAATGAGCATGTCCATCTTCACCAATTTACCGGGCTGATAGTCAGCATGCTCGTAGTCCATGCTGCCGTAGCCGCGAGTCATGCTCTTGAGGCGATCGTTGAAATCGACGAGAATTTCGTTCAGCGGGAGGATGCAGGTGAGGAGGACTCTCGTCGCATCGAGCGTCTCGGTGTTGAGCAGTTCGCCCCGCTTCTCGGCGACGAGCTTCATCATGTCACCGATATAATCATTCGGGGTCATGATGTAGGCCTTCACGGTCGGCTCGAGAATCTCGGTGATGTGCTGCGGCTCGGGAAGGTAACTGGGGTTGTCAATTTCAATCTCTTCCCCGTTGGTCTTCAACACTTTATAAACCACACCCGGATAGGTCGAGATCACATCCATGTTGAACTCACGGCGGAGGCGCTCCTGAACGATTTCCATGTGCAGCAATCCGAGAAAGCCACAGCGGAAACCAAACCCAAGGGCAGTCGAGCTTTCCGCCTGATAACTGAAGGCGGCATCGTTGATCTGCAGCTTGCCCATCGCAAGCTTGAGCTGCTCAAAGTCGTCGGTCGAAACCGGGTAGATTCCACTGAAGACCATCGGCTGGATATCCTTGAATCCCGGCAGCGGCTTCTCCGCCGGATTGCGGGATTCGGTAATCGTATCTCCGATCTTGACCTCGCTGGAAGTCTTCATGTTCGCGATGAGATATCCCACGTCTCCCGCCTGGAGGGAGTCACGGGGGCTTTGCTTCGGAGTGAACACGCCCACCTCTTTCACGTCGTAGGTCTTCCCGGTGGCCATCGTCTTCATACCCGTGCCACGCTTCACCTCACCACTCATGATGCGGACGTAGCTGACGACCCCGCGGTAGGCATCGAAGACGGAGTCAAACACCGAGGCACGAAGAATATCATCCCCGTAATCTTCCGGAGGCGGAATGCGGCTCACGACCGCCTCGAGAATTTCAGCGATTCCAATTCCCATCTTCGCGCTCGCCTCGATCGCCTCCTCGGCCGGAATCGCAAGAATATCCTCAAGCTGCTTCTTCACCGCTTCGACGTCTGCGTTCGGGAGATCAATCTTGTTGATCACGGGGATCACTTTCAAGTTGGCTTCGTTGGCGAGGTGCACATTCGCCACCGTCTGCGCTTCCACTCCCTGAGCCGCATCCACGAGAACGAGAGCGCCTTCGCAGGCCGCAAGGCTCCGGCTCACTTCGTAGGAGAAATCGACGTGACCCGGGGTGTCGAGAAGGTTCAGCTTGTAGATCTTACCGTCCGCCGCCGGATACATCATCGTCACCGGATGGGATTTGATCGTAATTCCCCGCTCCCGCTCAAGATCCATCGAATCGAGCTGCTGAGCCGAAGAATCGCGCATCGAGACAGTTTGCGTCGACTCAAGAAGACGATCCGAAAGGGTCGTCTTCCCGTGGTCAATGTGCGCGATGATCGAAAAGTTACGTGTCAGTTCAAGGGACATTTTCAAAAAGCAGAGGGTGCCGAAGCACCGGGGCGAAACCTAGTGTGATCCTGCTGATTGTAAACGGCTTTCCGATGCCCTGAAAGAGGACTTTTACACGCCCTGAAATGCCCTCAGATAGAGATCCCCTCCTGAGTGAGAACCTCAGAAAGCGCCATCTCCATCTGCGAACGGCACTGCGCCGTCATTTTGTGGAGAAAGGCGTGCAGAGCAGCGTCCTCTTCGTTCCGGTCTTCACACTGCTCGCTGTATTTCTCGAAGGCAGCAAGGTTTGAAAGAAGGCTGGCGAGATGCTGAGGGCACTCGCACTTCACGACGGAAGACATCCCGGCTATCCTCACCAGTTGCTCGTCCGAAAATGCCCGCTCCGGAATATCGAGCAATGGCCGCTTGAACTCCGAATCCATCGCGCCCGGCAGGGGCAGGTCCTCGCTTTTCCCGGAACGCAGTGCCAGCTGGATATCTGCGATGCATGCGAGCTGTATCTCTGCTGCATCGACGGGTGCCCGAAGTGCGGTGATTTTTTTAATATCGAGAGGCTGGATGACATCATCCTGCGCAAACCGATAAATGAGAATTGCCCGGCGAACACGCATCATCGCAATCGCCTCCTGGATCTCTGCGATCTCCTCGGCGAAAATGGTGTCCCGTTCAATGATCAAAAGATCGACAATCCCCGGCCGGAGACCACCCAGAAGTTCAGGGAGGGACTGGAATTCACCCACAATGCGAAGTGCCGGAGCTGTATCCGCAGCCTCGCGGACTGCCTGTCTAATGATTGTCCCAACGAGGCCAATTCGACAAACACCGGCCGGGGCGGACTCCTCGAGCCCGTCCTCACCGATCCTGGAATCCATGACGCTGGAGAGGCGTTCCTCCAGCTGTGGAGTGGTTAGAGAGGCGACGCTCCCGATCGAGTGGCCATTATCGACTAAAGTTTTCAACAAGGAGAGACGTCGGATGTCTGACTGATTGTATTGACGCCGTTTACTGTCACTTCGTCGCGGTTCCACCACCTGGTAGCGTCGCTCCCAGACCCGGAGGACATGCGACGAAATGCCGGTCAATCGCGCAACAGCACTGATCTCAAAGATTTCTTCAGTTTGATTCTCCATGATAGTCAGGAAGCCTTTTCGTGGATTGTTACGCCTCTTAGCGGTTCTGAATACAAAATCCAAAAAAAATACTTGTCTAATTTATGTTCATAGACAAGCATTAGTCAAAGAAATCTTGACCCTAGACAAAAAATGAACACAGAGAGCAACCGATCCCAAGACCGACAGGCAGAAGCTGAGCTGATGACGCGCGTCGCAGCCCGAGATGAGGCAGCCTTCGCTGAGCTCTCTGAAAAATACTCTGCACTCATCTTCTCAACAGCCTTCAAAGTCTTGAACCATTACGAGGACACTGAGGATGTCATGACTGAGGTGCTGAACACGATCTGGAAAAAGGCGGACACCTACCATTCCAAGAAAGGCAGCCTCGTCACCTGGATTTGCACCACCGCCCGGAACCGCGCAATCGACCGGGTCCGTAGCGTTCAGCGTCGCAGCGCCCTCTACGACAAGTTCGAGGAGAAAGTCGAAGGCGAAGCCCCCGAGAAACGAACAACGGGTCGCGAAGAACTCTATCGCGCCGATGCACGTCGGGTTCTCCAGTCCGCTGTCGTTTCCCTCTCGCCGGAACAGCGTGAAGTGATTGAGCTCGCCTACTTTGAAGGTCTCACCCAGAAACAGATCGCAGAGCGGATTGACAGTCCGCTTGGCACGGTGAAAGCTCGAATCAGGCGTGGAGTGGAACGACTTCGCCTCTCGATCAACGACCGGCTCAAGGGCGAAGGACAGCTTCTTCTCTCCAGTGTGACGGATTAATTGCAGGACCTACAGCTAACGCCTCTTGTTTTGTCATGAGAACCGCATCATCGAAGCATGTTGTCGTCATTGGAGCCGGCCCCGGGGGACTGACCTCGGCCATGCTCCTCGCTCACCGGGGATTTAAGGTAACTCTGGTCGAGAAAGAAAACGTTGTGGGCGGACGCAGCCGCGAGCGTAAGCTCGGTCCCTACTCTTTCGACACCGGGCCGACCTTTCTCCACCAGAAGTTTGTCCTCGATGAAATGTTCGGAGAGGTCGGCCGCAAGTCTGAGGATTACCTCGATTTCGTGAAGCTGAATCCGATGACGAAGTTGAGCTGGGGCGATACGGAACTGCACACCTACCCGACGCGTGAGCAGATGGAGGCTGAAGTCGAGCGCATCTTCCCCGGCGCAGGCGAAGGATACCGGCGCTTCATGAAAGACCATGAGAAGAAGTTGAAGGACATCTATCCGGTTCTTCAGCGTCCCTTCGGTTCGGTAACCTCCTACTTGAGCCCCCTCCTTCTGAAGTCTCTGCCCTACATTACGACGAAAAAATCAGTCTTCGACGTGCTCGGCGAATACTTCGAAGATGAAAGACTTCGCCTTGCCTTCACCTTCCAGGCGAAATACCTCGGGATGTCCCCGTGGAAATGCCCTGCTCTCTTCTCCATCCTCGCCTACACGGAGTATGAGTTCGGGATTTATCACGTTCAGGGAGGACTTTGCAGGATTTCAGAGGCGATGGCTCAGGTCATCGAAGAGGAGGGTGGAAACATCCGCCTCGGCTGCCGGGTTGAGGAAATTCTCCAGTCCGGGAATCGAATGACCGGAGTCAAACTCACCAACGGTGAAGTGATCGAGGCTGACGATGTCGTCGTGAATGCCGATTTTGCCCAGGCGATGACAACCCTGCTCAACGGGAGCAGCGTGACTCCCGCGAAGATGAGGAAGAAGGCATTCTCCTGCTCGACCTTCATGCTCTATCTGGGTGTCGACAAGCTCTACGATGAGCCGCATCACCATGTCCTTTTCGCCGACGATTACACAAAGAACGTCGACGACATTCAGAGTGAGGAAAGAATCTCGGACGACATGTCCATCTACATTCGCAACTCGTCGATCACCGATCCGCACGTTGCTCCCGAAGGCCACTCAGCCCTCTACATTCTTGTGCCGACGATCAACCGTCGACACGATCAGGACTGGGATTCCTTTCAGCAGGAGTATCGGGATAAGATCATTGCCCGCATCGAAGAAAAAACATCGATGAAGGACCTCAGCGATCACATTGTGGAAGAAGAGATCCTCACCCCCGCGAACTGGGAAAGAGACGGTGTCTTCATGGGAGCGACCTTCAATCTTTCGCATCATCTCGGTCAGATGCTTTACCTCCGCCCTCACAATCAATATCAGGGCTTCGAAAACTGTTACCTTGTCGGCGGCGGTACTCACCCGGGTTCCGGTCTTCCAACCATTTACGAGTCAGCACGGATCAGCACCAATCTGATCTGTAATCAGTATGGGATCCCCTACGAGCCGGTCGACTATGCGTCCGACTACCTGAACGGAAATTTCCCCAGGGCAGAGCGACCTGCCCCGGTTGCCTTGCCGACCTGAGCGAGCTGACGTCGGCATCATCTGTCATCCCGGTCCAGTGCGGTGAGAACTCCGTGGAGTAGTTTCACCTCCTGCGGCGTAGCGGAGGCTTTGGTGAACACGGTGCGCAGCGATTGAATGCTGTGTGGCTTCATCGCCTCGGTGAGGAAGAACCCTCTCTCATCGAGGATGTCGTTCAACCGCTTGAGAAAGCCCTCCAACTCCTCGCGGGTGGCAGGTCCCTGGGTAGCGATCTCCATTTCCTCAACGAAGATGCGACGCCATTCCCACCCCAGCAGCAAAACAGCCTGAGCGAGGTTCAAAGAACTGAACTCCGGATTGGTCGGAAAACGCACGAGGGTGTCGGCCCGCGCGATCGACTCCCCATCGAGCCCGGAGGCTTCCGGACCGAAGAGAACGGCAACATTCCCCTTTCGTGCCGCCGCAGATTTCATCTCTACCGCAGCCCCTTCCGCCGTCACAACCGGCACGGCTTGGGAGCGGTCCCGCGCCGTGGTCGCAAAAACCCGCTGACAATCCGCAATCGCTTCATCGAGCGAGGAAAAGACCTCCGCCCCGTCGATGACGAGATCCGCATCGGCGGCCGTCGCACGGGCCACCTCCTGGGGCCAACCGTCACGGGGATTTACGAGGCGGAGACGGGTCAGACCGCAATTCAGCATGGCGCGGGCACACATACCGATATTCTCTCCCATCTGTGGCTCGACGAGAATGATGACGGGGTCCTGATTGCCTGACATGTCCTGATGTGCGAGTGTTTGAGAAAATGGAAGTTCCCGATCAAATCGTCTGCGTCGATTGCGGCCAATCCGCTCATCGCCTGACCTATCCTCCGGAAGAAGGGTGGGAAATCGGAGACTATGTCGCGTATCGTTGCTCAGGATGCAATGACCGTTGGGATCTTGTTGTCTGCGAGGAAGACGCGGGAGAAGCTTCCACAAACTCTTTTGCTGCCGAAGCGCGGGCCATCCTCGAGTCCCGGCGCGATGCTCAATCGGAATCATGATCATGGAAACCCCCAGAGAAAAACACGTCCTCCTTTTCGACAGCGACTGCCCTATGTGCACTTTTCAAAGCCGGACGCTGAGTTGGCTCGACTGGTTCAATCAGGTGGAAATGATCCCGCTCAAAGATCCGCGAACCGCTGAAATCGCACCGGATATCACTCGCGAGGACCTGCTCGAAGCGATCCACTGCATCACGCCGAGCGGAGAAATTCATCGCGGTGCGCGGGCGATCCGGTTCCTCGGGATGAGAATTCCTCTGCTCGTTCCGGTTGGTCTATTTCTCTGGCTTCCCGGCGTGATCTGGATTGCGGAAAAAATCTACGCCTGGGTTTCCCGCAACCGCCATCTCCTCAGCAAGCTCTTCGGCTGCAAAGGAGCCTGCACTATTCTACCGGAGAAGAAGGGGTAAAGATCTGAGCCGGCTCCTTGATTTCCTCCACGGGAACTCTTTCAACCGGTGGCCCGATCTCCACTTTCACCATCACCGCCGAACGGCCTGTGTAGGGATCCTTTGCCCCGAAGAACAGGTTATTGAACTCTTCACTCGCCCCCGTAAACCCGTAGGCGCGCCCCACTTCTTTGTTGTTCACGATCAGCGTTGTCTGAAACTGCCTGAGATCGATTTCGACAGGATCGTATCGGGATTCGCCGGTCGTGTTTTCCTCGCCGATTCGAAGGCGCGGGATCATGTCGATATTCACCTTCCCCATCTCGACCCGGGGACGAACGACCACCGAGGTTGAAATGCGGGTCGTCGAGAGGATTGGAAAAGGAATCGCGCCCACCTCGATAAAAGGACCGAAAAAACCGGGATTACTAACTGCCCCGTTCGCCGGAACCACGCCGATTCCACCCGACGGAAAGATCGCGGCCCCATAGTCAATGAACCCGTCCAGCGAGCTGCTTTCCACGGTCGTATCGACCGTAACGGAACCATCCGGATTGATGGTCCGGGTTGTGTCACTGATGACCCCTAAGGTCCGCGTTTCAAACTTCGTCGGAGTCGCGGGAATGATCGTGAATCCTCCGTAGGGCTCGACGATGATGGTGGACGGCGCATACTCTGTCGGGAGGGGAACTTCCTGCCCGACGATGATCTGAGTCCGCTTTGACGGGAGCCCTGTCACAAACCGGAAGCCCAGGGCGACGGAGGGTTCATCGAAGTCCGCCGCCGCCAGGGCAGCTTCCGCAGCGGCGATGCCGGCCGGGGTGTCGATAACGAGGACGCTGCCCTTCTGCGGGAGGAGAACAAATTTGCCAACAGGGCTCAGCGCCGCCTCAAGAACGGGCCTGATCTGCCCGGCATCAGCAAAAGAAACATCGAGTTCTTTCCGGAGCCTTTCCGGAGCGGGAAGCCCCGGAGCAACAGCATTCATGAGCCCGATCAGCACCGCGACTTTCGCCTTCATGCTCCGAGGGTAACAGAAATAAACCGAATCCGGGAAACAAAAAGGCACCCCGGAAAAGGGGTGCCTTCTGCGTGAAAAATGAGAGGAGTCAGCGCGGTTACGCTTCGTCAATCTTGAGAGGACGGTAGCCGCCCTTCGCTTTGAAGTAGAAGATGAGGAGCAGGAAGATCACCGCCATGATGGCCGGGATGAATGCGTCAGCCCGGAGCGTCTTGCGATCCCCTTCGATACTGGCCGCCGCTGCTGCCGCCTCGATTTCCGTCAGCTCCTCGCCACCCTCAAGCTTCTCTTTGACGGCACCCATCTTGCGTCCGTCGAGAGCGCCGCTCTCAAAAACGAAGAACTTACTGGTGACGTCCTGACCCTCGGCATCGACCGCCTTGTATTCCGCGTAGGCCGCCGGATTCGTCGCTTCGAGGGTCTCGGTCGAGAACTTGTCTTTGGCAAACCCGAGTCCGACGGAACCAATGAGACCGGCAGACATCATTCCGATACCGCCCATGAGCGACATCGCGACCGCCCCGGATTTAGGGAAACGGTCACCCACCACAGCCAGCATCGTGGGCCAGAAGAAGGTCTTACCGACCGCATACACGGCCAGGGCAAGGAAGGCGAGACCGAAGCTCGTGATATTGCTCGCAAGGAAAAGTCCGATCACCGCCAGAATCGAGCAGACGAAGAGCAGACCGACCGGCGAAAGTCCGATTTTTCTTTCAATAAAATCAGCACAGAAACGCAGACCGAACATGATCAGCGAGGTGAAGACGAAGAGGATTTTGCCCTGCTCCACCGTGAGGATATTGCCCGTGATGTTCTGAATCCATCCGTCCGTTCCCAACTCGACCGCTCCAATGAGAGCGTGCGTGATGAAGAGAACTAACATGAGGAAAGCTCCGATTGAAAATTTTGTGACGTAGCCGATTCCAACGATCGAAGCGACACAAACCGCCCAGCCGATCCAGGTGGGGAAATCGGGATTGAATATACCGCCCGCGAAATTCACGAACATTCCAACGAGGAGACAGACAATGAGTCCGCCGAGGATTCCGATATCCTTGAACATCTCGCCGAAGCTGAGTCCTTTTTCGGAAGCTTCCGACTGGGGGAACTTCTGACCCATGAACATCACGCCGTAGACGATCGTTGGAACGAGGAAAAGTCCGAGCTGGATCTTCCAGTCAAAGCTGCCCATGGTCCAACCGATGAGGCCGCCAAAGACGAGACCGAGAGGCCAACTTGCATGCAGAATGTTGAGATAATGCGTCCGCTTTGTCGGGAACAGAGTCGCAACGAGCGGGTTGGAAACCGCCTCGAGAACGCCGTTTGCCACCGCGAAAGTGAAGGTGCCCCAGAAAAGGAACTGGAAAGCCACTTCCTGCGGCTGATCGCCCATCGCCCCGAAGGTCACGAAGGCGGAGAGGACATGAAAGAGGAATGCTGCGAAAACGAGTTTGCCGTATCCGAGCTTATCGACGACGAGACCACCCAGAATAATTCCGGGACAGAAACCGAGGAGACCGGCTGCTCCAATCGAACCCAGTTGAGCTCCGGTAAATCCGAACTCCGAGGCCCAGTTGGCGAGAATACCTCCGCGGACTCCAAAGCCCACGCCGGCTGCCAGAATGGCGGTGAAGCCAGCCCATAACAGGCGTCCGGCGTTATCGGTAATCCCGTCTTGTTTAATGTTCATAAATGATCAGTTCGTTGGTTGGTTAGTTAGTTGGTCTTGGCTGTTTCCCCTGCCGATCAGATAGTGAAACCCGCAAAGAGAGAGGAGTTCTTAACAAACGGGGAACGTTCCACAAGCACAAATCACCACGAAATTGCGCCGCGAAATCGAGCGTATGATGACTTTGAATTTCCCCACCGGATGATTTAATTTTCTCAAAAATATAAAAACTTGTAATTTTTATCTATTTATTTGATAATTTGACCTGCTACCGTAATTCGACTTATGCGCACCCACTTGCAGATGACCGAGGGCCCTGCCAACCCATTCATTGACGATATCTTTCTGAATCACCCGGACGTCCTGCCCGGTGCCGCCGCGATTCATCATTCGACCTTTCAGTCGATTGTAGATTCCGTCGAAGCCTTTGTCAGTCCGTCAGAGCGGATCAGTCCGGCCGATACGATCGGCCGAATCGTTCTCATTACGGCTCCGAGGGCGGGCTTCGGGAAGACCCACCTTGCGGCAAGAATCAAAAAGCAGCTTCGTTCTTCGGCAACCACCCTCACTCTTCCTTTCGATCCATCCCGCCCTGTCTCCTGGCCGGTCGCGCTGAATTCGATCCTGCGGCAATTCCTGAACGAGCCCGCCCGTCGCTCCTCTGATCTTTGCCTCTTTGCGGAATCGGGTCATTTTCTACTCTCTCAAGTAATCCTGAGCCATCGAAATGCAGGATCACTGAAGCCCGGTCAGTGCCCCGTGGAAGAGGAAGCGCTGCGTTCGGAATTTTTCTCCATCTTCTCGCCGGGATCTGAGCTGATGAGCTGGACCGATCATCAATCACGTGATCTCACTCGTCGCGCCGAAAGTAATTTCCTCCACGTCCTCGGGTTGAGTGCAAGCGAACTCGGATTCTGGGTCCGCCTCATCATTGATTTCACGCTCCGCGGTGAAAGCGCTCTCGAACCGCTGCGGGGACTTTCCAACGGGGAGGCTCGCGAGCGCATGCAGCAGTGGCTTCGAATCGCGACTTTCTACCGTCCAAACCTCATCATTGCCGACGGGCTGGATGGCTTCTTCCAGTCGGAAACAGCCGGTCTTGAGATTGCGGGGATCCTCACCGGGATTCGGGAATCCGTCCCCCGCTCGATCACCTTAATTTGTTTGAATGAGGACATCTGGAAATCAGTTTTCGAAGACCGCCTTCCTTCCGCCTGGCTGGATCGTCTCACCGGAGAAAAAGAAAAGCTTCGCACCATCACCCCGGAAGCTGCCGGAGATCTCGTTCGGAATCGATTGAAGAGAATTCCTCTCTCTGAGTCACAAGCAGCCCGTTTTATCGAAAGACTGAAGACCGATCATCTCTGGATCGACTCGGAGGCAAAACTCTACCCTCGCGCGGTCATTCGTCAGGCCCGTGACCTCTGGGCTTCTGATTCCGACCAGTTCCTCAAGCAGGAGTCCGATTCCGGTCATGAAGAAATCGAAGAACAGGAACCCCTTTCCAGCATCACCGACAAGGTGGCATTCTTCGAAGCGCTAGCTGAGGATCGCCCTCTTCCAAAGACGTCAGTGGAAACGTCCGAACTGAAAAACGGAGACGAACTCTTCCCGTGCGAAACAAAGCCCGTCGAGCCTCCACGGTTAAACCCGTTCTTTGCTCCGCCTCCCACTGAGCGAGATTCCAAACTGGTCGGAATCGATTCGATCATCGAAGACATCCGTGGAACCGGCAAAACCGTCGTCAGTGAAGCGGCGGCCCCGACTCCGCCCCCATTGCCCTCTCAGGAAGAGCGGGAAAGTTTTGAAGCAGGCCTTTTGAGACTCAAGCACGGAAACCGGCAGGATGATTCGAAAAGCCCGGACGGCTTTACTCCACCCCATGTCCGGCAGAAACCGATGGCTCCTCCCCCGGAGAAAAAGCCGGACTGGATGGCAGTTTTGAAATCCAGAGAAGAGGGCCTCCTCGAAAATCCTTCGCTGAGACTCGACCTGGAAAAGGTTGAAAGGTTCATTCGCAAAATCGGAGTTCAGCATCCGGGCCTGAGCCAGAGTGAGGAGCGTTTCCCCAGCAGTCGCACGGTGTGCGTCCGGTGGAACGTGCGGGGCGAATCAGTTTTACTCGGATTCGAATCACCACAGAACGTCTACTTCTGGAACAACCTCCTGCAGCAGTCTCTCGCCTCAAACCGGCGCGAAAAACTGGCCGCATTTTCACACCGGACCGAAGCTTTTGACCCCGGGCTCTTCTCCAGCTTCGGCTTCAGCCCGGCCGTGGCCAGAGACCGGATTGATGTCATCGAAATGAATGACAGAGAGCTGGCGATGATCTACGCCACTGATTCTATCATCAGCGAATCAGAAAATACGGTGGAAGCTCCCGCTGCCGTTCAGATAGCGATTCGCTACCTTGACCCCCTGTGGAGAAGGATCAGCAAAGCCATTTAGACAGGAAGCAGCTGATCGATCCCAAATCACGTCAGTCTGCTTTTCGGCTCCTCCATTTCCGGCTGATCGCTTCGCGCTCCGCCTCTTCGTCGAATTCCGGATTCCGTTCGGTCGGAATGTCTGCTTTGATCGCGGTTCTCCAGGCAGAAAGATCAGCTCTCAACTCTTCGGCGATTTTCGGCTTTTCCTCATAGAGGTTGGTCGTCTCGCCGGGATCTTCACTCAGGTTGTAAAGTTCGAAGTCCCCTTTCTCAAAGAACTCCGTCAGCTTCCAGTCCCCCTTCCGCACCACGCTGCAGGGCCGGGCGCGAAAGAGCGGATCCCGTTGTTCGGAATAGTCTTTCGATCCGTAGCTCTGCAGGTAGGCCGGGAAGTGCCAGTAGAGCGAACGCTCCATCCACCCGGCATCTCCTTCCCCTTTCAGAAGCGGCACCAGGCTTAAGCCATCCCGGGCCTGCCCCTCCGGAAGCTCCGCCCCGAGCATCTCGCAAAAAGTGGGAAACAAATCCACCCCGATGATAGGAGTCTCGTTGGTGGTGCCCGGTTCGACCACTCCCGGCCAGTTCACGAAAAATGGCACGCGGATTCCTCCCTCGTAGTATGTTCCTTTGTAGCCTTTCAACGGCGCCATGTCCGTTGCCGGCCCGTAGCCTCCATTGTCCGAAAAAAAGACGATGATCGTCTTTTCCCGGGTTCCGGTTTCCTCAAGAGCCGCGACAATACGACCAACCCCCTCATCCACGGCCTGGATCATCGTCGCCATGGCAACATGATTGTGCAATTCTCCCGGCGGCTTGTTTTGGTACTTTTCGACAAACTCCCTCTTCGCATCGAGCGGGGTGTGGACTGCGAAGTGAGTCAGATACAACATCCATGGCTGCTTCGCATTATCCCTGACAAACCGTTCCGCCCGGTCGCTCAGCGTGTCGGTCAAATACTCATCATCCGTATACTCCCCGAGACCGGGAACTTTCGGATGCGGCGGGTAATAGCCTTTCGGAGGCCCTCCGGAATGGGTCCCCGCAACGTTCAAATCGAATCCGTAGGGAAGGGGATCCTCACTGAGGTGCCACTTTCCCATCGTCGCGGTGCGATACCCGGCGGCTTGAATCCTTTGGGCCCAGGTGCGAATCGAAGGGTCGAGAGTATCAACGCCCGGCACGTGAAGAAGTCGTCGATGCGCGGCATTCCCCCGGGGCCCGGTGCCGACATTGTAGACTTTATGCCGCGGCGTATACTGCCCGCTCAATAACGACGCACGGGCCGGAGCACAATTTGACGAGGCGGAGTAGGCCTGGGTAAAAATCATCCCTTCCGCCGCCAATTTATCGAGATTCGGAGTCTCGTAAAAATCAGA
>JARGOP010000003.1:52442-71776 GCA_029233965.1 Verrucomicrobiales bacterium | reverse complement strand
TGATTTCGAAAGCGCTCGAATTCCGGAAAGACATCGGAAGCATCGAAGGCATCGTCCTGACCGATACCCTGCTCGACACCTGGCGGGCGGCAAACTCGATGGGACTGTTCCATGAAAACGGAAAGTTTGGAGTAGTGATCAAAAAAGGACGCGGGGTCGGTGAGAAGGTCATCTTCGAGTTGATCATTCCCGCTGACCGCTACCCCCCGGCCTCAAACCAGTTGGCGAATTTGAGGCTGGTTCCTCTCGGGGAAAAGCGCATCGTCGACGCACCGCTCACAGCGAGGGAAAAAGCCACCGGCAGCCAGTTAAGATCCCTCGTCGAGGAGCGGATTGAATCGATGGAGATTGCCGCTTTCAGGAAGGGCCCCGCAGTCAATCAGCTGGGCCAGACCGAGGACGAACAGCTCAGACTTTGGAAGGCAGCCATGGAGGACTCGGGCGAAATCGCGCACCAGAAGCCGAAGATCCGCCTGAAAGCAAAGATGAGCGCGAGCCCATCCCACATGACGCGAGATCGCTGGAGGCTGTCTACCGAATTTACGAACACATCCACCCATCCCACCGAAGTCACGACGGAAATCTGGATGATAGGATACACCGAAAAGAAGAGAAAGTATTTCGTCATGGCTCACCACCGGAGAGATTTGAAGCTTCGTTCCGGTGAAATTCGCAGCTTCGACATTTTTTCCAAACCCCGCAGTGCCTACAAAAATCCCGCCGATGACCTCGACGGTCTCGGCAAAAAAGAAAGAAAAGGAACCAGGGCCCGTTATCGCGGATTCATGATTCAAGTGACCCACGCGACCGGATTCGTCGAATTTTTGACGACCGATGCAACGCTGGACAAGTATCTTGACCCGAAAGAGGAGAAATTCAGCGTCAAAGACCTGCCGAAGCTCTGAATTCCCCTCTTCGGTCCGGAATCTCATTCCCAACGTAATTCAGCACTCCGTGGTTGAATTTACTTCAGAAACCTTAAATACTGAAGTAATTCTAATCTTTCTTACGTCATGGCTGCCGATTACAACGAAGAGCACATCCGCTCACTCGAACCGCGAGAGCACATTCGTCTTCGTCCGGGGATGTACATTGGCAAACTGGGGGACGGAAGTTCTCAGGACGACGGCATCTACATTCTCCTCAAAGAAGTCATCGACAACTGCATCGATGAATTCGTGATGGGGAACGGAAAGCAAATCGATATCGAGATCGAAGAGACCTTCGTTCGCGTTCGGGACTACGGTCGCGGCATCCCGCTCGGTAAGCTCAAGGACTGCGCCTCGATCATCAACACCGGCGCGAAGTACGACAGCGAAGCCTTCAAAAAATCGGTTGGCCTGAACGGGGTCGGCATCAAAGCGGTGAACTTCCTCTCCGAGTTTTTCGAGATCGCCGCCTTCCGCGACAAACAGACGAAGGGCATCACCTTTGCCCACGGCCTCATCACAGAGGAAATGAAAAAAGCGATCAAATCGGCCGAGCCCAGCGGGACGATGGTTTCCTTCGAGCCGGATCGCGAAATCTTCGGCACCTACGCATGGAACCTCGAGTTCGTCGAAACCATGCTGAGGAACTACGCCTACCTCAACACCGGCCTGACGCTTTCCCTGAACGGAAAGAAGTTCAAATCGAAGAACGGCCTTCTCGATCTCCTCACGGAGAATCTCGAGGGCGGTGAAAAGCCGATCTACCCGATCGTCCATCTCGCTGACACCGACATTGAGATCGCCTTCACGCACACGGAGCAAAGTGGCGAGGAATACTACAGCTTCGTCAACGGGCAGCACACCACGATGGGGGGCAATCACCTTGCCGCTTTCCGCGAGGCTTTCGTTTCCACCGTGAGGACACATTTCAAAAAGCAATACGATGCCCCCGACGTCCGCTCCGGGATTGTCGCGGCGATCAGCGTGAAAGTGGAAGATCCTATTTTTGAATCACAAACGAAGACCAAGCTCGGGTCCACTCACATGGCACCGGGCGGCGAAACGATTCGAACTTTTGTGGGGAACTTCGTCGGTCTTCAACTCGACAACCACCTGCACCGGAAAAAGGAGGTCGCGGATGCGATGGTCGAAAAGATCCTCCGCTCTGAACATGAGCGAAAGGAACTCAAAGGAATCAAAAAGCTGGCCCGCGACCGCGCGAAGCAGTCCAAGGTTCACAACAAGAAGCTCCGTGACTGTCGTGCCCACCTGAATTCAAAGCACAAGCTCGCGCTCGAATCGACCCTCTTCATCACTGAGGGTGACTCAGCGAGCGGTTCAATTACCAAAGCCCGTAACGTCGACACCCAGGCTGTCTTCTCTCTACGCGGAAAGCCGCTCAATTCCTACGGGATGTCCCGCAAGGTCGTGTATCAAAATGAGGAGTTCAATCTCCTCCAGGCCGCGCTGGGAATTGAAGACGGTCTGGAAGACCTTCGCTACAACAAGGTCGTTCTCGCGACCGATGCGGACGTCGACGGCATGCACATTCGCCTCCTCGCGATGACGTTCTTTCTGCAGTTTTTCCCCGATCTCATTCGGGAAGGCCACCTCTACATTCTCGAGACTCCCCTTTTCCGGGTGAGAAACAAACAGGAGACCCGCTACTGCTACACCGAAGAGGAACGACAGTCCGCCCTCGCCGAGGTGAAGAATCCCGAGATCACCCGCTTCAAGGGACTCGGAGAGATTTCACCTGACGAGTTCAAACACTTCATCGGGGAAAATGTGAGACTCGCCCCCGTCGAGATTCCCCCCAAGCCGAAGATCATTCAGGATCTACTGGCATTCTACATGGGCAAGAACACCCCGGATCGCCAGGAATTCATCATCAAGAATTTGAAGATCGAGACGGATATTATTGAGGAGGAGGCTGAAGAGCCGGTCGCAGTCGAGGCCGGGGCGGAAGCAGCGTGAACTCATTCTCCCTGGATCACGAAAAGAAGAGGACGTAAAAATGCCTGACCAAGCACCACAGCAGCCCCTCAAGGGCATGTATTCCGACTGGTTTCTCGACTACGCGAGTTACGTTATTCTTGAGCGTGCCGTGCCTCACATCAATGACGGCCTCAAGCCGGTGCAGCGGCGCATCCTTCACTCGCTGAAAGAAAAGGATGACGGACGCTTCAACAAAGTCGCCAACATCATCGGCCACACGATGCAGTATCACCCGCACGGCGATCAGTCGATCGGAGATGCCCTCGTGAACATGGGGCAGAAGGAGGTCGTCGTCGATACGCAGGGCAACTGGGGCAACATCCTCACCGGCGACTCGGCGGCCGCCCCCCGCTACATCGAGACCCGCCTTTCCAAATTCGCGAACGAAGTCCTCTTTAATCACAAGACAACGACCTGGGCCGCCAGCTACGACGGAAGAAACAAGGAGCCGGTCACGCTCCCCGCGAAATTCCCCCTCGTTCTCGTTCACGGGGCGGAAGGCATCGCGGTGGGCCTCGCCTGCAAGATCCTGCCGCACAACTTCAACGAGCTCATTGATGCTTGTATCGCTGTTCTCAGGAAAGAGGAGTTCACACTCTACCCCGACTTTCTTCAGGGCGGGATCGCTGACATGTCGGATTACAACGACGGCCTTCGCGGGGGCCGTATTCGTGTCAGGGCCAGGATCGAACGCGCCAAGGCCCGCCACCTCATCATTCGCGAAGTCCCCTTCGGCACTACCGCGACGAGCCTGACTGATTCCATCCTCAAAGCGAACGAGCAGGGAAAGGTCCGTGTTTCTAAAATCGAGGATTGCACCGCCGAGTTCGTCGAGATCCACGTCTTCCTCCCCGGCGGCGTCGACACCGATCAAACGCTCCAGGCTCTCTACGCCTTTACCGATTGCGAAGTCAGTATCTCCCCGAACTCCTGCGTCATTCAGGATGACAAACCCAGGTTTCTCGGCGTTTCCGAGATCCTCCGACACTCCGCGAAACAGACGCGCGAACTCCTCAAGCAGGAACTGGAGATCAAACTCGGTGAACTGGAGGAAAAATGGCACTTCTCAAGCCTCGAAAAAATCTTCATCGAGAAACGCATCTACCGCCGCATCGAGGAATGTGAAACCTGGGAAGCTGTCATTGCCGAAATCTGGGAGGGTCTCCGCCCCTACCTTGGGATGTTTCTCAGGGAGGTGACCGAAGACGACATCGTCCGCCTCACCGAGATCAGGATCAAGCGCATTTCCAAATTCGACTCCTTCAAAGCCGATGAGATCATCCGCGGCCTTGAGGACCAGATCAAGGAAACGAAGCGCAACTTGAAGCGTCTCACTCAGTTCACCATCAAATGGTATGAGAGTATCAAAGAACGCTACGGCAAAGGGCGCGAGCGAAAGACCGAAATCGCCTCCTTTGATCGCGTCGAAGCCAGGCAGGTCGTCGTCGCCAATGACACGCTCTACGTGAACCGCAAGGAAGGCATGGCCGGCTACAGCATGAAGCGGGACGAAGCTGTCGAAAAATGTTCACGCCTTGATGACATCATCGCCTTCTCCCGCGACGGCACGATGCGCGTCGTCAAAATTGCCGACAAAGTCTTCATCGGGAAAGACAACCTGCTCGTTCATGTCTTCAACAAAGAGGCCCCCAAAGTCTACAACATGATATACCGCGACGGTCGCGGCGGCCGCACCATGGTGAAGCGTTTTCAGGTCAGTGGCGTGACTCGCGAGAAACTCTACGACCTCACCGGCGGCAAGGCCGGAACCCGCGTCCTCTGGTTGAGCGAACACGACACCGAGGAGGACGCGAACATCATTGTCCGGGTTCACTTGAAGTCCGATCTTGGATTGCGAAAACTCCAGATCGACTATCGCTTTGCCGACATCGGCGTGAAAGGTCGCGGCGTGAGAGGAAACATCCTGACAAAGAACCCGGTCGATCGCGTTTCCAGAATTCCGAAGGCTGAGCAGGACGAAATCGAAGGCGTCGAAACACCGGCTCCAGCAAAGGAGAAAGCAGCTCCGGCAAAGAAAGCGCCCCCTACAAAGAAAGCTCCCGCTGCAAAAAAAGTCGCAACCGGCAAAGCAGCCCCTAAGAAGGTTCCCTTGAAAAAAGCGGCCACAAAGAAAACCCCGCGTCGCAAATAACCGCCCGGCCCATGCCTGATCAGAAACGTATCCTCATCACCGGCGTCTCCCGGGGACTCGGCTTGTCGATGGCGAAAGGCATGATGAAACGGGGGCATCGCATCGCCGGCTGCGCACGAAGCGGATCGGCTCCGGTCGAACTGAGAGAAAACGGGCACCACTACGCGTCAGTCGACCTCCGTAGCGACGAGGCGGTCAAAGCCTGGGCCGACAGCGTTCTCGCAGACTTCGGGACGCCTGATCTCGTGATCAACAATGCGGCCATCATCAATCGCAGTGCCCCGCTCTGGGAAGTCGCCGACTCAGAGTTCGGTGAGCTGCTCAACATCAACATCAGTGGAGTCGCCCGCGTGATCCGTCATTTTGTCCCCGCCATGATTGAACGCGGCTGCGGAGTGATCGTGAACTTCTCCAGCGGATGGGGACGATCCACCGCACCCGAAGTCGCCCCCTACTGTGCGAGCAAGTGGGCCATCGAAGGGCTCACTCAGGCACTGTCACAGGAATTGCCACGAGGGATCGGTGCCGTCTCGTTCAATCCCGGAGTGATCCACACAGAGATGCTCCGGAGCTGTTTTGGTGAGGAAGCAAGCCACTACCCGGGGCCGGACGAATGGGCTTCACGGGCCGTTCCGTTTCTGGATCAGCTCGATGCCGGTGAAAACGGGCAAGCTTTTACCTGCCCCTGAAGCCTTCCGCGATGCCCCCTTCTTCGGAAACTTCCGTCACCTGTCGAGTGATTCCAAACCTGACTGCTTTCTTCCCCGGTCTCGCTCTCGCCTGTTTTCTGCTCCGGGAGACGGACTGTTTCTCATTCCTGCGCTCATGGCAGAGCGTCAGGCGATCCTGAAACCATTCAGGCTGAAAATCGACTCCTTCGCGGTCTATGCCGTCGTCAGCACCGTCTATTTTTTCCCTTGAACGACTTGAAGGAAATGCGGTCAAATTGGCAAAACCTCCCCGGGAACTGATCACGCCCCCTTCAACTTTTGGCGGTAGGAATCCCGTATTCCTTTCCCCCAGAAAAGCACTACGCATCCGTGAACCTCAACATTGAAGGCCTTGAATCGCGTCGAAAGCGCTCCCATGACCGCACCGAGGGAATCCTGCGAGTTGGAAAAAACGCCTTTCTTGTTATACAGCTTCATCAGAAGCGAGGCCGCAAGGGGGCGCTTGATATTCGCTCCCAGAATAGTCGAGCCAAAGAGAGTGCCCTGATCATGCAAGTAGGGCGCGAGATGGTCCATTACCTTTCCCGCCTTGATTTCAAGATTGCCCGGCAGACAATGAAGGAGGTAGTTGATCGCAATCGAATCGTAGCCGGCTCCGGGCAGCGGAAACGGCTCCAGCACGTTCTCCTGATAAATTTCCGGACGATACTCACTGATGCGTGCTCCGGCGACTTCGAGGCAGTCGCGATTGATGTCAAGGAGAGCGACGCGCGGTTTCCCCACAGGCAATACCTTTTCAAGGAAATAGCCCGTGCCGACTCCCACCTCAAGATGATTGTCCGAAATGTGCTCCTGATAAAGTTTGACGATCTCTTCGGTGGGACACTTCCAGATCCACCGATTGGAGATACCCAGAACCCACCAATCATAGAAAGTCAGACTTCGCCGAGTGTAGGACATATAGCCCTTCTCCAGATCGGTTAGTTCAGCTTTCATAGAATTTAGCTATTCAATAGGGTATAGTGCTTGAGTCAACCCTGTTTCCCTCCTCAGGGCAACGGCTTTTCCGCGAAAGAAAATCCTCATCCCGGTCATGACCACTCTCGAACAACGCATGAAGCGCTGGAAGATCCTCGAAGAGGATCTCGACGAGCGGTTCGTGCTCGGCTCCGGGGCCGGAGGCCAGAAGATCAATAAAACCTCCTCCTGTGTCTACCTGAAGCATCTCCCGACCGGAGTCGAAGTCAGCTGTCAGGAAACCCGCTCCCGCGAAAAGAACCGCGAAATTGCCCGTGACCGGCTCTGTGATCATTTCGAAGAGAAAGCCCGCGAAGAGCAACTCATCCTCGCAAGAGAACGGGCGAAAAAGCGCTTCCAAAAGCGAAAGCCATCCCGGGCTGAAAAGGCACGCCGCCGAAGGACCAAGGAGCTCCGGAAGAACAGGAAGCAGCTTCGCGGAAGGGTCCGGGACTGAGGAAAAGTGCGCCTGACGATTGAGCCACAAAATCCGACTTGGCGTAGACAGTGAAAGGCCGATAGTGACGCACACCTGCCTTTTATTATCTTTATGGGATCCCTGAAAAAACTCCCCGCCAATGATCGACTTGCCTCGGTCGTAATCTCCAATCTTTCCCCCGTCGTGGAGGGAGGCCGCTACCCAGCGAAACGGGTCGAGAATGAGCCCGTCACCGTGGAGGCGGATATCTTCAAGGACGGGCACGATGTCATCGTCGCGGTCGCGGAGTGGCGCAGGCAGGGCGCCCCGACCTGGAATGAAGTGTCCATGTCCGCACTCGATAATGACCGCTGGAACACGACTCTGGTATTTTCGGAGATTGGTCTTTATGAAATTGTTGTCACCGCCTGGGCCGATGATTTTCTCACCTGGCTGCACGACTTCGAGCGACGCCTCACCGGCGACCAGGAGGATTTCTCCACAGAGATTGAGGAGGGGCGCGTCATCCTCAACAGCGCCGCGATTCGGGCCGCCGGCGGGAAATCCCACGATGACGCAGAAACGATCGAGGATCTCACCACCAAACTCATGGGAACTGATCCCCGGGCCGTTCCCTCCCTGGTGAAACATCCGGAAGTCCTCGCCCTTCTCGCGCGCTGGCCCGACCGGAGCCTCGCCACGACCTCTGAGGAATTGATCCAGCTTGTCGTGGAAACGAAACAGTCCGCCTTCTCCGCCTGGTATGAATTTTTCCCCCGCAGCGCCGGGGGAATTGAAGGGAAACACTCAACCTTCCGTGACTGCCTCCCCCGCATCGAGGACGCGAAAGCGATGGGATTCGATGTGATCTATTTCCCCCCGATTCATCCGATCGGAGTCTCGCACCGCAAAGGGAAAAACAATACCGTCACCTGCGAAGCGGGCGACGTCGGATCCCCCTGGGCAATCGGAAACGAAAACGGCGGCCACCGCTCTGTCGAACCCGCCCTGGGAACTCTGGATGACTTTGTCCGGCTCCTGCAGGAAGCCAGGAAAATGGACATGGAAATCGCGATCGATTTCGCGATCAACTGCTCCCCTGATCATCCTTACGTCGAAGATCATCCGGAGTGGTTCTATCACCGTCCTGACGGATCGATCAAATACGCGGAGAATCCGCCGAAGAAGTACCAGGACATTTATCCGCTCAACTTCCACTGCGACGAATGGCGCGATCTCTGGCGGGAACTCTGTGAGGTGGTCCTCTTCTGGGTGGAAAAAGGCGTTCGCATTTTCCGGGTCGACAATCCTCACACCAAACCGGTCGCTTTCTGGGAATGGCTCATTGCCGAAGTTCACGCCGTCGATCCCACGGTCATTTTTCTGAGCGAAGCCTTCACCCGGCCGAAAATGATGCAGACACTGGCAAAAGCGGGCTTCACGCAGAGCTACACCTACTTCACGTGGCGCGAAAGCCGCACCGAGCTCATTGACTACGTGACCGAGCTCACGAAGGGAGAGATGCGGGATTACTACCGCGCCAACTTCTGGCCCAACACGCCTGACATCCTTCCTTTTCACCTGCAGGACGCTCCGCCTTCCGCCTTCAAAATCCGGGCCGTCCTCGCCGCGACTCTTTCCTCTTCGTGGGGTATCTACTCAGGCTATGAGCTTTGCGAAAACAAGGCGCTCCCCGGCCGCGAGGAATATCTCGACAGCGAAAAATACCAGCTGACAACGCGGGACTGGGACAAGCCCGGAAACATTAAACCGTTCCTCACGCGGGTGAACAGGGCCCGCAAAACGAATACCGCCCTCCAGTCCTACGCGAATATCGAATTCATTCCCTGCGACAACGATCAGATGATCGCGTTCTACAAATGGTCGGACGATCACAGCAATCTCATTCTCGTGGTCATCAATCTCGACCCCTACGTGAAGCACGAAACCAACCTCCACCTTCCCCTCGCGGCGATGGGAATTGAGGAAGGTTCCGCATTCACGGTAAGAGATCTGATCTACGAAGAGTCCTACACATGGCGTGAATCCACCAATTTCGTGTCTCTTGACCCGCGCACGAAGCCAGTCCACCTGTTTTGTGTGGAGAAGTCGTAACCCCCGTTTCGACCATCTTTGCATTTCTGGAACCCATCCCAAAAAATGCGTCAGCGCTTTATCCCCTTTGTCGTTTTCGGCCTCATTCTCGTTCTCCTCGCCGAATGGAACGTGAACACCCGGAAACTCGCCCCTCTCAATTCGCTCAGCGATTTCTGGCTGGAGTTCTGCGTCGGCAATGCCGGAGACAGTCTCAGTTCCCCCGCCGTCACCATCGTCAGGATCAACGACAGCTACGAGCCACTGACTCTCGGAGAAGAGAATCCGGCCGCAGCGGAAGGAAAACTGTCCCGACTCGACTACGCGACAATCCTCGGTTTTATCGGAAAATTGAATCCGAAATCGGTCGCCTTCCTCCCCACTCCGACCTTCGACGAAAGCCTCGTCCTCAACCAAACCGACATCGTTCCGCTCAAAGATGCCGCGATGCAGCTCCCCCGCCTCACCGTGGCCGCCAACGTCTCCAACGACGGGGATCAGGCAAAGGACGCCAAACCTCTCACCTACCCCGCGATCACAGTGGAGGGAGATCCGGCAGCTATTCTCTCATTCACCCGGACTGTCCGTCGCCCCGATCCACAGATTCTCGCCAATGCCGACCCGGCCTTCAAGTCGATCGAGTCGGCTCGTGATCTCATTTCAGAGAAGTCGATCCGGATTCCGCTCGTCGCCCGATACAAGGAGCAAATCGTCCCCTCCCTCGTCCTCAAAGCAGTCGCGCATCATGCCGGAGTCGCCACGGAGGAAATCGTTCTCGATCTCACGGGGTCGCCTAAAATCCGGATCGGGGAGTTTCGCGAAGTTCCGATTCTCGACGACGGAACTTTTGTCCTGCCTCAACGCTCCGGCATTCAGCGCGGCATGAAGAGCTTCTCCAAAACTGAGGAGGGCGGGAGGAAAGAAAGGCATCACTTCACCTCACTCACCGTCGAAGAGCTTGCCTACACCGGGGGACAGGACGACGAGGTCGCGAAGCGAATCCTCGCCAACTTCCAGGGAAAATTTGATTCGATCAGCGGGAATCTCGTCGTGGTCGGGTTTGATCGCTCCGCCGATCGCCGCATTGAGACGGTAAAAGGAGAAGCGCTCTCCGAAACCCTGATGCTCTCCCGCGCCATCGCCACGATTCAGAGCGGTCGCTTCATTGAATGGTGGCCAAGCTGGGTCCGATGGGCCTCCATTCTTCTCATCGCAGGAATCGCGGCAGTCCTCTTCAGCATGCCGCGCAGTCGTTTCGTCCTCCTCTGGGCGATTTCGGCTCTGACATTCTTCGGTCTCTCGGTCGTTGCCTTCCGGGTCAGCCTGACATGGACGCCGCCGTTCTTCGCCTTCGCCCTCTTCGGGCTCATGCTCCTGATCGGGATCCTCATTCCCGCCGGGAAGAAGAAGGAGGCGTAGATACAGATCTGGGCCGCCCTTCCGGCCATCGTCTGCGGAGAAATGGTGGTGGCGAGCGGGGCACCGGTCGCCCTACATGTCATCCCCTTCGAACGGATCTTCGTTCGCGAGATCGATCACTGCCTGAATGAGGCCGGGGATGTCATTGCTCTTCGCTTCTTTATCAGGATCGTAGCCATTCTCGACAAGAGTTGCGGAAGTGATCGGACCGATACTCGCAATCGCAGTCTCGTCAGGAATCGTCAGACCCATGTCGAGGAATCCCTCCACCGTCGAAGCGCTTGTGAAAGTGATGAAATCCGCCCCTTCCTCGCGGAAGCGTTTCACGGCACCGGTGGGATCCTCTGTCTCGGAAATGGTTTCGTAGGCGATCGCCTCGTCGAGAATGACTCCGGCTTCATTCAATTCCTTCGAGAGGACATCGCGAGCGCCCTTCGCACGAACCCAGAGCATCGTCGTGTTTTCAATCGAACCGATTTCTTTTTTGAAGGCCTCGGCCATTGCTTCAGCGACGTGAGTCTCCGGCATGAGATCCGTCGCCATATGATACTCTTTCAACTTCGCCGCCGTTCCGGGTCCGACCGCGGCGATTCTCGCCCCGCCGATGGCGCGTGCGTCATCGCGGATCAGATAGAATGCCTCGAAGAAATATTCGACGGCGTTCGGACTCGTGAAAATGAGCCAGTCATAGGTATGAGCCTCCGTCACACAAAGCGCGAACTCCTTCGACTCCTCTTTTTCAACCCGCTGGATACGAATCGTGGGCATCTCGAGCACATCAGCACCGAGATCACGGAGCTGCTTGCTCATTTTGCTCGCCTGCTTCTGGGTGCGGGTCACGACGACACGCTTTCCATAGAGCGGACGCTTTTCGAACCAGTTGAGCTTCTCACGGCAGTTCACGACAGTACCGAAGACAGCAACGGCCGGCGCCTTGAACTCCGCCTCGCGCGCGACCTCTGCAATCGTGGCGAGAGTGCCCGTGATCGTCCGGTGTTGTCCTGTCGTCGCCCATCGCACCAGCGCGACAGGGAGCTCCGGATCACCACCGGCGGCAATGATCCGCTCCGTGATGATCGGCAGACGCTCCACGCCCATGAGCATCACCTTGGTGCCGGGAGCATTGGCGATTTGTTCGTAGTCGATCGATGACTCCATCTTCTCCGGATTCTCATGTCCGGTGAAAATCGTGAGCTGAGAACAATGATCCCGGTGCGTCACCGGAATCCCCGCGTAAGCCGGACCGGCAATCGAGGAACTGATCCCGGGGACAAATTCAAACGGAATCCCCGCCTCGTGCAGTTCCTCGGCTTCTTCCCCGCCGCGGCCGAAAATGAGTGGATCGCCCCCCTTGAGACGGGTCACGATTTTTCCTGCCTTCGCCTTTTCAACCAGGAGCTCATTGATGCCGCCCTGGGGAATCGCATGATTCTTCGACTTCTTCCCCGCGTAAATCATCTCCGCACCGGGCTTTGCCCATTTCAGAAAATCGTCGTTGGAGAGGTAGTCGTAGACAATGACGTCCGCAATCTCGATGCACTCCTTTCCACGAAGGGTCATCAATCCCGGGTCGCCGGGGCCCGCCCCGACAAGGTAACAAATTCCTTTAGTCTTGCTCATCGTAATCAGTTCAGGCGGAGGCTTTCAGGGTCATGAGTTCGTCAGCGAGGGCATCCGGATCTGTCGCCGGACCACTCACCTGCGCCACAAAAGGCTCAGCGGTTGGCTCCTCTTCATCAAAAACGCGGACCGACATCGCGAGGGTCTCGCCTCCGTTCTCGAACCAGGTGTGCGCCCCCACCGGAGTCTGGCAACCGGCTTTCAGTCTAGCCAGAAAGGCACGCTCCGCGGTGACGCGGGTGAAGGTGGGTGCGTCATTGATCGTCGCGAGGGCTTCGCGGGCGGCGGAGTTCTCCCGGCGAATTTCCATCCCGACAGCGCCCTGACCAGCCGCCGGCAAAAATGAATCCACCCCCAGCTCGATCGCATGAACCGTGGTGCCGTCCATTTCAAAACTTCCCTCGCCCGGCGTGTAAATCCCGAGCCGCTCGATCCCGGCGCGCGCGAGGAGAATACCGGCCCACCCGTCGTTCTCGACCAGCTTCCGGATCCGCGTCGGCACGTTTCCGCGAATGTCGACCACCTCGACGCCGGGATACATCCAGACGAGCTGACGCGCGCGGCGCACGGAACTGGTCGCAATCGTCGACTCACTCAAGAGGGTTAAGTCATCGACCAAACCCTGTTCGGTGGTGAGCAGAACATCGGCGATATCCGCTCTCGGGAGCGTCGCGCAGATCTCGAACCCGTCGCCCAGTTCGGTGGGAACATCTTTGAGGCTGTGCACCGCGAAATCGATCTCGCCACGGATCAAAGCCTCTTCGAGCTCCTTCGTGAAAATTCCTTTGTCGACCACCGGATTATCGCCCTGACTGAATTCGCTCAGCTTCAAATCGGGCCGCTTGTCCCCGATCGTTTTAATCACTTCAATGCGAACCTCAATACCCTGCGCCTTGAGGGCGGCTTCGGTCATGCGGGCCTGGGTCAGAGCGAGGTCACTGCCCCGGGTGCCAAGAATCAACGGATTACTCATGAATTGGGAAGCGGCTCGCTGGAGGAGGAATCGTTTGGAGAAAACGGACCCCGATTGAGTCGTTGGGACGGGATCTCGGCGAGCGCTTCGATTCCCTTCTCCTCCAGAAACTGATGAATGACGGCACGGCAGACTTCGATCTGCCGCTCGCGCCGTGCGACCCCGTCATTCGCGATGCGGGTCAGTTGGTCGATGTTGTAAAGATAGACATTGTCGAGTTCGTTCACCTCGTCTTCGATGTCACGGGGAACAGCGATGTCGATAAGAAAGAGAGGATGCCCGCGACGATCATCGAGCGCTTTCTCGACCGCGGATTTGTGAACCACGGCGTGCGGCGCTCCCGTTGAGGAAATCACGATATCCACTTCGTTGAGGTGCCCTCCCCAATCGTCGAACTTCACCGCTTTCCCATCCAGTTCCAGCGCCAGTTCCTCGGCCTTGTCGAAACTGCGATTGGAAACAATGATGCTTGAGGCACCCCGCGACCGGAGACTCTGCGCGGTGATCCGGCTCATTTCCCCGGCTCCGATGATCATGACCCGGCAGCCATCGAGCTGACCGAAAATCTTTTCCGCGAGATCCACCGCGGCTGATCCCACCGAGGTCGATCCCTGCTGAATTCGCGTGCTGCTCCGGACCAGCTTTCCGATCGAGAAAGACTGCTGGAACAATTTGTTCATGCGGCGCGAAGTCGCGCCGGAACTCTGCGCGGTCGCGTAGGCCTTTTTGATCTGCCCGAAAATCTCGGTTTCACCCAGCACCATCGAGTCGAGACCGCTTGCAACCTCGAAAAGGTGATGAGCCGCCTCTTCCGCCTCTTTCCGGTAAAACTCCACTTCCCCGGGAGTGACTTCGAAGTGGTTGACGAGATAATCAATCAACCCCTCCAACGCGACCGAAGGCTCATTGGCAGCGCCGTAGATTTCGACCCGGTTACAGGTCGAGAGGACGACGGCCTCCTCGATTTGTGTCAGGCCGCGGATCTCTTTGAGATGCGTTGGAATGGAGTGCTCAGCAAATGCCAACCGCTCCCGGACCTCAACCGGGGCAGTTTTGTGATTCACGCCAAGACAGAAAATAGACACAACGAAAAAAGGTTTGGAAATGTTGCCTCAAAGGGCAGAGAGCGTCAGCAGAGCAAAGCCGAACGCCACCATCGCCGAAATCGAGAGTTGCTTCGGAGCGAGGTGACTGACGAGATGGATGATCAAGAGGGCCACATAGACAATCCAGACAGCCCCGGAAACGGTGAGATGCAGGGCGTCGGGGAAAGTCTCCATGAAAAATGCGGCCACGATCCCGATCGTCAGCATCACAGTTCCAATTACGAGAAGCCTCAACATCGCATCGGTCAGGTAGCGAATCGGGGGCAGCGAGTAAAAAAGGCTACCGGGCTCGTGACTTTTCAACTGACGATCCTGCACGAGATACATAACTCCCGCAATCCCTGCGAGACCAAAGGCCCCGTAGGCGAGCAGAGACATCGCCGCGTGAAGTTCCAGCCACGGGTCCAGCGTCGCCGGAGGACGAGCCCCCGGATCTGAACTCAACAGTGAAACAATCGCGATGCACTGGAACATGAAAACGAGCGGCATGCTGAAGACACCGAGAAGTGAAAGGCGGAAAGCCCTTCCGAGAGCGAGATAGAGGATCACCACGCTCCAGCTGATGAAGACCAGGACTTCCGCTCCATTCGTGATGGGGCAGCGCCCGTGCAATGCGCCGCGCTCCTTGAGAAAAAGGCTTTGGAAAATCAATCCGGTGACCGCAAGACCAATATTCAACCGTACCGATCCCTGCCTGCCGGCACGCAAAGAAACCACCGCGAGGACAAAGCCTACGAGGAAGATCAGCGAGGAAATGATGAGATAAATATCGTCCATGGAAAGACCGTGGAAAGATTACGGATCGCGGGCGCGCAAGGTAGCGTCGCGAATCGGCATTGCAAGGGGCGTCAAGAACGCAAAATTCAGGGTTTGCCGGTTGTTTTTCCCCATCTCAGATCTTAATCTCGCCGCATGAAACGGTCTCTATTTGCCTTCACTTCCCTCTTTTCCCTGCTTTTGACGGGGAGCGTCGCCCGGGCAGCTCCGGCCCTTCCCTTTGGTGAAGAATTTCCCATGCTGGAAAAAGCTTCCTCCGGCGAATGGTGGAAGCAACCCACGAACCAGTTGGAAGAGCCTGAGGCTAAGGGAGGAAAAGACAAAAAGGGCCGCGCCCCGAAGCGGTTGATCAATCTCAACGTGCCGCGCGAGGACGTCATCGCCTTCACGCTCTACACGCAGGACCGCGGCGTCCTCAAGCTCAGCGCGCAGCTTTACCCTCTTTTTGAGGACGATTCCCGCGAAGTGCTGCTCGAACTCAAACACGGGGATCAGTGGGAGGCTGCCGCGACCGAGGAAGTTGTTTTCCCCGGCTGGAGTGCACATTTCCGCATCGAGGGCTGGGACGGGACCAAAGATGTCCCCTACCGTGTGAGCCACGGGGAGAATGCCGTCTACGAGGGACTGATCCGCAGGGACCCTGTCGACAAAGACGAGATCATCGTGGCGAGCCTCTCCTGTGATTCGAGCCGGACCAAGGGGGACCGTCCCAACATCCGGAAGAACCTTCTTGCGCAGGATCCTGATGTTCTCTTTTTCGCCGGAGACCAGACCTATCATCACACGGAGCACACCGCCGGCTGGATCGAATGGGGCCTTCGCTATCGCGAGCTGACAAAGAACCGCCCCACGATCACCATCCCGGACGACCACGATATCGGCCAGGCCAATCTCTGGGGAGAAAGCGGAAAAGTCGCCAAAACTCCGGCCGGACCGGCAGGAGGCTATTTCTATGCTCCGGAGTATGTGAATATGGTGCAGCGGCAGCAGACCTGGCATCTTCCGGATGCCTATGACCCTGAGCCCATCGATCGCGGGATCACCGTATACTTCACAAGCCTGCGTGTCGGGGAAATTGATTTCGCCATCCTCGAAGACCGGAAGTTCAAGTCCGGCCCGGAGGGGAAAATCCCGGAAATGGGCCCGCGCCCCGATCACATCAACGACCCTGCCTACGACCGCAGCGCCGTCGATCTCCCCGGCCTCGTTCTTCTCGGCGAGCGACAGTTGAAGTTTCTCGATGAGTGGGGACAGGACTGGACCGGCGCGGAGATGAAAGCGGTCCTTTCGCAGACTGCCTTCACCGGGGCGGTTCACATCCACGGCCAACCCGACAACCGCCTCCTCGCCGATCTCGACAGCAATGCCTGGCCACAAACGGGCCGGAACAAAGCCCTCCGCGCGATACGTCGTGCCTGGGCAACGCATCTCTGTGGTGACCAGCACCTCGCCGTCGCCGTCCAGCACGGCATTGAGAACTGGGGCGACGGCCCCTTTGCCTTCACCAATCCGGCGATTGTAAACACCATCTACGGTCGCTGGTGGCATCCTGAGAACGAGAAAGCGGGGCCGAATCCGGTTCCGAACAGCCCTCTTCCCTGGACTGGCGAATACGAGGACGGCCTTGGCAACAAGATCACCATGCTGGCTTATGCCAATCCGGTGGATCGCACCGACGAGAAGAAGCGTGCCGATGGCTACGGCATCGCCCGCTACAACAAAAAGGACCGCACGATCACCTTCGAATGCTGGGACCGCTATGCCGATGTCACCACCGGCGAAGGGCAGTTCCCCGGCTGGCCCATCACCGTGAAGATGGAGGAAAATGATGGCCGTGAGAAAACCCACCTGCTTCCGGAGCTGACTTTCGAAAAAGCGAATCCCGTCGTGCAGGTCATAGCCGACGCGGATGGAGAAATTCTCTATACGGTCCGGGTGAAAGGAAAATCCTTCCAGCCCGCGGTGTATGCACCCGGCAAATACACCGTCAAAGTCGGTCAGGACAAGCCGGAGACGGTGAAACTGGACAGCGTCGAGGCAACCGCGGCTGAATAGACCGCATTCGCAGACACCATTCTCTTCGCCCTCGCTCGCGGGGGCGAAATTACACCTTCGCGAGGGATACCAGCTCCTTCAGCCGCTCCAATGCAGTCGCCGAGGTCTTCGCGATGAAACCCCGGGCGTGGGCAAAGTGCACGTCCGGCTCTTCGCTGATTCGGGTGAAATCAAGCAGGGGACTGTCTTCGTGGCGCGAAAGCCCGTAACCTTCGCCACGACGATCAGGATAAATCAGACCATCGATTTTCTCCGCGAGCGTTCCGGCGTAGCGCGCCAGCCCCGAAGAAGGATCGTCCGGCATCGACTCCGTCCTCGGCATGAGAAGAACACGAATCGGCTCTCCCCCCCCCGCGATCTCATGCATTTCCGCATGCTTCGCAACATAGTCGATGCGCTCACGAAGGGTGTGGAGAAACATGATAAGATCCTCCCCGATCATTTTCATCATCTCCCAGATTGGATCTCCCGGATTCAACTCTGTCTTTTGCGCAAAGCGTCGGAGCAGGGTGATGTCGATCGGGGAATTCAACTTGTTCATCACCGTCCGGTCCACCCCAAGCCACTCGGCAGTCTGGAAGGGGCCACGGGTATCAAACCACTCCGCTGGCTCCAGCCATTCACAAAAACTGCGGGCGTCTTCGTAGAGGCCCAGGTCCTTGAGGACAAGCGAGAGCGCACAGATCGGTTCGTGATCGCGGGGAAACTGATGGTGATCAAAATTCGAACGCTCCGGCTCGTGTTCCCCACCGACATCGACGACAACGACCTCAGGATCCGCCAAATCATCATCACCCGGTTCACGACGCCACACCGGAATTTCATAACGGGCCACGAGAAGACAACAGGCCAGCAGATCGTCTTTGTGGGCGCTGCCGGGATGAGTCAGGATGGCTTTCATGAAGAGGAATAGACAGGAGCAAGAAGTGCTTCCATTTCGCGCAAAACCACTTCCGGTTTGATCCGGAGCATGCAGCGGTAGTCGATAGGACACTCGCGCAGGAAACACGGACTGCAATCCACCTGATGACGGATTACCCGATGAATCTCTCCGATCGGAGCGGTGAAAGCCGGTTCCGTCGAGCCGAAGACCGCGACGGTGGGCACCCCGAGGGCGGCCGAAAGATGCATCGTCCCGGTGTCATTCGTCGCGACGAGGTGACAGCTCTGGAGCTCTTTCACGAGGTCGGCGATCGACGTTTCTCCCGCCCGGTTTTCCCGCGGTTCAGAAAGCTGACCTGCCAACTCATCTCCAATCCCCCGCTCCGCCGGGCTGCCGAAAATAGAGACCCGAATCGTCGTGTCAGGATGCGACTTCCGGAGCGACTCGATCGCCTCCGCGTAGCGCTCGATTGGATATCGCTTCGCGTTGCCATACTCGGCCCCGGGGCAAACTCCGAGGTGAATTTCAGAAGCGCCCGGCATGATCGGAGTCGGTGCAGCCGGAATCGCGAGCAACTCGTCAAGCGGCTCCGTCGGCGCGCCGATGGCGGCCACGAGATGGAGGTAGCGATGCACGTGATGTTGCATCGCCTCGGTTGGAGTCGGCTCTTCGACCGCAGTCTTGAGAAAAATCCGGCGCTGATAGCGATTGTAGCCGACGAGATTCCGGACGCCTCCCAGCCAAACCTCCAGCGCGGATCGAAAGGAATTGGGAAGGAGCACTCCCCCGTCGAATTTGCCATGTGAACGAATCAACTGCCCGACCTGAATCGGATTCAGCGACCTGGAAAACGGAATCACCTCATCGATTTCCTCCCTCGCTTCCCACATCGGAGCCAGATTCTCACGACAACAGACCGTGATGCGAACAAATGGTCGACTCCGCTTGAGAGCGCGCACTGCCGGCAGCGCCATGCAGGCATCGCCGAGAGGATTCGGAGAACGAACGAGAAAGTGAAAGGGTTTTCCCTCCGACGGCAGGTCGGAGTCTCCGGCAGAGTTCATCGTTTCCATCGCCGGAAAAATCCCGGCGGAAAATTGATTCCGCCGTGGACCATGGGGAACAGATTATTCGCCGGCTTTCCCTTTTTCTGCAGGAGCTTTGGCTTTTTCCTTGGGAGCCGCAGGGGCATCTTCAGAAGCTGCCGGGGCGTCCGCCGCTG
>JARGOP010000003.1:43015-52342 GCA_029233965.1 Verrucomicrobiales bacterium | reverse complement strand
TGCGTCGTCGGCCGGCGCAGCCGGAGCATCGGCCGCCGGTGCGTCATCCAATCCAGGTGCCGGGGCATCGTCCGCAGGAGCGGTTGTTCCCGGAATCTCCATGTTCTGCAGTTCCGCCGGGAGATCGGGAAGATCCATTTCGCGCTCTTCCACGGACTCCAGGACATTGCTCGCGGCAGATGAACGGAACTCACGCGCTTTGACCATGGCCAGTCCGATCGCGGATACGAAAAAGATGATCCCGAGCCAGGTCGTGATCTTCTGGAGAATATCAGTGGTGTGCGCGCCGAGAGCGGAATCGAGGGTGCTGCCGCCGAACGCTGCACCGAGACCTTCCTGCTTGGGACGCTGAGCCAAAACGATCAACACCAGCAAAATGCTGACCGTAATGATGATCACCGTTAACAAAATCGAGATAATTGCCATGGGGCGGCGAATATGCGACACAGGTATAGGCTTGTAAAGGGCGGGATTCATCGCCATGAAATTGATTTGCAGACCATTTTCACCCCGTTTTCATGAGCGCCACCCTCCCCGAGCCCAACGAGATCGAGGGAACGGTGCATTCCATTGTTTTTCATAACGAGGAGAACGGCTACACCATCATGCAGGTGGCGACGGAAAATGAGGGCACTCTCACCGTTCTCGGGAACATCCCCGCAGTGGTAGAGGGAGAACTGGTTCGGGCGCGCGGTCAGTGGCGAAAAGACCGGAAATTCGGGCGCCAGTTCGAGGCCTCGCAGATCCAGGCCGTCGCTCCGAACACCTCCGACGGCATCCGGCGTTTTCTCGCGAGCGGGCTCATCGACGGCATCGGCAAGACCTACGCGAAGCGGATCGTCGAAAAATTCGGCACCGACACCTTTCGGATTATTGAAGAGGAATCACAGCGCCTCGAGGAGGTTTCAGGTATCGGGAAAGGACGTCGCCTCACGATCAAAGATTCCTGGAAGCGCCAGAAGTCGGTGCGCGACATCATGATCTTTCTACACGAGCACGGCCTCTCGACGGCACGGGCGGTGCGACTTTTTAAAACCTACGGACAGGACACCGTCGGCATCCTGCGGGCCGATCCGTATCGGCTCGCCCGCGAGATTTCCGGAGTCGGATTCAAAACCGCCGATGAAATCGCTCAGAAAATGGGACAGGCCGTCGATTCGCCGAAGCGGCTTGAAGCCGGCATCCAATACGTGCTCGAGGAGGCGGAACATCAGGGGCACTGTGCCCTCCCCCGAACCGAACTCATCGAACGATCCGTGGAAACCCTCGGCTCTCCGGAGGAAGCGGTGGTCCTCATTCTCGATCAAATGATTCTCGACACCCGGCTCGTCGCGGAATCACAGGGAGAGGAGACTCTGATTTTCCCGAAGGAACTGTTCGAAGCCGAGCAACTCGTCGCCGGAGCGATTCACGCGCTGAGTTCGAAGGCGTCGACCCTGCCCGCGATCGATGCGGAATCCGCGATCGAATGGTTCGAGCGGCACAACACGATGAGCCTCGGAGAGGAACAGGCTTCCGCGGTGATCGAGGCGGCGAGGCACCGCTTTTTCGTCATCACAGGGGGTCCCGGGGTGGGGAAAACCACGATCATGAACGCGGTGCTGCAGATTCTCACCTCGAAAAAAGTGAAACCGGTACTCTGTGCGCCCACCGGTCGGGCCGCCCGTCAATTGGCTGAGAGCACCGGGGAGGAAGCCGGCACGATTCATCGCACTCTTGAGTATCAGCCTCAGGCTGGATTCATGCGGAACCGCGGCAACCCGCTGGAGGGAGATTTTTTCATCATCGACGAAGCTTCGATGATCGATATCCGGCTCATGGCTCAGGTCATGATCGCGATTCCTGAGACCGGAAACGTCCTCCTCGTCGGTGATGTTGACCAACTCCCCTCGGTCGGACCCGGCAGTGTCCTGCGCGACATCATTGAGAGCGGCACCGTGCCGGTTGCCCGGCTCACCCGGATCTACCGGCAGGCAGCGGCGAGTGACATCGTCGTCGCTTCGCACGAAGTGAATCTCGGAAATCTTCCCCCGCTCGGCAACGGGGCCGACTCGGACTTCTTTTTCATTGAGCGGAATCAACCCGAAGAGGTGCTGTCCACGCTGAAACAGCTTATCCGCGAACGAATCCCGGAAAAGTTCAAACTCGACTCGAGGGATGAGATCCAGGTGCTCACTCCGATGAACCGTCAGTCACTCGGCACGAAAGAGCTCAATGCGCGGCTCCAGGAATCCCTCAATCCCCCGACTCTGGGAAAATTTGAGATCGAGCGCTTCGGAAACACCTTCCGGGTCGGAGACAAAGTCATCCAGATCCGCAACAACTACGAAAAGGAGGTCTTCAACGGTGACATCGGTCATATCGCGGAAATCACAACAGAGCCGGTCACGATCTACGTGATGTTTGCCGGGCAAAGCGTCTCCTATGAGCCGGGCGAACTCGACGAACTCCAGCTTGCCTACGCCATCACGATCCACAAATCCCAGGGCAGCGAATTTCCCGCCGTGGTCATTCCGCTCGCCTCGCAGCATTACATGATGCTGCAGCGGAACCTTCTCTACACCGCGATCACCCGGGGGAAACGCCTCGTCATCATCGTGGGCGACAAACGATCGCTTGAAATGGCGGTAAGGAATAAAGAGAGCGGGAGAAGATGGACCGGCTTGCGTGAGAGGCTGCGTTCCGAAGGCACCTCTTGATCTTGCTCTTAATCTCCCCGAATCGATAGAGCAATAGCGCAGTTGAACAGGGTTGAGTCCCACACCCAACCCTGTTATCTTGCAGGCCTATGAATTTTAACCGACGCCGCTTCCTCTCTTCTTCCGCGATCCTCACTTCCGGTGCCTTCTTCGCCGGCTGCACCGATTCAGCGACCACCACCGAAGTTCCGACTGAGGCAGGTCCGCACTTCGACATCTCGCTCGCCCAGTGGTCCAACCACGTCGCCCTCAAGGGTGGCGAACTCGACAATCTCGACTGGCCGGCTTTCACAAAAGAGAATTTCGACATCAACGCCCTTGAGTGGGTGAATCAGTTCTTCGCCGAGAAGAAAGGTCCCATGGGCCTCCAGCCAAAGGGTGGCGACTACCTCGCACAAATGAAGCAACGCTGCGACGACCTCGGCATGAAGAGTGTCCTCATCATGTGCGACGGCGTCGGGAGTCTCGGTGATCCCGACACGGAAAAGCGCACTCAAACCGTCGAGGGACACTACGCCTGGCTCGAAGCAGCAAAGTTTCTCGGCTGCCACAGCATTCGCGTGAACTCCGCCTCCGATCCGAAACTGAGCCCCGAAAAGCAGGCCGACCTCTGCGCCGACGGACTGCGTCGCCTTTCCGAAAAAGCAGCGACGATGGACCTGAATGTGATCGTGGAAAATCACGGCGGTCTTTCCTCAAACGGCACCTGGCTCTCCGGTGTCCTCAAGGCGGTCAATCTCGACAACTGCGGCAGCCTTCCTGATTTCGGGAATTTCTACGTCGTAAAGAATCGCGGCAAGGCGGAGCAATATGCGACGCAGAAAGCCCTCTACGAAGGCGACCCGAGCCTGAGCGAGGATCAATACGGCCTCGGATACGACCGCTACCGGGGCGTGACCGAGTTGATGCCTTTCGCCAAGGGAGTCTCCGCGAAAGCCCACGACTTCAACGCCGAAGGGGAGGAAATCCACACCGACTTCAGCAAGATGATGCAGATCGTCAAAGACTCCGGTTACGAGGGGTACATCGGCATCGAATACGAAGGCAAAGAGCTCGGCGAAGTCGAAGGCATCAAAAAAACCAAAGCGCTCCTCGAGAAGGTGATCGCGGCGGTGTGAGAATGGCAGAGGAAACGAAGGACCGTGGCGAAAGCTTCGCCGCCATCGGAATCCTCCTGATGGTTATTTGCCTCGCGGTCTGGTTTTCCTCCCCTCGTAACAGCATCTCAGCAAGAAGCCCGAAGGTCGCGGCGATGTCACAGGTGAAGAATCTGAGTCTCGCCTCTCGCGCCTACGCGGCCGACCGGGAAGGAAGGTATCCGGATAAACTGTCTGACCTCTATCCTGATTACCTTGATGAGGCCAATCTCCTAATCGCGAGAGACGGGGCCGGCGCGAGGAGTGGCTTCCTTTACCATCGGAATCTGACCGACACCTCGAACTCAAGGCTGCCCCTGATCCAGCACCCCTTCCTCTTCGATGGCGAACGCATCACCGGGCGGGTTGGCGGTCATGTCATAATGGAGAAAGTCAAACCGTAGCGGCATTCGCCGGAATGCCGGACACGTTGCTCTGCGAAATTCCCGACGAAATTTCTGGAGTTGGGCCAAAGCTAGGGCTTGTTACGGCGGAGGCATTCTCCTGCCATGGCCGATCTGACGACCAGAACCTTCCCCCCTGCCCTGTGCCCCGTCGAAGGACTGCCTTCCCCGGTAGAGCTCGCACGTGAACTCCGTCACCTTCCGGGATTTATTTTCCTCGATACTTCCTCGGCTGAGGCTCATGGCGAGACGGGAACGCGGGAACGATTCTCGCTTCTCACCGCAAAACCGTTGCGCATCCTGCGAGGCAATGTTTTCAACAGCGCTGAGTTCGAGGCGCTGAAGTCAGCCTTTGAGAGTCATTCCCGCCCCGCGGACACCACGCCTGATCTGGGTTTCCCGACCGATGGTCTCTACGGCTGCATCGGCTACGAAGGGGATTTTCTCTTTGGCGAATACCACGATTGCCTCCTCTTCGATCACGCAAACCGGAGCTGGCACGAGCAGGGTTCCCTCTCGAGCCACCGCAAATTCCGTGGGCCTTCCGCCTCCAGTCTTTCCACTTCGTTTCACCACGAAATGGAACGCGGAGACTTCTGCGAAAAAGTCGCCCGAGCTCAGGAATACATCGCCGCAGGTGATATCTACCAGGTGAACCTCTCGCACCGCCTCATCGCCGGGGTTGCGTCGGACTTTGATCCGTTTCTTCTCCATGAGCGCCTCCGCGAGCAATCGCCCGCACCCTATGCCGCGTATCTCGATCTCTGTGACCGTCAGATCATTTCCTCGTCCCCGGAGCAGTTTCTGAGCATCAGCGGACGGACCATCCAGACCCGCCCGATCAAAGGGACTCGTCCCCGTTTCCGGGATCGCCGCGAAGACGAAAAGTCAGCCTACGATCTCATCACCTCTCCGAAGGAAGTCGCGGAGTTGATCATGATCACCGACCTCGAGCGCAATGATCTCGGGCAAATCTGCGAATTCGGATCGGTCGAGGCAACCGAACTGCTGAAGCTGGAACGCTTCGCCCAGGTCTTTCATCTCGTCTCCACCGTGGAAGGAACCCTGCGACCCGAAGTCGGCGCCCTCGATGCACTCCTCGCCTGCTTCCCCGGCGGCAGTATCACCGGCGCTCCGAAAACGCGGGCCCGTGAGATCATTGAGGAGTTGGAGATAATTGAACGAGGACCCTACACCGGCGCAATCGGCTGCTTTGGGTTCAACGGGGAATCCCGCTTTAACATCGCGATCCGGACTGCGATCTGTGAAGGCGGAACCCTCCACTTCCATGTCGGCGCAGGAATTGTCGCCGACTCCGATCCGGAAAAAGAATGGGAGGAAACCCTCCACAAAGCTGCCGGTATCCTGCAGGCCTGCGAAGAGCCGGGACGCTAAGGAGTTTGTTTTCGTAGCGCAATAATGAGCCGATTCACAGTTGGCAGCCAGGGAGGAAATCGCGAAGCTTTCCGGCATGAAATTCGGTCTGCTCCCCGCTTGTCTCTTGATCACTTTTTCCATTCCCACCTTTGCGGATGACTGTCCCACTCCGGTGGGGCGGGACGGGAAAGTCTTCCTCCTTTCGGATCGCGGCGTGATCCACTACATCGACTCAGCCACCGGAGAGGACATCTGGGTGGACGCGATCCCCCGGGATGCGGCGAAGTATTACTCGTCTCCTATTCTCGCCGGCAATCTCCTTTACTGCGCCCGCGAAGATGGCGTCCTCTCGACCGTTGAGGTCAGCGAAAGCGGCATGAAAGTGCTTGCGGAAAATGAAATGGGAGAGCGTCTTGCCGCCGCCCCCGTTCCCGTGACCGGAAAGCTTCCCGTCCGTGGCGTCGATCATCTCTTCTGCATCGACGGTGAATAACCGGAACAATCCCGAAACCGGGGTTTACTCTGCTCAAATTCCTTCGTGAGATGAGCGACGGAACGGCGGTCTCCTGTCGGGGGGGCCGCCCTCCCAGTCTAACCAAGAAACAATCTATTGTGAAAAGGAAAACCTTTCTCCCCGCCGCTCTCCTTATTCTGCTATCAGCGGTTGCCCTTTTTTATTGGAGCCCTGCACGCAAAGGGCACCTCATGCCCACATCCGGGGAATTCACCTCACTTTGGTGGAGAGCGGGTTTTCCCGGCATCATCGAAGAAGCACCGTGGCACCAATGCCTTGAAACCGGAACCTACGGGCTGATTTTCGACAGTGAAGAAATTGCCTTCCCCCACTTCGGCGCTCTCGAAGGCGGAGCAACGCTGGAGTCACTGCCCCCTTCAGATCTTCGGCTCTCACTTGAAGTCGATGGAAAAACCTATCATTGCACAAAAGGAGGCGAATGGTCTAAGTTCACCGGACCTCGCATCATTGACTCGGGCCGGTTCTTTCAACGTGCCGATGTCACGGATCTTGTCTTCGCGGCCGATGACAAATCGCAGCTGAATGTCGAAGCCCGTTTTGAAATCGCGGCGTGGCATGACCGGCTTTCTCTGATTCTCGCCGCACGTCCGGGAGAAACCTCTCTTGCGACAGATCGTAAAGCCTTCGGAAAAGCCGGTGGCGGCTTCGGGCTGGACGGAGCAAACCGGTTTGAGATCCCGGAAGAGGCAACTGCCGGTCTTTCCGCCTTGACCCTCTCGTTTGACGCCTTCGTTCCGCCCGATTTTAAGGCGGGAGCTCACTCCCCCTGGCTCCTTTGCAAGAGCGGCAATGAGTTGGCCGATGGAAACCTGGGAATCACGCTGGACAGTTCCGGAGTTCCCACAGCGAGACTGAATCCGGGAGGCGGCCGTGAAAATGCCGTCGCTCTCACCGCCGCTTCGCGCCACCCCCTGAACTTCAATGAATGGAATCACCTCGTCCTGAGCTACGATGGCAGGCATTTCCGTTTTCATGTGAACGGCAAGCTTGAAGGAGAGGAAAAGTTCGGGACAGCCCGCCCTCTGGTTGCCTCCCCGATTGCTTTTGGTCAACGTCAGGACAGCTTCGGCGATGGCTACCCCTTCCGCGGTATCGTGGACGAAATCCGGCTCTACAACCGGATCGTAGAGCCGGCCGCGATTGAGAATGGATCAGCGGGAAATCCAACCAGCGAGTGGGCCTTCGATCCGGATGGACCGTCCCATAAAACCCGGCCCCGGGATCCCTGGAATACCGGAATCGCCTCCGTCAGTCTGCAACAGGGAGAGGTCGAACTTTCCCACTCCATCCCCATCTCCGGAAACAGTGAGTGGTCCCGGGTCGCACTGCCCCTCGATCCCGTCCACTTCGCAAAAATCAGTGAAGCACCAACTATTGCCGTCGAAGCGACTGAATTCGCAACCGGCGGAGTCCGGGAGGTAGCCTACGACGAAGCCTTGGGCTGGCACCGCGTCAATCTCGACGGAGTCGCTCCGATTCCCCCAACCGGGACTGAGGGTGCCGGCCACGACGCCCTTGAGCGCATCCGGCTGACACTTTCAAACCCCGGCGGGGAAACGGAGACCGCCCGCCTCATGTTTGAGAAAACGGCCCGCGGAATCCATCAACGCATTGGAACGCCGATCACGGGAATCTCCGCGATTCTTCGTGATTCCAGGGGCAACCCGACCGGCATCCCCGTCCAACTCAGCAAAAACTGGCACCACCACCCTGCCGCTGGAGCCTATTCCGGACAGTGGTTTCACGGCATCTCGCAGATCACACTCCCCCCTGACACGATCACAGAACTGGAACTCACGATCGCCTACGGGCACTGGGGCGGCGTTCCGGCCGCCTCTCATGCTCAGCTCAGCCTGATCGGCTGGGGATCGAATCAGCGCTGGGATCAGAGCGCCCTCGGAGCATGGGGCGAGAGTGTTTGCTACGAGCCGGATCAGATTCAGGGAAAAGCCACGATCACCGATGTCCGCCCTCTCATGGTCCTCCCGATGAACGGCAGGGAGGAGTGGAGTTGGACCGGTAATGTGGGCGGTGGCGATTTCTTCCGGCTCTTTGATTCCGGAGGAAATCGAAAACCACACGCCTCAATGCAGGCGACCTACCATCGACACGGCCCCTGCCTCACCGAAGTCACCTACGCGGGCAGGATTTCGAGTGGACTCCCCCATTCCACGACGGTCAGCATTGGCCGAACCGATGACATCGTGCGGGCCACTTATCGTATCCGCCTCGATGTCGAGGAAGCCTTTCCGTTCTCGCGCTTCGTGATTTTCCAGGTTGGAGCGGACACCTACAACATGACGCACGAAGCGAAGTTCTCAGTCGGCAATGAAGACGGGCTCCTCCGTGAATGGAAAACCACCCCCGGGGGGGACCGATACCAGGCGGAACCACTTCGGGTCCCGGGCGCGATTCCGTGGATCTCCATGCACGACGGTTCTCCGGTCGTTACGACTGAGCCGAAGGGTGCCTGGGCGAACCGGGGAATCGTGATTCGTTCCTGGAAAGCAAGACTGGGCGGCGTAGATGCAGCGCCCTGGGTCGCGGAATACGGAGTTGGAATGCGGCGCGGCGACAGTTCACTTGTCGACCTTGTGCCGCCGCCATCCGTCACCTCACTCGAACCGGGAGACTATGTTGAGGCCACGATCGAACACGTCATCATCCCGCAATCGAAAGAGGATTACCTCGGCCCGAATACGGATCTGATCGAAGCGTTAGCGAGTCATGCCAACACATGGAAAATGATCGAGCGTGAGGCAATCGGAAACAGCCGCCTTATCGACATGAAGAAGGGAGCTCTCGTCCACCGCTATCCTGACATTCGCGTAAAAACCTCACGGAGCAGAGCGCACTTTATCCTCGAGGGGGGGATCGGATTTATTCCGGTCACCTTCACACACCTGAAGCATCCGGACCGAAGCACTCTTTTCGTGAACGGAAAGGCGCTCGACCAATCTGTTCACGGCAACGATTTCTGGCAGACTGACTACGATCCCGAATCCATGACCTGGGCCCGAACTTACAATATCCCGACGCCGGAAAACGCGCCCCTCGAGATTGAGCTTCGGTAAGGCCGGACAACTCGAAGCGGGCAAACATGACAGGGACCACCTTGAATGGCCCCTGTTTGTCCCTGAGAACAGAATCAATGCGGGCAGTAGCCGTTGTAACCG
>JARGOP010000003.1:17853-42915 GCA_029233965.1 Verrucomicrobiales bacterium | reverse complement strand
ACCGTATCCACCACCGTATCCACCACCATATCCGCCGCCATAGTGCCCCCCGTAATGACCACCGTGGCCTCCTCTGTAGCCCCGGCCATGCCCGTAGTGATTGTCATCCACGATCGCAGCACCGAGAGCCGCTCCGGCAATCCCGCCGACGATGGCCGCTTCAGTTGAGGTGCAGGAGGTGTTGGTGAACATGAGGAAGGCCGTCGAAGCAACGAAAACAAGGAGTTTCAGAGGATATTTCATCAGGGTTCGATCTGTGTGCATTTACCGGGGAACGTGAATCATTCCCGCTGCGACATGGACGAACGAACATGCTCTGTTATGCAGATAAATTTTTAAAACTCCGACCTCCCTACTCCAGGAGGTCAGGACGATTCTCGCGAGTCCGCTCGTCGGCCCTCGCCCGCCTCCAGTCATCAATTGCTTTGTGATTGCCTGACAAAAGCACCTCCGGAACCGGAAGTTCCCGAAACTCGGCAGGTCGCGTGTATTGCGGGGCTTCCACTCGTTTTCCATCCCCGGAAAATGATTCAACCTCGGAAGAGGCATCGTCACCGAGGACTCCGGGAATCAAGCGAACGACGGCATCAGCCACTACCGCGGCGGCGATCGTTCCATTGGTAAGGACGTAGTCTCCAATCGAGATTTCTTCATCAACGAGGGCTTCGACGACGCGATGGTCAATTCCCTCGTAATGCCCGCAGAGAATAATAAGATGTTCTTCACCGGATAGCTCAGCCGCCTTCGCCTGAACGAAGGGCTTTCCCTGAGGAGTCATGAGCAGCACCTTTGTTTGTTCCGATCGCAGAGCCTCCACCGCCGCAAAGAACGGCTCGGGCTTCATCACCATTCCGGGTCCACCACCGTACGGAATATCGTCAACCTGCCGGTGTTTGTCTGTCGTGTAGTCCCGAAGGTTGTGAAATCCGAACTCCACCTTGCCCGAGGAAGCGGCCCGCCCCATGATACTCGCCTGCAGGGGTGCCTCTGCGATTTCCGGGAATATGGTGATGATATCAATCTTCATTGAGTGGATGCCATCCGAGACTACCCTCCGTTTCTGAATCGCGCCAACACCGTAAACTCGTTTCCGGACTCCCGGGCAAGGATCACGCGGGTCTCACGAAATTCACCGATCCGCCCTGTGCTTTCGATTCTCCGGATCCCCGGAACGAGGCTGACCAGACTGCTGATCTCGCCCCATTCACTGTCCGAGATCCCGAGAACAGCCTGCACCTCGCCGACGTCGTCAAACACGTAGTCATCAATCGTGCCTGCGATGCCGTCATCGCCGTTGCGAACTGACACAAAGTTCAGGGCGGAGTCGTAGGTGGCCCCGGTGATCGCGCTCACGACCTCCCAGGAGGCGGCATTCAAATCCACCAGCCCGTCACTGAAAATGGTGAAGTAGTCCCGCCAGAGTGGCTGTTTCCTAGCGACCACATCCATTCCCGCAACGAAAAGCATCTGCTCAAGCGAGGTGAAGGGCTCATTCAGTGGATACTCAGGATGTTGCAAGCCTGCATAAAAAGCATTCTCGGCCCCGTTTGAAAGAACTTCCCCGTCTTCGTCAATCCAGTCAGCGAGCGAGTCGACGGCACGACTCGCACTCGCAGCGTCCATGCCCCAGGAAACAAACAGCTCCGTTGTCGCATCCCTCCATGGAGCCTCGGTGAGGCTGTTCACCGGAATCCGGGCCCCTTCACTGGTGATGAGAACTTCGTAGTCGCGATTCTCATCGAATCGAAACCGGAGCGCCGCATCTCCCGGCTCAATCTCCGGATGCATCGCCACGACTAGCCCGCTCTCTGCGAGCATACCGGCCTGATATTCGGCGCGGCGCAGGCTGCTCTCCTCCCAGCCCGGCTCAGAGGCCTCCCAGAGTCCACCCACAATCAAGGCAAGAATAATCACCGATGCGAGGACTAACAAAAGAGCCATGCCGCGCTCTCCCGCCCGTCCAGCGTAAACCATCTTCATTGTCCTCCTCCAGTTCCGCTTCCACCATTACCGCCGCCACTTCCGCTGTTTCCACCGCCAGCCGGTGCCTGTCCACCACCACGCGGCCCGCCGCCACCGGGAGGCCTGCTTTGCCCGTTTCCATCCCCGCCCCGTCCCGGAGGACCTCCTTCCGATCGGTCTCCACCACGCGGCCCGCGGCCGTCACCGGGACGTCCTCCCTCACCGGGCCGTCGCCCTTCGCCCTGACCTGCATTCGGAGGCCGCCCCCCCGCTGTCGCGGCTGTCGCCATGGAAGCAGAGGAGCTCTGCGCAGCGACGGAAGTCTCTGCGGCTTCGGCAGCTGAGTCGGGATCAACGAGACGATCAGGAACTTCATAGACGAGGCGGGTGGGAATCGAACTTCCACGATCCAGAATCGAAAACTCCATGAGGGGCGGAAGCTTCTCATCATCCGTCCACTCCTCGAGCCACTCACCGGCATCATCATCCCAGAAGCGCCACGAAGCGGAAGTGACTCCTCTCAAGAGCGGCAGCCAGAATCGCCCGTTCTCATCTTCATCGAGCAATTCACCACTCCCGACACGAAATGCCATCCCGGAGCCGTCACTGTCTTGCGGAACGAAATCACTACGGCTCAAAGCAAGATCATACCCCTGGGTGCCATCCGGAAGAACTTTCCCGGGACGCAGGGCAAGGAAAGACTCTTCGGCACTTCCTATCATTTCCCCAAAGACAAACGCGGTCGGAGTGTTCTCCATCTGCAATTCATGATAACCACTGTCAGAATTTTCTGCCGGCGTGATCGTAAAGGAAGCGTCCGGCGGGAGCCCCTCGATCGTCTCGCGGAGCAGGACCACGAATCGATCCACTTCCTCCCCGCGACGATCCAGCGTCCGAATCTCGGCGGCGGAGTCTCCAGCCTGCCAGACAATGGAAAAAATTGATGTCGTAATCAGGCCCAGGATAACCATCGCGACCACAATCTCGAAAAGCGAAAAACCCCGGCAGCGATGACTCATTTCCGCTCTCATCTCGATGGTTTGTGAACGAGCACACTGACACGTTCCAATTGCGCCCCCCCTTCATCGAGGAATTCAACCTCGGCGGTAAGTTGATACAAATCGGCCAGTTCCGAGCCCTCTCCGTTATCCACTTCGAAGGGCTGAGCATAAGTCCGGAAAGTCAGGTCGAAGGTGGGATCGTAGACCTCCGTCGCCATCGCGGAAGGCTCGAGGCGCTTTGTCTCCGAAAGCAATGACTCGAGCCGGCTCTGAATGAGGCGATCCCTCGCAAAGGCCGACGAGGTCTCATTCATTCGTTGAAGAATACCGATCAGCCCGGTGACCGAGATCGCAAAAATCGCGACCGCGAGGACAACATCGAGGAGTGCGAACCCCTTGCCTGACGCGGAAGCCTTCATTCAACCCAGGACCTCTCTGATTGAATATCCGCCGTGAGCGGATGAAAGGTGACTTCAAAGAACGAACCTTCATTCTCCATGCGAACGCTCATCGGTTCGCACATCCCCGAGGGCTGAAAAATCCAGCGCCGGAATTCACCGCCGGTGAGTGAAATCCAGTCCGGCTCATTCCAGATCCGCAGGCTGCAAAGAATCGAGGGATCCACTTCGTAGGCGGCGCTATAACGAAGTCCCGCTTCCAGTTCCTCCCGGCGAAAATCCTCTTCCACGTTTCCGGTGGGAATGCCCCGCGCCGCCGAGGCGTCGATGATCGCCTGCTGTTGCTCCAGTTGCTCCAGTTGAAGTTGAAGCTCTTCAAACTCCTCCGCTCCTCCATAAGGCTGGAAAAACCGGGACGCACGGAATCCCTCCCGATCGAATACGATTTGGTAGGGCCGCTGTTCTTTCATCGCGCGAAGCCGGACTTCGCGTGCCATGAGCGCGAGCGCGTTGACCGGCTCGCGCGCGATGCGCTCTTTCTGGACGCTGTCGATCGCCGGCACCGCCAGCCCCGCGAGGATCGCCACGACGGTCAACGCAATCACAACCTCGACGAGGGTAAAACCCGAAGAGGCGGAATTCCTACTTCCAGTTCCCGACATCGTCGTCGCTTTCAACCCCGTCTTCCCCTAACGAAAACAGATCATACTTTTTGTCGCTCTTCTGCCCCGGGAAGCGGTATTGATATTCATTGCCCCAGGGATCCAGCATCGGCTCTTCGAGGTAGGCCCGCCAGCGCTCCGGCTGGGGATCGCCGGTAGGTCGTTCAACGAGAGCCATCAGTCCCTGCTCCTGGGTAGGGGGTTTGAAGTAGTTGTTCCGCTCGTAGGCTTTCACCGCCAGATCAAGAGCTTTCAAATCCGAGTCGACCCTGCCGTACTTCGCATCATCGACAAATCCGATCACGAGATAGATACCGGAACCGGCGAGAACGGAAATGATCGTGATGACGATGACCAGTTCCACGAGGGTGAAGCCGGAACGACGACGATGTTGAAAGGACGGAATTTTCATGAGTGACTCTGTTCAGAAATTGGGATCATCGGGCTCTGATGCCTGACATGGATCCGAAAATAGTGGTAATGACCGAATAGGCGACAACGCCGACAACGACCGCGACCAGACAAAGCATGACGTTCGGGACGATGCTCGTCAATCGCGAGATCCTGATGTCGAGGTCTTCATCATACTTCGTCGCCGCCTTTGAAAACGCCTTTCCGAGCTCACCGGTTTGCTCACCGATGGCAATGCGATCGATCAACCCCTCCGGAAATGCTTCTGTCTTTGACATGGCTCGTGCGAGGCTGCTGCCCTCACCGACATCCAACACCACCGTCTCAAGATGGTTTCTCACGAAGTGATTCTGGGTCCCCCGCGTGATGAGCTTGAGGCTGTTGAGCAGCGGCACCCCGTTGTTGACCAGGTTCGACATCGTATGGCAAAACTGCGCGTAGAACCGCCCGAAGATCACGGGGCCGAAGGCGGGAAGCTTCATTTTATACTCGTCCCACCAGGGGCGCCCGCGCTTCGAGGTGATAAATAAACGGAAGGCGACAACGCTTCCGATCATGAGGCCGAGAATCAACCACCACCAGGCTGACATGAAGTCCGTGAAGCGAATGAGGAGATCGGTGACAAAGGGAAGGTCCTGGCCCGTTTTCTGCATCATTTTGGTCAGCGACGGCATGAGCACAGTGCTCACGACAAAGATGAGGACGATACAGGCGAGCAATACCGTGAGAGGATAGATCATCGCACTGACGGTCCGGCGCTGGAGATTGGACAGCTGCTTCAGATTCACGACCAGGCGCCGAAGAATTTCGGGAAGTGATCCACTCGCCTCGCCCGCAGCGACGAGACTGCAATAGAGTTCATCGAAAGTCGAGGAAGCGCGACCGAGGGCTTTCGAAAACCGGGTCCCTTCGCGAATCTCATCCCGCAGGACGCCGGCGACGGCTTTAATCGAGGGCGAGGTCGATCGCTCATTGAGAATCTTGAGCGCGCGCTCGAGCTGCATTCCCGCATCGAGCAGATCGGCCAACTCTTCGGTGAAAAGAATGAGTTCGGCCCGCTTGAGCCGACGCGGACCCGACTTCGCAGTGGCCGCTTTGCTTTTCCCTTTTCCGGCGAAGTCCCCTTCGAGGCCGACGCTGACCGGAATCAAGGTCCTGGCTTCAAGTTCCCGGTAAGCCTCCGACTTATTCCTTACGATGACATTGCCGGAAACCTGTTTTCCGGAGGCATCGACGGCAGTGTAAAAAAATGCGGGCATTCAGCGGGATAATGAATCAAAACCCCGCTCCATGTCAGGCGTTTCTTGAAAAATCACGAAGAAATCGCCTAGATCTCCACTTCCCAACCCTCGCGGTAATCACGACGGATCAATTTGTCGAGTTCCGGATGCCCCTTCACTTCCATGTTTGCGGCGTCCCACTCAAGTTTTTCACCCGGAGTGCGCTGGGCGAGACACCCGAGCAAGACCGTTTCGGAGAACGGGCCTGCGTAGTCGAAGTCTGACTGCCCGCGTTCGACTTTCCCTTCAATCGCATCGAGCCATTCCCGGTAATTATCGTCTCCGGCCGCCCGGGGAATCGACGGCTCAGGAAATTTGAAACCGTCCAGAAGGCGACCCGGCTTCAGCATCCAGTTGTCATTCTTCCGGTCAAAAAAGAGTTTCCCGTGCTCACCGATAAGAACGCTGCCGTAGACCTTGTAGTTTGCGCCTTCCAGAATCTCCTCCGACGGGCGATTGAATTCCCCGGGAATGAGGCGCCAGTTCTTCTCATCAAACGACGCTCCAATCTGGCCGTCATACCAGTGCATCTTGACCCCCTTGTCGGCGAAGTCGTATTCGATCGTCGAGTTGATCGGCGCGGAAAGATCAGAGCCTCCCTCCTGAGTCGCTTGAAGGGAGGTCGGTGATCCGAGGTCCAGGGCCCAGTAGGGCATGTCCATGATGTGGCAGGCCATGTCGCCGAGGGCACCGGTGCCGAAATTCCACCATCCCCGCCAGGCGAAAGGGGCAATCTTCGGACTGAAATCGACCCACTCCGCCGGACCGATCCACTGCTCCCAGTCGAGGCCAAGCGGCACCTCCGCTTTCTCCGGAAGGCTGGAGAATCCCTGCGGCCAGATCGGCCGATTCGTCCAGGCATGGATTTCTTTGATTCTACCCAAAGCACCGGCTCTCACCAGTTCGATGACGCGGCGCATGTGACTGTTGGCGTGAGCCTGATTGCCCATCTGGGTTTTTACGCCGGTCTCCTTCGCGACCCGGGTAAGAACGCGGGCTTCCCAAATCGAATGGGTGAGCGGCTTCTGACAATAGACATGCTTTCCGGCACGCATAGCCAGAAGCGAAGCGTGGAAGTGATGATGGTCGGGCGTTGAGACGGTCACCGCATCGATCTTGTCCCCCATATCGGCGATCATTTCGCGATAGTCCGTGTAGAATTTCGCATCCGGATAGTTTTCGCGGGCCTCGGTGATGGATTTGAGCCGCGATTTTACGCTCCCGTTGGCTTCCGACTGGCTGTATTTCTCGACGTCGACGATATCGACGAGGGCCGCACATTGCATTCCGGCTTTGACCGACCCGTTGATGTCGGCCTGTCCTTTGCCGCCTGAACCGATCGCGCCGAAGTTCAGTCGCGAGTTGGCCCCCCACACATGGGAGGGAACAAACTGAAATCCAAAAGCGGAAGCCGCCGCGGTTTTCACAAAATTTCGACGGGTCGCTGCGGGGGAAGTCTTCTTTTCCATGGGAAAATCGTGACCGAACCACAGAACAAAGTCGATGACGGATTCAGGGGAATCCGGAAGATCTGCGATCGACTCGCTCACCCTCACGGCCAAACGAGTCAAGCCAGGACAAAATCGACAAAGCCGCGGATCCTGTCGACCCGATGCAGGCGGACATCGACGCGCTGACCGATCGTCAGCGTCGGTCTATTCGAGCGGCTCTTGAATTGCTTTCGGGGGCGATCAAAGAAATACTCGTCCCGCGGTGGGAGATCCTCCCGGCGTAGAAGGCCTTTCACGAGCAGCTCATTCAATTCAACAAAGGCTCCGATCGCTCTCACATCGGTCACGGTGGCGTCAAAGGTCGCCTCAGGATCCTCAGCGCAGACATGCTCGAGATATTCGATCATCTTCAACTGCTGCGTCTCTTTTTCCGCATCCGCAGCAACCCTTTCCGTCTTCGAAATGTGTTGGGCAATCTCGCTCATTTCCGGAACGATCGGAGTCCTGTCCGGTGTTTCCGGGGCAGTCTCTTCATGTCGGCGGGATAGAATTTTCCTCAGGACCCGGTGCACAACGAGATCTGCATAACGACGAATCGGGCTCGTGAAGTGCGTGTAATTCACCTTCGAGAGCCCGTAGTGCCCGAGCGGATCCGTCGAATACGCGGCACGACGAAGGCTCTTCAGCAAGGCGAGCTTCACGCTGTGTTCTTCCAGCTTGCCTTTGATCCCCGCAAGGAGCTTCTGCAACTCGGGACGATGCGTCGCGTCGCCAACCCGATGACCAAAGCTTCGCGCGAGATCGGCAAACTCCTCCAACTTTGCCGGATCGGGATCTTCATGAATGCGATAGATTGAGGGAGCCGGCGCATTCTTCGTTTCGCAGGCGACCGCTTCATTGGCCGAAAGCATGAACTCCTCGATGAGCTGATGACTCTCATCGTAGAGGCTCTTTTTCACGCCGACCGCTTTTCCCTTCTCATCGAGGACGACACGAACTTCAGGAAAATCGAGATCGAGCGCTCCGTTCTCAAACCTGCGTTCGCGTATCATGGAGGCCAGTTTCCAGGCACGTTTCAAATGATGCCCGAGGCTCCGTTCTTTTTCTGTTTCGAGGGCCGCGATCGCTTCGCGGCTGAGCATCATGACCGCGAACGCCTCCTCGTAGCTGTAGCGGCGATGACTCCGGATGACGCATGAGGCAAACCGGGAAGCGGTCATTTTCCCGGTTGCATCAAACTGCAGGATCGCAGCGTGAGTCAGTCGCTCGACATTCGGCTTGAGACTGCAAACCCCGTTGGAAAGCTTCTCGGGTAGCATCGGAATGACGCGGTCGGCGAGGTAGACGCTGTTGCCACGCTTCCGGGCCTCCTTATCCAGTTCGGAACCGGTTTTCACGTAGTGCGACACATCGGCGATGTGAACGGCGAGTTCGAAGGTTCCATCTTCGTTCTCAGTCACGCAGATGGCATCGTCGAAGTCTTTCGCATCTTCCGGATCGATCGTGAACACCTCGCGATCCCGCCAGTCCTCGCGGCGTTCGATTTCCTCAGCACTGATTGCCTCCTCGATCAGATCCGCTTCCGCGAGGACTGCCGGGGGAAAATCAATCGGCAGACCATAGCGGTGAATCACTTTCAGAATATCAACTCCGGGCGAACCCTCACGACCAAGTACCTTGATCATCTCTGCCATCGGCATCAATCCGGGATCGGTCCAGTCATGAAATTTTGCGACGACAACATCCCCCGGAACGGCGTCCGGCAAAACGCTGATGAGCTGAAAGGAAGGAGGAAAACGGAGGTCATCCGGCGAGAGGCCGGCCCGCGATCCTTTGCCATGAAAGATCCCGATGATCCCCTGCTCACTTCGAGTCAGAACGCGAATCACCTTTGCCTGCCAGAATTCCTCTTCGAACTTCCTCCCCTGTCGGTTCCGATTCGCGTGCTGGTGCCAGCGGGGAGGCTCCCGCTCGATCAGCTCAACTTCCACCTCATCGCCGTGCAGGGCCGTTCCGGCAGCGTGAGCCGGCACAAAAACTTTTGGCCACTGCATCCCGCGGAAGGCACGATGGGAAGCCGGATCATCCGGAACAAAATGGACGACGCGGCGCTTCCGGTCAGGGGAGCATTCAAGCCGCCCCGTCACGGTCTCCCGACGACTTGAGCGGCCCGGCAACTCGAACCGCCCCTTCCGTCCCCGAACGATCTCGCCGCTCCGCTCCAGCGACACGATCGCATCGCGAAACTCCGCTCGATCTTTGGACGCGACCTGAAGAGCACGCGCCAATTCCGATTTGTTCTGCGGTCGATAATCCTCACTTCCGAGATGCTCTCGGAGCAAGGGAATGAATTTTTCCTTCAAAGCCGGGGATTTTTCACGAAAATGGCTGGACTGACAACTCCGTGATGTGTTTACATTGTATTCGTAATTACCCAACGCAGTTTAGGAGCTGTTTTTTCTCGCCTCTCGCTGCCCAACCCAGTAAACATGCCCCGAATCATGAGAAAATCATTAGCAAAACAAATCCCCGGGCGCGCCGGAGGTTTCACTCTCCTCGAACTGCTTGTCGTTATCGCCATCATTGGCATTCTGGCCGGACTGATGTTCCCCGCAGCGAGTGGTGCTCTCCGACGCGCTGAGAAAACTAACGCACAGAACACGGCCTACAATCTGAAAAATGCGATTTCAGCCTACTTTACTGAATACCGAAAATACCCGGTCGAAAGCGGCATGACCAATGAGACAGATGAACTCCGCAGCGACCGGAAGTTGATGGATCCCCTCATGGGCTCCGATTCGGAAGACGGGCTAAAACTTAACCCGCGCAAAATTGCTTTCTATACCGGCAAGCAGGCGAAACGAAAAGGTCCGGGAGTATACATCAAAGGCGTCACGCTCGAGGCAGATGGCGGCGGTGAGTTGTGGGATCCGTTTGGCAACGAGCCTCCAGAAGGGGGCTACTACTTCGTGCGTCTCGATCTCGACTACAACAATCGCGTAGAAAAACCCCTATGGGATACGAGTTCTGAATCTGAGGTTCTTCCTGAGTCGATCCTCGTCTGGAGTTCAGGAAAAGATGGAAGCGAACAGGATGACGCCGACAACATCAAGACCTGGTAAAGCACCTTCCATCTTGCGGTGACATCATCACTGTGTTCTGCTTCGCTAAGCACGTCCTCAACCGGGACGTGCTTTTTTATTCGACGATAAAATAAGGATTGAGCAGGTTTTCCTTATTGTAACGGAGCGGCTCACGGGAATCGTGTCGAAGCACCCGTCGACCTGCTTCAAGAACAATGGCATGGGCTGCGCCGGTGTCCCACTCCATCGTGGGGCCGAGGCGGGGGTAGACGTCAGCCTGACCTTCAGCGACCAGACAGAGCTTCAAAGAGCTGCCTGCAGAAAGAAACTGCACCGTCTTTCCGCCCGCTTCGAGATCTTCGACGAACTTCTTCACTTCATCAGTGAGATGTGAGCGGCTCGCTACGACGCGAATGTCCTCCTTCTCAAGGTAGTGCCTCCCCCCCTGAAGTCGCACCGGATCCCCACCCGAAACAGACTTCCAGGCGTGTTGTCCTGCTTTCGCCCAATAGAGATTCTCCCCCACCGGCTGATACACGATGCCGATCACCGGAGTATTGCGATGAATCAGCGCGATGTTCACGGTGAACTCGCCGTTGCGCTTGATAAATTCCCGGGTGCCATCGAGCGGATCCACAAGCCAGAAATACGCCCAGTCTTTTCGAACAGAATAGTCCTCCGCAGCCGTTTCTTCAGAAATGATCGGGATGTCCGGGTATTGCGCCTTCAGGGCCTCAACGATCACCGCATTCGCACGTCGGTCCGCTTCAGTCAGAGGAGACTGGTCCTCTTTGACATCGACAGAAAATTCCGAGCCGTAGACGGAGAGAATTTCCTCCCCGGCACGCTTCGCGATGTTTTTCAGGTCGTCCAGTTCAATGAGATCCAGCATGTGCGCAAGGAAGCGGTTAGCTGAAAGATGTCAACCTCCGGGGCTGAAGTCGCCGGGCTCTCACTGAAGACTGCGAAGTTGATCGGAAGTCCAGCGAACCGCCTGCTCCGCATCCGAGTCCTCAGGATTGGAAGCCATGTAGCTTTCCCACTCAGCCTTGGCGAGTTCGAGGTGTTCTCTTGCTTCCGACTTGTCTCCCGATTTCAGGCAGGCAAATCCGGCAAGGCCGCGAGCCCTCGCAAGGGCGCGGTTGTACTGAGCAAGAGCCTTGTCAGAGCGGGACAGTTTTTCCAGAACCACAATCGCCTCCTGAAGCGGGACCCGGGAGTCATCAAAATCTCCGGAGTCCCCGAGAAGCTCCGCAAGATGGGCAAGACGCTGCGCGTAGGAATACAAAACATCGGCTGGAACAGCGCTCGGATTTGCCCGGATAATCGGCTGCAGAATATCGATGGCTTCCTTCTCCAACTGGATCGCGTTCTCAGATCGACCGCCATCGCGCTGATTGCGGGCAAGCACCCCATAAACATCGGCGAGCGTCTTCTGATAGGTCGCCTCATAAGGATTCGAAGCGATGACTCCTCCGAGAACGTCGACCGCTCCCTCAAGCTTTTCGATATCGTTCTCAAGCAAGCCGACCCGGGCCAGACTGTTTCCGAGCCCGAGTTGATAGGCATCTACCGCAGCGTTTAATTCTACTGCCCTCGCAAAGAGGTTTCCCGCCTGTTGAAAAGCCTCCTTCGCGAGATCACCGTCTCCTTTCGCTTCAAGAATTCGACCGGCGAGGGAAAAAGACTTACCGAGCGCACCGACGACGCGGTGATTATCCGGATCCTGTTCCTGAAGCTTCAGCAATTGAGCACCGACAGAACGTGCCCCGTCGAGAGCAGCTTCCAGTCGATTGATCGCAAACTCGCACTCCACAATAAGAAGGGAATTTTCCTGAATGCTGATTCCCGCATCCACCTCATCTTCGGGCGAGATCGCCCTCACTTCAGCCCAATAACGGGAGGACTCGGTGAAGTAGTGCCGGGCCGTCGGAAACTCAGAGTTACCAAAGGCGAGACTTCCGAGAGCATTTTTGGCAATCGCAAGATTCCGCACGAACTCAACTTCAGGATCACCGGCATCGCCCAAAAGTGCCACATAACGCCGTTCGGCTTCGCCGAAAGCGGCCAGTGATTTTCCAAACTCACCTGTCTCGCGATAAATCCGTCCGAGGTAAAACAATGCATTTGCCGTCGACACAATGAAATCAGGAGCGTCCCCGTAAATCTCGATAAGACGTTCATAGTGAACGCGCGCATCCTTCATGGCCGCCGCGCGCTTTTCACGAAACCCGGGAACATCGGTGTCGCGATTGTCGAGGACGAGACGAAAAAATTCGTCCCCGTTATCCTGGGTCTGACGCAGGATCTGACGGGCAAGCTTTGCCTCGCCCATCAATCGGGACCTTGAACCCTCCACCTCGTTCAACTCAGATTCGAGTTGCTCCTCATTTTGCCGCGTCTCACTGAGAACGCGGCGGTAGGCATCCGCCTGTTTCTCGACACTGGCCTGCAATTGAGCAGCTTCTATCGTAAGATCGCGCTTCGTCTGGTCTGCTTTCCAGATACTGCCCGCAGCAAAGAGCAACAAGGTGAACAGCGCTGCCAATGAACTGAACGTAGCAATCTTCCACTTCAGATACGGGTGCTCTTCAAAATATCCGCTCACCCGGCCTTTGGATGAATCCAACCAATCAGGACGGGACTTGATGATCTCGTCGATCTCACCACCCACGTTTTCATCCGCCTTTTCCCCGGAAGGTTTTTCAAGAACCTGAAATTCTCCATGCCAGTCCGTGCCACGCTCACCCTCCAGCCACACAGAATCGGTTACCGTAAACTCTTCGGACGGTTCCTCCGTATCCTGAACCTCCAAGCTCTCGCCGTGAGGCAAGTCGTCCGTAAATTCATCGAGCCGTTCATCCGAAGGCAAGTTCACCTCAAACCCTCTTGCTGGAGCATCCTCACTCGCTTTGACGACCCGGACCGGTTCAGTTCGCGGGCTTGGCAGCGCCACTTTCCTGAGTGCTTTCGCGAGGGCCTCCGCAACCTCCTTCATCGACTCCGGTCGATCCCGATGATCGAATTCGAGGCAATTTTCGATCACTTTGCGAACCGCCTTTTCTTTTTCGTCTGATGGGGAATCAGGCCACTCCACCGGCTTCTCAATCTCGAGAGCTTTCAAAAAGTGTTCTGAAGTCGGGGTTAAACCACCATACGCAATCGCCGGTGTCTCATCGAGCAAGCCGGGATGTTCGAGGCACTGCTGCCGCAGTTGATCGAGACGCGGCAGGTGTCCTGTCAGAAGCTGAAACGCAACGACCCCGAAGGAATAAATGTCCCAGCGCTTCCCGAGATCATTGGAAAAGTCCCCGTTTTCGAGCTGCTCAGGACTGACATAGAATAAGAGTTCACCGGCTTCCAGATACTGGAGGCCGCCCATGAAGATCTGGCCGAAGTCGGCAATCTTAACCTGCTGATTCCCGTCATCATCTCCGGTCAGGAAAATATCTCCCAACTTGAGACCGCCATGGAAAAGCCCCGCCTCATGCACCTCGGCAACACACACCGCCAGTTTGCGTGTAATCTCTTCTGCCTGCTCCCTGGGGAGCAGATGCATGAGCCGCTTGAGTGATGTCAGCTGCCATGTTTTGTTTTCTTTCCCCCTCCACCCATAAAAAGGCATTGAATAAGCCGCAGGTGACTGGTCATCACCAAGGCTGTATTCATAGACCGCTGCGGCACCACTGATAGGGCTGTTTGCGCTCGATAGTCTTGTGAAATACTGATCAAGCAAGGGGGCGTTAGTCGCCTGAGATTTCAGCACCTTAACGACTCGTTGCTCAGAGTCGCCATAGGTGGTCACAAAACTCCACCCGAAAGGATCTTCGCCAAGAAGGTCCTCGTAGGTGTGTCCCGGTAATTCAGGTAGCCGCATGCTCGCCCTTCTAACGAATTGTTCGTTGAAAACTTATAAAAATTATCCCTGAAGTTGAGATCGGACGATCCGTTCCCACTCTGCATCAATCCCCTCTTTGCTGATCGGGGGTTCGCCCGCCCGTGCAAACCAGTAGCCGGCATTGCCAAAATCGCCTTCAATCGCGTGAAGCAATCCATGAATCCACGAACCCGTCTTCGTTGCCATATCCTGAGCGATGTCGTGGGCTGCCTCCCACTGACCGGCCTTCGTGAGCCAAAGTGACGTTAACTCCGGTGTGAGATCGGCAGGTGGCATCGGATCGTTTTCGACCGACTCCAGAAACGAGTTAAATGTCATTATACCTGATAGTTCGGACATCTTTGGTAATTTTCACCGCAGAGTTATACCAGACTTCATCGGTAATTTCGAGCGCGTTTTTCAGCATTCCCGGGGATCGGAACCGCTGCAATGAGACGCTTCGTGTAATCCGACCGGGGATTTTCGACGAGATCTTTGGTGGCGCCTGACTCAACCACTTTGCCATGACGCATCACGACGGTCCGGTCGCAGATCCTCTTCACGACGCTAAGGTCATGAGAGATAAAGAGATAGGAAAGCCCAAGCTTGTCCCGCAATTCCATGAGGAGGTCAATGACCTGAGCCTGAATCGTAACATCGAGAGCCGACACCGCCTCGTCACAAACGACAAACCTGGGCTCCACAGCCACAGCCCGAGCCACGCAAATTCGCTGACGCTGCCCCCCGGAGAACTCGTGAGGGTAGCGATTCATGACATCCGGCTCCAGTCCCACCTCGGTGAGCCAGTGCGCCGCGACATCACGCCGGTCACCTTTCAGTATCCCGTGCTCAATGAGCCCCTCTGTCAGAATCTCAAGCACAGTCAGTCTTGGATTGAGTGACGAAAATGGATCCTGGAAGATCATTTGCAGATCCCGTCGCATCGGGCGCATCGCATGGTAGCCAAGCCCGCGGATGTCTGTGCCCTCGAACAAAATCTCCCCTTCCCGCGATTCATCGAGTCCAAGGATAGATCGGCCCAGCGTGGTTTTCCCGCTCCCAGATTCGCCCACGAGGCCGAGACACTCTCCCGGCATGATGTCGAGTGAGACATCGTCGACCGCCTTAACCCAGTCCACAGTCCGGGCAAAGACTCCCCGCTTCACCGGGAACCAGGTTTTCAGTGATTTCACCTCGATAAGCGGCTCAGTCCTGTCTTCAAAAACCGGATGAGCGATGGAATCGTCAGTAAGTCGCGGAACGGCAGCGAGGAGTTCCCGCGTGTAGGCCTCCTTGGGATTGGCGAAGAGTTCCTCGACGTCGCCCCTCTCGACCACCTTGCCGTCTTTCATGACGAGAACCCGGTCCGCCAACTCCCAGATCACCCCCATGTCGTGAGTGATAAACAGGATCGAGGTGTCTTCCGACTTCATCGCCAGAATGAGATCAAAAATCTGCGCCTGCAAGGTCACGTCGAGGGCAGTCGTCGGCTCATCGGCAATGATCAGCTTCGGCTTGAGGATCAATGCCATCGCGATCATGACACGCTGCCGCATCCCTCCCGAAAACTGAAAGGGATATGCTTTGGCACGTTCGCCCGGATCGGGAATTCCCACTTTATCGAGCCACTCGACACCCTGAGCCCAGGCATCTTCCGGGGAGACCGAAGGATCGTGAATACGGACCGTTTCGGCGAGTTGTCTCCCGACAGGGTGCAGTGGAGACAAGGCCGTCATCGGCTCCTGAAAAATCACGCTGATTTCTTTCCCGCGCAGCTTTCGCAACTCCTCAATCGGCATCGTAAGAATGCTCTTCCCCCGGTAAAGAATCTCACCCTGATCCACACGTCCCGGCGGACTTGGCACGAGTCGGATCGTCGACATGGCGCCGACCGTTTTCCCGCTGCCTGATTCCCCTACCAATCCAACAATCTCTCCCGGGAAGATGTCGTAGGAGACATCGTCGACCGCCGTGATCGTGCGCCCTTCCACATCGAAGGAAACCGTCAAATTCTGGACACTGAGAAGAGGTTCGGACATTCGGTTACTCGAGCTTGGAATTGGTTCTCGGATCGAAAGCGGCTCGCACGCCCTCACCAATAAAAATACCGAGAAGACTGACGACAAAGAGCGCAATCGAAGGATAGAGAATGAGCCACCACGCATAGGGCTGAACCTGCCCCTGATCGAGGAGGTTCCCCCAACTCGGCGTCCCCGGAGGCAGGCCGAAGCCGAGATAATCGAGCGCCGTGAGCATGAAGATCGCCCCGACGAGAGCAAACGGGAAAAAGGTGATCACCGGCACGAGCGCATTCGGAAAGATGTGCCGGAACATGATTTTCCACCGCCCGATCCCCATGACTCGCGCCGCCTCGACGAATGGAAGTTTCCGCAAACGCAGAAACTCGGCGCGAATGTAATAGGAAATCCCGATCCAGTTGAAGATCCCGTAGACGAGACCGAGAAGAAGGAAGCTGCGCCCGTAAATCGAACTGAGGAGAATCATGATGAGGAGAAAGGGCATCGACTCCCAGATTTCGCTGAGTCGCTGACCGAACATATCAATTTTCCCGCCGAAATAGCCCTGAACCGCGCCGAGGAAAATCCCGATGGCATAGGTGAAGATCACAAGGGCCGAGGCGAAAATCAGGGCTGTTCTCGTTGCGTAGAGGATTCTCACGCCGACATCGCGGCCGCTGTTGTCGAGGCCGAAGGCATGACCTTTGACCGGGCGAAACGGGAACTCGACTGTTTCCCGGCTGAATTGAACCGAGAATTTCCCCTCCGGACTGGAGACCGCGAGATTCTCCTGCGGCACGACCATGGCCTCTTCGGCCCGGGCGAGAATCGCACTCTTCGCCTCTTCGCCAAAACGCTCCCAGAGCGGAGGCGGCGTTTCGAGAAACTCCAGCTCCGGGGTGAGGATGGCGCGCTCTTTGGCCGATTCTTCAGCGCGGCGCTCGACCGAAAGACGAACCAGCTTCGGCGCGCGACTCGAAGGAGTGAAGGCATCGATCTCGAACAAGACGCCGTCTTCGTTTTTCACCGAAACCGCCGAAGCCGCTTCGTTGGCGAAACGTTTCAAAACGCCCTCGCGGACCGCTTCCGGGACAGAAAACCCCTCCTGTTCGAGCGGTTTCCGCCGCAGCACCGTCTCGGAAAGCTCACGATAGAAGCCCGCCGCGCCCCGGCTCCGCTGGATCAGGAGCGAATCGTCCACATCGATCGAGGCAATTTGATCCTCGGGCGAAAAGGTCAGGGTCAGGGTGGGGTCGACTTCGATCTGCGATGCTTCGAGGGATTCTTCCGGACCGTTGCGAACGAGAGGCCAGAGCATCCAGTTTTTTTCATTCTCCTGAAAAAGCGGCAGCTTTTCGAGTTCCTTGTAGCGCGGCCGTGTTTTGACGTTGGAACCGGTGAACTCGCTTTCGGGATAGAAGCTGAAGACGGGAAAATAAAGCTTCCCGTTTGCCTTCACGAGGAGCGGTTTTTCATTCGCGATAAAGTTTGAAAAGAGGCTCAGGACAAAAATCGCGAGGAGGAGGATCAGCGACCACTTCGCACGCTTGATATCCCCGAAGCGCTTGAGACGGCGCCGCGTGTTGGGGTCGAGAATCGTGAACCATTTGCTACCCATCACGCTTCCTTTCCGAAACTGATTCGCGGATCGACGAGGACATAACAGAAGTCCGAGAGGATTCGCCCGACAAGGCCAAGGATCGAGGTCAGGGCCAGGGTCCCCATGAAAACCATGTAGTCCCGCCCGACGATCGCATCGAGCGTGAGCAACCCGATTCCGTTGATCGAAAAGACGCGCTCAATCAAAACGGATCCGGCAAACATGATCGTGAGAATGCCGCCGATACCGGTCACGATCGGCACGAGCGCGTTCCGCAGCGCATGCCCCCAGATCGCTCGGCGCATCGTCCCGCCTTTGGCAAGGACGGTACGAACGTAGTCCTGTGAAATCTGATCGAGGAGCGAGTTTTTCATCAGAATCGTAAGGATCGCAAAGTTCCCGATCACATAACAGAGCACAGGGAGAAACATGTGGTTGGTCTGATCTTTGATCTTCCCCCAGGCCGAAAGCGATTCCCAGTTCTCCGAGCGGAATCCCCCGATGGGAAAAATGTCGAAAAAGTGGTCCGAGGTGCCCGAGAAAAGCGTCTTCAAAATCATCCCGAAGGCGAAGGCGGGAATCGCGTAGAGGACGAGCACGACGAACGAAGAAGCCACATCAAAGGAGGTCCCGTTGCGCAGGGCTTTACCGATTCCCAGTGGAATACAGATCAAATAGGTCAGGATAAAACTGGTAATCCCGAAAGTCAGCGAGACCGGAAAACGCTCTTCGATGAGCTGCCAGACGGTCTTGTTGTTGTATTTGTAGGAAATGGATTTCATCCCCATGCCGTCGGTCACGAGCCACTTCCAGTAGCGGGCGAGAAAAGGCTTATCGAAGCCGAATTCCTTCTCGATCGCCCGTCGCTGATCCTCGGTGATGCTGACATTCGAACCGGCATTGCCACCGGCTTCCCCTCCACCGCCGAGACCGCGCATCTGCGCAATCTGCTGCTCGACGGGACCGCCGGGAACGAACTGAATGAGCCCGAAGACAATAAAAGTAATCCCGAGAAAAGTCGGGATGACGAGCAGCAATCGCCGGATGAAATAACTGAGACGCTCCATGGTCGAATCGGTCGCGGCGAAAGCGGATGCTTACTGAAGAGGTTCGGTCGCCGGCACGATCCCGGAGGTGAAGACTTTGTCGAAATACACATCACGCGGTGGTGCGGGGAGTTCCTCCCCTGCTTCCATCGCTGCTTTCAGGTCATCGCTCTGGAATTCATCCGCCCACCAGTAGTCCACCGCGGACCACTCGTCGGAGTATTTCCCCAGCATGTGCTCGGGCATGCCGAAGCGATTCCAGTAGAGAAGGCGGACGTAGTCGATATTCCAAAGAAGGACGTACGGTGTCTCCTCGTAGATGATCCGGTCGATCTCGCGGATCACCTCGTGACGCTCCTCGACGCTGAACATCTCTTTGGTTTGCTCGATTAACTCATCAACGCGCTCGTTTTTGAACCCGGTGATATTACTGCTCGATTTCATGTCGGCATTCTCCGAATGCCACATCGTCTCAGGATCCTTGATCGGGCTCGCCCCCCAGGCGGCCCAGGTCATGTCGAAATTGAACTCGTCCATGTCACGCGTCCAGGCGGCCCAGTCTTTCTGGTCGATCTTCAGCTCGATCCCGACATCGTTGAGAGCCTCCTCGTAAATAAGGAGAAACTTGGACGAACTCGGATCCCGTGAAAGGAAATTAATCACGAAAGGCTTGCCGTCTTTCTCCAGCTTGCCCGTGTTCGCATTCACGGCCCAGCCGGCTTCCTTGAGAAGGGCGCGGGCTTTTTCCACATCAAAAGCAATCAGCTCATTCGGGCAGGGATGATCGGCATCCCAGAGATCCGGCCAGAAAGACTGCGTGAGAACATATTGATTGAACATGATGGTCTGATTCATCCGCTCACGATCGAGAAGGTGGGCGAGGGCCCGGCGCACCCGCTTATCGGAAAACGGCTCGCGGCGCTGATTCATCGCAAATCCCTGAAAGCCAATCGGGTTGTAGTTGTGGACGGACTGCTTCGCGATCCAGTTTTTCTCAAAGCGATCCCCTTCCGTTTCCTTGATCCAGCGGCTCGAGGTGTAGACCGCGAAAATATCGAACTGGTCTTTCTTGAAAGACTCAAATGCCACGTCGCGCTGGGAGTAGAAGCGGTATTCGATCGTGTCGAAGTTTAAAATCCCCTCTGTGACCGGGGAATCGGCACGCCAGTAATCCTCGCGCTTTTCCATGCGGGCAAAATGAGGCTCGCTCACCTCGCCGAGCCGATAGGGCCCGGACACGACCGGGAACTCAAAGTTCACCTTGTTGAAATCCTGATCTTTCCACCAGTGCATCGGGAGGACCCGAAAGGCGGTGCAGGCCTGAAGGTTTTTCCAGTGAACTTCATCGGCATGGATCGTCACAGAACGGTCGCCCGTTTTCTCGATCTTCACGAGACGCTTCATGATCGACTGGAAGGGACCGGTGAGATGCTCCGGCTTTTTCACCGCCTCGAAACTCCAGATCACATCCTCCGGCGTGATCGGCTTGCCGTCACTCCACAGCGCACGCGGGTCGAGATGGAAGGTGAAAGACTTTTTATCCTCGGAAATTTCCCACTCGCTTGCGAGACCGGGCGTGTCGGCCAGGGTCATCGGGTCTGTGTCAAGAAGCGGTTCGAACATGAGTCGGAAAATCTCCCGCGAAAACACATTGTTATCGATCTGGTAATTGAAGCTCTTCGGGAACTGGGAGGAATACATCGAGATCTTTCCGCCCGGCTCGGCGAACTCCGATGCGAGAGGTGAGGGCTCTTCGGTCCAGCCTTCTTCGGGTAAGCTCTGCGCCCCGGCGTTTGAGCCCGCAAACGCGAGCACTCCGATGAATGTCAGTCGTAGAAAATGCATCATGATAAAAAATTACGAGCCCCATCTGGAGCCGGGGTGGATTCATGCTCCGGCATGAATGCAGGATAAGCGTCCCAAAGTGCTCCAATTGTTCGCAAATTCGAACTAAAATCTACGGCGCATTCCGGAAGAGGAGGAATGGCGGCAGATTCCCCTCAATTGGCGAGAGCGACTCGCTCGGTCCTCTCCGTGGCCCGCCCTGTGATATCAGGTGGCGAGAGTCGACGCGGCTTAATCCCGGAGCGAATCTGTGAAACAAGATCCGACTGGATCGGGACCCTCGACGCGGCGGCGGCATTTGCCCCGAGTTCAACGCGACGGGTTTGCTTCAGCGGCGGCGGCGGATCAACCGGCATCGGAATCGTGAGATGCTCCGCCCCGCGGTGAACCGGATCCGTCCCGGCTTTTCTCAACATCCCGATCGTGACCACCACCTCCGGTTTTTGTCGAGAAAAGGTTCGACCGTGATTTCCTGGGGCTCCTGCCTCCAGGACCATTCCGCATGCAGTGTCGGACCCGCCATCGTGTCGCAATAGTCGATCTGGTGCAAAAATGGCGGCACGAGATGGCATTGCGGATTGCTGAGATCGGCACCCTGGATCGAGGAGGCATCAACTTTCAAGTCGTCCCAAAGCGATCCGAACGCCTTAATCACACGAAGTCTCTTATCGGTCCGGAATGCCGCGACGGGAAGACCGGCAAAGAGCAACTCCGAAGCCTGTCGCTCCGTCTTTATGACATCCACTTTCTGCCGCCGCTCTTCGCGGAGAATCATGTAGAGCAGATAGGCTCCGTTTATCTTGCGACTCCGAACCACACGGGCATCGAACGGACGCTCTCCCCGTTTCGTCAAGAGCGTGGCCCCGAATCTCAAGCCGCCCTGCTGCGATTCGATGAGCGATTGAAACGCTTTCGCAGCGTCGGATCGGTCGGTGGAGGGGAGAAAGCTGAGGAAATTCCGCTTTTCATAGGTTCCTTCAAAATGCCCGATCCCGCGGATGAACCCGCAATTGTGATACACGATGTTCATCTTCATCGCAGATCACGACCATGTCATTGGTAATTCGAAGAAGCTGTTCCCCCCCTTTTGCAAACGCATCCTCTCCCATGGCACAGGCAAATCCTGCCTTCCATTTCGCAGGGGCAGCGTCAGGTTGCGGAGCCAAATCATGCGAGCATCGCGAGCCATCTGCCGGAAGATGATGAATAGAAACATCCCTGGGTAAGAACATTTTTCACAATCAATAGAATTTTGACAAAAATAAAGCAAGGCCAAAATTCCCGGGCCGACAGGGTCAGGTTTCAGTGCGAACAGGGTCGACGACGCCGTGCTTCGGAAGCCATTCGCGGAGTTGGGTGAACTTGTCAGTTGTGAAGCCGTCGCTTCAGTGTAGAGGGTGAAGAAACTCAGAATTCTCTCATGAAAGTCAAAGCCTTCCCCTCTCTCGTTCCCGCTCCCGGTAAAGCCGAAATGATCGCGTCGGTACCCTATGATGTCGTGAACACAGAAGAGGCCCGGGCGCTTGCCGGCGACAACCCGCACAGCTTCCTTCGCGTCGTGCGTGCTGAGATCGAATTTCCCGACGGCACCGATCCTTATGGCGACGAAATTTACGAGCGCTCCAAGTTCAACCTCGATAAGCTTCAGTCTGACGGGATGCTCGTCCGCGAGCCGGGACCCTGCGTTTACCTGTACCGGCAGATCATGAACGGTCACGCCCAGGTCGGGATCACTCTCGCCTGCCACATCGAGGATTACGAAAACGACATCATCAAAAAGCACGAGAAGACCCGTCAGGTCAAAGAGGATGACCGCACGAAACTCACCGACACGCTGAGTGCCAATACCGGGCCGGTTTTCCTGACCTACGAAGATGTCGACGCTATTGATACTTTTGTTGAAAACTGGATCGCCAACCACGAGCCGACGATCGATTTCGTCGACGACGTTTCCGTTCAACACACCGTCTGGCGTGTTGAGCATGCCGAAGCGGCTCCGATTCTGGAAGGATTCGGGAACGTCCCCGTTTCCTACGTCGCCGATGGTCATCACCGCAGCGCGAGTGCCGCCCGCGTTGGCAAAGAGCGTCGCGAGGCCAATCCGGACCATACCGGTGAGGAGAACTACAACTGGTTCCTCGCGGTGCTTTTCCCGGCAAGCCAGCTGAACATTTTACCCTACAACCGGGTCGTAAAAGATCTCAACGGCCTCTCTTCCGATGGATTTCTGAAGCAGCTCAATGAACGGTTCACTCTCGATTCCAACGGTCAGAAATCTCCCGACGCCCCTGAGTCCATGTGCGTCTACATCGCCGGAAAATGGCACAGTCTCAGCTGGGGTGGCGTCGAGTCGGACAACCCGATCGACAAACTCGATGTTTCCGTCCTGCAGGATAAAGTGCTGACGCCGCTCCTCGGGATCGAAGATCCACGCACGGACAACCGCATCGACTTCATCGGCGGGATCCGTGGCACAGCAGAGTTGGAAAAACGCGTCGACAGTGGCGAATGGGCCGCAGCCTTCTCGATGTTCCCGACGACGGTGCAGCAGCTCATCGACATCGCCGATGCCGGTGAAATCATGCCGCCGAAATCGACCTGGTTCGAGCCAAAGCTCCGCTCCGGGTTGTTTATTTATACCCTGGACGAGTAGGAGACGGGGAAATCGCCGCTACCCGCAGCCCCCCTCGAGATAGCACCGCGATGAGGGATCCACAGGATTGGAGAACACCTCTTTCGTCGGGCCATGCTCAATGATCGTTCCTGAACCGTTGCGTATCCAGAAGACCGCGACCCGATCAGAGATCCGCCTTGCCTGAGCCAGATTGTGAGTCACAATCGCGACCGTGATGCGGCCACGCAGGGCGGCGATATGCTCTTCGACGACAGCGGACGCCATCGGATCGAGCGCACTGCAGGGTTCGTCAAAAAGGATGACATCAGGGTCAAGAGCCAGTGCTCTCGCAATGCAAAGCCGCTGCTGTTGCCCGCCAGAGAGCGCCATCGCGCTGCGATCGAGGCGATCACTAACCTCATCCCAGAGCCCGACATCACGGAGACACTTTTCGATGACTTCGCTAATTTCTTTTCTTCGCACCCCGTGCTCCCGCAATGGAATTTCAAAGTTTCGCCGGATCGACTGAGGAAACGGATTCGGCTTTTGAAAAACCATTCCGACCCGCCGACGCAAAGCGAGAACATCGACCCCGGGACCGCAGGATTCCCCGCCGTTTCCAAAGCGAACCGATCCTTTCACTTTGCATCCGGGAACAAGGTCCGTGAGGCGGTTTAATGAGTGAAGAAAACTGCTCTTCCCGCATCCGGAGGGGCCCACGAGAGCCGTCACGAGTCCCGCCTCGATGCTCAGGTTTACGTCTTTCAGCGCTTCGAAATTCCCGTAGTGAACGGAGAGATCGCGAACCGAAATTCCGGCGGTTCCGGGCGGCGGCGCATTGGTTTTGGGAACGGATGAGATAGCCATCTTCAGGAAATGTATTGGCTTTTGAGGCAGCGATCCGCCAACAGGCTGGCAACAAGGTTGATCGCAAGAATCATGAGAAGAAGCACGAGCGCGCTCGCCGAAGCCTTCCCGCCCCCGTTCGGAATGTTCATCGCCAGGTCGTAGATGTGAACGGATATAGCACGCCCCGAGTCATGAATCGATTCAGGCCAGCGAGTCGAGTATCCACTTGTGAACAGGAGCGCTGCCGTTTCGGCGAGCGCCCGTCCAACCCCGAGCGTGATTCCGATCATGATGCCCGGCAGCGCCGCCGGGAGCAGAATCTGCCATAGCGTCGTTGCCCTGGTCAGTCCGAGCGCCCCGGCCGCGGGACGCAGATCCGGGGGCAGAGAAGTCATCGCAGAAAGAGTCGTGCGAACCAGAATCGGAAGCACCATGCACGTGAGTGTGAGCCCCCCCGACAAAATCGAAAACCCGAGCCCGAGCACCTGGCAGAAGAAGCTCATTCCGAAAAGTCCGAAGACGATCGACGGGACACTTGCGAGGAGATCGACACCTCCAGTAACCGCACGAGCAATTCGGCTGCCTCCCTGCACATACTCCGAAAGCCAGAATGCGCATCCAACCCCGAGCGGAATCGCCGGGAAAAGAAAGCAGACAAGAATGAGAAAAGTCGAGACGATCATTGGTCCGATCCCTCCTTCCCGCCCCGCTGACTTCATGTCTGCCGTGAAAAATTCAACCGAGAGGTGAGGCAGCCCCATCTTCACCAGATCCGCGAGAATCCAGCCGAGGGCTCCAAGCGTGACAAGACTTGCGATTGCGCCAATTCCACCGAAAAGCCAGTCTTGAACCCGGGAGCGGCGCGTCGTGAAACGGGAAGATATCAGTGAAGTCATCGTAACTGAGTGGCGCGTCAATGGACCGTGTTATGGTTCGGCTTTCTCCGAAATGAAAGCCCACCCACG
>JARGOP010000003.1:0-17753 GCA_029233965.1 Verrucomicrobiales bacterium | reverse complement strand
GCGTCAATGGACCGTGTTATGGTTCGGCTTTCTCCGAAATGAAAGCCCACCCACGAGAAGGCCGATGACCAGAACGAGAATGAGACCTCCCGCATAGAGCAGCGCCTTGTGCGAAGCGGTGGCATAGCCCATCTCCAGCGCGATGGTCGACGTGACTGGCCGGATCGGATCAAAAACACTTCCGGGTATTTGGGCGATATTCCCGCAAAGCATGACCACGACAAGAGTCTCTCCGATCGCTCTCGCCAGCGCGAGAAGAACCCCGGAACCGATCCCTCCCTTTGCCGCCGGGAGGGCGATGTTCCAGATCATTCCCGCCCGCCCGATTCCAAGACCCGCCGCTGCCTGGAGATGACTGAGCGGGACCGCCGACAGCGCTGCCTGAGACGTCAGCGCAATGATGGGTAGAATCATGAGCGCAAGAACGAGCGCTGCCGCAAGGAGACTCTGACCCGGCGGCTCAAGACGACTGATCGCGGGGACAACCACCATCAATCCCCAGAATCCCAACACCACCGCAGGCATCCCCGCAAGCAGCTCCATGCATCGCAAATTCCATCGGGAAACCCGCGCAGGGACATAAAACTGATAAAAGACCGCTCCCGCGATACCCAGAGGTGTGGCGAGCGCCGTCGCGAAAACAGTGACGAGGAATGATCCCGCAAGCATGGGAACGAGGCCATACTGGGGATCTCTCACCGAGCCCGGCTGCCATTCGGGATCACCGAAAAAGCGACGAGGAAGTCCGGACTCAAGGGCAGGCTTCGCCCCCTGAAAGAGATACCAGACAATCACAAGGACGAGCCCCCCGGCAACCACCGCCAGCAGCCCGAGAACGTGTCGAACGAGCCAATCAACGCGCAACCGGCACATAAAAATGTGTTTCAATCAAATCATTGATCGCCGCAGTTTGCAGGTAGCTGAGAAAAGCTTTCGACGCGTCCGGAAGATCCCCCCGGGTAACCACCTGCAGGGGGCGGGTCATCGGGAACAAACCCTTCGCTACCGCCTCCGTCGTCGGGATGACCCCGTCGCAGCGAATAAGCCTGATCGGGGTCCCCCCCTCCGACTCACTCTCAGCAGCTCCGATGGAGACATAGGCAATTCCGTTCGCGTTGCCCGCTACGGTTTTGATCGCGTGCTGGTTCTCACCAACGAGGACATCCGCCTCGATATCCGCACTGTCGAGCCCGGTGTAGTCGAGGAACACTTCCAGCGTCGCCCTTCCCTCCGCCTTGCCGGCCACGATGATCTCCCCGGGCGCACCACCGATTTCGGACCAGTCCGAAATCTTTCCGGTGTAAATATCAACGAGTTGCTTCCGGGTGAGATTCTCAATCCGGTTGTCGCGATGAACAATGACGCATACCCCGTCCATCGCGATGAGATGAGCAGTCAGTTCGGATTCACCGTCTTTAAGAGCACGGGAAATCATCCCCAGATCGGCGAGACCTGACATCGCGTCTGCGATGCCACGAGAGGAGCCGCCAGTCTGGACATCAATTCTTACCCCGGGGTGACTCTCTTCATATCGCCTCGCCGCGTCTGCGACAATTGGGGCCACGGTGCTCGAACCTGTGATGGTGATATGCTGCCCGTTCTCCCGAGGCTTCCCGCAGCCAAATAGCAGGATCGAAGAAAACAACAGAGGAAACAGGATGGTTTGCTTCATCGTAAATATAGGAATCTCCGCCTGAACGAAAATTAACAACAAGAGGAACGGAAAGAGAGCTGGCAGCAGCCGAGATCGAGGGTTCGACCATTCCGAAACTGCTCCACAGAAGGGGTGAGCCGATAGAGAACCGACTTTCCATCACGCTCGGACTCAACAATCCCCGCCTCACGCAGGAGCCGGAGATGATGAGAAAGAAGACTCTGCTCCACTCCGATCCGGGCCTGCAATTCCCCCGCGTGCAGGGCTTGCTCAAGCAGATGCTTCACAACGAGAAGGCGCGTCTCATCACCGAGAGCTTTCAATAAAGCGGCACAGTCGGGGCGGGAGACGGTTTCCAATGTGGTCATTATTTGAAATGAATAAACGTTAATATGAAAAAACATTCAAGTTAAAATTCAAAGAAATCAGGCGGGGCGGGTTCGATGTCCCGGCCCTGTTGGCTTAAGTCAAAGGCGGGCACTCCGGGGCTGAAAAGAGAAAACAGAAGAAATCAGCCCCCCGGAAAATCGTTTCCCTCGCCGTTGTCCTCCATCTTTTTGAGAACAATCGACATGTCCTCGACGGCTTCCCAAACGTGATTCGCGACGAAAATCGGGGCCTCTGCGGCCACGGCGAGGGCAATACTGTCACTTGGACGGGCATCAATCTCGATTATTTTTCGCTCCTGAATCTCATTTTCCGCCCCGATGATGAGTCGGGCAAAGTATACCGTATCAGAGAAATCATTGATCACGACACGCTCAACGCGAGCTCCCAGGGAAATTAAAACATCCCCGAAGAGATCGTGAGTCTGTGGCCTCGGCTTGGGCGTTCCATGCAGGAACATGTTGATCGCTGAGCCCACCGCGTGATCGACGTAGATCACGAAGACCTTCTCATCGTTCCCCAGAAAGACAGCGGAACCGGCACTCGTGGCGAGCACATTTTTGACTTCTACTTCAACGACCGACTTATCCATCTGAAAAGGGGGGGGGGTATGCCAGTATCGTGATCGTTTGCGAAATAATCAAACGGCGAGTCAATCCCGCCCCCTCAATTCCCTGCCTCAAGATGCTCGCGGTGCTCGCGCGAAACCTTGATGTATTTTTCAGCCCAATTCCGAATACCGAGCTGCTCCTCCTCACGGAGAGCACGAACGACACGGGCGGGCGCACCCATCACGAGCGACCCTGCAGGAGCTTGAAACCCTTTTGTAACAAGGGATCCAGCCGCCACGATACTTCTCGAACCGATCATTGCGCCATCCATGATGATGGCCCCCATCCCGATGAGGACTTCATCCCCGATCTCGCAGGCATGGAGCATTGCCTTGTGGCCTACGGTGACGTAGCGACCCACCGTCGTTCCGAGATCACTGGCCAGATGAATGACGGTCCCATCCTGAATGTTACTGCCCTCACCAATCACAATGCTCTGGATATCAGCCCGCAAGACACACTGAAACCAGACGCTGGAGTTTTCTGCCATCGTGACGTCGCCCATCACGTTGGCACCGGGAGCCACAAAAGCTGTCGGATCAATGTCAGGGACTTTCGATAAATGAGTGCAGACCGGATTGGTGTTCATGTTAGTCTTTTTGCTGGATTTTTTGCGGGGGAAATTGAGAAATTTTTCCTGAAATTTAAGCTTGCCAAACAATTTTTCTATCCTTAGTAAGACCTCAAGACAGAAGCTCGATCCGTTGATCTACGGTGGTTTCAAGCTGATACCACCGAAAAAACGGCTTTACTAACTGTATGACCCAAACTACCAATCCGTAATGAACAAGGGAGAACTAATTGAAGCAGTCCAATCAACACTCGGTGGAGAAACCTCCAAAAAAGCTGCAGAGGAAGCAGTGAAAGCCGTGCTCGAAAACATCGCGAAAGGCGTCAAAAAAGATGGTAGCGTCCAGCTCCTCGGCTTCGGCACTTTTGAGGTTCGCAGCCGTTCCGCAAGGACCGGTCGCAACCCTAAGACTGGCGAGACAATCAAAATCGCGGCATCCAAGACCGTCGGTTTCAAGCCATCTTCCGCTCTCAAAGGCTCCCTGTAAGGAGCCCTGAGCTGAACAAACCCCAATCAACTCTTTAAAGACGCGGCAGGTCACTGTCGCGTTTTTTTTTCCAGTCGCCATGGGTTTTCCGGGGAACAGGCTTCCCTGCGCCACCTGACCATTCCCCGGGTTGGCAGCCTATCCCTGATGATGCGCTACGAAGTTCGCGGACTCTGATCATTTTCCTCAAAATCCGGTTTCGGAACGGGAATCGCTTCACATTTCTCGCGCCAGCCCGGAAAATTCCATTGATTGGGAAACCCGGCACACTGCCCCGGCTTCACCGCCTGAATCGTGCACTCGATACCGTCAAGAAAAATGCATTCCCCGTTTGGTTTATCGATCAGCGTGAGTCCGGCCCGATTAAGCCGAATGTCAGTATAGTCAGCGACGAAATCGTAGAGCGGCTTCCCCAGAAAATCCGCTATCTTTCGCACTTCTTCGTCCGTCACAGGCACCTCACCATGCCAGCGGCAGCAGTTTCCACATCGCTGACACTGGTAATGGACACCCTCTTCCATGTTATACAGGCTCACGGCACAAGCATCGTCACTTTTTCCGAATTGTCAGTTCTTTGCCACAAAAAATATGCAGGTTTCCACCCCTCGGTGAGTTTTTTGTCCCGGATTGTTCCGCTCAGTGGAAAAAAAAGGGCTGCGTGTTATCTTACCCCTCTTTAAAGCTGCGCATTACCGGACCCATCCAACGACTGATCCCCAACTTTTTGTGACCTCTTTTCTTTTCTATGATCAGTAAAATCATCGGAGTATTCTCAAGCGATATCGGCATCGACTTGGGAACGGCCAATACCCTGATCTATGTCCGGGAACATGGCATTGTCCTCCGGGAGCCGTCCGTCGTGGCGGTGAAGGCCGGAACTAATCTTGTACTCGCAGTAGGCGATGATGCAAGGCGCATGCTCGGCAGAACACCGGGAAACATTGTCGCGATCCGACCTCTCCGCGATGGCGTCATCGCCGACTACGAAGTAACTGAGGCAATGCTTCGCCACTTCATTCGAAAGGTTCACAACCGTCGAAACTGGATCCGTCCGCGCATCGTTATCGCCGTTCCAGCGGGAATCACCGAAGTGGAAAAGCGGGCCGTGATCGAATCGGCGGCAGCAGCCGGTGCCCGTGAAGTTCACCTCATCGAGGAACCCATGGCCGCCGCAATCGGAGCAGGCCTTCCGGTCCAGGAGGCCGCGGCGAACATGATCGTCGACATTGGCGGCGGCACGACAGAGGTTGCCATCATTTCTCTCTACGGGCTTGTTTACAGCCGGAGCGTCCGCGTCGCCGGGGATGAGTTGGATGAAGCAATCATCCAGTTCATGAAGCGGGCCTACAATCTCATGATCGGCGAACGCACCGCTGAGGAAATCAAAATCCGAATGGGCTCCGCCTTTCCTCAGCCAAAAGAAACCTCTGTCGAGGTGAAAGGACGTGATCTCGTGGCCGGTCTGCCGAAAACGATCAAGGTCACCTCGTCGGAAATCCGCGAAGCCCTCACCGATCCGCTCAACATCATCATCGAATCCATTCGCGTTACCCTCGAGCGCTGCCCCCCGGAACTTGCGGCTGATCTTGTTGATCGCGGCATCATGCTTGCCGGTGGAGGCGCACTTCTCAAAGGGTTGGATAAGCTGATTTCAGAAGAGACCGGCCTTCCGGTGCATGTTGCGGAAGATCCTCTCAGCGCGGTTGCGGAAGGGACCGGAAGGCTTCTCGATGAACTCGACTTCCTCAAGAAAGTCTCCCAACCGGGAAGATCCTAGTATTTCCACCCACTTCCTCTTTCTGCCCGCAAACGCTACATGAGTCGCCTGAATATCATCGCGCTGATCGTATTCGCCGGCCTCTTGATCTGGATCACACTGTTCCAGCCAGAGGCGGTGTCGCGCATCCAGAGCGGGGCGATGGTGGTCTTCGAGCCTTTCATGAAGGCCTCAACCCGGCTTGAGTCCGGAGTGGAAACAGTGGGAACCGAGGCACTCAGCCCCGTTCAGTTGCAGAGCCTTGTTGCTGATCTGGAGCGGGAGCGTGATCGACTCAAACTGGAGGTCATTCAACTCGATGAAATCGTGCGGGAAAACAATGAACTTCGACGCGCGCTTCAATACGTCGAAAAAGCGCCGCTGGAAGTGGTTGCCGCCCGGGTCATTAATCGGAAACCTTCCAACTGGTACAACACGCTCATCATTGATAAAGGCCGGAGCCACGGGGTTCGTGTCGACAGCCCTGTGATCGTCCCCGTGGGTGATGCAGCCGGTCTTGTCGGCAAAGTCTCCGAGGTCATCGGAGAGAATTCGGCTCTCGTTCTTCTCCTCACCGATGAAATGTGTCAGGTATCCGCCAAGCTCCAGAACAGCCAGGAGCAGGGTATTCTCGGCGGGCAACGCGGCGCACTGAGGACGATGCCGAATCTCAAGCTGCGCTATCTTTCCAAGGAAGCAGAGGCTGCGGCAGGACGTAAGGTCGTCAGCTCCGGAGCAGGCGGACTGTTTCCGCCCGACCTCCTTCTCGGCGAAGTGCTCAGCTTCGAAGTGGGTGTGATCGACGCTGAGGCTACGGTGAAACCCGGCGTAAATTTTGACGAACTGACCGATGTATTTGTCGTTCTTCCCGTCATGGTCGAAGAGGAGGAGCTTGAGGAAACCGTTGCAGAACCTGAAGCTGTGCCGAGGGAAGAGTCATGAGATTTTTCCTGGTGGTTCTCATCCTGCTCGCGGCCTCCTTCTTTCTCCAGGAGTTCATCCCCGTTTTCGACTGGGCTTATTCCTCGAGGCTCCTGCTGGTCCACACCGTTTTCTTCACCATTGCCGTCGCAGTACCGTTCCCCGTCATGCTCCTTCTGGCGCTCCTAACCGGATTCGTCTGGGACGCCCGATATCACGTCCCTGTCGTTTCTCCCGGGGCGGCAGCCGATGCCATTGCTCAGGCAGAGCTGCCGTTTGGTTTCACCATTTTTATTCTCGCGGTCACCGGAGCTCTCATTCAGGGCGTAAGACCCCTTTTCAGACGGGGCCGCTGGGAACTTCCGGTCTTCATGATTGGTCTCTGCACGATCCTTTGCCTGGCCCTTCAGTATCTGGCAATCAGCTTTCATCGCGGTGGTTTGGATCTTCCACCGGAACTCCTCTGGAAATTGGTGATGACGGGACTGTTTTCTGCTCTCGTTTCCCCGTTTTTGCTGCTATTGTTGTCACGCCTCGCAGATCGAACGCGATTTAGAATCCGTTCAGAAGACCGAAAGCGAAAGCACAGCTACGATGGTGACACAATTTAGAGTTCGTCTTTACCTGCTGGCCCTCCTCGTGTTGGCCGGGTTCAGCCTGCTCGTGTATCGCCTCTATCAAATTCAGGTCGTCGAGCACGAAAAGTATGCCGCGCGGGTTCCCGGAAGTAAGTTTGAGTCCGTCAGAATTCCCGGTATCCGGGGGGAAATCCGCGACCGGAACGGGATCACACTGGTCGACAGCACACCCAATTACGAGCTCCGCCTCGATTTGCGTGAACTGGTGAATGCCTACCTGAAAGATAACGAAACACTGCCGAAGTACACCTGGGAGCGTTTCGACAGCTACGGCCAGAGGCAGAAAAAGACCGAAACCGATATTGTTAAAATCTTCGAAGAAACTGCTTTCAAAGGCCTCCAGGATCTTGGACTCCTCGCTGACTACAGCGCGAGCTCAATGCGGGTTCACTATCGATCCACCCGTGGCGTCGTCCCGTTCACCTATCGCCGTGATTTGAGTTTCAAAGAGTTTGCCCGGTTTGCTGAAAATAACATCGGCATTCCCGGCGTCACCGTGACCCGCACCGGACGGCGACGCTACCTTTACGATTCTCTTGCCTCGCACATTCTCGGCTACATGAATCTGGCTGACATCGATCAGGTTCCAAAGGAAAAACGTGATGAGTTCAACTACTACGTGGGCGATGACTACGGTGTCATGGGCGTCGAAAAGACGATGGACCACTACCTCCAGGGTAAGCCCGGCAAGCTGGTCATCGAGAAAGACGAAAAAGGGAAGATCGTCGGTGAAGTCAGCCGGACCTCGGCGATGCCGGGATCGGATGTGTTTTTGACGATTGATGCCCGCCTCCAGGCGGTTACCGAACAAAGCCTTCGCAAAGTCGGGCGCGGCGCCGCCGTCGTCATTGATCCCCAAACAGGGGACATCCTTTCGATCGCTTCAGTCCCCTCCTTCAATCCCAACGTCTTCATTCCGGAAGTGAGCGTGAATGACTGGAAGCGCTACACCGAGGATCCCACGAGCCCGATGTTCAGCCGGGCGGTCAACCCGTATGCGCCCGGATCCACTTGCAAGATCCCGATCGCTCTCGCCGGCTGCCTTTCGGACTCGTGGAAGTACCGCTTTGCCTGCGGAGGCGGCGCACACTACGGCAATAAATTCATGAAGTGCTGGTCTTCCGGTCATGGCTCGGTTGACGTGAGTTCGGCGATCAAGGTGAGCTGCAACGGCTTTTTCTACCGCTACGCCAACCACACCGGCATCCGGAATATTCAAACGATGACGAATCTTCTCGGCATGGGCAGGAAGACCGGAATCAAGATCACCGGCGAGAATCCGGGCAATATTCCGAATCCGGAATGGCTTCGCATGCAGGGGCTCCTCTGGAGTGATGCCTTCACCGCCCTGGTTTCGATTGGACAGGGTGCGACAGAAGCATCGCCTCTGCAGATGGCCTCCGTGACTGCCTCGGCTTCCAACGGCGGCCGCGTGTATCGCCCCCGCATCATCAAGAAGGTCGTCGAAAAGAATGGAGAAATTGTTTGGGAGGAACCGCCCGAACTGAAAGCCGACCTCACGAAAGAGGGAATCACCGCCGAACAGATCGAAGTCGTGAAGCGTGGCATGTGGCGTGTCGTCAACGAAGGAGGAGGCACCGCCGGTCGCGCGAAGTCGGACTTCACCGTCCTCTCCGGGAAGACCGGCACTGCCCAGACGGCCAACCCGGTCCAACCCACCAACGCATGGTTCATCGCTTTTGCCCCTTACGACGAGCCGAGATATGCCGTTTGTGTCTTTGTGGAAAATGGAAATTCCGGCGGTGGGGCGGCTTCGCCAATCGCTAAAAACATCATCGATAACGCTATCCTCATGGAACAAGGTCGCGAAATTGAGGTCACCGCCATTCCGGAAGCCATCGGACGTACGGACCGCGTCATGAGTGTTACCTTTGACAGTTCCAGTCTCGACGCCTTTGTCCTGGCAGATGAGGACGCAGAATCAGCCGTTGATGTGGCTGCCTTCGTCCCTGAATCTCTTCAGGAAAGAAACTATCGCCCCATGAACGGCGTTCTCGCCAGCCCCACCATCAAGCCGAATACGGACAGTCGCGGCCAGGTGGGAGGTATGAACGCCAGACCCAAACCCGCTTTTCGTCCTTTTCAGTGGCTCAAACGGAAGAATCAACGGTAGATCCGTTGCTCCGCTTTTTTCTCACGAGTCGTCTTTTTCTTCGAATGAACCCCCTGTGCGCCGCATCGTTGACTCCGGCAGCCTCGTTCCCGGCGCTTCCCAACACTTTTAACCAGTCTTCAACTCAATCATGTTCAGTAAAATCCGTAAGTTTTTTGGTCCCAAGAAGTTATCCGAAGGAAACAAAATAGTCGTCAACTGCGAGAAGCTAGAAACCCGCGTTGCTCTCCTCGAGCATGGCTCGCTCGAAGAATACACCGTCGAACGCTGCAACGATGACAATATCGTAGGCTCCATTTTTAAGGGGATCGTCCGCAATATCGAACCCGGCCTCAATGCCATGTTCGTGGACATCGGTCTCGAGAAAAATGCTTTCCTGCATTTCTGGGATGCCATCCCCGAAGCCCTCGACTCCGGCCTCGAAGAGATTCAGCGTGGCGGAAAACCGAATCAAGGGGGCGGCCAGCAAAAGGGCGGCGGCCAGCAAAAGGGCGGCGGCAAGGGAAAGGGCGGCAAAGGAAAGGGCGGTCGGATCCAGTCGAAAGATATCCCGAATCTTTATCCGGTCGGTTCAGAAGTACTGGTCCAGGTCACGAAAGGGCCTATCGGTACCAAAGGACCCCGCATCACGACAAACATTTCCCTCCCCGGTCGTTACATGGTTCTCATGCCCCGGAACGACCAACTCGGTATCTCGCGCAAGATCGAAGATCCCAAGGAACGCGCCCGCCTCAGAAAGATCATGGGCGAAAAGCTCACGATTCCGGAAAAAATGGGTGTGATCCTCCGCACCGTCTCAGCAGGCCAGAAGGTCCGCTACTTCGTCCGCGACCTCGCCATTCTGCTTGACGAGTGGGATGAAGTCGAAGAGGAAGCGGCAAACTGCAAGGCTCCCGCCTGCGTCTTCCGCGAGCCCGATCTGATCGAGCGTACCGTTCGCGATTTTCTCACCGACGAAATCGACGAAGTGCTCTGTGACGACGAAGAGGCTGCCAACCGCATGAAGGATCTCATCGGGATCATTTCCCGCCGGTCCAAAAAGCGAATCCAGTATTTCCCCACGCAGACACCGATCTTTGAAAAGCTCGGGATTCAGCGTCAAATCGATGACGCTTTCTACCGTCAGGTTTGGCTTCCCAGCGGAGGCTATCTCGTGATTGATGAGACGGAGGCGATGATCGCAGTGGATGTGAACACCGGACGCGCCAAGAGCCAGGATAAGATGATTCTTCAGACCAACATCGAGGCGGCCGAAGAAGTCGCCCGACAGCTGCGCCTGCGAAACATCGGTGGCCTCATCGTTGTCGATTTCATCGACATGCGTTCCCGCCGCGATCAGATGGCCGTCTACAAAGTGATGCGCGAGCGTCTTCGTGCCGACAAGGCAAAGACTCAGGCCCTGCAGATTTCTCAGCTCGGCCTCATGGAAATGACGCGCCAGCGTCTTCACGAGAGCTTGAACATCACCGTGAACGAGCCCTGCCACTACTGTCAGGGACGGGGCATGGTGAAAAGCGCAGAATCCATGAGCGTTGAGTTGCAACGACGTCTCAACGGGGTCCTCGCCAGAGAAAATGCCCCCAACGAGTTGATCGTAATCGTGCACCCTGATGTTATGGAGCGCCTCCGTACGCACGACGGTGAACTTTTTGTCGAGCTTGAGCGACGCCACAATGCCAGACTCACCTTCCGGAGCGATGCCTCCTACTACCGCGAGCAGGTCGTGGTAGCCGATGCAAAAACGCAAAAGGAAATCCGTGACTGAGAGCTCAGTTGGTCAATGAGAGCAGATTTGCTTGCCGACAGGATCTGCGGAGATAAGATTTTTTGCATATTGCGCTCCCCGGAACGTCTTTATGTAGAATGGGGGCGAGTTTCCGTCCCTCTTATCCCCCTGAATCCGCATGAACCTCCGGGCTCTTTTCCCTCTCATCGCCCTCTTCCTGTGCGGGATCACCTCCGTGAACGCACAACTGAGACGCCCGGGTGTCGTCATGATCGAGCGGGAAGATCGCACCTCGAGTCGCCTCAATAAAGAGGAAGGGGCGATCTATCTCGAAGAGATGGTCGAGGATCCTGTCCCCGTGCGAATCAGCAAGCAGGTGGCCGCTTATTCCACCCTCTCCGGCGACCGCTGGCTTGGCAATCTTGTCCCGAATCAGAATGCGGTGCTTCTCGCCGTCAGTGAAAAAGCCTATCGCGTCAGGGGTCAGGCGAAACAGGGACAAATCGCAGGCTGGGTCAGCAAAGCGTCGGTCGAAGGTCTACCGCCGGAGTTTGAAGAGAACCTCCGCCTCTTTCATGAGCGTTATGAGATCGTCAAGGAACTCATCGATAACCACCAGGTAGCTCTCGGGATGACCGTGGGAGAAGTTACCGCGTCGATCGGGCCTCCTGATAAACGCAGTTCCAAAGTAACCCGGGAGGGACGTACCGATTCGCTTGAATACATTTCCTACGAACGCATTCCGCAATCCACCGTGACCTACGATGCTTTCGGACGCCCGTTTACCAGCACTCAGTATGTTGAAGTCGAGAACGGCCGGGTAAAAATCGATTTCGTCAACGACACCGTGACCTCGATCGAAGAAAGCGAAGGAATCAATTTCGGAGCGGGGGGCGGATTTCACACCGTCCCGACTCCTGTTTTCCTTTTCTAATCCTGTCGACGGAATTGGAAATTTCAGTGATTGCAGAACTTCCCCCGCAGGCACAGTGGCCGCGAAATTTTTAACCGATTTCCGCACTCACGCTCGTAACCTGCTTTGACATGTGAGAGCATTGGTTTCTCATTGAATTGTCCGGTTCTCGAACCGGAACCTAATCAGAAATACGATTTACTATGGCCTACGAATTACCTGCCCTTCCCTACGCACCCACTGCCCTTGAACCGCATATCGATGCGACGACGATGGAGATCCACCATGGCAAGCATCACGCCACCTACATTGCCAAGTTGAACGAGGCCATCGCCGGCAACACCGACCTCGAAGGCAAATCCATCGAAGATTTGATCTCCGACCTCGGCAGCGTCCCTGACGGAATTCGCGGTGCGGTGCGAAACAATGGCGGCGGTCATGCCAACCACTCACTTTTCTGGTCGATCATGGGACCGGACGCCGGTGGAGCGCCCTCCGGGGAGCTCGCCGCAGCGATCGACAGCACGTTTGGTTCCCTCGATGCCATGAAAGAGGCTTTCAAAGCGGCAGCCCTGACCCGTTTCGGGTCCGGTTGGGCCTGGCTCGTGAAAAAATCTGACGGTTCGGTGGCAATCACTTCCACTCCGAATCAGGATAACCCTCTCATGGGTGCCGCCGCAGACTGTGACGGAAGCACTCCGATCCTCGGTCTCGACGTCTGGGAGCACGCCTACTACCTCAACTATCAGAATCGTCGTCCGGACTACGTCGATGCATTCTGGAATGTGGTGAATTGGGATGCGGTTGCGGAGCGCTTTGCCGCTGCTTAGTCATCCGTTTCCAGGCCCCTCAACCGGGGTTAAGACGGGGTGAACCTCTTCGGGTTCACCCCCTTTTTTGCTCATTTCCGACACAGAGCCTGGTATTTACAGGGAATCTTAAAGTTCAACAATTCCGAAACTTTTTTGATCTCGTTTGGCAGTGAAATCGCTGATTTATTGGGAAGAATGAAATAAATTCGACATTTTCGTCAAAATACCCTTGCGACACCACTACATATTGTGCATTTTATACACCGACCACCAGATATGGTGTATTTGATATCATATCGGAGGTTCCCCAACCTGCTTGTTTTTACTGCTTAGATTAGTTTTTCGTGCCTTTTCTGAAAATTTTAACGAAGAGATACTTAACCAATCTTAGCCTTCCACTAACCCGTTCCTAATTCCCACAACACCGCAACCTCAACCACTGTTCCATGGAAAAATCATTCACAATCGGCAACCGCACCTTCGTTCTCGATCAGGACAAAGCTGAAGAAGCCTTCGCGGCAAAACGTGTCATCAACGGTCGTGACACCGAGGCTTTCAACCTTCTCCCTCTCAAGTATTCCTGGGCCTACGATCTCTACGGCACCATGAAGGCAAACCACTGGGAGCCTGAAGACATTCAGATGCAGAAGGATATCGAGCAGTGGCAGGGTTCTGAACTCAGCGACAGCGAGCGCTGGATCATCCGCATGGGAATCGGCTACTTCTCTGCTGCCGAAGGCATCGTGGGCGACAACATTCTTCACGTGATCCGCGACAAAGTGACCGCTCCCGAGCTCAAGCTCGTCCTCGGACGTCACGCTCACGAGGAAAACATCCATGCAGACAGCCTCCTCTACATGATCTCCAGCCTTGGTATCAACCCGCACGAGTGCGAAGCGATGTTTGAGCAGATCCCGACGATCAAGGCGAAGAACGAGTTCGTCACCGGCGTTTCCCGTTCGCTCCGTCGCGACATGGACCTGACTCTTGTCGAGAATAAGAAGGCGTTCGCGAAGAACCTGTTCCTCTTCGGTCAGTGCATGGAAGGCACTCAGTTTTACGGTCTTTTCGGCATGATTCTGAGTCTTTACCGCCAGAACAAGTTTCCCGGCATCGGTCAAATGTTCCGTTACACCCTCCGCGACGAGTCCAACCACATTGAGCTTCTGCGTAACCTCTTCATGGATCTCGTGAGTGAGAACATGGAAATCTGGACTCCCGAATTCAAAGAGGAGCTCGCCGACACGATGCGCGAGGCCGTCCGGCTTGAGAAAGATTTCATCAACGATTGCCTTCCGATCAGTCAGGTCGGGCTGAACTCCGCCGAGTTCTGTCAGTATATCGACTACATCGCTGATCGTCGTCTGGAAGGAGTTGGCCTCAATCCGATCACCCCCGGCGTCACCAATCCGTTCCCATGGCTTGCTGAGACCATGGACATCAAGAAGGAAGCTAACTTCTTTGAGCAGCGCGTCACTGAGTACCAGAAATCGTCCGTTCTTGCGAACGTCAACGATGATGATCTCTAGGATCTGCTAAACCAGACTGAACAGGGTGAAGTCCTTAACCTTACCCTGTTCAGCAGACCTCACTCTCCGCTCCCCTGTTCCGCCCCCCCAATTCCGTTCCCCAACCGCACAACACCACATGATTACCCGCAATTTTATCGAACAAGATATCGAACTGCAACGCTGTGCTGCCACCCCGGCAGACATGAAGCCCCGCTTCAACTGGAGTGACCTCGCCCAGTCCCCTGAACCGTTCTCGTCCCGAATTCAGGTCCAGGTGGGAGATGAGCAGTCCGAACTAAGCATTGCAAAAATTGCGGAAACGGTCGGGAAAGCGGTTACCGACCTCGCCCTTTCCCGGAAGCAGGATGAAATTTTCACCGACAGCAATCGCCAGCTTGTTTCGAGCATTGTCACCTCAGTGACCGAGATGCTTCAGGCGAAAGTTCAGGGTGAAGACAATGACACCCCGGTTCTTCTCTCAGCGCAGGAATTGGCATCGATCATCGAAGTCGCTCTCGTGAAGCAAAACGCCCACGACGTCGCAAAGAGCCTCCTTTTCCAGCGGAAGAAAGCCACCGCTGATCTCGGCCTCGCTGAGATGGGCATGGAGAAACCGCTCTGCCGGGTGATTCGACGGAACGGGGAAGTCGTCGCCTGGAACCCGAACAAAATTGAAGTGGCGGTACGGAGTGCCTTTCTCTCGCTGGGAATGGACTCGTCACCGGCGCGTGAAATCTCTAAAGGACTCACAGATCGTATCGCTCGAAGCGGTCAGGAATTCATTCGCATCGAAGAACTTCAGGACCGGGTCCAGGAGGAGTTGATGCGTCAGGGGCACTTCAAAGTTGCCGAAGCCTACATTCTGTATCGCGCTCATCGCTCGCTGAATCGTCAACACGAAGACGAGGTCGCAACAGCCGAGTCAGAGTCGACTCAGGAGTCGATGATCGTGGTAAACCGCGCCGATGGTTCCAGTGACCTCTGGGATGGACTCGACCTTCGCAAGCGGATTGAATTCGCGGTAACCGGCCTCGACCTTTGCCTCACTCAGGACGAAATCGAGCACGAACTGCGCCGCGCTTTTTTCAACGAGATGACTGAGTCCGATCTCAAGAAAACGGTCATCCTCAATGCAAAGAGCCTCATCGAAAAAGACGGCGACTTCGCCAAGTTTGCCGGTCGAATCCTCCTCACTTACATCTACGAAGAAGTTCTCGGATGGGACATCGTTCGTGACGGCATGGAGAACCTGGGGATTTTCCATCGCCGGGCGTTTAAAGCCAATCTCGTTCGCGGGGTTGAGATCGAGCGAATTTCGCCACGTATTCTCGAATACAACCTCGATAAGCTCTCTGATGCGATCAGCCCGACTGCTGATCTGGACTTTGACTATCTCGGTATTCAGACCCTCTACGATCGCTATCTGATCATTGATAAAACCAGTGAAAAACACCGCCGCATCGAGACGCCTCAGCTTTTCTGGATGCGTGTCTCCATGGGGCTGATGATCGGTGAGAAAGAAAATGCGGAAGACAAGATCATCGATCTTTACCGCCTCTATTCAAGCCGCCGCTTTTGTTCCTCCACGCCGACTCTGTTCAACTCCGGAACGCTTCACAGCCAACTCTCCTCCTGCTACCTCTACAAAGTGGATGACAGCATCGAGTCAATCATGCAGCGGGGCATTGCGGACAATGCCTACCTCTCGAAGTGGGCCGGTGGGCTAGGCGGTTCCTGGACATCGGTTCGCGGAACCGGAGGCTACATCAAGGGCACGAATGGTGAAAGCCAGGGCGTGATTCCCTTCCTTAAGCTTCACAATGATCAACTCGTCGCCGTAAACCAGGGCGGGAAGCGTCGTGGTTCCGGTTGTGCCTACCTTGAGTCCTGGCACAACGACATTACTGACTTCCTTGAACTGAGAAAGAACACCGGTGATGAGCGCCGTCGCGCTCATGACATGAACACTGCGAACTGGATTCCGGACCTTTTCATGCAGCGCATGGAGGCCCGCCAGAACTGGACTCTCTTCCGCGCCAATGAGACCCCGGATCTCCACGACCTCTACGGAAGGGCGTTCGCGGAGCGATACGAACAGTACGAAGCCGATGCGAAAGCCGGTAAAATCTTCGGCCGCGAAGTTCCCGCCCTCGATCTCTGGAAGAGCATGCTCAAGATGATTTTTGAAACAGGTCATCCCTGGATTACCTTCAAGGACCCCTGCAATGTGCGCAGCCCTCAGGATCACGCCGGTGTGATTCACAGCTCAAACCTCTGCACCGAGATCACGCTGAATACTTCAGCGGATGAGACTGCAGTCTGTAACCTCGGTTCCGTCGTGCTTGAAACCCACCTCAAGGATGACGGGCAACTCGACCTCGAAAAACTGCGTGAAACCATCCAGGTGGCGGTGCGTGCCCTCGACAACGTGATCGACATCAACTTCTATCCGACCGAATCCGCGAAGAACGCGAACAGTCGTCACCGTCCCGTCGGGCTGGGGGTCATGGGCGTCCAGAACGCTCTTTTCATCAGGAACGTTCCCTTCGCCAGCGATGCCGCAGTTGAGTTCAACGATGAATTCATGGAGGCGATCGCCTACTTCGCCTACGAAGCATCCAGTGATCTTGCGGCAGAGCGTGGAAGCTACTCTTCTTTCGAAGGATCCAAGTGGTCTCGCGGCATTCTCCCTCCCGACACCCTCGACATGCTCGAAGAGGAGCGCGGCGAAGCGATTGAAGTTCCCCGCGGCGGCAAAATGGATTGGGATGCTCTCCGCGAGAAGATCCGGAAACAGGGCATGCGCAACAGCAACGTTCTCGCGATTGCCCCGACTGCTACGATCTCAAATATCATGGGCAGCACCCCGTGTATCGAGCCGACCTTCAAGAATCTGTTTGTGAAAGGAAATCTCTCGGGAGACTTTATCGTCCTGAACCAGTACCTCGTCCGCGATCTCAAGAAGTTGGGTCTCTGGGGGCCGGAGATGGTTGAGCGCCTCAAGTATTTCGATGGGGAACTCACTGACATCGAAGAGATTCCGGAAGAGCTGAAAGAGAAATACTCCACTGCCTTCCTCATCGAATACCAGTGGTTCATCCAGGCCGCGGCCCGCCGCCAGAAGTGGATCGATCAGTCTCAGTCCGTGAACCTCTTCCTCGCGACTCCGGACATGAAGACTCTCTCTCACATGTATCGCGACGCCTGGCACAAAGGCCTCAAGACAACCTACTACTTGCGCACCCTCCAGGCCTCCAACATTGAGAAAGCCACCACGAAGGTGAACAAGGAAGTTCGCATCTCCGCAGGGGAACCGCCGAAAAGGGAGTTCACCGAGGCCGAGAAGAACCAATGTTCGCTCGATGCCCTCATGAATGGCGAGGAGTGTGAAGCTTGTCAGTAGGCATCAGACGCTCTCGATTGAAAGGAAAAAGGCGGCTCGTGAGGGCCGCCTTCGAGTTGTCGTAGCTGATCCGGGTCGGCACCGCCCCAAAATATCGGAACGCCCGCACGTGTCCTTCCCAGAAGCTCTCCGTGCATTCCCGCTCAAAAACCTGCACGTAGAACGCGTCACTATAAGGCAGGCTCATCACGAAAAACGGACACTTCTTCAGGCACCCGCTGACCTTGAC
>JARGOP010000067.1:8032-23081 GCA_029233965.1 Verrucomicrobiales bacterium | reverse complement strand
CAATGACCGCGAAGCGGTTCAAGATATCGGCAACGCCGCATCCTGCAGAAGGGCGACGCCCCTTAATCCGACAGATGGCTCTCTTTGAAAAAGAGAGACAGTTGGCGGGCGAGAACCGAAAAGGTTCGCCTGCCAATGACCGCGAAGCGGTTCAAGATATCGGCAACGCCGCATCCTGCAGAAGGGCGGCGCCCGTCCTTGCATATCAGCCCCCCCGCCATCGAATATGTCTGTTGCGGTCATGCGTGGAAGAGATTCTATTTTGATCTCTCTTCGATATGAAAATCCTTTTGATTCGTCCCGGTCTTTTTTGCGCACTCGTTGTTGGTTTTTCTCTTCTCTCCGGCATCCCGGTGCAGGCAAACCCCTTTAAGAAATCTCAGGAGGAACTGGAGGCCAGGATCAGCGAGAACCGGCTTCGCTTTGAGCAGCGTCAGTTGAGACGGGGCGAGTCGATCCCGTGGCAGATCATGAATGATGCGCGGGGGATTATCATCATGCACCAGGTAAAGGCCGGTCTCGGGATCGGGGCTGAATTCGGCAATGGCGTCGCCTCGGTCAAAGGGGCCGATGGCAAGTGGGGGACTCCCGGTTTTGTCTCCCTGTCGAAGGGCTCCTACGGGTTCCAGATCGGGGCAAACGAGGTCGTCACGATTATGCTCCTGATGACGGATGAAAGCCTGCGACTTCTTAAAGGGGGTGGCTCCGGTAATGTGGGATTGAATGTCGCGGCAGTTGCCGGCCCTCTTGATGCGGGGGGAGAGATTGATTCCAACACGGTCCGGGAGCCGGTTTTAATTTACAGCGATGCCAGGGGCGCGTTCATCGGCGCGGCGCTCCAGGCCGGTGCGGTTGTGGAGGCGAAAAAGAAGAATGACACGCTCTATGGCGCCGCGCTCGAGGAGATTCTATTTTCCGGGCGGGTGGCACCCACGGCAGCCGGGGCCGCTCTCATTGCGACACTCAATCAGGCCGGGGTCGAGCGTTTCTATACGCAGTGAACCGGTCCGGAAGGGGAGGCCGGCGCCCCGCCGGTGCCGAAAGGAAATCAACGCCGGGACGCCAGTGTCACATTCCCCGCCCGCCGTCTTCTTCTTCTTCTCAAAAAGGGGGGCTTTTTTCAATCAGCAATCCCTCTACGTCGATTCTGTCGTGGTAAAAGCCATGTCCAGACACACTCAAATCTTTGAAACGGAACGACCTGATGAGCCCGTTGCCACCGGAGCGGATGCCCTTGCGAAAGCGGGCTTCGCCTACCAGCCGCAGAATAATCTCTGGAAGAAAGGGAACGGTATTCTCGTTGCCCCCGGATCGCCGCGCTCCGGGCGGTTGAGGGTGGCGTCCAGCTTGAGTCGTGGCTTGAAATTCGCCTTGCTTCCCGGCGTCTACCTGGGTGAGTTTGACCTCGAAGGATCGTTCATGCTGATTCCAAAACGGAAGCTTCGGAGAGTGGTTGCCAGCGTGAGCGAGGCAATTGAAGGAAGCGGTGGAGTTGCTGACTAGCGTCAATTCCGCTACACCCGCGCCTCGACCTCACGCATGTAGCGGAGGCTTTCCTCACAGATCGTTTCGATCCCGGGTTCGTAGCGGAAAACTTCGACGCTGGTCCAGCCGCTGTAGCCGGTCTCTTTGAGGGCGGCGAAGATGGGGTCAAATTCGACCTCGCCCATGCCGGGACCGAGGAGATTGGGATCGTTCGCGTGGAAGTGGGCGGTCCAGTCTTTGCAATCGCGGATGATGTCAGGGATGGCCTTCTCTTCATCAGACATGGCCTTCACATCGAGGTGAAGGCGGCAATTGGGCGAATCGACCATTTTTGCCAATTCGACTCCGCTCGCGGCGGTGTTGAGAAAGTCTCCTTCGCCCCGTCCGAGCGGCTCGAGCGCCAGGGTCACGCCGCAGTCTTCGAGGACGGGCATAGCTGATTGGATCGCTTCGGCGGCATAGGCCATGCCCTGCTCGTGGCTTACTCCTTCGAGAAGATTGCGTTGCTGCGGCGAGCCGAGGACCATGATGGATCCGTCGAGGTCACGGCAAAGCCTGGCGAGTTCCTGCAAATACTCACCGGTACGCCGGCGAACCGCTTCGTCGGGCGTGGTGAGGTAGAATCCTTCGGTCTTGGCGAGGAGCCAATGGAGGCCGACGCATTCGAGCCCGGCATCCTTGATCTGCTGTTTCACGGTGTCCCGCTGTTCGGCGCTGACTTCAGTCGCGCTGGAGGCAAGGGTAAAGGGGGCTACCTCGATGCCGGTGTAGCCGACTTCACGGGCATACCGGAAGGCCTTTTCGAACGGCCAGTCCTGGAAGGTTTCGTTGCAGATCGCGTATTTCATGGGCGTGCCTCGCGACGGCGGGTTGAATTAACGACGTTTCCCCGGGGGCCGTCTCCGGCGAAGGGGCTTGGGATTTTCCTCGAGGAGCGCGGTGTAGTGGTAGTTGAAATTATCCAACTTCCGTCGCTCGATTTTCTGGTCCACGTAGTGCTCAACGGCGGCGGCATTTTCGAGCTCGTCGGCGGTCAGGATCGTGAAAGCATCACCTTCCTGCTGCGCCCGTCCGGTACGACCGATACGGTGCACGTAGTCCTCCGGATTCTCGGGGACACGATAGTTGATGACATGGGTGACGCCGGACACATCAAGTCCACGAGCGGCAATGTCGGTCGCGACAATGACGTTGAAGGTGCCGTCGCGGAATCCCTGCAGCGCTTTGGTGCGGTCACTCTGACGAATGTCGGAGTGGAGGGCGGTCGGCTTGGTGCCCTCGATTTCCTTGATGCGAACGAGGAGAGAGTCGGCCTCTTTTTTCGTTCGGGTGAAAATCATCATGCTGTCGAAGCCGGTGCGTTTCACGAGTTCGAGGATGAGTTCGTCGCGCTGGTCCATCCCGACGGGGTAGAAAGCGTGGCTCACGGTTTCGGCCGGGGAGCGGCGTTCCCCGATCTCGACTTCGGCAGGCTCTTTGAGTGCCCAGTTTGCGAGAGTCTCGATCGCGCCCGGCATGGTTGCAGAGAAGAAAAGGGTCTGGCGTCCGGCAGGGCAGCGGTCGATGATTTTCTTCACGTCGGGAAGGAATCCCATGTCGAGCATGCGATCGACTTCATCGAGGACGAGATACTGGATATTGCTGAGATCGAGATTCCCTTTCTCGATGTGATCGAGGAGACGGCCGGGGGTGGCGATAATGATATCGGGCTTGCTCTCGAGCGCTTCGATCTGGTGTCCGTAGCCGACGCCGCCGTGCAGAAGCATGACGTTGAGCGGCTTGTAGTAGGAAAAGACGTTCATCTGATCCTCGACCTGAGCGGCAAGTTCGCGGGTTGGTTCGAGGACGAGGCACTGCGGCTTGGTGGAGCGTCCCATCGTGCAGATGATCGGCAGTGCGAAGGCGGCTGTCTTTCCGGTTCCGGTCTGGGATGCCCCGACGATGTCACGTCCCTCGAGGGCGATAGGAATGGCCTGAGCCTGAACGGGGGTTGGTTCCTCGTAACCTGCTCGTTTTACGGCACGGAGGACGGGTCCTGATAATCCAAGATCTTCAAAAGAAGGCATGGGTGACCTAGGAGGCTTCAGCCCTCTCTTTCAAGGGGAATTATGCGTAGTTTCGGACGATTATCCGTGTTTGCGATTCGCCTTTTCCCCGGCCATGAAGAAATCCAGCGAGACGCGTCCGGCTCCGCCAATGGCAAAGGCGAGGAACAGAGAGAGATACAACGCGAGCGACTGTGGATTCAATGTCGGGGATAGTTCGAGCGGAGTGATGAAGACAAAACCGGTGATGACGAGGAGCACGAGAGCGTTGATCCGGGTGAAAACCCCGGCGACGAGGCCGAGGAAGCTGAGAGTCAGGGCGGCGACGAGGATCACGGCGATAGGGCCGGTGTAGTGGAGTCCCTCGGTTTTAAGTTGATCGATGAGGTCCCAGCTCTCTTTTTCCCAGATGAATTTTTTGGCGAAGCCGAGCTGATCAAACAACTGGTAGTAGAAGAAAGTCGCCGCGGTGAGGACACGGATGAGAAGCAGACCGAAATCGGAGGATTTCGGCTTTTCCGGACCAGTGTCGGGGAGGGGGTGAAAAGGCATGCCGTGAGCGATTGCTCACTGAAACATGCACGGGGCCGCTTCCGCAATCGAAAAGGGGAGTTAGAAACCCTGCAGAAGGTAGTTCAGGACTTTGGGGCGGTCCGGATTCGGGAGAATTCCTCGATAGATCATCATTTCGCCGAGGTGGACCTGCTTCCGGGCTGCCGGATTCTGTGCGAAATTGACATTGCCGATCTCGTAGGAAGCAAGGGTCTGATTACCGATGATCGACATCTTAACCGGGGGGCTCGTTACCGGTTTACCTCTGGGTGTTTTGAAAACCATTCTAACATTGCCGGCCTTGCCGTCCCAGAGCATCAAGACGGCGGTTTCGGGACCTGCCGGCAGCTGGAGTCTCGTGCTTGGCTTTTCATTTCCCCGTTGGCTGCCGATCTGGATGAAGTTTCCGTAGCGGCTCAACCGAATGAAACTGCGGTCGCTGTCCCCTTTGGGCCCGATGAAGTAAAATCGTGCGATCTCTCCGCCCATGCCTTTCTCGGCGCGAAAACGGAGTGCAAAAGTGAACTGATCTGCGATGATGAGATCCCTTTTCACTTCCTTTTCTATCGCTCTCAATTTCACTCCGGGAGGGCAGGCGATACGTTGGCGACCCTGAGGGTCAATTTGAAGAACCGGTTCGCTCGTTTCGTGAGGGACAGAGACGAGGAGGTGATCGATCCCTGCATCGTCGGCACGATTCTGAACGGCCTTGACTGGATTACCCTTTTGTGAAACCGGCTTTCCGGTTTCATTGAGAATTCCCTCTTTCGGTGTGTAGGAGGCAATGAGGGCCGCAGGATCAGAGAGCGCAGGGGAGTTATCCCGCGGCGCATTTTCGTTCGACCAGGGAGAGTTGGAGGACCGGATCACAATTTCCGGGACCGGTTCGGTCTTCAGGACGACCGGCGGTGGTTTTGGCTCCGTTTTTTCAGGGACCGCTTCTTTGGCGCTGCCGGCTTCGGTGAATTTCGAGATTGCTTCCTGCTTCTGCTTTTCAGGTTTGAGCGCGATGAGAAGAATGAGACCGATAACCAGTGCGACCGCGACACCGATGGCGATCATTTTCTGCTTTTTTGCATCTTCATCCGCAACGGTGTAGCGACGGGCGGTGTCCTGGCTTCCGGTCGATTTCGAAGGGAGCGGGGGGCGGTGTGGTCTGGTGTGCTTGACCGGCCCGGTATTCAGCGGCCGTGCGACCTGGTGGCGGGTGGTTTCCCACTTCGGAGTGTTGAGCGTAGGAGTGACATGGGCGACCGGGACGGCGACCGGGATATTTTCCTCGGTTTTATCTCCGTCTCCTTTCTCCTTCGCGATCTTGTAAAGCCGGTAGGCTTCCATGGCATCGGCAGGACGGTCAGCGGGCTGACGGGAAATGAGTGAGGTTACCCAGTCGGAAATCGGTTTCGGGAGGTCAGGGCGCAGTTCAGTTAGCGGGATGAACTTATGCGAGAGATGGTTCGTCATCGTCTCGGCGATCGATTTACCGGTGAAGGGGGCCCGCTGGGTCAGAGCGAAATAATAGACGCAGCCCAGTGAGTAAAGGTCGGTGCGCTGGTCGAGGGGTTGCACTTCGATCTGCTCCGGGGCGATGTAGTCGATCGAGCCGAGAAAGGAGCCGCTTTGATCCAGGGTTTGCGTCGAGGGTTTCTGGCTGAATTTGGCAAGGCCGAAATCGAGAAGCTTCACCTGAAAGCGATCCGATGGCAGCCAGGTCATCATGATGTTTCCCGGCTTGATGTCGCGGTGGAGCAAATTCATCTCCTTCGCGCTCATGAGCGGCTCAAGGGATTGCTCTGCCAGGTCGTAGAAGTCTTCGATCGAGAAGGCAACCCGCTTCACGATCTCCTTCAGCGTATCGCCTTTGACCAGCTCAAAGACCACGAACGGGCCTTCTTCGTCTTCCGCGAACTCGTAGATCGAAACCACGTTGGGGTGCTGAAATTTGGCGAGCGCGCGGGCTTCTTTCTCGAGCGAATCTTCGATCGCCTCGTTCAACTGGGTTTCTTCAATCGGAAGAAGCCGTTTGATCGCGACCTCGCGCTCGAGACGTCGGTCGAAAGCCTTATAAACAGCTCCAACACCGCCTCGACCGATTCGGCCTTTGATTTCATAGCGATCCGGCATCCGGGGAAAACGAGTAATTACCAGAAAATTACCATAATTTTCAAAAAATTAAAACTGGTTAGGTTTATAATTTTTACATCGACCCTTTGCCTGTTTCGGCGCTTCCGCTACCGTCAAAAGCCATTTCATGGAGAATCAATTTTACCAAAGTTTTGATCAGGAGCGCTTGTTGAGTGACTCGCGGATCGTCCCCGGCGAGTATCGGTCCGCGTTTCAAATCGATCGCGACCGTATTATTCATACGTCTGCCTTTCGTCGATTGCAGAACAAAACGCAGGTGTTTTTCAGTGGGGAGTATGACTTTTACCGGACTCGATTGACCCATTCTATCGAAGTGGCTCAGATCGGTCGAAGCATCTGCAATCGACTCAACAAGACGTCGAAGCACCTTCGGTCAGACTTTTCCGTCGATGCCGATCTCGTCGAGGCGTCCTGTCTCGCGCACGATATCGGTCATCCCCCCTTTGGCCACACCGGTGAGAGGACCCTGCATCGTCTCATGGAGCCGTATGGTGGCTTCGAGGGGAATGCTCAGACTTTAAGAATTCTGACGTCGATCCTGTTCGGTCCGGATCGGGGGATGAATCCCAGCCGTGGGTTTGTCGATGGCGTCCTGAAATACAAAACGCTGTTCGGCGAAGTGCCGAATCAGAAACACCACTACCTCTATGCAGAACAGGTTCCCGTGCTCGAGTTCATGACGGGTGGAGCCGGGTTTCCTGAACATCTGCCGCCCGGAAAAACGCGAAACGGGTTTCGTTCGATTGAATGCCAGATGATGGATTGGGCGGATGATACCGCCTATTCGCTGAATGATATCGCGGACGGAATCCACGCTGGATTCATCACCGCCGATAAGGCGCAGCAGTGGGGTGAATCCAAGTCTCTCACCGTTGAAGAGGGCGGGGTTCTCGATGAACTGCTCGAGGCGATCCGTCGGAACCGGGTTGAATCTGCGATTGGAAAAAAGATTGGTCAATTCATCGCAGCGGCGGACCTGGAGGAAGCCGACGGGTTCATGAGCGATCTAACTGCCCGCCACCGCTATCGTCTCGTGATCGATCCGGAGGTTGAAAAAGCCTGCGGGGTGTATAAAGGACTTTCCCTGGATCTGGTGTTCAAGAGCCAGCAGCTTCAGCAGCTTGATCGAAAGTCGGACTTCATTTTGACGCGACTTTTTGAGGTGTTCGATGAGCTCTACATTCAGCCTGAAAAACCCGGATCGCAGCACTTCCGCCTTCTCTCGGACGAAGAGGAGGATCTGATTTTCTCGCAGGAAACGATCGAGGCCCGCGCCCGGGTCGTGTGTGATGTCCTCGCAAAAATGACCGACGGGATTGCGAGCCGAACCTATCGTCGCCTCTTTGATGCCGACTTTGGATCGATCGTCGACTTGGTTTAGGAAGGGAGCCAACAGGGTTGGATACCGGACTTGACCCTGTTCAGTCCGGCTGGACGATGTCGTATTCTTCACGGAGACGCTGGATCTCGTTCCAGACCGTTTCAGAAACTGTCTCTTCACTGACGCGCCCGAAGAGATAACCGAGCACTCTCCGCTCCTCGGAGTCGATTTGTCCGTCTTCGAGCGCGATCTTCTCCAGCATCTTCAATTCCCCATCGTCGATCGTGCCGTCATTCGCAAAGACAGCGAGAAAGGAATACGCGGTGAGTCTTCTCGCGGCGGAAGTAGAAGGGATGGGGTTGCTCATGTCATTCCGGTAATGCGGGATTTCAGAAGCATCGTCAACGGGATTTGAGTGACAGAATCCGGACATTTCAGGAAACGGATTGCCTTCCCCGGCGCATCTCTTTATCGCGCCATGGTAAAGGAATCTTATATGGGGTAATAGTCCTTTATACGATGAAAGGTCTTACCAGCACTCCATCCTCTCTTTTCGACGTCGATACGATGCCTTCTCCCACGGGGGCCAAGACGCTGATCCTGCTCGATCTTTTGTCGAGGCATGGAGAGGGCCTCACTGCTGCGGAGGCGGCGAGGGAATCCGGGTTCACGCAGAATCTCGTTTTCCGTCTCCTCAAGACTCTTGTTGCGATGGGGTATGCGATGCAGCGGGAGGATCGAAAGGCATATGTCCTCACGAATCGCCTGCTTGAACTTTCCGGTCCGCGTTCCGGAGAGAAGAGCATCGCCTATTGCGCCAATGAGGCCCTGCGTCGTCTTCGGGATGAGACCGGCGAGACCGTTCAACTGGCGATTGAAAATGACGGCAAGATTCTTGTCCTCGAGCAGTTTCGCGGGACGCACCCGCTGCAAGTTTGCGGAGAAGTGGGAATGCGGGTTCCGATGTATTCCTGCGCTCCGGGAAAAGCCATTTTTGCAGCTTGGGGCGACGCGAAACGCCGTGAGTGGTTAGAGCAGAGAGGGGAGCGAATGAAGGCTTTCACCGGAAAGACACTGCACACTCCGGCTGCGCTCGAGAAGGAATGCGCCCGGATCCGCGAAGTCGGCTATGCAGTGGACCGCGCTGAGGGCGTCGAAGGGATCCACTGTGTCGGCGTGCCGATCTGCGATGCCTACCAGCAGCCGGTTGGAGCGATCACGGTAATGGCACCGGCGACGCGAATGCCGGTGTCGAAGTTCCCCCATTTTGCGAACCTTTGCCACGAGGCCAGGTTGAACATCGAAGCCAAACTCAGAGCATGATGAGACGTCTACAATATTGGGTGGCCGTTTCGGCTTTCAGCCTTGGCGGTGTTGCTCCGGCACAGGCAATCACGGACGCTGAGCGGGAATTCTTCGAGTCCCGCATCCGGCCGATTCTGGCACAGGAGTGCTACGAATGTCATTCCGGGGCGACGAAATCCAAGGGGGGGCTGCTTCTCGACACGCGTGCCGGTTGGGAGAGAGGGGGCGACTCGGGGCCGGTCATTGTGCCCGGGAAACCGGAGGAAAGCCTTCTTCTCAAATCGATCGCCCACGAGATCGAGGATCTGAAAATGCCGAAGGCGGGAGCGCAACTGGATCACCAACTGATCGACGATTTTCGCCACTGGATTGCGATGGGCGCACCCGATCCGCGTGATGCGCCTCCCTCGCCGGAGCAACTCTCACAGGACACAAACTGGGAGGCAATCCGTGAACGACGAAAGGGATGGTGGAGCTTTCAACCGATTCGGGATCCTGAAATCCCCGTTATCGAAGGCGCCACCCATCCCGTAGATCGTTTTGTCAGGAGTAGACTTGAGAAAGAAGGCCTCGAGCCCGCCGGGCCGGCTGATCCGGCGACACTGCACCGACGGCTTTCCTTCGCCCTTGTCGGGCTCCCGCCGTCGCTTGAGGAGTCGGAGAATTTTCAAAAAGAGTGGACGGCTGATCCTGACAAAGCCACATCAAGCCTCGTCGATCACCTCATCGCGAGCCCCGCATTCGGCGAGCGCTGGGCACGTCACTGGATGGATTGGGTTCGTTACGCGGAGACCCATGGCAGTGAGGGGGATCCCGCGATTCCCCATGCCTGGCAGTATCGGGACTATCTCATCAGGGCTCTCAACGATGATGTCCCCTACGGCCAACTCGTGAAGGAGCACCTCGCGGGTGATCTCCTTGCTGAGCCGCGCATCAACCCGTCCCTGCAACTGAATGAGAGTGCGATCGGGACCGCGCACTACCGCATGGTTTTTCACGGCTTTGCCCCCACCGATGCGCTCGACGAGCGTGTCAAGTTTACCGACGATCAGATTAATACCGTCACAAAGGCATTCCTCGGCCTTACCGTGTCTTGCGCGCGATGCCACGATCACAAGTTCGATGCGATCAGCCAGGCTGACTATTACGCGATGTATGGCATCTTCACGAATGGATTACCGGCGACGGTGTCGATCGATGCCCCGGGGGTGTTGGAGCAACACCGGGATGAATTGAAGCAACTAAAGGGACGGATCCGTTCCGCCACCGCTGCCTTCTGGTTGGAATCGTTGCGCGACGGATCCTTTGATTTCAACGCTCCTTCAAAGTCACTTCAACTTTTGGCGAAGCTCACGCAAAGTGAGGATCCTGCTTCCGGATGGCAGCAGACCCGGTCGGATTTTGAAGAGCGACTCAGGAACTTCCACGAATCACGAAACGGCGATCAGGTGAGACGGATCTGGGAGCTTTCGGATCCGGAGGAGGCAGGTCAGTGGACGAAGGTCGGGGAGGGGATGCAGGGAGATGGCGCCATTCAGCCCGGGGAATTTGTGGTGGGGATGTCAGGGATCGTGGAGCGCTTTCTGCCGGGCGGAGTGTTTTCCCATTCCTTGTCGACAAAGCATCGCGGATTTCTCGCCTCTCCCCCGCAGCCCCTCGATGACGAGTATGATTTGTATTTGAACGTCATCGGCGAAAATTCGTCGGCGCGATTTGCGGTCCAGCACTACCCGAGGCGGGGGACCGTCTACCCGGTCACCAATTTGGAAAAGGGAGTGTGGCAATGGGTGAAGTATGACCGGATTGATTATTGGAAAGGGGATGACATTCACCTGGAGCTTTCGACTGCAGCGGATGCTCCGGTTCTTGTCAAAAACGAAGAGCGTTCCTGGTTCGGAATCCGGGAGGCACTTCTTGTGAAGAAAGGCAGCCCCTCTCCGGAGCGGCCCGAAGATGAATGGCTGGGCGCTGTCCTTTCCCCGGCAGGAGAGAGGGATCCGAAGACTGCGGAGGAGATTCGATCCATCTACGTGGAGGTGATTCGCAATTTGTTAGGGAAGTGGCAGAACGGTGAGGTTCTCAGTGATGCCGGAGCGCTCCTCCTGGAGGATCTTCGCGCGGGCGGTGCCTTGCCCAACAAGGGTGAAAGCGTCCCTGCGGAACTCGCTTCTCTATTGACGGAATATCGGGATCTTGAATCTCAGGTGCCTACGCCAACCCGCGCTCCGGGGATAGCGGAGCGGCCCGGGGTCGACCAGGCACTCTATGTTCGCGGGAATCACAAAGAGCCCGGTGAAATCGTGCCCCGCCGGTTTCTTGAAGCGATTGATGAAACTCCCTACGAAACATCCGGATCGGGTCGGCTCGAGTTGGCTGCGGATTTCCTGCGCGATGACAATCCGTTCACGGCGCGCGTCGCGGTGAACCGGATTTGGACCTACCTTTTTGGCGAAGGACTGGTCGCGACAGTCGACAACTTCGGCCGCCTCGGGGAGGAGCCTTCTCATCCGGAGTTGCTGGATCATCTCGCGACCCGTTTTCGCGGTGAAATGGACTGGTCGGTCAAAGCGCTGATTCGTGAGTTGGTCCTCAGTGAAACTTTCAGGCAGTCGTCAAATCCGTCGCCCGAAGCCGCAGAGCAGGATCCGGACAACCGGCTTCTTTCCCATTATTCCGTTCGCCGCCTCGATGCGGAAGCGATTCGTGATTCCCTGCTGGCAATTTCCGGTGAGCTCGACGGGGAACGCTACGGGGTGCCGCAGGGGGAAACTTCTCCGAGAAGGGCGCTCTACCTCAGGGTCATTCGCAACAATCTCCATCCTCTGCTTGCGACCTTTGATTTCCCGGTGCCGGCGTCAACGGTCGGGAAGCGGGACTCCACCAATGTGCCGGCTCAGTCACTCACCTTGCTCAATGATCCGTTCATTGCCGGTCGGGCTGCCGCCGCCGCGAAACGGGCGAAAGCCGCGATGGAGGAAGCTCCGGATGACGAAGCCATGATCGACTGGGTCTTTCGAGCGGCTCTCAATCGCGAGCCCACTCTTCCGGAGATCGACAGCGCGAGAAGTTTTCTCCATACCCTTGAGCAGGAGTATCGCGTCGGGGCGGAAAAGCGGGCAGGGCTGCAGAAACGACTCACGGACCTGGAGGCGGAGAGAGAGGGTATCCTCGAACCGGTCCGTGAGCGGCTTTTTGCCTCGCTGAGAAAGCCGGATGAGAAGGCCGTGATGCCGGTCGATCCCGGTCCGGTTTCTCATTGGAACTTTGAGCAGGGCCTCAATGATCTCGTTGGCGAGTCCAGCCTCACTCTCGAAGGTTCCGCGAAGGTTGAAGGCGGCGCGTTGGTTCTGGATGGCTCCGGGTATGCGATCTCGCAGGTATTGAAGCAGGACCTCTCTGCCAAAACCCTCGATGTCATCGTGGAACTCGAAACCCTGGATCAGCGGGGCGGGGGCGTCATGACCGTCCAGGACGCGCGAGGCACGCTCTTTGACAGCATCGTGTTTGCGGAAAGGCGACCCCTGCGCTGGTTGGCGGGAAGCAATCGCCACGTACGAACCGCTGATTTCAACGGTCCTGACGAGAAAGATGCGGTGAAGCAACCGGTCCGACTGACATTCACCTATGATGAGGACGGAACGATCCGGGGGTTTCGCGACGGGAAGCCCCTCGGAGAGCCAGTCCGTGTCTCCGATCTTCAGAATTATTCGGCAGGTGACAGCGAGGTCGTTCTCGGATTGCGACATGGAAAAGGCCCCGGAGGGAATCGTTCTCTCAAAGGCCGGATTTATGAGGCGACTCTGTTTGACCGGGCACTTTCCCCTGAAGAGGTCGGGATTCAAGCCGGACAGACGGGGGTCTATGTTTCAAAAGAAATGATCCTGGATTCCCTGACGGAACCACAGAGGGAGAAGCTCCGGTCGATCGATCAATCTCTCGATAAAATGAAGGATCAATTGTCCGGATTCAGGCCTTCCCCGGAGAATCCCGACCGGAAATGGCAGGACCTCGTCCATGCCGTCTTCAACCTTAAGGAATTCATCTACCTCCAGTAAAATGAGCCCAGAGACACGATTTTCACGACGCGAAATGTTGAGCCGGGTTTCCTCCGGATTCGGTATGGTTGCTTTGTCAGGCCTGATGGCCCGCGAAGGAAGAGCGGCGGCTCCCTACGGAATCGGGAGTCAGCCCCGTCCTGATTTTCGTCCGAAGGCAAAGCATGTGATTCTTTGCTACATGTCCGGGGGGGTCTCTCATGTCGACACCTTTGACCCCAAGCCCCGGCTCGCCGATTTGCACGGGAAGCCCATGCCGGTGAAGGTGGAGCGGACTCAGTTCAACAATAATGGAAACGTCTTTGCGAGTCCGTTTGAGTTTACGCCGGGCGGTGAGAGCGGGACTCCGATTTCGGATCTGTTTCCCCACCTTCGGCAGCACTGTGCGGATGATCTTGCGGTGGTTCGCTCCATGACCAGCAGCGTGAACGAACACGCCCAGGGGAACTTCTTTTTTCACACGGGATTCCCTTTCATCGGTCACCCCAGTGCGGGCGCCTGGTTGAGCTATGGTCTCGGATCGGAGAATCGGAATCTGCCGGGGTATGTTGTTCTGAGAAGCGGAGTCTCGGGGATCCCCCATGGCGGAGTAGGGCAGTGGAGCAGTGGATTTCTTCCGGCACAGCATCAGGCGTCGATCATCCAGGCCGATGCGGCCGCACCGGTCCGCAATGTTCTTCCTCGCGAGGAGGACGCGATCCAGCGGTCGCGGCTCGATTTCATTCGGTCTGTCGATCAGGGCTTTGCGGGTCGAACGAAACAGCACGCGGATGTGGAGGCTGCGATCCAAAACTACGAGACAGCGTATCGCATGCAGACGGCGGTGCCGGAACTGTGTGATCTCAAGGGGGAGTCAGAGGCGACGAAGCGGCTCTACGGGTTCGAGGCGAAGAATCCGATGACACGTGACTATGCGCGCCAGGCTCTTCTCGCGAGGAGGCTTGTTGAGCGCGGGGTCAGATTCATTGAGCTGACCTGCCTTCCCCAGAAAGTCGGCGATGGGCAGGCCGCCAATCCGTGGGATCAGCATGGTGGCCTCGAAAAAGGTCACGGTTATATGGCAAATCAGGTCGATCAGCCGATCGCGGGATTGCTCATGGACCTGAAGCAGCGTGGATTGCTGGATGAAACGCTCGTCATCTTCGCGGGGGAGTTCGGACGGACTCCGTTTTCCCAGGGCAGCGATGGAAGGGATCACAACCCTTTTGGATTCAGCATCTGGCTGGCCGGCGGGGGGTGTAAGGCGGGCAGCATCTACGGAGCGACCGACGAGTTCGGCTACCATGTTGTTGATGGAAAGATGACGGTCTATGATCTCTGGGCCACGGTCCTTCACCTCATGGGGGTTGAGCATGAAGATCTCACATTCCGCTATGCGGGGCGCGATGTGCGCTTGAGCGAGGTCGAAGGGCATGTCATTAAGAGCTTGGTTGGGTAAAGCTGGAGTGGATTGACATCTGTGGCTCTATTTGGGATATCAGTGGAATGAAGAATTTTCCGAGATGCCTTTCGATTCTACTTTTCTCGATAGCTCAAGTGACACTCTCGATGGGCGAAGAGCCCGCAGAGTTAATCAGTTCACGCGCCAACTACGAAAAGGCACTCGAGCAGGCGACGACACCTATTCATCAAAAGTATCTTGAGCATCTGAAACGATTGCAGGGAAAGTTTACTCAGGAGAATAATCTTGATGCGGCTCTAGCCATCAGGGCGGAAATCGAAGGGATCGAGAAGCAGTTGGAACTCGGTATAGAGGCGGCAAGGGTCACCTTAAACGTAGAGCCGACGGAAGAGGAGTCCTTGCAGGAGTGGCTCCAGGGAAGAGAGTTTCGGTGGGAGGCAACATCCGTAAAAGAAGTGATCTTAACCTTCAAAGGAGATGAAGTCCGAGTTGTCGCTGACGGGCGTGAGATCATGGAGAAGGAATACGAAATTGTCTCTCCAATGGCCTTTCAGTTTGAGTGGGGGAGCAACGACATGAACACTTTCACGATCGCTGACGGTAAGCGTGATTTTACACGTTTTATGCAAGGTTCCCGCAGCACTCATGGCGGGACCATTCACGCTCGTTCCGGGCGTTAGAGCTAACCCTCGATCATTCCCATCTCCTTCAACTTCCTCTGCATCGTCCGGCGGGAAAT
>JARGOP010000067.1:0-7932 GCA_029233965.1 Verrucomicrobiales bacterium | reverse complement strand
GTCAGCTCCATTCCCGGTTTGCCGTTCTCCTCCCCGAATTCCCTGAGGAATGCTTCGACTAATAAAACAATATCCTCTTTCCTCGCCCGGAGCGGCGGCATCGAAATCGAGACCACGTTGAGCCGGAAGAAGAGATCGTCGCGGAAAGTGCCTTCACGGACCATTTCGCTCAGGTTTTTGTTTGTCGCGGCGACGACACGGACATCGACTTTGATGGGCTTGTTAGAGCCAAGCCGCTCGATGGTGCGCTCTCCGATTGCCCGCAGGAGTTTGACCTGCGTGTTCAGATCAATCTCGCCGATTTCATCGAGGAAGAGGGTGCCGCCGTCGGCTTCTTCGAACCGTCCGACCCGTTTTTCCATCGCGCCGGTGAAGGCGCCACGCTCGTGGCCGAAGAGTTCACTCTCCAGCAATTGCTCACTGAGGGCGGCGCAGTGGACCGTGACCAGCCTGGATTTAGGACGTCCGCTGAGATGATGGATCGCCCGTCCCACCAGCTCTTTGCCGGTGCCGCTTTCCCCTTCGATGAGAACGGTAGCGCGCGAGGGGGCGACCTGTCTGATCGTATCAAAGATCGGCTCCATCGCCGCAGAGTGACCGATGATATTTTCAAGACCGTAGCGTTCGGTGACCTGAGCTTTGAGAGCGACCACTTCCTCTTCGACGGAGCGGCTGCGGATCGCCCGCTTGATCACGATCTCCAACTCATCGATGTTCAGCGGCTTGCTGACATAGTCGTAGGCTCCCTTTTTCATCGCCTCGACGGCAACGTCGACTGACCCGTAGGCGGTCATCAAAATACAGACCGGTGGCTTCGAGCGGGCCAGTGCTTTGCTGATCAGATCCATGCCATTCTCGCCGCCGAGACGGAGGTCGGTGAGCATGACGTCGACCGATTCGTTTTTCAGAATTTCCCCGGCCTCGGCGATGTTCGCGGCGACATAGACATCGAACTCATCTTCAAGAGAGAGGCGCAGTCCGTCCCGGGTGTTTTTCTCGTCGTCGACGATGAGAACCGTGTGATCAAGGAATTCCATGGGCTTGAGTTAGTCGATCAGGTCAACGTCGATGACTGGAGATTCCGCTTTTCCGGGAAGGAAGCGCATGAGCCGTTCCGCCCGGGGGAGGAAGACGGTCACTTCGGTGCCCTGCCCCACCTGACTCTGGAACTGCAGTTCGCCGCCGTGCTCGTGAATGATGCGGTGGACAATCATGAGGCCCAGTCCGGAGCCGGCTTTTTTCGTGGTGTAGTAGGGTTCGAAAACACGGCTCACCTGATCAGCGGGGATTCCGGGTCCATTGTCGGCGAAGGTGAAGAAGACGTTTTCATCATCGAAGCCCGTCTTTACAATGATTTCACCATCGGAGCCGATGGCCTGGCTGCTGTTTCGAATCAGGTTGTAGAACACCTGTTTCATTTGGTCGCGATCCACTTGAATCAACGGCAGTTCTTCGGTGAGTTCGAGCACGATCGAAATGCGCCGGTCGGCCACTTCCGGTCCGATGAAGTTCAATGCTTCATTGAGGAGATCGTTGAGGTCGGTAGCTTCCGGAACCGGCCGGGTCGGGCGGACCGCATTCAGGAAGTCTTCAACAATGAAATCGAGGCGTTTGATTTCACTGCGCGCGATTTCAAGAGATTCGAGCAATTCGGCCGCGAGTTCCGGGTCGGCCCGCTTTTTGATTTTCCGCTCAATGACCTGGAGATGAATGTTGAGCGAATTGAGAGGGTTCCCGATCTCGTGGGCGACGCCGGCGGCGAGTGACTGTACCGCCTGGATTTTCCCGGACTCGATCTCCCGGATGTGGCGTTCCCGATTTCTCGTGTTGTCCCGAAGAATGATGACATAGCCGACGAGCTCCTCTTCGCCCGGGTCTGCGGCATCCTGATTGGCGAGTGGCGAAATATAGAAGTTCAGGAGCCGCGTTTCAGGATAACGGACGAGCAGGTCACGATTGATGACGCCGCCGGATTCGACCACTTCCTCCCACGGTATGCCGGGGAACAGCTCAGAAACTGGATTTCCCGAGGCGGAATTTTGATCCAGTCCGAAAAATTTGCAGGCGGTGTGATTGATGTAAGTGATCGATCCGCGGGCACCGGTCACGATGATTCCCTCCCGCAGGACATCGAAAACGCGCTCAAGGAATCCTTTTTCCTGAACTGCCTTCAGGACGAGACTTTGAATCTCTTCGGGCTCGAGTTTATCGAGCCGATCAATCAGTCTGTCGATAATGCCCGGTTTCATGTATGCTGTTGGCGAAATGATTGAGAGACAAAACGACTCCCCGGACCGGGTAGTGATGGTGATCACGACTTTTTCGGAGGCGGAGAAAGCGCGACAATTTGGCACACGCCTGGTGGATTCGCAACTGGTAGCGTGCGTGAACCTGATCCCCGGAATGGAATCGATCTACCGATGGAAAGGCGACGTGGAAGTCGAGGGCGAGTGTTTGATGCTCATGAAAACATCGGCCGCTCTGGTTGGGGAGCTGGAGGAATTCGTGCAGAAATACCATCCTTACGAAGAGCCGGAGTTCCTTGTTCTTCCGGTTGAGGCGGGCTCCGCAGGATATCTGGGCTGGGTGCGGGACAATACCGGTTCCTGAGAGAGGCGGCAATGCTGTTGGACAAACTGCGATCCGTAGGCATAAGTCTCGGTCCGAAATTACGTCATCTCCCACTGTGAGTCTTATCGTCCAGAAATACGGCGGCACGTCCGTCGGAACGCCCGAGCGCATCATCAATGTTGCGAAGCGGATTCTTGAAACCAAAGAGGCCGGCCACCAGGTTGTTGCCGTGGTTTCCGCGATGTCCGGGGTGACTAATAAACTGATCGAACTGGCTGACCAGGTCACCGGTGATTCTGATCCTACGGAGCGTGAGATGGATGTACTTCTCGCGACAGGGGAGCAAACGACGATCGCTCTCACTGCGATGGCATTGAACTCGATGGGCGCGAAAGCCGTTTCGCTGACCGGGGCGCAGGCCGGTATCGAAACTGACGGCGTTCACACGAAAGCCCGCATTTCCAACATTTCTCCTGCCGGTGTTCACGAACTTCTCAGTGACGGGAACATCGTCATCCTCGCCGGTTTTCAGGGAAAGACCTCCGATGGAAAGATCACCACGCTGGGTCGCGGGGGGTCGGACTTGACGGCCATTGCGATGGCCGCTGCGATTGATGCAGACCTCTGCCAGATTTTTACCGATGTGGATGGTGTCTACACCTGCGATCCCCGCGTCGTTCCCGACGCGAAGAAGATCGACGAGATCAGCTATGACGAACTGCTGGAAATGGCGAGTTCAGGAACGAAGGTGATGCAGTCACGCTCGGTCGAGTTTGCCAAGAAATTCGGGGTTCGGTTCGAGGTGAGAAGCAGTTTGAACAACAACCCGGGAACTCTTGTTAAAGAAGAAACCATGAGCATGGAATCCGTCGTCATTCGCGGTGTCAGTCTGGAGCGCGCCCAGGCAAAAGTCACTATTTCCGGGGTCAAAGATTTGCCCGGCACAGCTTCCCGCATCTTCGGGGCGGTTTCGGAGGCGAACATTCTCGTCGATATGATCGTTCAGAATGTGTCCAAAACCGGCATCACCGATATTTCTTTCACGGTGCATAAGGACGACGTCGCCAAGGCCGAGGCCGCGCTGAAGCCGGTTCTTCCGGAACTGGGTGAGGGCGCTTTGATCGAAGCCGAAGACGGCATCGCCAAACTCAGTGTCGTCGGCATCGGGATGCGCTCTCATTCCGGCGTTGCCGCGGAAATGTTCAGCGCCCTCTCCAATGCGGGGATCAATATTGAAATGATCTCGACCTCCGAGATCAAAATCACGGTGACTGTATCGGAAGAGCAAATCGATGAAGCGGCGAAGGTGATGCACGATGCCTTCGGGCTCGCGGAAGTCTGAGCGATGGCGCAGGCGTTGACTCCTGAACGCGTCATTGTCATGCCGGGCGTGACATGCGAGAACAGGGCATGTCCCGATTGCTAATTTTTCTCGCTTGCTTCGTCCTACCTTCTTCACTCACGGCGGAAGATCGTCCCAACATCCTCTGGCTCTCAGCGGAGGACATCAGTGCCCATATCGGATGCTTTGGTGATCCTTATGCGATCACTCCGAATCTGGATGCTCTCGCGGAGAAAGGGACCCGCTTCACGAATACGTATACGACCGCCGGGGTGTGCGCGCCCTGTCGCTCCGGGATCATCACGGGGATGTATCAGAACTCGATCGGAACACATCACATGCGATGTGATGCGACCCTGCCGGAATGGTTGAAGCCGTTCCCGATCTATTTGCGCGAAGCGGGCTATTACTGCACGAACAATAGCAAGACGGATTATCAGTTCAGCCAGCCATCCGCGAGAGAAATCTGGGACGTGAGTTCTTCAAAAGCTCACTGGAAGAACCGTCCCGAGGGGACTCCATTTTTCGCGGTCTACAATTTTACGGGATGCCATGAGAGTGGGATCGCGAGCAAAGAAAAATACGAGAGCGTCACGGAGGGACTCTCCGGTACGGAACGACAGGATCCTGAGGTCTTCGAGAATATTCCCCCGTATTATCCTGACACACCCACCGTCCGTGAGGACTGGAAGCGGAACTACGAGCTCATCACGGCGATGGATCAATGGGCGGGGCGACTCATCGAAGAAGTCAAAGCTGCGGGCGAGTGGGAGAACACGATCGTCATGTTCTGGTCCGATCATGGCATCGGTCTCCCCCGGGCGAAGCGTTGGCTTTACGATTCGGGAACACGCGTCCCCATGATTCTCCGCCTCCCCGAAAAGTGGCGCGAACTTTCTCCCAACGAAGTGGATGATCGACTCGTAAACTCCGTTGATTTCGGACCGACGATGCTTCAGCTCGCGGGAGTCGAAGCGCCGGACTATCAGCATGGTGTTTCGTTTCTCAGGGACGGCCCCAAAAGGGACTATGTCTTCGGCGCGCGGGATCGCATGGATGAGCGCTACGACATCATCCGGGCGGTGCGCGATAAACGTTTTCGCTATGTCAGGAATTTCGAGCCGCTCAAGCCGTACTACCAATACATGAACACTCCCGAGAAGGGGGCGACGATGAATGAGATTCGTAAAGCGGAGAAAGCGGGCGAATTGACCGGCGCGCTGGCTCTTTTCTCTGCCGGAACCAAGCCTGTGGAAGAACTCTATGATCTTGAGAACGACCCTCATGAGATTCATAATCTCGCCGACGACCCTGCTCATGCGGATAAGCTCGCTGAAATGAAAGCGGCGCTGTTCACGTGGCAGTTGGGGATCGGTGACCTCGGCCTGATTCCTGAATCCGAAATCGCGGTTCGCGAAGCGGCGGCGGGATCCGCCTACGCGATTCTCCACGGTGACACCGATCAAAGCGTGTTCATCAAGGAGCTGACTTCTGTCGCGACAAAAGCATCCGAAGGGGAAGACGCTTTTCCCGACTTGCTGGCGGCACTGGACCATGAGGATGCCGCAATTCGTTTCTGGGGCGCAACCGGGCTCGGTAATTTTGCGGATGAGGCAAAGGAATTGGAAGGGGCGGTCGGAAAATTGAAGTCCGCTCTCGAAGATCCGTCGCCCACCGTCCGCATCGCGGTCGGGCGGGCGCTATGCCGCATGGGGGAAGTCGATCCCGCGCTTCAGGTCGTGGCCGATGAAATGCGTGGGAAGGGGGAATGGGCCCGCCTCGAAGCTTCGATCGTGCTGGATGAACTGGACGAAGCCGCACGTCCTGTGATCGAGTCTCTGCAGGCAGGTCTCAGCGATCAGCCGAACAAGTATATCACGAGAGTATCGAACAAAGCCGTGAATGATTTGCTTGGGACGACAAACAGCGTGCCCTAAACTGGTCCTTTATGGGTGAAACCCGATCATTTGATGCCGCGCTTCTGGCAGGAGGCCGTTCCCAACGCTTTGGATCTGACAAAGCGTTTCTGGAGTGGCGTGGCAAGCCACTTTTCAGGCGGCAGCTTGCGCTCCTTCGGAGGCTGGAGCCGGTCAATCTATGGCTCTCGGCCAACCGGGATCAGGTGTTTCCGGAGGTCGAAGGGGTGAGGGTGCTCTTCGATGAAGAAGCGGATCAAGGCCCCCTCGGAGGCCTGCTCACCGTTTTCCGCGCGAGTGATGCAGAATGGATCCTCGTGTTGGGCGTCGATCTCCCGCTCATGGAAGGCGGGTATTTGCAGGGTTTCATCCCGGGGTTGTACGGGATGGTCCCGAAGTCCGAACGTTTCTGGGAACCTCTTGCGGCGATGTATCCGAGAGTGGCGATGCTCGATCTGCTCGAAAAGGCCCGGGCGGAGGGAGAGCGGAAGTTGCAGGTCATTCTCGCGCAGGCGGAAGAGCTCGGGATCGTCAAGAGCCTGGAAATCAGCGACGCAGACAAGTTACTTTTCACCAATCTGAACTCGACGACTGACTTGGCGGATCTTGACCCGAATCGCACGGACGACACTGTTCGGATCCGGCGGTTTCGGGACGGAACATTTCAGGAGGAGACCGATTTTGTGGCCGCAGAGGAGCCTTTGGAGATACGGGTGAACGGGCAAAGTGTTGCGGTCATGATGCGAACGCCCGGTCATGACGAAGAACTCGTGACGGGCTTTCTCTTCACGGAAAGTCTGATTCAGTCGGCTGCGGAAATAGAGTCGATCAGCCATTGCCCTGATCTCGATCGCGAGAGTGCCGGGAACACTCTCGACGTCACGCTGACGAGTGAGCCGGACCTGACGGAATTGACCCGTCACGTTTTTACTTCCAGCAGTTGCGGGGTTTGCGGCAAGGCGACGATTGATTCGGTTTTTCAGCAGTTCCCTCCACTTACAAAATCATTGGCGGTGGATCCCGGGGTGATTTTGAAATTGCCGGTCGCCCTGCGTGCGGCTCAGGAAACCTTTGAAAAAACGGGAGGGCTTCATGCCTCCGCTTTGTTTTCGGCGGACGGTGATTTACTTTTCCTCCGTGAGGATGTGGGTCGTCATAACGCCCTCGACAAGGTCATCGGAAGGGGCTTGCAGGATGGTGTGTCCTTCGGGGAAGTGATCCTGTTAGTGAGTGGACGGATTTCTTTTGAGCTGACGCAGAAGGCACTCGCGGCGGGGATTCCGGTGATTGCGGGAATTTCCGCGCCGACGAGTCTCGCTGTTGATCTTGCGGGTAAGAGCGGTCAGACCCTGATCGGCTTTTTGCGGGAACGGGGATTCAATGTGTACACCGGGGAGTGATGGAAAACGTCCCCACTCCTGAAGACGCGAGACAACTCCGTGAAGCGTTCGAGGCAGCGCTGGTGGCGAAATCCGAGGTTCGGTATGCGGGCGGCTATCCGGTCTATCCGAAAGCGTTTCAGGATTTCACCCGATACATCAGCGCCCGTTTTGCGGAGCGCGTGATGAGAAGGGTAACCAGCACCGTGGCAATCAGACCGAGGATGGTGAGAGCAATTTTCAGGCGGCTCGTCTCATCGACATCAGCGGCAAGCTTCCCGAGTGAGCCGAAGTAGACATACATGACGGTTCCGGGAAACATTCCGAAAAGAGAGGCCGCGGCAAAATGGGTCCACTTCACGCTGGTGAGTCCGTAGGCATAGTTGAGGAGAGTAAACGGGAAAACCGGGGAAAGGCGGGTCAGTGCCACGATCTTCCATCCGTCTTTGCCGACGGCGCGATCGATTGCGCCGAACTTCTCATGGCGGGCCGTCTTCTTAGCAACTGCGTCGCGGGCGAAGTAGCGACCGATCAGAAATGCCAGCGAGGCTCCCAGGTTGGAGCCGATCACGACCCAGAGAGTTCCCCATCCGAGACCGAAAAGCAGTCCCGCGAGTGGAGTCATCGCAGCCCCCGGCAGGAGGAATACGGTGGCGATGACGTAGATGAAAATGAAGGCGAGGGGTCCCCAGTAGCCCAGCGATTCGATCCAGGCCTCAAGCGT
>JARGOP010000066.1 GCA_029233965.1 Verrucomicrobiales bacterium | reverse complement strand
CGTCGGCGTTCCCGGGGGTCAGAAACCTGCTTTCCACATCACCTCGCTACCGGCGGTGACCTGCATCGTGTCGATCTCCACAATCCCGCCCGGCTGCATGAAATCGACGCGCATCTGCGTCACGGCTTTCTCCGCCGCGAACGGGATTCTCAGCTCGATCCACGCGTCTGCCGCGTACCGTTTCGAATGCTTGAGGCGTGTATTGAAATAGAGCGGCTTCACGCCTTTCTCAGCCCAGCGGAGGTCGATGCGGCCTTCGGCGGGGGAGCGGAATTTGATCGTGAACGTGAGATCGCCGGGGGCGACTTCGGGTTTGAGGGTGAGGTTGAGCTTCAGGTTGGGACCTTCGCCAGCGAGGGTCGCGATGCCGCTCGTGTCATCGACGGCGAGGGTCGCGCCGAGGAGGGGGCTGATCCCGGATTCGTTGAGCAGCGCAGCGGCGGGGTCGTAGTTGGGATTGGCAAGCGGGTAGACCGCGCCGGTGTCGGCGAGGAACCTCTCGAGGGCTTTGGCCATCGCGGCGGCGCGGTCGGGCTTTGCGGCAGCGAGATCGTTTCGTTCGCCGATGTCGTCGGCGAGGTGGAAGAGGAAGTCCTCGTGGACGCCGTTTTCGCCGTGGTGGAGGAGGCGGAGGAGTTTCCAGTCGCCTTCGTAGGCCGCGGCGCTCGGAGGCAGAGTGTCGGGGACTTTCGTGGAGTGGGGGAAGAAGGTGAAGATGCGTTCCCGATCCTGTGGCTTGCCTTCGAAGGTGGCGCGGAGGTCGATGCCGTCGAGTTCGGTTTCGGGGAGATCGACCCCGGCGAGGCCGAGGAGGGTCGGGTAGAAATCCTGACTGATCACAAATTGATCGCTGATGCTGCCGGGTTCCGTGATCCCCGGGGCCACGACGACGGTGGGGACGCGGACGCCGCCGTCCCAGTTGTTGGCCTTGCCGCCGCGGAGCGGACGGTTCGAAGTCGGAGTGGTGCCGTCGACTTCATTATACATATTTCCGCCGTTGTCGGAGGTGAAGACGATGATGGTGTTCCCGGTGAGCTCGAGCCGGTCAAGAGCGTCTAACATTTTACCCACATTTTCATCAAGCGACTGCACCATCGCGGCGTAGGTCGGGCTGCGTTGTGCGTCGTTCGGGTCAATTTTGCTGCGGTATTTTTCAATGAGGTCGGGCTTCGCATCGAAGGGGGCGTGGACGGAGAACTGCCAGTAGTTGAGAAAGAAGGGCTCGTCTTTGTGTTGCTCAAGAAAGGCGACGGCCTCGTCTCCGATGCGGTCTTCGATGTGTTCGCCCGGAACCTTTTCTTTGAAGCCGTTTTTGAACTTCCAGGGGGCGATGAAGCTGCCGGCCGGTCCGGGGCCGGGGTGGTGGGGGACGTCGATTTCGAAGCCGTTCTCGAGCGGCGAGTAGGGTGGAGCGCCGAGGTGCCATTTCCCGAAGTGAGCGGTGGCGTAGCCGTCGGCCCGGAGGAGCTCGGCGAGGGTGTCGTATTTCGGATCGAGCCGGGTCACGGAGGTGTAGCGGGTCAGTTTTTGATGCGGCGGGGCCGTCTCTTCGGCTTTGGCCTCGAGAATGATCGGGGGCGTGTGGCAGTTCGGCGCGGTCAGTCCGGTGCGGGCGGGATGTTTCCCTGTCAGGATGCTCGACCGCGTCGGCGAGCAGAGCGGGTTTGGAGTGTAGGCGCGGGTGAAGGTCATCCCCATCGCGGCGAGCCTCTCGAGGTTCGGGGTCTCGTAGAGCGCGGTCTGACCGTAGAGGGTGGTGTCGGACCAGCCGAGATCATCGGCGAGGATGAAGAGAATGTTGGGGCGCTCGGCGGCCGATGCGGTGAGGGTGGCGAGGGCGAGGAGGAGCGTTAGAAGGCGCATGGGAGGAAGTGGGAAAGTGAAAGGTAAAAAGTAGGAAGGTAAAAAGTAGGAAGGTGGGAAAGTCAGGAACTTAGCAATCTATGTGAATTCGTTTCATCTATGAAAATCTATGCTTGTTTTTTGGGCATAGATTGAACATAGATCGTTGGGATTTCATGGATTCGGACCGGCTCTGTTGAGATTTCCAGTTGGATTCAGCGATTGGCGTCTTCGGGGGTGACCCAGGGGGCTTTGTCGAAGGCGTCGGTGAGGCGGGGATCGTTGGTTTCCTCCATAAGGGTGGTGACCTGAGTGCGGAAGGATTCGAGCTGCTCCCGGTAGGTCTCGTCGGTGGCGAGATTGTTGAGGTGGTAGGGGTCGTCTGATAAGGCGTAGAGTTCTTCGGCGGGGCGCAGTTCGAGTGTCATGGCGATGGAGTGGGACACTTCGGAGGATTCCCGGTGGGCGAGGAGCCAGGCTTTGGTCAGGCTGCCGTCGAGGTCCTGGTAGGCGGTTCGGGTTTCTTTCCCCATTTCATAGAGAGCCGCACTGTCGGTGATCTCTCCGGCGAGTCCGGGATTTCCCTGGGGCCAGCGATCCGGTTTGAAGTTGCGGATGTAGAGAAAGTCTTTGCTGCGAATTGCCCGCATCGGGTAGGGGAGATAATCAGGGCGCGCGGTGGGGACGTGTCGCTCCCGTCCGATCACGACGAAGTCGCGCGAGGGATTGATCCAGCCGCTCGCGGTGGAAGTGAGCTGCGGGAGAAAGCTTTGGCCATCCATGAAGATATCGGTCTCGACGCCGGCGAGATCAAGCAGGGTCGGGCCGAGATCGGTAACGCTGACGAAGTCTTCGACCCGTCGTCCCGCCGGGATGCCGGCAGGCCAGCGTACGATTATGGGAACGCGGGTCGCGAGATCGTAGCAGTTGGTCTTTCCCCGCGGGACGCCGGGGATGCCGTGATCGCCCGACAGGATGATGACGGTGTTATCGAGTTCGCCGGCTTTCTCGAGCTCGTCGATCATGGCGGCGAGCATGAGATCAAGTGCCTGGACTTCGCCGAGGTAGTCAGAGAAGTCACGGCGGATGTCATGCTCGTCGGGGAGAAAGGGCGGGATGAGGCCTTCGAGCGAATCCGGGTCGATGCCCCAGAGATCGTTGCCGGAATCGGGGATGTAGGGACGATGCACATTGATCGAGCCGAAGACGAAGAAGAAGGGCTTTTCCCCGGGCGTTCCCTCGAGGACACGACGCATCTCGAGGCGCGAGTTTGCGACGACTTCATCGTGGCGTTTCCGGCGCTCTGCCGGATCCTGAGTTCCCCCGACGTAGAGGCCATATCGTTGATACGGGACCTTGCCGAACTTCGCCCATTCCGGGGTGGGCTTGCTCGGTTTGAAAGTGAAAGTCTTCTGTGACCGCTGCGCGTAGTAACCGCTCTCGCGGAGAAGATCGACGAATTTGGGCAGGGTGCGGAAGGCATTCTCCTGATCCGGCCAGTCGCCTTCTTTCCCTTTGAGAAACGCGCCGCTGCCGCAGTTCCAGAAATAGCGTCCCGTTGCGAGCGAAGCGCGGCAGGGACCGCAGGAGGCGACGTTGACAAAGGCGTTTTCAAAAACAACGCCCTCCCTGCCGATCCGGTCGATCGCGGGCGTGTCGAGAACGTCGTTGAGAGAGGGTTTGTCAGAGTCCGCGTAAAGGCTTGCGTATTTTCCCCAGTCGTCGGCGAAGAAGAAAAAGATATTGGGACGATCGTCCGCGCCCCGCGTGAAGGCGCCGAGTGATGCAAGTGATAGAAGGATCAAGAGGGGGAGTTTCATCTCCCCGATTAGAACGGGAAACCGCGAAAAGGAAACGGCTATTTCTGTGTCGGAAGCGGCGTGTGTGCGTCGGCCATGCGTTGTTTCATGGCCGTGACTTCGTCGGGGAGGGTCGCGGCGAGGTCGTTGATCTCGTAGGGGTCGTCGGCGAGATTGTAGAGCTCGAGCGGCTTTTTGCCTTCCTGATATGCCTTCCAGTCCCCGGCGCGGACGGCGCGGGAGAAGTAGGTGTCCCGCCCCTTCCAGAACTCGAAGTAGAGGTAGTCGTGTTTCTTCTGGGCTTCGGGATCGCCTTTCAGGGTCGCGACGAAGGAGATCCCATCATTTTGCTCCGGGACGGGTTGTCCGGTGAGCTCGCAGACGGTGGGGAGAATATCCTGAAAGCCCGAAAGAAGATCGGTCGTGGTGCCGGGTGCGATCGTGCCGGGCCAGCGGGCGAGCATGGGGGCACGGATCCCGCCTTCGTGCATGTCGCGCTTGTGGCCGCGGAGATTGCCGGAGGAGTTCCAGAATTCCGGATCGTGGCCGCCTTCTTTATGCGCGCCGTTGTCACTCGTGAACATGACGAGGGTGTTCCCGTCGATCCCGAGTTCTTTGAGCGTATCGAGGATTTCGCCAACCTGGTTGTCGAGGTTCTCCATCATGGCAGCGAAGCCGGCGATGGGATTGACGACGTCGGGGCAGGGCTCGCCGCCGGCGCCGTATTTGCCGATTTCGCCGTCGAATTCGGGGAACTTCTTGCGCCACTTTTCGTGCAGTTCCGCCGGCGCATGCATCGCAGCGTGGGGCACGGCAGTGGGGATGTAGCAGAAAAAGGGTGTTTCGGATTTGGCATTGCTCTCGATGAAATTCATCGCCTTCTCCATGATGAGATCGTGGACGTAGGTTCCCTCATCGAGCGGGAGCTCTTCACCGTTCACGACCCAGGTCGAGGGGTAGTAGGTGTGGGCGATAGTCTGGCTTTTCCAGGCCGCGAACTCGTCGAAGCCATGCGTGAGCGGGCTGTCCGCACCGGTGTGATGGGTCGGGCCGAGCCCCCATTTGCCGTAAAGGCCGGTCGCGTATCCTGCCGCTTTGAAAACCTCGGGGAGGACGGTCATCTCAGGATCGAGCGCGGCGCCGATTTCGCCTTTGAGATTGCCGCGGACATAAACCTTGCCGGAATGCTGACCCGTCATGAGGACGGCGCGGGAGGGAGTGCAAACGGTGTTGCCGGAGTAGTGGGCGGTGAACTTGAGGCCTTCGGTGGCGAGGCGGTCGATGTTCGGCGTCGAGATTTTGTCCTGTCCGTAGCAGGAGAGGTCCCCGTAGCCGAGATCGTCGGCGAGGATGTAGATGACGTTGGGTTTCGCGGTGGCGGAGAAGGTAAGGCCGAAGAGGGCGGCGAGGAGGAAGAGGCTTTTCATGGGGTTGTGAGAGCGGTATTGAGCCTTCGAATCGTGATGGTGGCCAGCGAAAAGGAGACCGTTTTCGTGGGCCGGGGAGAGCGTTGGAGTGAGGCCTTCAGGCCTTGGCGATGCAGCGGGTCCGGCAATGAAAGGGCCTGAAGGCCCCACTTCAACGTTTCCGGATCGGGTGGGCAAAAATGCAGCCTTCGTCAAAACGAAGGGTACTCCGGGTTGTCTGCGGGAAACCGGCGCAAAGTAACCGTGATCTGGGTTAGTCTCCCGGTATCCAAAATCCAACCCTGTTCCGTGATCGACCGAAGGGGGTTGAGTCCGGCCCGGATCGTCGTAAGCTCCGGCCCTCTATGGCTTCCCCCACGATCCAGAACGATGCGGTTCTTTCCGCCACTGAACTCAACCTTTCCTTCGGCAACGACCCCATCCTCGACGGGGCAACCCTCGCGGTTTATGCCGGTGAAAAAGTCGGGCTGGTGGGACGAAACGGCTGCGGAAAGTCGAGCTTCCTCCGCATCATTGCCGGTGACGAATCAGCAGACGGCGGGACGATTTCCAGAAAGCAAGGGCTCGTCGTCGGCTACCTGCCGCAGGAATTTCAACTTGATGACGAGGCCACCGTCGAAGCGAACATCCGGGCCGGCGCCGCGGACCTGATCGGGAAAATCGAGCGCTATGAGACGGCGGAGAACCTCAGCCCGACCGAGATGGACCGGCTCCTCGTCGAGATCGAGCACGCCGATGGCTGGAATCTGGAAACGCGGATCGAGACACTTATGCGGGAACTCTCGGCCCCTCCCGCCGACCGCGTCGTGGGCTATTTGTCAGGGGGAGAGAAGCGTCGGGTTGGACTGTGTCAGGCGCTCGTGAGCCAGCCGGACTTGATCATTCTCGATGAGCCGACAAACCACCTTGATGCAAAAGCGATTGCCTGGCTGGAAAACTATCTCGCGACGATGCCGGGGGCCTGCCTCTTTGTGACGCACGATCGTTACTTTCTGGATCGCATTGCGACCCGCATCGTCGAGCTCGCGGAAGGTCGCTTCTTTTCCTACGACGGAAACTACAGCGACTACCTCATTGGGAAAGCGGAGCGACAGGAGCGGGATCAGGCCTCGGAGAAAAAGCGGCAGAGCTTCCTGCGCCGGGAGATCAACTGGGTCCGCGCGGGAGTGAAGGCTCGCGGGACGAAGCAGCGCAGTCGTCTCGATAATTACTATGCGGTGAAAGATCAGAAAGCTCCCGATGAGGAACTCAATATGGAGCTCGTCATTCCGACGCCGCCGCGGCTCGCCAATGTCGTCGTCGAGCTGAAAGAGGTCGGCCACTTCTGGGATCGGGATCCGCTTTTTCTTGGAATCGATATCGAGTTCAATGCGGGGGAGTGCGTCGGGGTGGTCGGACCCAACGGAGTCGGGAAAACGACGATGCTGAAGATCATTCTCGGGGAAGTGGAGCCGGCGGCGGGGAATGTTACGATCGGGAAGCGGACCGAGTTCAACTACGTCGACCAGACCCGTCTCGAATTGAACGAGGACAACAGCGTCATGGAGGAAGTCTCGCAGGGAGTCGATTTCGTCCAGTTCGGTGAAGAAACGATTTCCGTGCGCGCCTACCTGAGCCGCTTCCTCTTCAGCAATGAGCGGATCAATGACCGGATTGGGAATCTGTCAGGGGGGGAGAAGAACCGGGTTCTCCTCGCGAAGATTCTGAAGCGCGGCGGTAACTTTCTGATTCTCGACGAACCGACGAATGATCTCGATCTGCAAACCCTGCGGGTTCTCGAGGAGGCGTTGATCAATTTTCAAGGCACTTCGCTCGTGGTTAGCCACGACCGCTGGTTCCTCGACCGGGTCTGTGATCGGGTTATCGTGTTTGAAGGCGATGGCGTGGTGACGATCAACGAGGGGAACTATTCCTACTACCTGGAGAAACGACGGGCCCTCGATGCGACTGCGGCGGCTGCGAAAGTGAAGCCCGCGAAAGAAAAACGTGTCCGGAACAACGAGGATAAGCCCCGCAAGCTGAAGTGGGCGGAGGAGCAGGAACTCTCGACGATGGAGGAAACGATCCTCGCCGCCGAAGGGGAGGTCGAAGAAATCGAAGCGCAGCTGAACGACCCCGCGTTCTACATCGAGAATTCGGAAAAGGCCGTCGCAATGAGTGCCGAGCTCGAGGAGAAAAAGACGGCGATCAAATCGCTCTACGAGCGTTGGGAGGAGCTCGAAGCCGTGCGCGTTGCCTGGGAGGCGGCGAACGGTGGAGCGTAGACGGGCGTCGCGGGCGCAATCTCAGGGACTCCATTCGCCCCGCTCGAAAAAGAAGACAAGGTCTTGATCGGCCCGGCCGGAATCGTCGGTATAATGATTCTGCAACCGGAACTCGAGCTCGTCGCCGCGTTTCGATAGCGTATAGATCGATTCCTTGAAGTTCTCGCGGTGGGGAACGGAAATGGAGCCGGAGTTCGAAAGCGCTTCGTCAAAGGCTTCTTTCGTCATCTCGAAGGAAGTGATCGTTGCCCCGTGAAGCTTGTCGGGGTCTCCGACCGAGTGCCAGATTCTCAGCTTCACTTCGCCACCCCATTCGTCGACTTCGAGCTGTCTCGCGAAACGATTGGCGCTACCGTCCGGCCTCCACATTCCGAAAAGGTCGTTGGAACTGAGCGCCGCTTCGAGCGAAGGGGCCGCGAGTCCGGCCGCGAGAGCGATGATAATGATCGCCGATTGAACTGTCCGGATCGTGGCGGCCGGGGGCGGGGATTGAGGTGAGGTCGTTTCGACCCGTTTGAGCCGTTGCACTAACCGACCGTTTTTCCGAATCAGGGAAGGCGTCGGCGCCGGGCTCGGAAGCAGGCCGAGGGCGACGCCGGCGACGGACTGGCGGTAGGCTTCGGTTCCGCCCAGTCGCGCCGCTTCCGCGTCTCGAGCTTCTTCGCAGGAGACGAGGTGGCGCGTCGAGAGCCACCAGGCGAGGGGATGAAACCAGAGCATCGCCGTGAGAATGGAAACAAACGGAAACCAGAAATGATCGCCCGCCTTGAGGTGAGCCGCCTCGTGCCGGAAGACGTGAACGAGACTCTCTGCCGCCCCGGGATCCCCCGCAAGGGTGGCGGGAAGAATCAGCTTCCCATCGAGGTAGAGATGGGGTGAGACCGGAGCGGCAACGAGGATCACCTCGCCCGGCTTCACCCCGGCCCCGGCGCAGACCCGTTCCCACGGAGCGGTGATCTCACTTGTCGCACGGGTCCCGGTTCGGATGAGCCTGCGCTCACGTTGTAATATCAGGCAGAGACGGAGGAGGAGAATCGCGGAAACGGCAGCCCAAAGAAGCAGCGCGGGAGTGGTCCAGTTAACCGGCGCCTTTGCTGTTTCCGTTAGCGGGCTGTTCTTAGTGACCGTCCCGGACGTGGTCGCTGCGGTTGCGGGAAGGGGAGCAATCTCTGCTGTCGGCGACGCGGCTTTTATCGGAGCATTCACCCATCCCGGGATCTCCCAGCGGATCCCGCTCAGGGAGACAAGAAGAAGGGTGAGGCCTCCGACGAAGACACCGCGAATGAGAGCGATTTTCCACGAAGGCTCTGTCTTTTCCAGAGCCAGGAGTATCACTGCTCCGGCGAGAAAAAGAAGTGTGAGCCGGAGGAGGGGATGAGGAATGGAATCGATCAGGAGAGGAGAGCCGGTCGCGGTGTTCCTACTCTTTCCAGGCTCCGCGAACGAACTCGTATTCGAACTCCTGATCGCGGCGGTTCGGGTCCGTGTAGTCCGTTTCTGTAGTGACCGTCAATCCATCGGGGTGGAGCTTCATTTTGTAGGTGATCTTGGCCCAGCCGAGATCGGTGGTTGCTTCCAGGCTGCCTTCCGCATCCTTTTTGCCTGCCTCATATCCGCTGATCGGGAGGGCGACGGTGGTGCCGGGGCGCGGCGAGATTCCTCCGCTCATGATCCCCCAGGTGCTCATGGTGACGGGACGTAGATCCCGAATCGTGAGCTGGGCGACGCCCCGGGTGCTTTCGTCACGGTTTTTCCAGATCCCGAGCCAGCCGCTTTCGGTCAGTTCGGTATCTTTACTGGCCGCAACGGCGTCTTCGTAAAGACCTCTCACGAAGTAGAGATCCATTTCCCTGATCCCGCGTCCCGAGTCATCGGTGTATTCATTATGGTAGTGAATCCGAAGGCTCTTTTCGGAGAGGGAAACGGTGTAGGTGCTGTTCTTGAAGCTCGCCTTTCGGTGAATGACAAACGGTTCCGTTCCCGAGGTCGCTTTCGCTGCTTCGGAAGAGGGAATATCGGTCGTGGCAACAATGGCATGCGGGTCCATTTCCCCGCCATTGATGGAGGACCAGATGTGCATTTTCACTTTGCCGTCTTCGTCGACGAATTGGACCTGCTTGAAAGCGCCACTGTCCAGCTCAACGGGGCGCCAGAAACCGAGGATGCCGGAGTCGGTCGCTGTGGCCGCAAGGAGAGAGCCATGAATCGCCAGGGCGAAAAGGAGTAGAGCGGGGTGGAGGCGAGGAGGTTTCATTTTTTGTCAGGGTTTGGGGTGGGTTTGTCAGTAGCGTTGACGAGTTCACGGAGTAGCCGGATTTCCTCTTCGCTGAGGGAGTCTTCCTGCATGAGTTGCGAGAGAAGACCGACGCGGGAACCGGTTCCAAAGAGGCGGGCGAGCCCGGAGAGCATTTCGCTGACGGCGGCGCCTTTCTTTCGGCGGGGAAAGTAGTGGAAGGCCTTGCCGCGCTTTTCGCGGTCGAGGTCACCGCGTTCTAACATGAGCGCAAGGACGGATCGCAGGGTGGCGTTTTCGATGGGCCATTCGAAGCGTGATTCGAGCTCGGCAGGCTTGAGCGGTTCATCCGCGTCCCAGAGGATTTGCATGATGTGAAGCTGCGTCCGATTGAATTCGGGAAGAGGCACTTCGTCGCGGGAGGGTTTCATTAACTGTGAGAAAATCACAGTTAGGGGAAGCGTTCAAGAATAAAGTGTGAAAAAATCACAGGTCAGACAGGGAGGGGCGATATTGTATCGCCCGGCAAGCCCTGCGGATAAATTTACTTCGCAATCGCTTCGTCGTCGTCACCGTGCGAGGAGTCGTCCTTCTTCTTGCCGCCACCCTGTTGCGCGGCGAGGAAGGCGACGAGGTCGCGCAGATCGCGCGGTGGAAGCGCGGCTGCGACCGGAGGCATCGCCGAGACCGGGGGAGCGACTTCTTTAACGTCGGAGCGCTCAACGCGGACCGGATTGTTGTCGAGTCCGACCACCATGAGATGATCCTCTGCCTCAGTGGAAAGGCGTCCGACGATGGAGTCTCCGCTTTTCAGCGTGACACTGGTCATGCCATAGCCGGGCGAGATCTCCGCACCCGGGTTGTAGATTGACTCGAGGATCTTATCCCGGGTGAGTCGCTTTGCGACGGCGGTGAGGTCAGGCCCCTGAACCCCGCCGTCTTTTCCTACTTTGTGGCATTGGAGGCAGGCTCCCTGATTCTGAAAAACGATCTTTCCCTTTTCCGCGTTGCCGCCTTCGAGGCTGAGTTGGAAAACGGCGTTGGCGTCGGAGGTCATGTAGGCGTCGGCGTCGGCATGTCCGGCTTCGCTGAGGAGGAGATAGGCGTCGAGCCAGAGCCCTTTGCGCAACGCGGACTGGCGGTCTTTCCAGAGCGCGGGAAGCATTTCAGGGAAAGCCTTCGCGAGCCCGGCGAGCGAGGCGCGGGCGACTTCGAGTTTGTCTTCTTTGAGGGCAGTGGTGGCTTTTTCTGCGACTCCCTCGACCTCGTGATCGAAGCCATGGGTGATGGCCGCAGCACGGATTTGATACTCGCTGTCGTTCAGGAGTTCGGTGATCAGATCATCGATCCCGTCGGCATCGGACTGGACGAGGCTGTTGAGAATCGCAACGCGGAGTTCCGCATTCAGCCCCGTATTTTTCACCTGCGCCATCAACGTCGCCGGATCGAGTTGGATGCCGGTTTCGGTGGCCAGCTCCATCGCGAGGGTAATGAGGTCGGAGTCGTGTGGTCCGGTCAGGAATTGCTTGAGGTCTTCTCCAATCGCGCCGGCGAGCGATTCATTGGAACGCCCTTCCGCGACGACGGGGACAGGGCGATAGGTCCCGTGGACCGGGTCGGTCACAATCGGGGTGTCCCAGGCTTTGAGGCCGATGAGGGCGGCCTTGCGAACGGAGTGCTCGAGTTCGGCATTGCCGGCCAGTTTCACCATTTCACGGGCATGGTCGGCACCTCCCTTTCGATAGTTGGAAGCGACGATGCGGCGCTGGACTGATTCGGGGAGCGATGCGGTTTTGTCTCCCAGTGCGGCGAGAATTTCACCGGCATCGGTATCCACGGCGCCGGTGTCATAAATTGCGCGAACCGCCTCGCGGGCGATGAGGGGATCTTCATCGTCGAGAAATGCTGTCGCGAGAGGGCTCTCGTGGCGGCGAAGGGTAAGAAGGGCGACGAGACGCTCCTCGCGGGAACTTGAGGAAGACTTCTCTGCAGCGGCTTCGCTCGTGGCGATTCGATCCAGGCCGGTGAGGAGAGCATGACGCAGGACAATGTCAGGACTTTCGGAATCGTTTTTCACGACGGCGGAAAATAGCGCTGAGGTGATTTCCTCATCACCGGAATCACCGATGCGGCTCAGGGCAACCGCGGCGAGAGAGCGGACGCGAAGCGACGCGTCGTCGGAGAGGCGGGTCAGAAGCGGAGCTTTCGCGGCGGGGGAGCGGAGATCACCAAGGACGCGGGCGGCGTTGGCTCTCACTTCGCCTTCTTGGTCATCGAGCAAACCGATGAGAGTGCTCACGACTTCGGTTTCGCGGCGACCAAGCTGTCCCAGTCCCCAGATCGCATGAAGGCGGGGGAAGAGGTCGCCCTGATTTTCCGCAGTCGCCTTTAACGTGTCGGCGTGGCCCCGGTCGACGAGCGCAAACTGAGCGGCCTGACGAACCCTGCGGTCGACATGGGAGAGGAGGGAGGTGAGCTCCTCGACGGATCGATCCGCGAAGCCGGCTTTGAAGAGAGCGGCAACCCCGGCACCGGAGGCAACCTCGGCGGGGTCTTTTGATTTCGCGACCTGGATCGAGCCGTTCTCATTTACGCTCCAGCCCCCGCCGAAATCGCAGAGGTAGATCGCGCCATCGTAACCGAGTTCGACATCGCTGGCTCCGATGCCTTTGAAAAGCACTTCTTCGGGCATGGCGACGTAGCCCGCTCCTTTGGCACGAACATCGACGAGAAGGACGGTACAGCCTTCGGAAGGACCGCGATAGTTCGTGAGGAGAAATTTTTCGCGGAGATCTTCCGGCAACGATGCGCCGGTGAGGTAGGTGACGCCGGACGGTCCGCGGGCGACATGGGAGGCCGGAGGATAGACCCATTGCGGTTGCTCCTCGTTGTAGAGATCATACATGCGCTCTTTGACCCACATCGATTTCTCCGGATGAAAGTCGCCCCAGTCGAGATTGGTCACGTAGTGGTGAGGCGACTGGTGAGACATGTCCCAGCCGGAGTCGGTGCCCTCGAGCGCATAGACCATGCGGGCGAGGTCGCCGATGTCCCCGGTGTTGTCGAACGTGAAAAGGTTGCCGTAGTTGTCGAAGGCGAGCTCCTGCGGATTGCGAAGCCCCTCACAAAACACCTCCAGCCCGGAGCCGTCCGACTCACAGCGGAAGATCGCGCCGCGCCCGGAACCTTCGTGGACCTTGCCGTGCGCATCGGTGACATGATACCCACGATCGCCGACGGAGAAGTAGAGCATCCCGTCAGGTCCGCGGGTGATCCCGTGGAGGTCGTGTCCGATGAAGGAAATGCGAACGCCGTAGCCGGTGGAAATGGCCTCCTCCTCGTCGGCGACTCCGTCCCCGTCCGTGTCCGTCAGTTTCCAGACATTGGGGATGCAGGTGAAGTAAACGGAACCATCGTCGGCCAGAATCGAAAAACCGATGCCGTCGAGAGGCTCCTTGAAGCGGTCGGAAAAGACCGTGCGAAAATCAGCAGCGTCGTTCCCGTCCTTGTCTTCGAGCAGGATGATGCGATCCGCGACGCGGGTATACCAGGCGAGCGGGATGCTGCTTGCAAATTTCTCGTAGAGCTTCATCCGGTCCTCGACGGTGACCGCCTGAAAGTCGTCGCGAATGTATTCATTGGCGCCGCGCAGATCAGGCACGCCCTGCCAGAAGCGATTCGCCTCGGCGACGTAGAGACGGCCCTGAGGATCGAACCCTAAGCTGCCGGGATTCTCCACGAAAGGAAATGCCACCCAGGTATGTCCTTCGAGGCCTTCGTGTTCGATGAGGCCCCGGAATGAAGTCGGCTCGTTCGTCAGTTCCGGCATTTCCGATTCCGGAACGGTCGGGAGGTCCTTGTATCTCTTCTCCAGATCCTCCGGAGTGATCGCGAAAAGATTCATCGTCCAAAGGGAGACGAGGACAAAAGACGAGATGAGAGAGGGTTTTGCCATAGCTGCGGAGATTACGATTGATTGGCGGAGGGGGCAACTCGCATCCCGCTGTATTTTGCCATCGTGAATCAGTGAATTTCAGTCTCGCAGGAGCCGCCATCGCGCCCCTGCGCGTGAATTTTTTTTCTTCCGTGATAGCCCGGGGCACGAAAGGATGGTCTCATGAAAAATGTATCTCTCTCGAAGACGGTGATTCTTACTGCGTGCCTTGTCAGCTTCGTATGCCATGGCCGGGCTCAGGAGGTTGCGGAAGATCCCGCCTTCAAACCGTTGCGGATCATTGCTTTCGGAGCCCACCCTGATGATCCGGAGTTTCAGATTGGCGGCTGCGCCATCAAATGGACGAAGCTCGGGCACAAGGTGAAACTCGTTTCCTGCACGAATGGCGACATCGGGCACTGGGAAATGTCCGGAGGCGAACTGGCGAAGCGGCGCACTGCCGAAGTCGAGGAAGCGGCACGGCGCATGGGCACGGAGGTCGAAGTGCTCGACATTCATGACGGGGAGCTGCTGCCAACCCTGGAAAACCGGAAAACGATTGTGCGCCTCATTCGCGAATGGGATGCTGATCTGGTCTTCTCGCATCGGCCCTACGATTACCACCCCGATCACCGGAACGTCGGGCTGCTTGTCCAGGACGCGGCATTCATGGTGATGGTGCCGAACTTTTGTCCTGACACACCCTCGATGAGAAAGAACCCGGCGTTCTTCTTCTTTCCGGACAGCTTTACAAAACCCTACCCGTTCACACCGACCCTCTCGGTTTCGATTGATGACGTTCTCGAGGAGAAAGTGAAGGCGCTCGATGCCCTTGAGTCTCAGGTTTATGAAGGCGGGGCACTGGGAAATTCAGAAACGAGAACGAAACGTTTCGGGGATGATCCTGTCCGGCGCGTCAATTTTCTGCTCAAGAGCTGGTCCAACCGACACGAGCGTATCGCGGATAAACATCGCGAGAGCATCATTGAATGGTATGGCAAGGAGCAGGGAAATGCCGTGAAGCACGCGGAAGCGTTCGAGCTCTGCGAGTATGGTTCCAAGCCCTCGAAAGATCAGCTCAGGCGGCTTTTCCCGTTCTTTCCGGAAGCGCCGGGGAATTAGCCGTCGAAGCGCGAAAGAATCAGCGACGCGTTGGTTCCGCCGAAGCCGAAGGAGTTGGTGAGGACTGCGTCGACTTTTGTTTCACGGGCGGTGTTCGGAACAAAATCGAGATCGCACTCTGGATCGGGATGGTCCAGATTGATTGTCGGTGGAATGATCTGATCCCGCAGCGCGAGCGCGCAGATCGCCATCTCGACGCCACCGGCTCCGCCGAGGAGATGGCCGGTCATGGACTTGGTCGAACTGACCTGAAGTCCGCTCTTTGCATAGTCGCCAAATGAATTTTTGATCGCGATCGTTTCTGCGACATCCCCAAACGGTGTCGAAGTGCCGTGAGCGTTTACATAGCTGATTTGCTCCGGATTGAGGCGGGCCCTGTTCATAGCGCGTTCCATGCACTGCGAGGCTCCGCGACCCTCGGGGTGAGGGGCCGTCGGATGGAATGCATCGGCTGAGGTTCCGTAGCCCACCACCTCGGCAAGAATGGGAGCTCCGCGCTTTTTCGCATGTTCCAGTTCTTCTAACACAACAACACCAGCGCCTTCCCCCATGACAAAGCCGTCGCGGTCTTGGTCGAAAGGTCGCGAGGCCTTTTCGGGTTCGCCATTGCGAAGGCTCAGAGCCCGCATGTTGGTAAATCCCGAATAGGCGAGTTCGGTAATTGTCGCCTCGGATCCCCCCGCGATCATGACATCCGCGTCGCCGACGAAGATCGTTTTCCAGGCTTCTCCGATCGCGTGATTTCCAGTGGAGCAGGCAGAGGTAACACAAAAGTTAGGGCCGGTGATATCGTAGTCCATCGCCACGATTCCGCCGGCAGCATTGCCGATCATCATGGGAATGGCGAAGGGGGAAACCCGGCCCGGTCCGCCTTCGGTGTAGGCTTGCTGATTTTTCTCTACGGTCTTCAGTCCACCGATTCCGGTGCCGAGGAAAACACCGGCGCGTTCGGGATCTCCGGCAGTAAAGTCGAGCCCCGCATGAGTCGCCGCCATTTTGGAAGCGGATACGGAAAACTGGATAAAGCGTTCGGCGCGCTTCGCATCCCGCTTGTTTTCGAAGAAAGGAGTGTGATCGAAACCAATGACCTCGGCACCGATTTGACATTTATGGACTTCAGGATCGAACGCATCCTTGATGCGCCTGATCCCGCTTCTGCCATTGGTCACATTGTCCCAAAACGTATCGAGTTCCCACCCCATCGAGGTGACAACTCCCAGTCCGGTAATGACGATTCGACGGTCCATAAGCGGCTCATCGTCGTCTCGTCGCATCAAGATGCAACCGTCAGAAAGATGAAAAGTTTCGTGACCGGATCGTGCCGAAGAGGCACAATTCAATTGATGAGATCGGCCCTATCGGTAATCGCACTAACTCTCTTTCTTTCAATCATCCCGACCGGTGCCGAAGAGTATCCATGGAGGGCGGCACTGGCGGCGCGCGACATCACTCCGGAGGTAGGCGTTTGGATGGCGGGCTATGCGGCCCGGAAGGGACCGGCTGAGAAAATTCAGCAGCCGATTTTCGCGAAGGCACTGGCGCTCGAAGACGAAGTGGGAGGACGTCTCGTTTGTCTGACCCTGGATCTTATCGGGGTGCCCAAAGAGCTTCGCCTCGAGATCGAGGAGTATGCTTTAGAAGTTCATCAGCTCGCCCCGGCTTCCCTGATCATCAATTCTTCGCACACCCATTGCGGCCCGATGATTCGACTCTACCATCCGCCCGGAGCTGCGGAGGGAGTGCTCCGGGCCCCCTATGACAGTATCCCGGATGAGGAACAGGAATTGCGTGTTCAGCAGGTGACGCAGTATCTCGAAGTGCTCAGAACAGCACTGAAGGGGTTGATCGATGAAAGTCTTGGTTCGTTAGAGCCCGCGACCTTGCAATTTACGCGGTCTAAATGTGGATTCGCGATGAACCGTCGCACGCCGGGACCAAACGACACCTGGAGAAATTCGCCCAACCCCGATGGACCGGTCGACCATGAAGTGCCGGTCCTGCAGGTTTTTGACGCGGGGAAAAAACTGAAGGGAATCCTTTTCGGCTACGCCTGTCATGCCACCACGCTTTCGGTCATGGAGATCAACGGAGACTGGCCCGGCTATGCGCAGCAATATCTGGAAGAAGAGCATCCCGGGACCATCGCCATGTTCATCAATGGAGCCTCGGCGGATCAGAATCCCTATCCACGGCGACTCCAGGTCTATGTCGAGCGCCATGGGAGATCGCTTTCCACGGCCGTGGAGGCCGCGATGGAAACTTCTCCGACGGAGATCCGCGGTCCGTTGAGGGCGGCCCTGGCCTGGCCGGAGATTCCGTATCAGGCGGCTCCAACGACGGGGGAACTTCAGGAGCGTATGAATTCCGGGGATCGCTACGAGGCACGGCACGCCTCTTTTTTGCTCGATGCCCTGAAGGCCGGCGGATCGCTCCCGGAAAGCTATCCGGTTCCCGTGCAGGTGATTCGCTTCGGCGAGACGATGACGTGGATTACGATGGGCGGCGAAGTCGTGGTCGATTATGCGCTCCGGTTGAAACGTGAGATGGGCGAAAAGAGTGGCGCCCCGGTCTGGTTCGCGGGCTACTCCAACGATGTCATGACCTACATTCCGAGTCTCCGCGTTCTCGAAGAAGGGGGATACGAGGGCGGGTCGGCAATGCGTTTCATTCGCTCCGTGATCCATCCTGCCCCGTGGGAGAAAACGATCGAAGAGATTCTGGTCGGGAAAATTCACGAGCTGTATGATGAGCCCGGAGGCCCTTGATCCGCCGGTCGACGCAGGGATGTGTGACTTAATTTTCAGGCGGTTTCATGCAATGTTCCCAACAGGGAATCCTGATAGGATCCGAAACATGAGAATCCTTGTTTTGTCTCTATCGATGTGGGCCCTTTCAGGTAAATGCCTTCCTGCTGTCGGCGGAGAGCGTGATGAGAAGGTGATTGCGGATCGCGAAGAACTTCGCGCGGATGATACCTGGATTTACAACGATCTGACCCGTGCGGAAGAGCGCGCAGCGGCGGCGGGCAAGCCTCTCCTGATTGTCTTTCGATGTATCCCATGACACGCCTGTGAGACGTTCGACGAACAGGTTGTTCGTCGCGATGCAGTGATCGCCGGGTTGATGGATCAGTTTATCTGTCTCCGCATGATCCAGATGAACGGGGTCGATCTTGCCCGGTTCCAGTTCGACTATGACATGTCGTTCGCGGTTATTTTCATGAACGCGGATGGAATGATCTATGGACGGTTTGGAACGCGCGACGCGAAGCCGGAGGAGGCAGACCGGGACATTTCGCTTGAAGGAATGAGGGCGGCGATGGAAGCCGTCCTCGCGCTTCATCGGAACTACCCTGACAATGCCGCCTCGCTTGTGGCGAAGCGGGGGCCGACTCCGCGATATCCCACCGCCGAGCAGTATCCCAAAATGAAGGAATACACCCCTCAGATCAATTATGACAATGAGGTCGCAAAGAGCTGCATTCATTGCCACCAGATCCACGACGCGGAGCGACAGGAATTCCGGGACGCCTTTCAACCGGTTCCTCCTGAGATTCTCTACCCGTACCCGATGCCTGAAGTGATCGGAATCACACTTGATCCCCGGAAACGGGCAAGCGTGCGGAAGGTGGCGGAAGGCTCTGCTGCCGCAAAGGCCGGGATTAAAGTCGGAGATGAATTAGTGCTGGCGCAGGGGCAGGCTCTCGTTTCGGTAGCTGATTTCCAGTGGGTTCTGCATCGGACCGCGGCGAGCGGGGCTGAGATTCCGCTGCAGGTTCGAAGGTCTCGCGAGAGCGTTGGGTTGACGTTGAACCTTGAGTCCGGATGGCGGACAGGATCTGATTTCGGATGGCGGGTTTCGACCTGGGATCTTCGGCGGATGGTTCTCGGTGGCATGGTTCTGGAGCCGGATAAATCGAAAGAGCGGATACCGCTCGGACTCCGTGTCAAAAATGTGGGACGATATGGAAATCATGCTGTCGCGCGTGATGCGGGGGTGAGGCCGGATGATCGACTCGTTTCGGTTGCGGGCGTCACCGAAGAGTCCACCGAAGCTGAATTGATTGCTCATATTCTGGAGAAGACAAAGAAGGGGGATCACATTCCGATTCGGGTCTTGAGAGGTGGACAGGAACTGGATTTTTCGATCAAAACCCAGTAGGGCTACCTCATGATTCGTTGGCTCATCGGCATTCTGTTCCTCGTGAAAGTTTCCTCCGCCGGGACGTCCACGGTTCGCTGGGACTCACTTGAGTTGAACGAGCAGACTGGTGTCATTGCCGTGGTTGGGGACGAAGGTGCCGTCAGGATCGCGGCCGGCGAACCGGACTCGAATCACACCTACGCCTGGGTGACTTTTGATGCGCCGAACCATCGCCGGGATATCAGTGGGTTTTCGGAACTGACGACATCAATCAAGAATCATTCGACGGTTTCGGTGGACACGATGCTCTGGGTTTGCGGGACTCAGGGCTGGAGCGCGGTGGGGGATTTCGCAAAGTTGGTTCCGGGGGAGGAGAGGGAATTCAGAGCTGATCTCTATGAACTCTTTCCTGACAAGACGCCAAAGATTAATCCCGCCGATGTGGACCGGTTGCAGATCATGGTTCGCGGATCCACGCCTGATCTTGATCTGGAGATCGGGTTGATCGCTCTGAAAGGGGAGGGAGGGGATTTGAATATTCCCCCGGGAAAGATCCTCGTTCCGGAGTTGGAGGAGGGGATGCCCTCACCGGGAAAGCGGGTCATATACCGACTCGCCGGGGAGGAAAGATCAGGGATCTACTCGGTGCTCTACCTGCCGCCCTCATGGCGGGAGGGGGAGCTGTATCCGGTGATCGTCGAATACCCCGGAAATATTTTTCTCAACGCAAAGTGCTACTCGACCGGGCTGCCTGATCAGTGCGTAATCGGCTACGGGATGACGAAAGGGGAGGGATCGATCCTTCTCAGTCTCCCCTTTGTTGATCGCGATGCCGACCGGATAATCGAGAGTGGATTCGGGAATGCCGAAGACACTACAGCCTACGCGAAAGCTGCCATCGAAGAGGTGGTCGGGAGGTTCGGGGGGGATCGGGATCATATGGTTTTGACAGGATTCTCGCGAGGATCGATCGCGTGCGGATTTATCGGGCTGCGGGACGAGGAAATTGCGGCCTTCTGGAAAGGGATTCACGGCTGCCAGCACTACGACGGATCGAGGTGGAGGGAATCGACGATGGAAGATGCGGTGCTTCGGGCGAAACGGTTTCAGGGCAAGGCGATTTTCCAGACCGATAATGATGCTGAAAAATACCGGCCGGTGGTCGAGGCAACCCGTCCGGAGGTCGCGTGGACCTGGGTGAATTCGGGGCTTGGCTTTCATGACACCGCAATGTTTCTTGATGACCGCCCCTCGACGGTGAAACTCCGCGAGTGGTATGAAGAACTGATCTCCTCCCCATGAAATTCCTCTCCCCCCTGGTGCTTTCGTTTTTCCTGACCGGTTTCGCTTTCGCGGAAGACTCCTTCGGGGAACTCATTTTCGAAGACGACTTTGAGCGAAGCGAGTCCCAGGAACGCAAAGACGAACCGGGGAATGAATGGACCACCAGCAGCGAGATGACTGCGGGCGGGCAGAAGCAGGTCGATCTTCGCGATGGTGCGATGTATATGCACACGGCGGAGGGAGCTAACCACGCAGTCTCGGTGCGTCATGAATTTGCCTTTGAAAACGGGACCGTGGGAATGCGTTTCAAGCTTGAGAACGAGGGTGATACTCTTCGGCTGAACTTTGCCGACCTCGGGTTGAAATCAGTTCACGCGGGTCATCTTTTCGACGCGGTGATCGGACTCGATCAGGTGGTTTTCGAGGATAAAAAGACCGGGGTCATGAATTTGGAAATTCGTGCCGCGCGAGAAGCGGGCACGCTCACTCCGGAGAAGGCGAATCTTCTGAAGGCAAAGACGAAGTCGTTTCCAAATCCCATTGAAAAAGGCGTCTGGCATGATCTTCTCGTTCATGTCGACGGCGATCAGATTTCCGCTGAGATCAACGGCGTCAAAGTGGGAAGCTTTCAATCGGAAGGCTTCGCGCATCCAACGAAGCGGCTTCTCCGGCTCCTTACGCCCCGCCACTCGGCGGTCGACGAGGTGCGGATCTGGAGGCGTTGAGTAGCGGCTCAACAGAGTCAGGTCAGGCTCCAGCCTTCGCGGTAGGATCTCCTGAGAAATTTCTCCGCATCGGGAGCATTCGGGAAGGTCATGGATTCGGGTTCCCATTCCAGCTTCTTCCCGGAGCGATAGGCTACGTTTCCGAGGTGGTTGGCCTCGGTGAGCGGACCGGCGTATCCGAAGTGACAGAGCGGTTCGCGGGAGTCTCCTTTGCAGGCCCGGATCCACTCCTCCATCTGGCCGGGGGAAGGCTCGATCCAGGGAGTGGGCGGTTCGTAGGTCGCGAATTTTTCCCCGGGGAGAAGGAGATACTTTTTGTAGTCAGCGAGGAGCATTCCGTCTTCCCCGATGAAAAGAGTGCCATCGTTCCAATTCGGGATCCCCCCGTCTTTCCATATCTTTGGTTTCTCGGTGCCCTGATACCAGGTGTGAGAAAGGGCGGGGTAGCCCTCGCCCCTTTCGCCGAAGGTGTATTTCACGCTCATTGAGGCCGGCGCGATATCAGGATGGGCTTTCGGGCCGGAGAGCGGCTCGATCGCGAGCGGTGCGTCCAGTTTCAGCGCCCACCAGGGAAGATCATTCCGGTGGCTGCCGAGATCAGACATGGTGCCGTTCCCGAAATCCCACCAGCGATACCAGCGCGGGCCGGGAAAGTAGAATTCGTGAAAATCACGGTAGGGTGCCGGACCGATCCAGGTGTCCCAGTCGAGCGCGTCCGGAACCGGCATGCTCGTGGTGGGTGTGTCAGGCGTGTAGATGATGTCTTTGTTCGCGAGCGCTTCCGCCTCGGTTTGCCACCCCCAGGCACGGCTGACCCACGTGTGGACTTCGGTGACCGGACCAATCGCCCCGTGCTGGATCAGTTCGACAACGCGGCGGTAGTTGTCCCAGGAATGAACCTGGGTTCCCATCTGCGTCTGCACCCCGGCTTTGGCAGCGGCTTCCGTGACGATACGGCATTCGTGGACGTCGCGGGTGAGAGGCTTCTCGCAGTAGACATGCTTCCCCGCTGCGAGCGCCGGAAGGGTGGCGAAGGCGTGAGTGTGCTCGGTGGTCGAAACGACGACGGCGTCGATCCCGTCAAGGTTTTCGTAGAAGTGGCGGAAGTCGGTTGAAGTTCTCGCTCCTTTTGCATTGGGCGCCGATTCAAGCGCGGCACCGAGCATATTTTCGTTCACATCGCACATCGCAATGATCTCTTCATTGGCACAGGATTTGACGTGGACTCTGCCGCGACCTCCGACGCCGATGAGTCCGATGCCGAGCTTCGAATTCGGAGACTGGCATCTCGTGATCGCGGGAAAACCCAGAGTGGAGGCAGCGGTGGCGGCGGTTGCCTGCGAGAGAAAGTTTCGGCGTGAGAGGTCCTTCTTCATGCGAGCCATCGTTCCGGAAATCAGGAGAATCGGGAAGGAGGATTGGGGACGGGATTGCGGTTTTTTTTCGAATTTTCCCCGCGATACCCGGGAAGGGGTGAGGCATAGTCCGGCGACCATGGGGAACCCGAAGAAAGACATTTCACCCAAGACGCACTTCCGCGGGTATGCGATTCCCGGCGACCCGGTGCCGGGTGATATCGAACACCCTGAACTCGTCATCGAAGAAGGGGAGACCCTTGATGTTCTCTGCGGTCATTTCCGGATTTTTCAGCTTAAAAAGGGGCATCGCTACTCGACCGATGACATTCTCACCGCGTGGTATGGCACCTCATGGTGTCCGACCGCCCGGAGCATTCTCGATCTCGGAAGCGGAATCGGCACCGTCGCGATGACAGCGGCGTGGCGTTTACCGAAGGTGCCGGTCGTGACCATTGAGGCGCAGGAGGAAAGCATCCGCCTCGCGAGAAAGTCGGTGCGTTGGAACGGGCTCGGGGATCGCTTTGAGATCCGGCAGGGGGATCTCCGTGATAAATCGATGCTCAAGCCGGAGGAAAAATTCGATCTCGTTTTCGGGAGTCCGCCTTATTTTCCTCCCGGGACAGGAGTGGAAGGGGACCACCCGCAAAAGGTCGCCTGTCGTTTCGAGGTGCGCGGCACGATCGCGGACTACTGCGAGTGCGCCGCCGCCCACCTTGATACAGGCGGGGTCTTTGCCTGTGTTTTTCCGGTCAATCCGCCGGAGCAGCAAGAGCGGGTCCGGGAGGGCGCGAATCAGGCCGGCCTCACGATTGTGAGACAGCGATCCATCGTTTTACGCGATCCGGATCCTGCGCTCCTTGCCGTCTTTATCATGATGCGTGAAGCTGATCTTCCTGAGTCCATGCATGGTCAGACCTGGGAGGAGCCGCCGCTCGTGATTCGATGCAAAGACGGCTCGATCCACCCCGAATATGCGGCAGTGAAACTGAGTTTCGGGTTTCCGCCCTAGGCGGTGTCTGTTTCGACAGATGCCGCGCGTTCTCTCGAGTAAACGGCGGATTTTTGCCTCGCGTGGGCAGACGATCAGCGATCCGCTGACGGCAAGCCAGAGTCTCCCGCCAGGCCCTTGTCTGTCACGAAATGTTGC
>JARGOP010000137.1 GCA_029233965.1 Verrucomicrobiales bacterium | reverse complement strand
TCCGCCATTCCGAAAACCACCACATCGCGGTGATGGATGAACATCTCGATCTCGCCACGGCAACGGAACGGCTTTCGAAGGATTTGCCACCCGCCAAAGTTCCGCTCGCCCCGCAGATGGTCGTCGGGGAAGGCGCCCACCCTGACAATCACACCCTCATTCAGGTTCTCAGTCCCTACGGCATAGCCGAAGTGCAGTTTCTCGCCTTTCCCCCTTCCGTCCGCGGAGGTGTCGAAGTGGAATGCCTGGGAAAGTTCATCGCCGCCACACCGATCCAAGAGGGTTCGGTGGGGCAGGTAACCCTGTTTGATCAGAGCGGGATTGCCCAACAGACGATCGAACCTCCGTTCGACGGCCCCTATGTTCTGGCATCGGGAGATTTCCTCGAGGGTGACGGGGAACTCCTCGCCATCGCATCGAGCCGGGGCGGGAGTGCTGCCCTGTATGACTCCGGAGGCCAGCGGATTCAGAGTTTCGAAATCCCGAAGGGGAAAACGCAGATTTCCGACGGGAACCGGAGGTTGCTTGTCTACACCGATCCGAAGCGCCTTCTCACCACGATCGATTTTCCCAACGAGACGCGGGAAGAACGCTCGCTCGATTTTCTTCCGGCAGGCCGATCCGTTTTTGCTTCCGCGTTCCATAAGGGCCATCTCTGGGCGGGCGGGCCGCAGCCGCTTCGCTCCCACGTCTATGACATCAAGCCGGACAACACCTTCGGAGGCAAGGATGTCGGCGTCGAGGAAAACGAATTCTGGCTCGGACTGCCGAAGGAGTTCGAAGAGGAACTCGGTGTCTTTGAGGGAAAGAAGGACGCCCAACACATTCGCTTCGCCAAGTATGGACACATGCGTGTCGACGCGACCTCGCCACGTTACACCGACCCGGAAAACGGCGATGCCTTCGGCGGGCCCGCTTTCGTGGCCGACCTGCGCAAGCGGGGTGCCTTTCTCCCCCTGACCAAACAAGCACGGAAGATGTGGAATCCGACTTTCACGCATCGTCAGTTCCGGCAGCTCTTTGTCGACTGGGCCCGCCAGACCGATCCCGAAACGGGATTGAACCGGAACATGATGCAGAGCCAGCTCGGCAACATCGGCGGCTTTGAACAGCTCGGAGAGAACGGGCTCATTTCCAGCACCTACGCACCCGGCAACGAAGCGATGCAGGGGCTCTACACGGAGACGCTCCGATCTTTCCTGCGCGAATGGGCTCCGCTCTACCGGACCAACCCGGCGATGGCGCCGTCGATCGAACCGAACCACGAATTTGAATCCGCCGTCGCCGTGAACCAGAGCGTGGGCGACTACAATCCATACATGATCCGCGGATTCTACGAGTGGCTCGTCCGGCACTATGGCGAAGATCCGGCCGCCTGGGAGAAGCAGTTCGGCGTTCGCTTCGATGAGTTCTTTGATGCCCCCCGCGGACTGGGCCGGGCCTCGTGGGATCGATACTCGCTCGACAATCCTTTTCTCCTCGCCTGGATCGAGTTCAATCGTCATGTCATCAATCGAACCCTCGCCCTCACCTATCGGGAAGCGCTGCTCGCCGGAATCCCGCCCGAGATGATTCGCTGTCACCAGATTCCCGACACCTACGCCATTCCACGCCCGCTCAAGGGCGTCACCCGGATCACTCCGATCGACTATGCGATGACCGCGGGGGTCGGCTTTGGCTTTACCAAGTTCGGAGTCAACTACGACCAGCCTGACACGAACATCATCAACGCAACGCGAACTTCGGGTTTCGACAGCTTCGTGATGGGAGAATTTCAGCCGCTCCGTACCGAAGCTGAAATCGTTGAAAAGGAACTTCGCTACGTATTCGAAAGCGGAGCCAAGGCGATTCATCCGCTCTACTGGGGCAGCAATCATACCGGGCGGGACAAAGTTCCTGACGATGACAAAAAGAACCGCACCCTGCATGCCGCCCTGCAGAACCTCATTCTCGAAGATCCGCCCCGTCCCGGACAGGCCGGGGGAATCGGTCAGGTGCGCCCCTGGCAGAAAGGGAAACAGAAGTTTCACGTGGTCTCGATCGGGACCGGTCCGGATCACACCGGTCTGATCAAATCCGTCCGCGCCGATGGACGGATGGAGGGAACGGTCTACGTAATTCCTTTCCACCAGCGCATCCGTGTGACGGTGCTGGGCATGGAGAAAAACACCATTGAGATCGCCAGGGCAGCACATGGAAGCCAGGTCGAGATCTCCGGATCAGCGGCATCCCCGGTTTCAATCCGGGTTTCCCGCTTCGGTTCTCCCCTCCCCGATCTCGGGACGGAATTGAAGGGCGACTTTCGCTATACCCTGCGCCTGCCCGAGCGAATCGATGGGCTGACCGTCTCGTTCTCCGGCGACGAGTTTCAGCTCACACAGGCAACGCTTCAACAACCGGAAGCGGCCGACATTCATACCCGGCGTCACAGTGGACTCCGTCACCAGGGTGGGGTGAGCTTCGACCTGGTGGAGTAGCTTCGCGCGCTGCACCGCGAATCGCCGGTCCCGGCGATCGCTTGCTGCGATGGCGCGAACGGCTCTATTACTTCTTCACCAAGCCCTTCAGCTTCGACTTCGCGAGGTCGCTGCCGCGTGAGTCACTGGCGGAGGTCGCGCCGATTTTCAGAGTCTGCGAAGCCCGCTTCTTGCCATTCGCTTTCGCCTGGATCTCGTAGGAGACGATGTCGCCCGGGGCCACGTCCTCCTGCACGTAGCCGGTCTTGATCGCTGCCGCGGTGATGTTGGCCCGAACGTCGCTCACCCGGAAATACTTGATGAACTTGAACTTCTTACTCGCCTTGGTCCCGCGGACGGTGTGGTCGTCGATGGCGTCGCCGTCGTTCTCCACCGAAAAGTAGACCTTACCCTTTTTCTTCCCCTTCATCTTGATGCTCGCCAGCTGGCCGCCGCCGGTCAGGTTGTAGATATCATTGCCCCGGTGGCTGCTCGGCAGGCCCTTCGTCCCGATCCGCATGTCGGGTCGGAACAGGCTCGTGGCAAAGCTCGCGGGACCTTGTCCGCCGGGCGTAAGGTCGTTGTTCTCCGAATCAAAGATCTGGTAGAAATAGGTCGTTCCCATGTCGAGCTGACCGGGGTTGTAGAAATTCACACCCGGCGTGGCGACCTCGACGAGCGAACCCGGGTCGGTCCCGAAGAGAACCCGATAGGGGCCGTTTCCGCCGGATGCGGGATCGGTCCAGGTGATCGGGCTCGAGGCGTAGGGCAGATTGATCACCGACAGGGAGAGTTCCCCGAAGACCGCGTCGAGCGTTCCCCGGACCGTCGCAGCGGCGTCGGCGGTGACCGTTCCACCGATGGCGAGGCCGTCGGCATTTACCGTCGCAGGGCCGTCCTGAACGGACCAGGCCACGTCGGTCGTGGCGAGAGTCGTGTCGTCGTCCATCGTGACGAGAGCGGAAAGCTGGACCGCATCGCCTTCGTTGACGGTCGCAGCGGGATCCGCCGATACGGCCAACGATGTCGCATCGTAGAGTTGCCCGGTGTAGCCACCCTTGGCCTGCACACCGCCGGTGGTGATGTTCGAGACGCCGCCGGCGACGGCGCTGCCGGTCACCGTGTCGACTGAGAATGACGCGCTGGTGGCGGTTCCGCCTGCGGCACCGGTTTCGGCAGATAGCAGGGTGAAACTGGTGCTGGTGGGTTCGGCATGGAGCGTCATCGCCATGCTG
>JARGOP010000065.1 GCA_029233965.1 Verrucomicrobiales bacterium | reverse complement strand
CCTAGTTATTCGACATTAGCTTTTTCAACCAGCCGGGCGGAACTCATCAAAATCCACGTCAACCCCGCAACGATCAGGGCGACGACGATCCACAGAATCCAGCGCTGTTCCGACCATTGAACAGGCATCTTTGCCTCCAGATAGTCCGGATTCTCCAAGACCTCGCCGGTCTCGAACGGCAACGAAGCCATCTTGCGGCGCATCCCTATTCGAATCGCAGCAACGTCATAGGCCGGCTTTTCGACGGATTCATCGGCAGCACCGTAGAACAGTTTCAGCGCTCCCCCCGCCGGGCTCATAAAAAAGAGGTCGTGGATCCTGCCCTCTCCCCTCACCCCCGAAATTTTGACCGGACGATTGTCTCCCCGGTGAACCAACAAGCGGAGCTGCCTGGAACGAAGCCCGTCAGCACTCTCCGAAACCGCGACGAGGAGTTGCTCCTCTTTGAAATCATCAATCTCGTAACGAAAAATCTCACTCTTTCGAATCGTTCTCCAGGCATCCTTTTCCCCTTCCACCGGAACCTGCAATTCAACCTCGCGGCGGAAATTGGTTTCTCCGGTTTCCAGGACCAAATCTATCAGGGGAGCCCCGTCCGTCTTCAGAAGAATCTCGCTCTGCTTCCTTTCTTCATTCTCCCTGCTTTCCGTAAGTTCTACGGGATACGTTCGAAGCGACTTCTCCTCATCGCCCTTTTCCTCTGTCAGGGTGAAGAAACCAAGCCCTTCGATCCGGAATGGTCTCTTTGTTTCAGTCTGCGAACGTTCGACCGTGACGCCGGATGACTCGCTCACCTGCCGTCGCAGGGTCGAGGTCAGCGAAAGCTGACGATCCGTAGCTCCTTCGATCCTGACACGAAACCAACGATACATGTTCTCAGGCAGCTTCACCGTAGTGCGACGAAAATCGATGAAGCGGGCGTAATCGAAAATTAGAGCCCCGCCGACGAGTTCCTCCCAGGACTCTCCGTCGATACTTCCCTCAATCCTGACGTTTTTTTCAAAATCCCTCAGTTCGCTCTCAACCCTCACCTCAGCGGCAGCTCTTGCCTCTTTCTCCAACTTGATCACCACCACGAGGCTGCCGTCCTCCTGCTGATCAAACTGTTCAACCGTCGCCGGGATTCGCTGCGCCCTGACGGGTCCTTTGACTTCTCTGGGGACCAGCAAATACGGGACTTCCACCGCGATGCCATCCTGCTCATGAATCAGACGGAGGTCCCTGAAGTGAGTTTGCGTCTCGCGAAAGACTTCCGGCTCGAGGGAAACAGACCCGAGTGATTTTCCCCGTAATTCCCCTGTCACCGATTGCGTGTAGCGGAAGGGGCCGGTCACCGTTCCCGCCCCATTGGCAGGGACCATGAGGAGGCCGACAAAGAAACAAATCAGATACTTCATGAGTCAGAGGAGCTTGAGTCCACCTCTTCCATGAGAAAGCGATGGCGGTATTTCAGATAGAGAAAGGACCCGGCCAGAATCACGACCCCGAGAATGATGAAAGCGACGATTCGATAGAGTTGATCCAACCCTGCCAAATCCACAAAGAATACTTTCACGATGACGATTCCCGTGAGGACAAGACCCAGTCCCCGCATCACCGCCTTTGATTTGGAGATGCCGGTCAGAAGAAGCGCAAACGCAAAGATGGACCAGAAGATCGAGAGGCCTCCCATTCTGAACTCCGGGAGAAACTCAGTGAGACCACTCCAAAACTCCAGCGAGGTGTAAATGAAAACCGAGCCAAGTGCGAGGTAGCCGAAAGCACGCGAAAGGGCCTCACGGTTCGTTTTCCTGAACAGCAACTGCCAGACGAAGAGAAAGAAGACCGCGACCGATCCGTAGTTGAGCAGTCGCATCCCCACATCCGCGACCGGCTCTCTGAACGAGTAGGCGAGATCCCATCCCGGATTCCAGTAAAACACATCGACAAGGAAAACCTTCACGACGAGAGCTCCCACGAGAATCCAGAAGAACACCGTCGCGACCGTCTCGCGGTTCGCCAGCATCTCCCGAAGGAGAACCGCGCCAAGCGCAATCCACACCAGCGTCATCGCCGGACGCATCAGCGGTTCAAAGTGGTTTCCAATGCTGAAGAAGACCTCGACATTCAGGACGACAAACGAAAGCACCACGACGATCCAGAAACAGCCCCGGCTTAGACGAGAGTGCCCGAACCACGGCCTGATGTCATTTCCCTCGGAAACGAGCCAGTCGGAAGAAGTTTCACTTTCCTTTGAAAACAATCTTCCGGCGGCGAAGAAAGACGCAATCGGTATCCCGAAGACCATGAGGCGCTGCAGCAATCCGGCCCAGTATTCGCCGGTCGGCACCTGACGGTTGATTCCATCAAACTGCTGCGAGAGATCGAGAAGCGCGATTCGCCCGAGAACGACCAGGTAAAGCACGTAGGCAAGCTGACGGAGAAACTCGCTTTTCATGCGGCTCGCGATCCAGAGCATCACGAATCCCTGCACCGCCCAGCTCACCGTGATCCATCCACTCGAAAGTAGAAGCGGCAAGGTGATGGCCACAAAGAGCGACGCCAAACCGATGAAACTCATGAGCAGCCCGCGGTCGAGAATCCCGCGCTTCAGGAATACCCGGATATGAATGATGTAGAAAACGGCCAGCCCAATCGTGACCGCCGCAATCGCCTCCTTCGAAAACGTCTTTTCAACCAGACCGTAAGCAAAGCTGAAAAAGACCCCTGCGTTGAGAAACAAAAAGAGCAGCTCCAGCAGCGTCGATTTCTTCCGATGAACGAGATGGAAAATAAAGGTCACCGTTGAGAAGAGCACGAAGAACGCAACGAGGAAGGGCATGAACTGCCAGAACCGCTCCGGCAGGAATCCCTGATCCACCGCTCGAAGCGTGATCAGGGAGGTCGCCACAAAACTGAGATAATTCAGCACGCGCCATTCCTTCTTCCACGCCATGAAGAATACCCCCATTCCTAACAAGAGCACATAACTGAAGAGCGAAACCACGCCCGGCGCATCCGCCTCAATCATGAACGGGGTCAGGTATCCACCCGCCATGCCGAGAACGGCGATGAGGAGCGAGGCATAGCGCAACGCAATGACCCCGGCCGCAATCGTCACGAGAATCATGAGCGCAAACGCCACCGGCGTGTTGAGAACCTCAAGTCGATGGGCCGTGAAAAAACTGAAGTAAAACGTCGCAAAGCCGGCTCCGGCGAGGCCCTGACCGAGCAACTCATAACGCCCTTTCATGAGGCGAATCCCTCCCGCCAGGATCCCGAGACCGGTGAGGGAGGCGACACAGACACGGACGAGTGGACCGACCGCTTCGTTGCTACTCGTGTAACGAAGAAAGAATCCGATGCCGATGATCAGAATCATGACGCCGAGGCGAATGAGCCAGGTCGTCGCGATCGCGAATTCGCTCGTGACTCCTTCGGGGCGGTGTTCCTCCCCGACGATGAGCCAGTTCCAGATTTTCTGCATCGCTTCCTTGGCCGCGGTTTCGAATGCGGATGGCTCCTTCGCCGGTTGAGGGTTCACCGGCGGCGGAGTCGGGTTCATCGCCGCTCTCGCGGCAATCTCCTGAGGTGCTGCCTTTGCCGGAAGCGGGGGCGGCTTGGCGACGACAGGTTCGGGGGTTTCCAGCCCCGGTGGCTCGGGTCCTGCAGGAACCGCTTCTTCCTCAAGCGCTGCTTCGACCGAGTCAGATTCCGCCGTTTTCCCGATCAAGAGTTCAGCAGCAACTTCCCGCATCCGGTCAGGGAGCTTGTCGACATTCCGGCTCACCGATATTAAGTCCCTTCGCAGTCCCTCGACTTTAGACAAAAGCATGAGGACCAAGACGAGAAGAGCCGCTATCATCAAAAACAAGTATCCTTCCATAGCAAAACAAGGGGTTATTCAGCGTCAGTGTATCGATTCAGAGCCGCAACCACGAATCGATAAAAACAGTTTTTAGCATCGACTGAATCGATGCTCATTGACTGCTTGATCCTTCCTCCTCCTACCTGCAAGTTGCGCAACGCATGAAAATCCTTCTCACCACCCTGCTTGTGATCATGACCCTCTCTTCCGCAGATGCCGACGTTCTTGGGGATCTCAAGTGGAAGAATCGCGTCCTCCTCCTCGATTTCCCCGAAGGCTCGGGATACAATCTCTCCCAGCTCGAGAAGCAGATTCAGCGCGGCAAGAAGAACATCAGCAATCGCGACCTCGTTCTCTTCCATATTGGTGATCTAGGAAAGACGGGCCGCCGCTACGCGGAAGAACTGAGCGAAGAAGATCGGAAGTCGATCCGCACCAAACTCAAACTGGGTGAACGCTCTGAGCTTCCTCTCATCATTCTCATCGGCAAAGACGGCGGAATCAAAGCCGCCCAGAAGAAAGACTTCGATCTCGTAAAACTCTTCAAGCTCATCGACACGATGCCGATGCGGAAGAAGGAGATGGAGGAAGAGTAGGAAATCCACTTCCCCGCGACCTAACCCTGTTGACTCTCAGACCGAACCCTGTCTGGTCTGATGGTGTCCCAGCCTCCCACCCTCTCCCTCGCCCCGATGCAGGACGTTTCCGTTCTGCCGCTGTGGCGTTGCCTCGAGCGACGGGGCGGGCCGGACCTCTACGTGACGGAGTATTTCCGGGTTCATCGTGATTCGCATCCGGAGAAAGCGATCCTGCGTTCGATCACGGAAATGCCGTCGTCGAAACCGGTCATCGCCCAGATGATCGGAAACGATCCGGAGCACCTTGTGCGAACGACCCGCCTGATCCAGGCGGCGACCGACTGCGCGGGGATCGATCTCAATCTCGGCTGTCCCGCCCCGAAGGTCTGCGGCAAGGCGGCAGGAGGCGCTCTCCTCCGCGATCCGGAATTAATCCGCCACATCGCCTACGAGCTGAGGCCTGTCATTCGGGGAACCCTGACTCTCAAGACCCGGATCGGCTTTGAGTCGCCGGATGAGTTCGATGCTCTGCTCGACCTTTTCGCTTCGCTTCCCATTGATGGCCTCGCGATCCATGGCCGCACCGTCAGGGAAAAATACCAGTCACCGGTTCACCCGGATTGCATCGCCCGCGCAGTCGAAACGCTTCCCTTTCCTGTCGTCGCGAACGGGAACATCGTCTCCGTGGAAACGGCCCTCGCGATGCATCAGCAAACCCGAGCGTCCGGACTCATGATCGGGCGCGGCGCGATCCGGAATCCCTGGATCTTCGCTCAGGTAAAGGCTGCTTTGTCAGGATCTGAGATTCAGATTCCAACGCTTCGTGATCTCCGCGATTACCTCATCGAGCTCGGCGAAGAGATTCAAGAGGAGGGTGATTTCGACAATGAAACGCAACTGGTGCACCGGCTGAAAAAATTCACGAACTACATTGCCTCCGGCATCGGCGAAGGGCAGTTGAATGAAGAGCTTCGACGCGCAACTTCGCTCAGGGAATTCCGCGCCAGCTGTGATCGATATCTCGACGGCGATCTACCCTTTCCCGCCGACCCGGCAGATGACGGAAAGCTTTTTTGCGGCTTCCGCGAACTCACGCTCTAGCGCGCATTTCGTTTACAAGTGGATCGAGATTCGATACACGGAGCGCATGAAATCCCTCCTCTCCTTTGTGCTTTTCGGCTGGCTCGCGGGCAGTCTCTCCGCCGCTGACGGCGATGGATCCGTCACCATCTCCGGTGAACTGAAAACCTGGCATGCGGTAACCCTCACGATCGACGGTCCCTTTGCCGAAGAAACGGGCACCGATCCCAATCCGTTCACCGACATCACGCTTGAGGTGCAGTTCACACACCCGTCGGGAACCCCTTCCTACGAAGTCCCGGGTTATTTCGCGGCCGATGGAAATGCTGCGGAAACTTCGGCCACGAACGGCACGAAATGGCGGGCCCATCTCTCGCCCGATCTACCCGGGAAATGGAACTACACCATTTCACTCCGGAGCCTCGACGGAACGGCCCTCCCCGGCGACGGCGCGAGCGGAAGCTTTGAAATTGCGCCCTCCGACAAAACGGGACGCGACTTCCGCGGTCGCGGACGACTCACCTATATCGGCGAGCGCTACCTTCAGTTTGCCGGGGACAAATCCCGATTTCTCAAGGCGGGCCCCGATGCCCCCGAGACGCTTCTCGCTTACACCGACTTCGACGGAACGGTCGCAAACAACCCCGAAAAAGGACCCCTCAAAACCTGGGAGCCGCATTTTCAGGATTGGCAGGACGGGGATCGTTTCTGGCAGGACGGGAAAGGAAAAGGACTCATCGGAGCGTTGAACTATCTCGCCGCCAAAGGGCTGAATTCCTTTTCCTTTCTCACCTACAACGCGGGTGGTGATGGCGACAACGTCTGGCCTTTCGTCTCACGCGATGAGAAATTTCACTACGACTGCTCAAAGCTCGATCAGTGGGGTATCATTTTCGATCATGCCACCGCGAACGGACTCTACCTGCATTTCAAACTGCAGGAAACGGAGATCGATGACAACCGGACGGGGCACAGGGAATCAAAAACCGGAACCGTTCCGACCTCGCTTGACGGCGGCAAACTTGGCCCCGAGCGCAAACTTTACCTGCGCGAACTGATTGCCCGCTATGGCCACCACCTTGCGCTGAACTGGAATATCGGTGAGGAAAATACGCAGTCACCGGAAGAGATCCGGGCGATGGCGGAATTCATTCGTGAGACAGATCCCTACGATCATCCCGTCGTCATTCACACTTTTCCGGACCAACAGGACAAAGTCTATCCGAATCTGTTGGGAGAGCAGTCAGCTTTGACCGGCGCTTCCCTGCAAAACCCCTGGGACAAGGTTCATCAGCGAACCGCAAAATGGATTCAGGCATCAGCCGGGTCGGGGAGACCATGGGTCGTCGCCAATGACGAGCAGAACCCCGCCGATCTCGGCGTGCCGCCCGATCCCGGCTACCGGGGGTTCGACGGAAGGGCCCGCTACAAGAGCGGGAACCGCAGCTACGACCTTCATGACATCCGTCGCGAAACGCTCTGGGGCAATCTCATGGCCGGCGGGGCCGGGGTGGAGTATTACTTTGGCTATCGGCTCCCCGGGAACGACCTCATCTGTGAAGACTTCCGCAGTCGAGACCGGAGCTGGGATTTCTGCCGGATAGCCCTGGAGTTTTTCTATGACAACGAAATCCCGTTCTGGGAAATGGAGCCGAATGACGCTCTCGTCGGCAATGCGGAGGGAAAGTCAGGGCAAGCCTGGTGTCTCGCAAAAGAAGGCGAATCCTACCTGATCTTTGTGCCGAAAGGGGCCGCGACGCCTGAACTGAGATTCGAGGGAGTTATTCGCGCGACCTTTGATCCTGCCTCAGGTGATTCCGTCGAAGATTCCCCGGAAATGGACCGGGTCATCTGGATCAGGAAAGACTAACCCTTTTACCCATTCGAAGTGGCTTCGAGACCGTCCACCTTGTCGGTGGTCGGCAGGTAGCGGTAGTAGACCTCCAGCATGAGAATGGCCCATGCCGTGTTCATGATCTGATGATCCTGTCTCGGATTGTTGGGACTCAACCACGATCCGTCTTCGTTCTGGGCGTCGAGAAGGCGCGGTTGGAAGATTTTATTGTAGTGCTCCCACTCGGGACCTTCGGCGAGAAAGAAAACCTGCGTGTTGTAGTAGGGGGCGTAGTAATCCGCACCGGGGCTCGGATTTCCGGTTTTGTCAGTAAGATAGGCGAATCCCTGCTTGAATGTCTGGTTATCCGTGGCCTCCCACATTTGCATGCCGAGGAGAGCGGCACCGGTCAACGATGCTCTTCCTTTGTCGTGATCCGGATTGTATTTGAAGGCCCCTTCAAGATCCTGGATTTTCGGAAGGTATCGCTCGACGGCCTTATCGAGAGCTGCCTCCACTCTTGCAAATTTCCGCCCCGTATTATGAGCAGCCTTGAGCGCCTGGATGTTCCACCCTGACACAGACATATCTTCCTTACTTCTACCGAGATAGGGCCAACCGCCGTCTCTTGTCTGCTCGTTGACAATAATCCCGACCGCTTTGCGAAGGACTGCCTCCAGCTTTGGAATCTCTCTCCCGCTCTCCTTTGTCATCGAATAAAGCTCGCACAGGGCGTAGGTTGCGATGGCGTGCTCGTAGGCCTCGTGATGTCCGCGCTCCCCGTTCGTCATTTTCCCGTCGTTATTGAGGCCTCGCTCCATGAGAAAAACGGCCGCATTCACCACCGCATCCCCGAACCTGGGGGACTCCGGCGTTTCGCAGTGCCCGAGAAAAGCGAGCAGCGCCAAGCCTGTCATTCCCACAGTGTAGTGGTCGCCGAAATGACCTTTTTCAGGATGCTGCTTCGTCGCCAGGAACTTCAGGCCGTTGCGCACCGCGGTCTCGGCACGGTCGAGTCCCCCACTTTCACGAAGACGCTGCATTCGCTGTGACATCGAGCAGCGTGATCGCATGCCGGCGGGGATCGCGCTCATGTTGGAGACATCACCAAAACCGCTCATGGACATCCCGAAGCCCATGTCCGTGCTGGCGATGGACATCAGGGCCAGATCCCCGGTCGCCTCAAACGTGGTCGGAATCGACATGTCCGAGAATGCGATCGCCGAGACGACCGGTTGCGAAGTCGCTGCCGAAGCCGTCTTTTTCTGCTGAAGAGTCAGGGTCTGATTTTCGATTTGTTCCTCAGATCGTTCCGCAAGCGAGGAAACCGTAATCTGAGGAGGTGCGACGGGCGGATTTGCCACCGTCCAGATCATGAGGAGCACCGCAATCACGAGGTGGACCAGAGCGGCGATCATCACCGCACCGAACTTTGCACTGGAGACCGACTCACGATCTGCCGCATGCACGGCGGCTCCGGGACCAATGACAAAAGTCTTGATCTGCTCTCCCGTCGCGACAGTAATGAGTCGACGCTCTTCGTCGCCGACTTCGTTGCTCTCCGTCGGTTCCGCACTTTCAGCCCCTTCCGATCTTTGCTTGAGCACGGCCCGCAGATCCGCAATCGCGCTCGTCAATTCCTGCAGGGAGGCAAATTGATCGATCAACCCGATGCCTATGGCCGGATTAACGTCGCCCAGAATCGTAGCCGCAAAAAGGATGCTCTCCTCGTCTCCCGGAATTTCCGGAGCGGAAGACATCACTGACGCTGCCTCACCCGGTTTTCCGTTTTCGCGGAGTTTTTGACAAATAGAACAGCGAAGGGTCCAATCTTCCGGAGCGGCTTCCAGAGCCAAAAGCAGATCTTGCATAATGGGGGTTGAGCAAAAGGGAGTTAACCGGGTCCTCACGAACGCGGGGTCTTTTGTAACATTTTTCCACACCCATCAACAAGCAGAGAGTTTCGAGTACGCTTTGAACACAAAAAAGGCGGCATCGCTGCCGCCCTTTTCATTTCAATCTGAAGAGAATCGGTTACTTCTGAGCGAGAAGCTCTTTGAGGAATCCACGTTGTCCAGCCAGCGCCGTAATCGCGAGGACACCGAGAACGATTGCCATGGGGTATCCACCTTTCAAAATGAACAGGTGATACATGCCGATAACGACGACAATCGGTCCAAGAACCGCAAGGGCGAGATTCACGAAGCGACCGGAGAGAAGAAGAATTCCCCCGAGAAGTTCGAGAACCTTCACCACCGTGAGAAAACCGGACAGGAACAACGCGCCCATGAAGCCCGCAGCAAGAGAGCCTTCTTCCGGTGACGGAATCGGGATGAATTTGAGCCAGAAGTTGGCGGCGAAAACGATGAAGAGAATACCGAGAAGGTAACGGGCAATAGTGGGGATGTATTTCATGAGATTTTGTGAGTTGGATTTTGGGGAGTTGAAACCGTTCAGCGGAGGTCAAAGAGAAGAGCTTCCACCTTCTCATCCTGAGCGGTTACGGTGAAATCACCAGCTTCTTCTGAACTGGCTCCGTCGCCGGAAAAGAGGGCCGTTTCATTGAGTCGCACCGGACCATTGATAACCTGCAGCCAAAGACCGCGACCTTCAGCAAGCGTGTGGGAAACACTTCCGCCCGGCTCAAGCCGGATCCGGTAAACCCCGGCGTCCTGCTGAATCTTCGCGGAGTGATCGCGGCCGTCTGCGGAGATGACAAGAGCCTTGCTTATTGAGTCCGACTCCTTATTTGAATGCCACTCGGTGTAGTTCGGCTCGAGACCCTTCTCACGGGGCTCGATCCATATTTGCAGAAAATGGAGCGGTTCGGACTTCGAAGGATTGAACTCGCTGTGGGTCACGCCGGAGCCCGCGCTCATGAGCTGGATCTGACCGGGCTTCAGTTCGCGAGCATTGCCCATGCTGTCTTCATGACTGAGGGAGCCTTCGAGCACGTAGCTGAAGATTTCCATGTCGCGATGCGGGTGCTTCGGAAAGCCCGCCCCGGGAACGACGCGATCCTGATTGATGACCCGCAGGGAGCGGAAGCCCATGTGCTCCGGATCAACGTAGTGCCCGAAACTGAAGGTATGGTGGGAATCAAGCCAGCCATGCTGCGCGTGACCGCGATCCTTTGCCTGGCGAACGGTGATAGACGGAGAGGTGATTGTCATGATCCTGCTTTCTTTGCCCGGATCACGTTTCGCTGAATCAAGCGATTCCTCCAATACTTCCGCCTTCACAAGTTCATGCACTGAGGTTATGAGTTAGGACCACATGGAATTTCACCAACTTCGCTACTTCATCGCTGCGGCCGAGGAACTCAGTGTCACCGCCGCCGCGAAGCGTCTCTACATTTCTCAACCCGCTCTGAGTCGTCAGATTCAGGCGCTGGAGGACAAACTTGGGGTTCCACTTTTCGACCGCATCAGGAAGCGCATGCATCTCACTGAGGCGGGGCGTTTCTTTCTGGTGCGGGCCCGCCAGATTGTGTGTGACGCTGATACCAGTGTGCAGCTTGTGCAGGAAAAGTTCGGCGAGGCGAAACGGAAAATCCGTCTGGGGTTCATCAGTATCTTTCTCGATGACATCGTCGCGCCTGCGGTGAAAGCGGTGCGGAAGCAATCGGATAAATTCGAAATTTCACTCCATGAACTGTCTCCCAAAGCACAACTCGACCGTCTTCGTGACGACCAACTCGATCTCGCCCTCCTTGGCAACCTCAGTGATGAAGACCGGACCCGCTACGAGATGAAATGCATCATGCGCAGTCCGATGGCGGCGGTGCTCCCCGACGACCACAAGCTTGCGAAACGGAAACAAATCATTCTGAGCGAATTGCAGGATGAACCGTTTGTCTCACTCTCGGACGCGATCTTTCCGGGACGAAGACAATTTCTCCGCAACGTGTGCCAGTCGCAGGGATTCGATCCCAATATTGCCGAAGAAGCCGACTCCCTCTCACTCCTCCTCGGCTCGGTCTCTGCCGGTGATGGCGTTGCGATCCTCCCGGCCCACAGTCAGAAGCTTCCTCACGCGGGGAGTGTCTTCGTTCATCTCAAGACCCCGGTGATCTATGCCGAAGTGCTCGCAGTCTACAAACCGAACCAGCCGACGGGTGCCTTTAGAAAACTGTTAGGTGAACTGGAGAAATCGGCCGCAGCAATCTAGCCCATGTCGAACCTCCGTCAAAACGGTCAGCTCCGCTGGGCCCCGAGCTTCCTCCGGAACCGGGGAAAGGTGACCCGCGCCCAGAAGCGGGCGATGCGGGACTGGTGGCCGGAATATGGAATCCGCTTCGAGTTTGATGAAGTCATCGATCTCGATTCCTACTACGACTTCGACGGACCGCTTCTCATCGAGATCGGCTTCGGCATGGGAGATCACCTTACTCATCTCGCCGAAAGCCTTCCCGATCATCGTATCCTCGGGATCGAGGTTCACCGGCCCGGACTCGCCGCCGCGACACTGAAAGCTCACCAATCCGGTTTAGAAAACGTCAGGCTCATTCGCGGTGACGCGAGGCTGGTCCTCACGGATCACCTCCCGCAGGCCATCGCATCCGCCATTTTGATTCAGTTTCCCGATCCGTGGCCAAAAGCGGGAGATGAGCACCGACGCCTCGTCCAACCCGAAATGGTGGAGACCATGGCGAAGACCCTTCTTCCCGGAGGGCAATGTTTGATCACGACTGACGTGGATGAGTACGCCGATCACTGCCGTGCCGTGTTTGCCGGTGCCAGGGGGTGGAGAGAATCGAAACACTCCGACCTGCAAGCTTACCGCATGGAAACTCTCTACGAAAGTAAGGCGAAATCAGCAGGGAGTTTCGTAACTGATTTATGTTACCAAACCGATTGATGTTTCCGTGCAAAATTGTGGAAAGCTGAGCTATCATCGCTGAACCGATTCCAACTTCTTCATTCCCGTGGCTTTTCGTCAAAAACTCCAACTGCTTCTGATTCTCCTTGTCGGGATCAGTTGCGGCCTGCTGCTCTGGATGAGTCTGCGAAAGGCAAACCGGCTCGCCTTTGAATTGATTCAGGAGAAGGTCTATTCCATCGCAGTCAGCACATCGCCGAGAATCGATGGCGACAAGGTCGAAGCGCTCACTTCCCCTGAACAGGAGGATACCCCCCTCTACAACGAGCTTCGTGATGCCCTCCGTGAGGTCCGCGATGCGAACAAGGCCGGGGCACTCCCGGTTCGCTTTGTGTATATCATTCGGCCATTGGAAAACGGTGACTGGGAGTATGTCGTCGATGCCGAAGAAAAGGGCGAAAATCACTCCCCTTTTGGTTCCCTCGTCGAGTTTGATCACGATCATGAAAAGCCGGACCTCAAGTGGTCGAGGGCCGATGAGCAATACGCGAAAGACTCCTTCGGGGTCTGGCTCTCGGCCTTTTCCCCGATCTTGAATTCAGCCGGGGAACCCGTCGCCGTCGTCGGGGTGGATATTGCCGCCTCGAGGATTCAGACGCTTCTGCGGAAACTTCTCTACGGTGACCTCATCGCGATGTCGATCGCCCTCTTGCTCGCTTCTGCGCTTGCCGCCTGGCTCTCCCGAAAAGTGACCCGGCCGCTCACTGAATTGACTGAGTTCGCAAGAGAAATCGGCAAAGGGAACTTCGCGACGCGGATGAAAGTTCAGGGCTCAGATGAATTCGGGGAACTGGCCAGTGCCGTGAACCAGATGGCCGAGGGACTGGAAGAACGGGAGTCTTTGAAAGGCGCCCTCGTTCACTATGTCCGCTCGCAGGCCGCCGACTCGAAAGTGAGCGGATCAAGCGGGGGAGAGGAACCATCCCCCCGGCAGATCACGGCGCTTGTTGCCGAACTCTGCGGCTTCAGTCAGCTCTCTTCCCAGCTCGGCAGCGAACGGGTTTTCGCCCTCTTGAACGAGTATTTTTCGACGATGATCGACGTCGTGCTTCGCCATGGCGGCTCCCTTGAAAAGTCGAACGACGAGAGTGTCATCGCGATCTTCGGGGCCCAAAGCGAGAATCCTCATCAGGAGAGAAATTCGATTGAGTCCGCCCTCGCCATGCAGAACGCGCTCGCCAAGCTTCTCGATGATTGGCACATCCAGACCAACGCTCCGGTTTTTCTCGAAGTCGGGATCCACACTGGAACCGCCATGATTCAGCACATCGGTCTGCAGGATCAATTGGACTTCGACAGCGTCCGCCGGGTTGTCGAAACCGCGGGAACGATCGCCAAAGTCGGACGCAAGCATCAAAACCGCCTCACCATTTCCGACACCACGGCCGAGAATCTGCATCACACGTTTCCCCTGAATTCCGTGGATGATCACTCCCTCGACTACGGACTGTTCAGCGTTTCCATGCCGAAGGCGAAGAGCCGTTGATCAACCGGGACGCTTGTACCAGAGTTGGCACATCTTCCTGCTCCTTGTCGCTCCGGGAATCAAAAAGATGATCGCCAACTGCCTCACAAAGTCCCAGGTCGAAAACCAGTCAGACTTTCTTCCCGAGGTGAGAACCGGGGGGTTCTGAATGACTTCAAATCCCATCTTCTGTTTCCTCGCCCATTTCTTGATCCGCTTCGCGAGCCAGACTTCCTCTCCCGCGTAGACCGATTCGTCGAATCCTCCTCCCGCCTCGAAGGCATCACGGCGGCAGTAGAAAAAACTACCCGCCGCAAAATTGAAGGTCGCGCCGACGCGGTTCCAGTTGTCTGTAAGCCACCCTACGATCGGAATCACCGGCTGATCCATAACGATGCGGGCACCCCCGGCGGCAATTTTCCCCGATTCAAGATTCCCGAGGGCGGTCTGAAGGGTCCCCGCTTCAATTTGAGTATCCGCATCGACAAAGACAAGGAGAGGTGCCTCCGTTTTCTCCGCGCCGGCGTTGCGGGCACGGGCAATCTGATTGTGAGGCTCGAAGACAACGAGGTCGGCACCACCTTCTTCCGCAACTTCTCCGGTCCGGTCCGTGGAGTTGTTGTTCACGACGATGAGCTCTCCCGGTTGCGGAATTGACGCCATCGCGAGGCGCGCCGCCGCAATCGTTCCGGCGAGGAGGGCCTCTTCATTGTAGGCGGGAATAATGATGGCGTAGTGAGTCGTCACGCGCATGGCTACGCTCGAAAAACCCATTTGGAAAGACGTTGCTGAATACCACCCCTCATGCGAACAGTATTCCACATGTTCTCCCCCGGCAACGAACGCAAGATCATCCATGTCGACATGGACTGTTTCTACGCAGCGATCGAACTGCGGGAAAGGCCGGAGCTGGTCGGCAAACCGGTCGCGGTGGGAGGAAGCAGCGGGCGGGGCGTCCTTACGACCTGCAACTACGAGGCACGCGCATTCGGCTGCCATTCCGCGATGCCCGCCTTCAAAGCGAGAGCCCTGTGCCCCGATCTCATCATGCTCCCGACGAACTTCGAGCTCTACCGCGAGGAGTCATCCCGGATCCGGGAGATCTTCGCGCAGTTCACCCCGCTGATCGAACCTCTTTCCCTCGACGAAGCCTACCTCGATGTCTCTCACCTCGATTCCGAAGCCGGAACGATTGCCTGGGAAATCCGGGAAAGAATCCGACTCGAAACCGGGCTCACCGCTTCGGCCGGGATCGCACCGAATAAGTTTCTCGCGAAAATTGCAAGCGACTGGAGAAAGCCCGATGGTCAGTTTGAAGTTCGACACGAGGAGATTCGTGACTTTCTCACCGACCTCCCCGTGAAGAAAATCTGGGGCGTCGGAAAACGAACTGCCGAACGCCTCAAGCAGGCCGGAATTCACACCTGCGGCAATCTGCGGGAACGCTCCGAAGTGGAACTGGTGCAGCGATTCGGAAAATTCGGGCGCTCCCTCTATCACCTCTCCCGCGGCATCGATGATCGCCCCGTGAATCCCCATCGCGAACGAAAGTCCCTCAGCAACGAACGCACCTTCCGGGAGAACCTCACCAGCCTCGACGAGGGGCTTGCGAAGCTCGAAGAACTGATCGTTGAGTTGCGGGACGATCTTTCCGGTCGGCATGAAGAGCGGGACATCCGTGAGTGTGTCGTGAAAGTGAAGTTCGAAGATTTTCAAAGCACCTCAGCGCAACGTGCCGCCGCCGGCGTCGAAACGGAAGCGATGCGCGAGCTCCTCGCCGAAGCCTGGGAGCGCGGCGAAGGCAAATCCGTGAGGCTCATCGGTGCCGGGGTCCGCTTTCGCCCCGTTGCCGCAGGTGAAATGGAACAACTCGAAATGTTCTGAGGAATCATCGTGAACGGTAGGGATGTAGAGTGCGGCGGCTTGACGCCGCTATGGACGAGGTCAGGCGCGGTCTGATTTTCGCTCACGCTCAAACCTTCAAACTCGCAGCCCCCCCCTCTCCAGCTCTGATCATTTTTGCGCAAATCTTCTGCCGTGGAAACGTTCGACCACGCCTTCCTCCATCGTTTATCCTTTCCGGGGCCATGCGCCGGTTTTCATGAAATATTCAATCCTTATTCTCATCGTCACTCTTTCGTCATTTCTCTCTCCGGCCTCGGGCGGCGAGAAGATTCCGCTCTTCAATGGGAAAGACCTCACGGGATGGACCAATCCTTATGAATACGGGGAAGCGAAGGTCGTCGATGGCGAGATCCACCTCGTCGCCGACAAGAAATTCTTCCTTGTAACGGAAGAGTCGTTCGAAGATTTCATCGTCGAAGTCGACATTCACCTTCCGGAAGGTCCGGCAAACTCCGGGGTCATGTTTCGTGCCAACGTTTCCCCCGGAAAGGTCTTCGGTTATCAGGCGGAATGCGATGGCTCGGATCGCCGCTGGTCAGGCGGCCTCTACGACGAGGGACGCCGCAAATGGCTCTGGCCCAGCAAAACCGGCAACACCACCGACGAAGCATTTCTCGCCCGCGAAGAAGAGTCCCTCGCTCACTTCGCGAGGCCTGAAGTTCGCGGCGCCCTGAAACGCAACGGCTGGAACACTTACAAGATCACCTGCAAAGGCGATTCAATCCGCATCGAGGTGAACGGCGTCGTGACCACGGAAATCAAAGACGACATGGACAAATCCGGCCCCATCGGGATCCAGCATCATGGAGAGAAAGGCCAGGTTTACCGCTTCCGGAATATCTCGATCACGAAGTTGTGATCCAGCAGACAAGGCAGGATGTTCCCATTCAGCGGATGCTTCCTTGCGAGACAAAACGCAGGGAGGCGGCATGAGGCCTCTTCAGTGATTCGGCCCCCATTGTTCCCGCGCAACCTCGGCACGAATCCCGGAATCCGGAAATCCCGTCCCGCACAAATTCACGCGCATCCCGAGCTTTGCAGCTAGAGACGCTTTGGTCTCCATGCAGAGGTCCGCTTCCACCGCACTGTTCGCGTAGGCGACCTGGATGTGATTCGATTGGTGCTTCGCCATGAGCTGGTCCCGCGTCACCCCGTGGAGAACGGCATGCATGATGGGCCACTGCGAAGTGGTGCTGTTCCAGCGGCGCTGCGTTTCCTCCTCCGGAAGCTCGACCACAGTGGCGCGTCCGATGTCCATGCTCAACCCGTCCGGTTCGACGTAAATCCGGCTCCACACGATTTCCCCGGGCTTTGCGACCCCCTTGAGCGAGGAGCCGCCGGATGGAAAATACATCGCCGGCTGGCGCTCGCCCCGCGATCCGGCGTAGCCGCCGACATGATGAGCCGGCGGGGCGGCCCCGCTGATCTCAAAAACCCACACGTATTCAGCGGTTGTCCCCGATTGATCCGCGTCGCCCCAGCGTATGTCATGCAGAGTATTCTCGCCGGGCTGCCCGAGGGCGCGATGCACCCTTTCGGTGAGCACGCCATCGATGCCGGCGCATTCGTCGACTTCGTTAAAATGGGTGAATGGCAGGCCCGCTTTGATGACCTCACCTGCCGCGTTTTTCACGGGAGGCCGCTCCCCGTTGTTCAGCATGCCTTCGACGAGGTCCGACGCAGGTGACATGTCTTTGAGACCCTGCTGATATTGAATCCCAATGGCGTCACATCCGAAGCTGTCCCCGATCCGACAGGCGGCGATGTACATCTTACACTGCAACAAAACCTGAGCCTCCGTCAGCTCTGTGGCGTGATCGCTGCCGAAATCAAACGTGAAACCGGTCGCGAGGATCCAGTCGAAGACTTCGCGCGCCTCCCCGTCACTCACCGTGTTCATCTCCGCGAGGAGCGCACTCTGGGAGAGACGCTCCTTGAAAAAACCGAGCGGGTGAAGTTGCTCATCAGGGACGATCGCGTTGTACATGCCCATGCAGCCTTCATCGAAGACTCCGAGGATGACTTTCTCTTTCGCTATCGATTGCGCGAGCGACTCCGCGGTTGCTTTTGCCTTCGCGGAAATCGTTTCGAGCGGGAACGGCCGGGCGTGTTCGGCGGGATGATTCAACTCCCCGCTTTCGAGCCAGGTTCCGAGCTGACGCCGGAAGGAGGCATCGGAAAAGTCCTCTCCCCAGAGCGTCGCGTAGGCCCGACCCGCCTTCGTGAGAGAACCGTTCAAGTTGAGCAAGCCGACAAGCCCCGGCCACTGTCCGGACCAGTTCGCCAGCGTCAAGACAGGACCCTGATGAGTCAAAAGGCCCGGATAGACATGGTAGGAATACTGCCACACCGCTACCGCGACGATGATGGGAGCATCGACCGGAATGTCTTTGAAGACGTCGAGGCCTTCCCGCTGCCCCGCGATGAATCCATGCCCTTCCTCCTCTTTGAAAGGATGAGCCCGGACAAGCTCGTGTCCGAGAGCCGAGACCGCCTCAGCGAGCTGAGACTCCATTTCCTCCTGCGCCGGCCAGCAGTTCTGATTCGCAGAGAGACGGGAATCACCGGAAGCAATCGTATAGACTTTCATGATTTTGTATAGAGCGGCATTGAAAAGGCAGGAGCCAGTCGGATCAATCACGCATCTGCGGGTGTGGCAGCCCTCCTGAAAGATCGAAAGGGCGTCTTCGTAGTTTGCCGAATGACATTCCCCGTGAAATCGGTGATCGGATTCAGCTTTTCGATTCCCGCCTATTCCCTGCTCTTTTTCTGGCCGGGGCTGATCAGCATCATGATGTGGGCCGACTATGGAGTCTTGCCGGAATCCGGCCACACCGCTCACCAGAATCAACTCTACTACGACTTCATGTTCGTCGCGTTTGCGGCCGAATCAGTTTGGTTCGTGCTTCTCCTCGTCTCTGTCTCCCTTTCGATTCTTTATTCCTTCTATCTGGAGGCTGAAGCCCGACCTTCCAGTCTGGGTGACTGGCAACCGGTTCTGCTTCATGTTTTCTTCATCGGGTTTTTCGGATTTCTCACGTGGGTCACCCTTGGATTGATGAGCCTCGCGGCGTGGGGACACTAGCGTTTCCGGAACGCTCTCCCATTCCCGCCAAACCTGCCCGGAGCCTGGAAGGTTACGCCCCTTTCCTCCCGGAGAACGCCGCGGTTGATCCCTTCCGCGAAGGCTCTATCGTTTCCGACCCTGTTTATGGATCATTTGGAAAAAGCCCGCCGTGTCATTTCGTTGGAGATTGAAGAGCTCCAGCGTCTGCACGAGCGCATCGACAGCACGTTCGTCGCCGCGGTCGAAATGCTGAAAAGCACGATCGAAAGCGGTTCCCGCATCGCCATTGTCGGGGTCGGAAAATCCGGCAACGTCGGGAGTAAGCTGGCCGCGACCCTGAATTCCACCGGAGCACCGGCGACGGTGCTCAACTGTCAGGATGCGATCCACGGGGATCTCGGACTCGTGAATTCGGGCGACAGCGTGATTGCCCTCAGCTACTCCGGCGAAACCGCCGAGCTCCTCGCGCTTCTTCCTCACCTTAAGAGACGGCAGGCCAAAATCATCGCGATCACCGGCAAGCCGCAGTCAACACTCGGGAAGGCGGCAGACTGCGTTCTCGACATCAATGTGAAACGGGAGGCCTGCCCCCTGAATCTTGCGCCCACCTCGAGCACGACCAACACCCTTGTGATCGGCGATGCGCTCGCCATGGTCCTGCTTGAATCGCGTGGATTCACGAAGGAGCACTTCGCCGAGCTGCACCCGGGAGGTTCTCTCGGTCGCGCGCTGCTGATGCGAGCCGGTGACATCATGCGCACAGGCGACGATGTCGTAATTGTGACAGCTGATCTCTCTGTGACGGAAGCCATCACCCGAATGACGAAAGCCCGCGCCGGTGCCGTCGTCATCGCTAATAAAGACGGCCTCCTCAGTGGCGTTTTTACTCAGGGCGATTTCGTGCGCGCCTTTCAAAGCGGAAGTGTCTCAATCGGATCCGACCCGGTGGGGAATTTCATGACGAAGGATCCGATTCACGTGAAAGATGATCGCCTCGTCGGGGAAGTTCTCCGCACTCTCGAAGACAGTCGCATCGACGATCTCGTTGTCGTCGACGCCGCTGGAAAACCGATCGGCATGATCGATACGCAGGACCTAACGCGGCTGCAGGTGGTTTGAGACCACTTTTCTTCCTACTCCCAATCCGACTCCTCTTCCCACCCTGTGGATCGGGAATTCAGAAGATGAGGAAGAGCAGAAAGAGGACAAAAACCGAAGCTATGGCCAGGTCGTCAGGAGCACTTCCGCTCCTTCAACCGCTTTGGGAAGCTCCCCTTCCTCCCCCGCCGACACGAGAAAAAAATCGCCCTCGCCGAAAACTTCATCCCCGGCGCGCAATTTCCCGGCCACCACGGTGATGACCGCAAAACGCCCTGCGGTAACCCCGGCGAGCGAATCACCCTCTCCCACGACATGACGCTCGAGACGGAAGTGCTCGCACTCGCAGAGGAGACTCCCCTGCGGTTCGTCCATGCCCGGACTCACATCCGTGAAATCGATGCACTTGAGCGACTCCTCGATGTGCAGGTCGCGGGGTTTTCCATCGAGTCCGGTGCGGTTCCAGTCGTAGACGCGGTAGGTCGTATCCGAATTCTGCTGAATTTCATAAATCAGGAGGCCGGCTCCGATCGCGTGGAGGCGCCCGCTTGGAATGAAAATATGCTGCCCGGTTTCAACCGGAATCGCATGCACTGCTTTCTCAGCCACGCCCTGCTCGAGCGCTTCGCGAAACGATTTTTCGTCCACGCCCGGCTCAACGCCGACGTACAATTCAGCGCCCGGCTCCGCGTGGGCAATGTACCAAACCTCCGTCTTCGGCTCACCACCCAGTTCATCGGCGACAGAAGCCGGTGGATGCACCTGAATCGACAACTTGTCCCGAGCGTCGAGAATCTTGAAGAGGAGCGGGAACCGTTCCCCTTCCGGCGCCTTCGATCCGAAAATCTGCGGCTTCAGCGACGGATCTCCCCAGAGTTGTCTCAGCGTTTTTCCCGCGAGCGCTCCCCCCACCACTTCCGAGTCGGCTTCCTCCCGGGCCGAAATTTCCCAGGATTCGCCAAAAGGGGTTTCTTTGTCAGGTAACTCTCTCCCGAATCGGGTTTCGAGAACCCGTCCACCCCAGACCCGGGTTTGATAAATCGGCTGAAATCGAATAAAGGAGGGGGCTTGAGTGGACATAACGGGGAAGTATCTGCTATTTGTAGGGGAGGATTGAGCAGGAATCCTACCGAAAATTCGCCTTTTCCCACCGCTTGAATTCATGAACGCCGAAATCAAAGAACGCTTCGACGAGTTTATTCGGCTGCGCGGCATGCGCCGAACCAATCAGCGCGATGTCATCGTCGAAGCCGCTTTCGCCAGCGATGACCATTTCACTGCGGAGGAATTACTCGCCAAATCGCGTCGTCTCGATCCCAAAACCTCACGGGCGACTCTTTACCGGACGATTACACTGCTGGTCGAATGTGGCCTTCTCAAAGAAATCGATCTCGGTCGCGATGAGCGGGTCTATGATCCTAACTTCCTCGACTCACCGGACCACAACCACCTCATCTGTGTGGATTGCGGTAAGGTCGTTGAGTTCGCCGACGATAACGTTGCTGTTCTTGTCGATTGCATCACCCGTCGACTCGGCTTCCGCCCGGCCACCAAATCCATGCGGATCGAGGCTTGCTGCGACAAACTTCGCTCCGAGGGAATGTGTGAGAATCTGATCCAGATGCGATTGGGGAAAGCAGGGTGATCGGAAGGTGCGAACCTTCCGACTGTGATGCCCCCGCGAACCGCGCCCATTTCGGAACGATGGCTCGTTCCGCTACCTTCTGCTGCACACTTTTCTCCGTAGCGGAAGGTGCCAACCTTCCGACCCCGATGCCCCCCGCAAACCCCACCCATTTCGGAACGGTGGCCCGTTCCGCTACCTTCTCCTGCACCCTTTTTCCCCGTAGCGGAAGATGCCAATCTTCCGACTGCGATGCCGCGGCAAAAAGCACCCATTTCGGAACGGTGGCCCGTTCCGCTACCAAAATCCGTCTTGAAAAGACCCACTGACGGCACGAAATCAGTAGCATGTGGAAAGGCCGCTTTCAGACTGAAACTTCGAATCTTGTGCAGCGCTATGGAGAATCAATCTCCTACGACTGGCGACTCTATGCCTACGACATCGAAGGCTCGATTGCGCACGCCGCCGCCTTGCAGGACGCCGGGATCCTGACAAAGACTGAAGAACGCGCCATTGCCCGCGGCCTTCGGGAAATCAAAGCCGAGATCGAATCGAACGAGTTCCGTTTCAAGACGAGTCTCGAAGACATCCACATGAACATCGAGTCGGCGCTCACCGAAAAAATCGGAGCGGCCGGGGCAAAGCTTCACACTGCCCGGAGCCGGAACGATCAGGTCGCTCTCGACACGCGGCTTTACTGCCGCGCCGAGTCCCAGGCGATTCTGAACCGCCTCTGCGCGATGCAGAATTCCCTGCTCTCCCTAGCCGTGAAGCATCCCGAAGCAGTCGTGCCCGGCTACACCCATCTCCAGCGCGGCCAGCCCGTCCTTTTTGCCCACCATCTTCTCGCCTACATCGAAATGCTGGAGCGGGATAAGGACCGAATTTGCGACGGCTACCGGAGGATCAATGTGATGCCTCTCGGCTCCGGCGCCCTGGCCGGTTCGACGATTCCGATCAATCGGAACATTGTGGCCGACAAGCTCGGCTTTCCTGCGATCACTCAGAACAGCATGGATGCCGTGAGCGACCGCGACTACATCGCCGAACTGCTCTTTGCTATCTCCATGATCGGAGTCCACCTCTCCCGCCTCAGTGAGGACGTCATCCTCTGGGCTTCCGCTGAGTTCGGTTTCATCGAGCTGAGCGACGCCCACACGACCGGCTCAAGCCTCATGCCGCAGAAGAAAAATCCGGACGTCGCCGAGCTCACGCGCGGAAAATCCGGCCGCCTCATTGGCAATCTCATGACACTTTTGACCACGATCAAAGGCCTGCCGATGACCTACAACCGTGACCTGCAGGAAGACAAGGAACCACTCTTTGATTCCATCGATCAGATCAAGCTGGCCCTCGACGTCTTTACCGAAATGATGCAGGCCGCGAAGATTCGCGAAGACCGGACTCTCGCCGCAGCGAGCGATCCTTTTCTTCTCGCAACCGATCTCGCCGACTACCTGGTCCTGCAAAAGGTCCCTTTCCGCGACGCTCACGAGATCATGGGCAAGCTCACGGCCTACAGCATCAAAGAGCAGCGGGGATTCTCCGAGCTCAGTCTCGACGAGTTTCAGCAGTTTTCCTCCGCCTTTGAAGGCGACGTCTACCGGGTCCTCGATGTCCCGACGGCACTCAAAGCGAGGAAGGCGATTGGTGCTCCGTCCCCGACGAATGTGAATCGCCAGATCACCCGCTGGCAAAAACGCCTCAGCACCCCGATTAAGCTCTGATTCCCGCGCCCCGGCAAACCGCACGCCTTTCGAAACGGTGGCCCGTTCCGCTACCTTCTCCTGCACCCCGCACCCTTTTCTCCGTAGCGGAAGATGCCAATCTTCCGACCGCAATGCCCCCGCGAACTGCACGCCTTTCGGAACGGTGGCCCGTTCCGCTACCCTCTCCTGCACACCGCGCCCTGTCTCCCCGTAGCGGAAGATGCCAATCTTCCGACCGC
>JARGOP010000136.1 GCA_029233965.1 Verrucomicrobiales bacterium | reverse complement strand
AACGGGAAGACCGGCGATTGGATCAACTGGAGTTTCCTTTGAATAACCCAAACCAAGAACGAAAGCTAAAGCCGCTTTGAGCGGCTCACATTTCAAAGCCTCCGGTTTCACCGGAGGATCACTACGGTAGGCGGGGCGGCCGGGCCGGTTCTTTCAGAAGGGAGGACCGGGAAGGGGAGAGTCGCATTTCCACCCGGAATAAGGGGCCGCTTTGCGCGGTGTCGCGGCGCGCAATCGAGATGATTTTTCCGTTGCCGCCGATCACTTGATTCGCTTCAGTCTCTGCCATGGGATATCGTGTAGGAATCATCGGATACGGTTGGGCTGCCACAGCTCACGCTGACGCAATTAATTCAACGGAACAGGGAGCCGTGAGGGCGGTATTTTCCTCCCGGAGTCTCGACGATGCGGAGGTTTCGGCAGCTCATGGGAGCGAGATCAAGACCTATACCGATTTGAACGCGATGCTGACTTCGGACGACATCGACGTCGTTTCGATCACGAGCTACCCGGACCAGCACCGGGAGCAGGCCGTCGCTGCTGCGAATGCCGGTAAACACATTATTCTGGAAAAGCCGATGGCTCTCTCGTGGGAGGATTGCAAGGCGATCCATGACGCGGTCGTCGCGAACGGAGTCAAGGCCTGCGTTTGTTTTGAGCTTCGCTTCATCAGCCAGTTCCTGACGACGACTCAGTTGCTGGAGGAAGGACTCATCGGAGAGGTCCACTACGGCGAGGTGGATTATTACCATGGGATCGGCCCCTGGTATGGCCAGTACCGCTGGAACACGACGAAAGAAAAGGGAGGCAGCAGCCTTCTCTCGGCCGGGTGTCATGCGCTCGATGCGCTTCTCCTCTGCATGGGGCATGAAGTCGAGGAGGTCACGGCTTATGAAACCACGTCCAAGAACGAGATCTTCCAGAAATATGAGTATGCGACAACGACGGCTTCGATTCTGAAATTCAAAAACGGCTCGGTCGGCAAAGTGGCTTCCGTGATCGACTGCCTTCAGCCCTACTACTTCCACACGCACCTCGTCGGGAGCGAAGGGAGCCTTCTCGATAACAAGCTGTATTCGACCAAATTCGGACTGCGAGACAAGAAATGGGCGGATCTGCCCATGGCGATGGCGGACTCCGGCGATGTTGCCGATCATCCTTATGCCGATCAATTCCAGGCGTTTTTCAACGCGCTCGATGAAGGCAGGGACATGCCCCGGACGAGCATGGGAGAGGCCCTGGAAACGTTTCGGGTTCTCTTTGCCTGCGATCTTTCGGCGAGAGAAGGTCGCTCTGTCAAAGTGAGCGAGATTTCCTGATTTTTTCCCAAAAAGGAAAGCACGCGAGTCGGTTGCGAATCGCTCAACATGGGGCAAGGGTTGCCGCCAACACTTTCTATGGCAATCACGTATCTGGAGGCAATTCGCGAAGCTCAGGCAAAAGTGCTGGCTGAGGACGACTCGGTCTACATTTACGGTCAGGATGTCGCCGGGTTCGGCGGTGCCTTCAAGGCCACGAAGAACCTCTCGGAGCAGTTCCCCGGCCGGGTCCTTGATTCGCCCATCAGCGAAGACGCCATGATCGGTTCCGCGATCGGAGCGGCGATTGAGGGGATGCGTCCGATCGTCGAGATGCAGTTTGCGGACTTTTCCAGCATCGCCTTCAACCAGATTGTGAATCAGGCGGCGACGCACTATTACCGCACCGGAATCCCGTGTCCGATCGTGGTGCGCCTGCCGTCAGGTGGAACGGAAGGCAGCGGGCCGTTTCACAGTCAGAATCTGGAGTCGATTTACGCTCATTATCCCGGGCTCGTGGTCATGACTCCTGCGACGGTCGAAGACGCCTACAGCATGTTCATCGAGGCGGTGAAAATCGATGATCCGGTGATCTTCTGTGAGCACAAGTTTCTGTATTATCATCTCAAGGCCGAAGGGTTGCCCGGCGAGTCCCTCCCGATCGGCAAAGCGATGATTGCCCGTCCCGGGAGGCATGCCACGATTGTCACTTACAGCGCAATGCTGCATGAGTGCCTTCGTGTCGCCAATGAACTCACCAAAGAGGGATGGGATCTCGAAGTGGTCGATCTTCGCACCGTGAAACCGATCGATACGGATACGATTCTTGCCTCCGTCGCCAGGACCGGCCGGATGTTGTGTGTTGGCGAAGGCTTTCCCTGGGGTGGCGTCGCCGCCGAGGTCATCTCCCGCGTAGTTTCGGAAGGATTTCATTTGCTCGATGCCCCGCCCCAGCGTCACAACTGTCGTGACACCCCGATTCCTTATCACCCGAATCTCTGGAAGGCGCACCGTCCCACCGCGCAAAGTATCGCCGACGCAGCGAGAGCGCTTCTCCACCTTTAGGCGGGACGGTGGGCTCAACACTTATGACAACCACGGGCCTCGGCCAGCTTCCCTCCACGGATCCAACGGCGATCCTCCGCTATCGCGATGGCATCTACGCGGTGGATCTTCTCACCGCAGCGATCACGGAGTTTCAGTTTTTTGATTCCCTCAAAGCGAATCCCGGCACGCTTGAGGATGTCTGTGCTCATTACGGGTGGGACGAGCGACCTGCCGATGTCCTCATTACTCTTTGCAAATGCAACGGGCTGGTGTGCGAGGATGAAGAGGGGATTCTCCGGATCACCGCGAGTGCGGAAGAACACCTCGTCGAAGGCTCTCCATGGAATTTATCGCGATACTATGCTTCGCTGCGGGACCGCCCTGTCGTGGAAGACTTCGTCAGGGTTCTCAAGAGTGGTCGCCCTGCTCATTGGAGTGGTCTCGATGAAGCGGACGGCGACTGGCATGGCGCGATGCTGAACGAGGAATTTGCGAAGACTTTCACCGGGGCGATGGACTGCCGGGGAGTGTTTCTCGGGAAAAAACTGGCGGATATTGTTTCCCGTGAGTTGGAGAAGGGAAAGAGAGTCCTCGACATCGGGGGAGGGTCCGGAGTCTATTCCTGCGCTTTAGCCGCCAATAATGCCCATCTCGCGGCCGTCGTTTTCGAGCAGGCACCCGTCGATGCGATCGCCCGCGAAAAAATCCGTGAGCGGGGATTGTCTGAACAGGTAAGCGTCGCAGTGGGCGACATGTTCAGCGACCCTCTGCCGGCGGATTGCGATATTCATCTCTTTTCCAATGTCATGCATGACTGGGGCGGTGATAAAGTCGTCGAACTGTTGCAGCGTTCACGCGAAGCCCTGCCTGCAGACGGGTTGGTGCTGATCCACGAAACCTTTTTGAATGCGCAAAAGACGGGGCCGCTTCCAGTTGCTGAATATTCCTGCATTCTCGCTCATTCCACCCAGGGGCGCTGTTATTCGGTGGCTGAGATCGAAGCTTTCCTCCTTGAGGCAGGCATGGAAATGATCGATCACCGTGCGACGGGAGGGGATCGGAGTGTGATTCTTGCTCAGGTGAAATGATGGTCCGGGGGAGGGGCTCCTTCCGGGAATCCTTCAAAAACCGGTTGCGATCCGGAATATCTCGACGAAGTTAGTTGCCCGTCCGAAAGGACCCTTTAGACCGCGGGATGGAGCAGTCTGGTAGCTCGTCAGGCTCATAACCTGAAGGTCGTAGGTTCAAATCCTGCTCCCGCAACTTATTTTAAAAGCCCCGTAAACCCTGGTTTGCGGGGCTTTTTTTTTTGGTTCTCCCATGATTTGTGTGGGATGACGGGTTCGGATTTTGACCGTATT
>JARGOP010000064.1 GCA_029233965.1 Verrucomicrobiales bacterium | reverse complement strand
CACTCCCTGGTGGATCGTGATTGATCGCAAAGGGACCGTTGTCTTCAACGATTTCACGATGGCTCCGGATGTGGCTGCCTTCAATATCCGGAAGCTGATTGATGGAACTTCCGTCGAGAAAATGTTCAAAACAAGAGCGTGAGGCCGAAGTGGAACTTTCCCCCGTCCTCCTGATTGAAAAGCCCGTGGCTTGCCAATTCCCAACCATAGGCAGCACGTGCATAACCGCCATCGCCAACGCTGCAGTTAAGTCCCAGGCCGACACTCTGAAGTTCCTGCCCAACCTCAGCCGGGAACGATTCGCTGATGCTCATAAGCGCAGCATCGTAAAACACGAGTGCGTTCCATTTGTCATTGAAAAAAGCGTCGAGGCCGTTGAGGAGTGAAAAAGCGGGAGAGATGAATTCAAGGTTTGAAATGAGGCCCGAATCTCCCCGGATGATGCTTTCTTCGAATCCGCGCACCGTGTTGTAGCCACCGGCGAGAATCTGCTCAGTCGCGCCGAGGCGATTCTCCGTCGCCTGGCCGCGAATGTTCAGTCGGAGAGTAAAATCAGCGGGCAACCTCTGAAGACGCTCAATCTCTCCGTAAGCATAAAAGTAACTCGCCTCCGAACCCGGACGCGCGAGATCAAAACTGGCATCATCGTTGTCAGCGAACATGTCTCCGGTAGCCCCGACAATGCCGAAGCTTGCCTTCGTCAGCCCCTGCTTATCGGGGACACTGAATTCGTAGAAGGCACGGAACTGCCCCACGGCGACATCGCTGTCAAAAATGTTCACTCCTCCAAAAATCAAATCGGTGTTCGTAGATTTGTAATCAAAAGCAAAAGCCAGATAGTGCTTCCAGGCAGAGTTGAATTCCGGGCGTGCCAACGGAATCCGGTAGATCGTGGAAAGCTGGCGGCTTAAGCCATTCGTTTCACTAACCGTCTTATCCAGCGCCTCGCTCGTGACATAGGCGCCGGCGACCTGCAGGATGTGACGCCACGGCAGAAACGCTTCATAAAAGACCGAATGAGCATGAAGATTGTCCCACTCAAGATCGGTCGTAAAATTGTAACCGAGATTGTGTTCGCGCCGGTCAGGATTGCTCAGGGTGAATCCGAATGACCATTCATCCTGCCCCGTGAAGTTTACCCCGGTATTCGCGAAACTGACATAAGCATTGACGGGATTCCGCTCCGTCACGTCCAGAATGATATCGCTGGTTCCATCTTTTTCACCCCGCTCATAGATCAGTTTCACCTGCCGGATCGGGTTTTCATTCATCCAGTCAATGTCTGCACTGACAACCCTTTTGTTAATTCGGTCTCCTGGACTGATCCTTAAATTTGGGAGCAAATATTCCTCCCTGGTAACGATGGCCCCTTCCACCGTTTTTTCACCCAGCTCCGCTTCGCGGACGACAATTTGCAACTTACCCTCCGTGATGTTCTGCTCGGGGTAGTAAACATCGACGAGCGGATAGTCACTTTCGCGCCACGCGAGGACAATGTCGTTTCCAATTCGGGAAAGAAGCGCCTTCGACGCAGGTTCATCGATGTAGACTTCCAGAATCCCTACAAGCCCCTCAGGCGCCGGCAGCGATTCATCAATCAAAATCGATTTTGATCCAATACCGGGATCCATCGTCGCCTCGTCCTGGTGAGCAATCAGCTGAATCGTTTTTACGTTCACTCCCAGCGGGGTCGTATCTCCTACGGGTTTCTCAGGATCTTCGCGCCGGCCCTCGATCTCACCGGACTCATTCTGCGAATCAACGTTTATCCCCAGCGCCATCCGAATCTGCGCGGCAGCCCTCTCGATCGGACGACTCTGGCCGAGTGAGCGCCCGGGGTCAACCATGGGCACCAATACTGCAATCAGCAGAATATGACTGGTCGACATTCTCTTCATGAAACGAGCGTAGCTACTCCGGAGTATTTAACCTCCAAGAGCTTCGGTCAACTCCGAGTATGATGCATCGTCAAGACTGCCGAGGAGCTGTTGCAGGACAGCTTCTTCAATTTGAACCGGAACGGTGAGAATTGAAATGGCTCCATCATCCGCCGTAATCGGTAGCACAATCGTCAACTCCAGTGCCTCGAAGAGCTCGCTCGCAGGCTCCATCTGAAGCAATTGCTGCAAAACCTGAATGATTTCATTGGGAGGAACTCCATCCAGCGAGACCGAATAAGGCCCGTCATTGCGAACGAGAATGGTCGCTCCAACGAAATCAATCGCATTGGCCAGCTCTGCCCAGACATCGACTTCGAGATTCTCGTCCAGCAAGCTTACGATCGCCTGCGGCGGCTTCGTGAAAAATCCATCAAGGCTCAGCGGAGCTTCGACCTGCCCACCCTGAACCCGCAGCAAAGAAGCCTGACCGGCAATGAGAGCATTGCTTGCAATGGCTCCGAAGGCATTTCCGAGCGCTTCGCCAAAGCCTCCTGCATTGGTGAACTGATTGATCGAACTTTCCTCCCCCTGATTTCCCGGATCACCCGGCAACATGATATTGATATTGATATTGATATTGTCAGGATTATTCGTCGCGTCGCGAACAAGCAGAAAATTCTCAAATTGAGTTTCGAAAACCTCTGTCCCGCCGAAGACGAACGGGGTGCGCCCCGAGACCGGCGTCGTTCCGAAATCAAGCGTATCGTTCCCGTCTCCACCATTCAGAATCTGAATGAGGCCATTGTCATCAGTAATCACGGTGTCATTTCCTGGACCGAGGAAGAACTGAAGAAACTCAATCTCAGAGAACAGATAGAACGGATTCCGCGATACTGAGTTTTCGCTAATCCTGTAGGTGTTCGTGCCGCCTAAACCGGAATCATCGAGCACAAAAGTATCTGTCCCTGATCCGCCGAAAAATCTCGAAACCGCGGCTTGTTCAGTAAAGACAAAACGATCAGTCCCCGCCTGCCCTCGCAGGATCTCAAAACCGTCGAACGAGCCTGAGTTGAGAAATCCACCATTGTCCCGGTCCACCAAAAATTGATCGTTTCCATCCGTTCCCAGGAGTGTATCGCCGTCCGTGCCGCCAATGACGGACTCGATGCTACTGAATTTATCCACTTGCGTCGCGGAAGTCGTCCCGAGATTTACCGAAACGGGCGTGGTGAAACTACTGAAGTCGAGCGTGTCCGTTTCACTTCCCCCGTTGATGGTGGCAACACCGCCACCGCGAGTCATTATAAAAGTATCCGATCCGTCATCACCATTGAGTACCCCTGAAAAGCTCTGATCGTTGGGTATCTCAACCGTAAACCGGTCATCTCCGGCGCTACCGGAAACCTCGTCAAATCCTTCAAAGAAAAACATTTCCGCAAGCAAGGTTGGCGAAGCGAATCCCCCGGCTTCAGACTCCGGAAAGGAGTCCCCGGGCACTGCGATCGAACCTTCCCCGTCTCCCGTGATGACGATCTCATCATCGCCTGAGGAACCTGAAATCACACTGGCACCGCCACCTCCGATAAAGGTCTCGATATCACTAAGATAGCTGAGTCGGGTTGCGACTCGCTCTTCAAGGTCCACGAAAACATCCTCGTTCAGGGAGCGGTAGTCGATAACATCGCCGCCTACCGTGTTCCCGCTGCCACCGTAAACCGAATCAATCCCACCTGATTCAAAGACAAATGTGTCATCACCGCCTCTACCATCGAGTTCGCCACCGAAGATCCCTTCCGGACCGACGTCGATCACGAAAGAATCGTCAAACTGACTTCCCGCAAGCCGCTCGAAACCCTCGATCTCAATGTTCCTGGACTCGCCCTCCTCATAGGTCGCGATGTTCTCTCCTGTCACGGTGTAGAAACCACTCCTCGAAGCCGAGCCCTCAAAAGAGTCGATATCACTGCCGGAACCGATCAATATGTCAATGTTAGTCAACTGATCGGCACCGATCAAAAGCGAGGAGGAACCATATCCGGAAAAGTCCAGCCTGTTGTTCCCCCCGCCTCCATTGACGCTCAAGAGCGAGGTATCCAGTGGGCTCTCGATGAGAAACTCAGTATCGGCGAAAGCGGCTCCGATGAGGCGGATTTCATCGTTGGCCGAGATCGCCCCCCCGATGCGCATATCCCCCCCCTTGGTCGCCAGTTCAACAGCTCCGCCTCCAGCATCAATCGATCCGAGGATAAGAACCCCCTCATCGCTCGACGGCCGGGATTCCGCCGTTACCGTAACTCCGCTCCAACCTGATAATTCGCCACCGGTCTGCAGTAACACGCCTGTATTCCCGGTTGAATCCCCGCCTCGTCCGGAAATGAAAATCGTTCCGGCATCCGCTTCAATCCGTGAACTGATCGCAACGCCATGGAAATCACCGGAGGCCGGACCCGCCCCCTGATTCGCCTTCATGACAATATTCCCTCCAGAGGAAACCGGAGCACCGCCCTCAATCGTTATGCTTTCGCCCGTTTCAATCGAGATATCACCTCCCGCGAAAAGCTGGTTTGACAAGACGATCTCGCGCCCCTTTAGATCGATCAACCCCAGTTCGTTTTCGGAGCCAACCGCTTCATTGAAAAAAATTCCGCCAGCGGTCCCCGCATACGCCGAAAAGTCCACACCGGTCACAGGACTTCTTACTGTCCCATCAATCTTGATGTCAGCCCCGACCGCAGAGCCGCCACCGTCCGTGGAATCGATCGTGGCATCGCCTTCGAGGATGACATTACCGCTGATCAAGATTGAATTACCCTCCGTCACAATATCCGATGAAAGATAAGTCATTGCCGTCGTTCCCGTCCCGAGGGGGCCCGACGGCCCTGTAGCGTTCAGCGTAATCGACGCGTTACCCGTTCCGGTGATCTGACCATTCACGTAGATCTCACCACCGACGTTCGGAGTCAGAATCGCGACGGGGTCGGAAAAACTCACTTCGTTCAGATTCACGACGACATGATCAAGCGTCGCGGTTCCAATCGTGATCGACTGAAAACCAGCGCTGAGACGACCAAGTTCCGCATCAGTCAACTGCAGTCCGACATCTTCAGCCGCCGCACCAAGATTGATAACAGAATGGGAAGCAAGCGGCCGGATGATGAGGTCACCCGGAGACTGAATCCTCCCTGCCGCAAGATCGAGTGAATTCGCCTCCAACGTAATGGAACTCACCGCGCCAGCGCTGCTGAGAAGAGAGGTCGACTCATTGAGCCAGATCCCGCGACCACCGGTCCCACTGCCCTCCCCTACGAGACGAATATTCCCATCTCCGGAAGCAGTAATTGCTCCACCCAATACAATCCCCTCGCCGAATGTTTCGGTAGCCCTTCCCGTGATCAGAATGTCGCCATCCGCTGTTGCAATGCTGCTTAGAATGGCAATCGCGGAGCCAGAACCCGTCGCAGTTCCCGCCCCATTGGCCGCAATCGTGATATTGCCTGTGTTGGTGGTGATGCCGCCCTCTCCCTGCACTCCTGTCACCCCGAAAGCCATGCTCCGGTCCGCGGTAATCTCAACCGATCCAGGGCCCCGTGACTGAATCGAAGCTCCTCCTTCAAAGAAAAAATCCCTGTTTGCGTGAAAAGTGAGGTTGGTGTTTTCTTCCCAGTCAATTTCGACTCCTGAGCGGACCGAAATATCACCTTTTTCGCCCTCGACCCCTATGCCCCTGGTTTCAATCACCAGGCTCGCTCCTTCTAAAAAGAGGTTGATGTCATCGTCAAAGATTTCGTTCAACCCCGCAGGAAAGCCCCCTCCTATTTTGGTCGGATTCCCGTCAAGAATCTCAATTCCTTCCGGATCGAGCAAAAGCGTTCCACTACTGCCGTTTGCGGCAGACAACAAAACCCGGCTCGAGAGGTCGGGAATCAACACTTCATTCTTTCCCGACAACTCGATGAAACCGCCGTCACCTCCAAACTCCCCCCCCGTCGCAGCAACACCTCCCGAGAAGCTGAGGCGATTCCCGGCAAAGAAAATGATTTCACCGCCGTCACCATCGACGTTGGCACTGGCATCAAACGACGCGTCCTCCACGACGCTCACATTCGCCGCATTCATGAAATCCGGGTTTTGACCGCGACGTCCGCCACCAACCAGAATCCTTCCGCCTCCCGAATCACCATCCGCAATGATGAGCGAATTCTCGAAAACGTTGATCGTGGAGCCGAGAATAAGAACCTCCCCACCGGTGCCGCCTTCCCCGGCGGCATCAATAATACCGTTCACCTCTGTTTCGCCGCCCTCACCACTGTCAATCACGATGCTTCCGCCGCCTTCCGGCTTCTTTGCGACAAGAGTTCCACTCGACCGCACCCGCCCCCCGGCTCCGGCACGCAGGAAAATCTGACCGCCCTCCCGCGTCACTTCCGTAGCCACGACCCGGCCTTCATTCTTCACCGCCATGCCGTAGATGTTTCCACCAAAGGATTTCAGCTCAGCGACATTGGCGTCGACGGTCCCGCGATTGATCACGCCGGAATCTTCACTCGCCGTGCCGGTTCCCCTTACAAAGACCCGCTCACTTCCCGACTCGGCGATGAGAACATCATTTCCCGCCGCCAGCCCGACTCTACCATTCCGCGCGAGAATACTACCTTCGTTCAAGACGGATGCGGCAATGAGAAACACGTCGCCGTCAACGGCATTGATATTCCCGAGGTTCACGACCCCGGCGGTTGAGTTTGCCTGAAAGCGGAGATTCCCTCCTGACAGGAAATTCTCATCCGAAAGGTCAAGCGTGGAGGCAGTAAAACTAGCGGTATCAACGACGCCGGACCGGCCGACTAGAACTCCATTCGGATTCAGGAGAAAAACCCTTCCGTTGGCAAGAAGGCTGCCATCGATTCGTGAAAGCGCTTGACCCGTGACCCGGTTCAAGGTCGCCGCCGAAGAACCCGGATGGATGAAGCGGGTCACCTCTCCGTTCTGAATTGAGAAAGAATTCCAGTCAATGATGCCATGCGATGTCGATTGCAGAATCTGCAAGTTGCCTCCCGCACCGGTGATCTGAATGTCGCCGTGACGAATCGTGGGACCCGTCGGATTCGCAGAGACCGGATCGAGAAACGGGATCGAAAAAACGAGGAACAGTCCAACGGCGAGTTGTCTACCCGAGTTCCGCCTGTGGCAAAGAATAAAACTCATGGAATCCGGATCCAGTTAGGGATCCCCGCCTCTTCCCTACTCCTCCTCCGCAGATTCAGGGATAATCTCAAGGCGACCTTCCTTGACCTGCGCGTAGCCCTTGCCATCCTTCACCGCGACCGAGTAAAAGGTCCCTCGTGCCGCTGCCACGCCGCTCGGCGTCCGCACCTTAAAGTCCAGTTCCGTGGCAGCGTTCGGTTTCAGGAGTGCTCCGAGGCTGCCCTCTTTCAGATTAATGGTGACATCCGTGGGACTCGCGGTCTCATCGACTGTTTCGATGACCACCTCGGAATTTTCCGCGATGCGAATGGCTGATCGCGGCGTGATGACCACAACAGCCCTCGATTCCGGACCGGTCAGGATAGTGGTCCCGACTGCCACCGTGTCGCCCTTCTGGATCGCAACGGCTGCTCCGCCCGGCTCGGTAATGCCCTTCACATCCCCGACCGCCACGGTAACTTTTCCGCTTTCGGGCGCCGCCTTGAGTGAAGGCGAACCGGATGTTAACAGCGCCCCTCCGAAAATAATACAGAACAAAGACAGATTTTTCATGGTATCACACAGAGCATTCAGCATTTTATTAAAGACTATTTCAGCATTTTACAACGCCTATTGACTGATTATCCCGACGAATCGGGTAGACAGTTTACGCATTCCTTTTTCAGTAATCCTTTTCCATGGCCGGTAAGTCCAACTCCCGAAGTAAACTGGCGCTGATTGTCGCACCGGCAGCCATCGCGATTCTCATGGGGGCAATCTGGCCAACCGAGTTTATCAGAGAGCTTGAAAATATGACCATCGACTGGCGCTTCAAGACGAGGGCTGATTCCGACCCGGCGCCGGACGCGAAAATTGCACTGGTCGGAATCGGTGACTTTTCACTCGAGAACATCGGTCGCTGGCAGGACTGGGGACGGAATGTCCATGGCGAATTCATCAATGCCCTGACTTACCGACCTCCGCAACTCGTTATCTTCGACCTTCTCTTTCCCGAGCCAAGCAGGAACCGGGACGAGGACCTCGTTTTCGCCGATGCCCTCGCCGCACTCCCCGGTTCGATCACAGGCATGAACGTTCATCCGGAAATCCGCTACACGAGCGAAGGGGTAAAGATCATCCTGTCCGAGGCTGAGCGACAGTCTCTCGGCAACATTTCGGATCTCCCCCGGGTGTCAGGAGAAATTTCAAAGCTGCATGGCGGCGAAACCGCCGACCTGCCGATTCCCGTGATCGCGGAGAGTTCCTACACCGGTTCCGTCTATTTTCCGCCCTCCGATATCGATGGCATGCGTCGGGAAATTCCGCTGGTCGTGCGCCTTGACGGAAAGGTCTACCCTTCTCTCGTGCTGCAAATCATCATGCAGAAGGAAGGCGTCAAACCGGAAGAGGTCATCGTCGACCTCGGCGCAACCATTTCAGTTCCCAAGCGCGACGGTGGCACCTGGCAGATACCGATTGATGATCGGGGATTTCACTATCTCAACTATCGGGACACAACCCGGTTTAATATCATCGATTACTTCGCACTGTTTGTTCAAATCAACAAATCGGAATCCGGTGCCCCTTGGCCGGAGAAACTTCCGCCGATCCAAGACCAGATCGTCATCGTCGGACAGAGCGCGACAGGGCTGTCTGACTTCGGGCCGACCCCCTACCGGGCCGAAGACCCGCTTTTTACGGTTCAGGCGACTGCTCTGGACAGCATTCTCCGGGAGGATTACATCACCCGATTCTCTCGCTGGATCATTCTCGTGGTCTGGACGATCATCGCCTGGGCCACCCTTTTTCTTCTGCGAAATGCCCCGATCGGGATCGCGATCACAGTTCCCGTCCTCATCACGGGACTCTTTGTATTCGTGGCGTTTCTCTTTTTCACGAGGGGCTCCTTCCTTCTTCCGATCATCCTTCCGGTCGCCGGATTCGTCATTGTTCACACCTTCATGATCGGTGATCGCCTCGCTCTCGAACTGAAGGAAAAGAAATACATTCGCGCCGTCTTCGGTTCCTACGTCGCACCCGATATCGTAAATCAAATCATCAGCTCCGGGAAAACGCCCGAGCTCGGAGGCGAAAATGTCAATATCACGATTCTTTTCAGCGACATTCAAGGTTTCTCCACCTTTTCCGAGCAACTCACCCCCGAGGCGCTCGTGGAACTCATGGTCGAATATCTTTCCGCACTGACCGATATCTTAATCGATTCCGGGGGAACTCTCGACAAATACATCGGCGATGCCATCGACGCCATGTTCGGCGCCCCCCTCCCTCTTGAAGGACACGCCTACAAGGGAGTCATCGCCGCCATCGAAATGCAGCGCAAACAAATCGAACTCGACGAGTTCTGGCGGAGAGAAGGCCACCCCGAAATCGTCCACCAGATGCGAACCCGCATCGGTTTAAACACGGGAGCCGCTGTCGTTGGCAACATGGGTTCCAAGCGTCGCTTCAATTACACCATGATGGGTGACAGCGTGAACCTCGGAGCCCGCTGCGAATCCGCCGCGAAAAGCTACGGGGTATATACCATGATCACCGAAGACACCTACAAGGAAGCCCGTGAGGTGCAGGATGACATTGTCTATCGCTTTCTCGATCAGATTATCGTTCAGGGACGCTCCCTGCCCGTAAAAATTTACGAAGTCTTCGAGCAACGGGATCGCGTCGATGCAGATTCCCTCGCGTGCATCGAAATTTATGAAGAAGCCTACCGCACCTATCTAAACCGGGACTGGGACAAGGCGATTTCCCTCTTCGAAAAATCATCTTTGATCGAGCCGTTTCAGCCCGACCGTGATGCCGGAATCAAAACCAACCCGTCGAGAGTGATGATGGCACGCTGCGGTGTGATGAAAGTTTCGCCTCCGGAGGAGGACTGGGACGGGGTCTATCGAATGACGACAAAATAACTCCAGCCGGATTTCAAGGCCGCAACTTCAAGGTCCCTGAGCCGCAGACGATTCACGTTGAGTATCAGGATCCCGCGGAGAAGCCTCATGTTAATTTTCAGGTTTCCGCTTTCGAGTTCTCTGAACTTTCTACCGAAATCGTGTCGCAGGTGATTCATGGTCGCCGCCGGAGCTCACTCCTTCTGGATATCACTCCACAAAAAAACCGGACATCCCTTTCGGAACGCCCGGTCTTTTGAATTCGTGAATCGGAACCCGGAGGGTTCCGCGACACGGTAATGGTCTTACATCATGCCGCCCATGCCGTGGTCGTGACCGTGGTCAGCGGGAGCTTCAGGCTCAGGAATGTCGCTGATGAGACATTCCGTTGTGAGGAGCAATCCGGAGATCGACGCCGCGTTCTGGAGAGCGCTGCGTGTCACTTTCGTTGGATCAACCACACCACTCTTGACGAGGTCTTCGTAGGTGTCGGAGGCAACATTGTAGCCAACGTTTCCTGACTCGTTCTTCACATGCTCCACGATGAGAGCACCCTCGCGGCCTGCGTTCGCAGCGAGCTGGCGGAGAGGCGCCTCAATGGCACGCTTCACGATGTCAGCACCGGTTGCTTCGTCACCGACAAGACCGAGGTCTCCGAGGTTGACCTGAGCGCGAATGAGGGCTGTACCACCACCGGGGACAATACCTTCCTCAACGGCTGCACGTGTCGCATGAAGGGCGTCTTCGACGCGGGCCTTCTTCTCCTTCATCTCAGTCTCGGTGGCAGCACCGACATTGATGACAGCAACACCGCCCGCGAGCTTGGCGAGACGCTCCTGGAGCTTCTCGCGATCGTAATCGCTGGTGGTCTCCTCGATCTGACGACGGATCTGGGAAACGCGACCGCTGATGGAGTCGCTGGTTCCTTCCCCTTCGATGATCGTGGTGTCCTCTTTGGAGATCTTGATGCTCTTGGCCGAACCGAGATCATCCATGGAAACATTCTCAAGCTTGATGCCAAGGTCTTCCGTGATGACTTTACCACCAGTGAGGATCGCGATGTCTTCGAGCATCGCCTTGCGACGATCACCGAAGCCCGGAGCCTTCACCGCAGCGACGTTCAGGGTGCCGCGAATCTTGTTCACGACGAGAGTCGCAAGTGCTTCACCTTCGACGTCCTCCGAAATGATGAGGAACGGACGACCGCTCTGAGCCACTTTCTCGAGAAGAGGAAGCATATCCTTCAGATTGGAAATCTTCTTCTCGTGAATGAGGATGAGTGCATTCTCAAGTTCAGCCACCATTGAGTCAGTGTCAGTCACCATGTAGGGCGAAAGATACCCTTTGTCGAACTGCATGCCCTCAACGACGTCGAGAGTAGTTTCGATACCCTTGGCCTCTTCGACGGTGATGGTTCCGTCTTTGCCGACCTTGTCCATTGCGTCCGCAATGATGTTACCGATTTCGGTGTCCCAGTTGGCGGAAACCGTAGCGACCTGAGCGATCTCTTTGGTGTCGGTGACTTCAGTGGAGATCTTCTTGAGCTCGGCTACGAGAGCCTCGGCTGCCTTGAGGATACCTCGCTGAAGGCTGGTTGGGTTTGCCCCGGCAGTCACGTTGCGGAGACCTTCGGAGTAGATGGCTTCGGCAAGAACCGTTGCCGTCGTGGTTCCGTCACCAGCGATATCAGAAGTCTTCGAAGAGACCTCTTTGATGAGCTGTGCGCCCATATTTTCGTAGGGATCGTGGAGTTCGATTTCTTTAGCCACGGTGACACCATCCTTGGTGATCGTCGGGCTGCCGAACTTCTTGTCGAGGATTACATTACGCCCGGATGGTCCGAGGGTTGCTTTAACCGCACGAGCCAGCTTCTGGACACCGCGGAGGAGAGCATGACGTGCTTCTTCGTCGAATGACAATTGTTTAGCCATAGTATTTTAGTAGTTTGTTAGTTTAAAAGTATTTTCATAGGGTTGAGTCAATGACCTGACCCTGTTCAGTCCTTAAGAAAGGATCCCAAGGATGTCGCTCTCGTTTACGAGAACGCACTCATCGCCACCGACTTTGACTTCGGTGCCGCCGTATTTGGAGATAAGAACCTGATCGCCGACTTTGACGGAGAATTCGATGATTTCGCCTTCGTCGTTCTTTCCGGTTCCAAGTGCGACCACTTCGGCCTCCTGGGGTTTTTCCTTCGCAGTGTCAGGGAGGAAGATTCCGCCTTCTGACTTTTGCTCATCCAGTTCGATACGCTTCACGAGGACACGCGTGCCGAGGGGGGTGATATTGGTTGCCATATGTAGTTAGGTTGGTTTTCTTTTTGTTTGGGTTTTAAAATTCCGGGAATCGCTGGGCACGCCTCTGGCAGGTTTCCAGGCTCAGGAGCGGGCCGACGACCCTCGGAACGTTTAAAGTCCCGGCCCCCGGCGAAATGAATCGCATCGGGGACCGGAAAAGGGATTGCATGATCAGGATTTCTCTTCGCCGACTTCTTCAAACTCGGCGTCGACCACGTCGCCTTGCGTCTGCCTCGGCTCGTCGGCTCCATCTTCTTCCGGCATACCGCCCGCTCCGGCCATGGGGTCGGCGCCACCGGCCGCCTGCTGAGCTGCTGCGGCAAGTTCTGCAAATTTTACCTGGAGAGCATCGGTGCTTGATTTGATCTTTTCAGTGTCGTCCGACTTCAGAGCCTCTTCAACTTCAGCGACGGAAGCTTCGATGTCGGTCTTTGCTTCTGCAGGAAGTTGCTCACCGAGTTCATCGAGCTGCTTCTTCACCGTGTAGACTGCGTTGTCAGCGACATTGCGCGCTTCGATTCCCTCCATCCGAGCTTTGTCGGCCTCGGCATACTGCTCGGCTTCCCGCTTTGCCTTTTCGATCTCGTCATCGCTGAGACCACTGGAGCCTTCGATTGAAATGTTTTGCTCCTTCCCGGTCTCTTTGTCTTTTGCGGACACTTTGAGAATTCCATTCCGGTCGATGTCGAAGGTCACCTCAATCTGAGGGACACCGCGAGGAGCGGCATTGATGCCGTCGAGGCGGAAGTTTCCAAGCATTTTGTTATCACTGACGAGCTTGCGCTCACCCTGGCAGACAACAATGTCCACGGAGGGCTGGCTGTCGGCCGCCGTCGAAAAGATCTGGGACTTCTTCGCCGGAATCGTCGTATTGCGCTCGATCATGGGAGTGGCAACGCCACCCATCGTTTCGATAGAGAGCGTGAGAGGAGTGACGTCGAGAAGAACGACATCCCCCAGGGTCGGGTCCTTCGCGAGAACTCCGCCCTGAATCGCGGCACCGATGGCAACGACTTCGTCAGGGTTCACGCCCTGGTGAGGGTCCTTGCCGGCCAGCGATTTTGCGGTCTCAACAACCTTGGGCATGCGAGTCATGCCACCGACGAGAACGAGTTCGTCCATTTCGCCGGCGCTCACGCCGGCTTCCTTGAGACAGGCTTTGACCGGCCCTTTGGTGCGCTCGAAGAGGTGATCGGTCATCTGCTCCAACTGCGGACGGGTCAGAGTCTGCTGAATGTGCTTGGGACCGCTCTGGTCTGCCGTAATAAACGGCAGGTTGATCTCGTAGGACTGGCTGGAGGAGAGAGCGATCTTCGCTTTCTCCGCCTCCTCTTTGATCCGCTGCAGAGCATCAGGCTGGCCGTTGAGATCGATCCCGTTGTCTTTCTTGAACTGATCGACGATCGAATTGATGATCGCGCTGTCCCAGTCGTCACCCCCGAGCTGGGTGTCCCCGTCGGTTGCAAGCACTTCGAAGAATCCCTCATCGATCTCGAGAACGGAGATATCGAAGGTACCACCACCGAGGTCATACACGGCGATCTTCTCTTCGCCCTTTTTGTCGAGACCGTAGGCAAGAGCTGCCGCCGTCGGCTCGTTCACGATGCGCTTTACATCAAGTCCGGCGATCTCACCCGCCGCTTTCGTGGCATTGCGCTGCGAGTCGTTGAAGTAAGCCGGAACCGTAATGACCGCTTCGGTGATTTTTTCGCCCAACTTGGCTTCGGCATCCGCTTTCAGCTTGCCGAGAACCATGGCCGCAATCTCCTGGGGGCTGTAGGTCTTTGCTTCACCGCCGGCCTCCACTTTGATGTGGGCGTCTCCATTCGATGCCTTGACAATTTCGTAGGGAGTGTTCTTCTCAGCCTCGCTGAGCTCATCAAATTTCCTTCCGATCAATCGCTTGGCTGAAAAGATCGTATTTTTCGGGTTGGTGATGGCCTGGCGCTTCGCGGCCTGACCGACGAGACGCTCTCCATCTTTCGTGAACGCAACCACGGACGGGGTGGTGCGGGCACCTTCTGCATTTTCCAGCACCGTCGACTGGCCACCTTCCATGACCGCCATGCAGGAGTTCGTAGTTCCAAGATCGATTCCAAGAATTTTACTCATGTCTTATTCCTTCTTCATATTGCCCGGCCGGAAACTCGTCGCAGCTGAGCTGGGGTTTTTGTTGTGCGCCGAAACGCAATTTCCTGTATCGTTCGGTCGCAATCGTCGTGCCATATGGCCAAGGGAAAGATTAACTCCCTTACCGTGAACGCATTACGAATTACTCTACTCACACCTGGAAATCATCAATCCCAAGAAATAGAGCCAAAACGACTCGGAAGAGACAATAAGGCGCGCCAAATTGACACAGCTGAGCCGGATTGACCGCCGGAATCTCCACTCAGTGGAAAATGAAAGGCACACCCATCTCTTCGAAGGCGGCTTTCTGCTCGGCCATGTATTGATCGGCAAGTTCGTCGAAACGCCCGGAGTCGCGATACTGCTTCAGGAAAGCATTGACCCGGCCGTGAAACTCTTCCTCACCCTGTCGCATCCCGATCGCCCAGGTCTCTTCACGAATCGGATTCAGAATCGGCCGTGTCTCGTCCTCATATTTCTTCCAGAACTGATAGATCGAAATCTGATCGTAAATGTAGGCATCCACTTTCCCCTGAAGCACTTCGAGGACACAGGCGGCTGCTTCATCGAGCGTGATCAGGTCCACCTCCGGAATTTCCTGCCTCGCCCACTGGTGCCCCGTCGTCGCCAACTTGACCGCAAGCTTATGCTCTCCGGGCTTCACATCGGCAATTGACTGAATCGGTGAGTCCTTTCTCACGAGCATACAAAGGCCGTTCGTGACATAACCATCTGAAAACGCAATCGACCGCGCCCGCTCCGGCGTGTTGGTCATCGAGGAGATGATGGCGTCAATCTTTCCCGACTGCAGCGCAGGAATAATGCCGTTCCACTCCACATCACGAATCTCCAGCGGTCTCCCGAGAAACTCGGCGAGGTCTTCAGCCATGCGGACACTGATGCCGTCGGGCGCATTATGAGGGCCCCGCATTTCAAATGGCGGGTAGGCCAGTTCCATGCCGACGACGAGCGGCTTGCCCCCCTCGTCGCTGGGTTTCCCGTCGCAGCCTGAGAGCAACAAAAGAGCTGATGCAGCAACGAGAGCAGAGACAAAGCATTTCATGATAACACCTTTACGCCCTCCTCCTGAATCTCAAGGAGATTGACGCGCCCGCAATTCGCTTGGAACTTACCGCAACGCATGCGAGAAAAAATCCTCAATTTACTCAGCGAAAACGCCTCCCCCGACGCGGTTGCCTGGCTCCGGGAAACCATCAGCTCGCAGGAGGCTGCTTTCGAGAAGCGTCCTTTTTACTATGCCTTCAGCGGGGTTTCGCGTCATTTTGACAAGGCGGGGCGTCTTCCTGCGGATGCAGACGAGGTGTTTGGCGGCTGGGACCAATATCGGCTTGCCCGGGTCGCGTTGCTTCTCCTTCTTGCTCCGCAGGGAAAGGAAGTCTTCGTCGAGACCTTTCATGCCATTCTCAACACTGCGGATCTTCGTGAGCAGGTCGCTCTCTTTTCAGCACTTCCCTGGCTTCCCCACCCTGAAGACATTCGCGAGGCGGCGGTCGATGGACTGCGCTCCAACATTGTTGATATTTACGATTCGATTGCTCTGGACAACGCCTTTCCCGCCCGGCATTTCAGCGATGATGCCTGGAATCAGATGGTCTTGAAAGCGATCTTCATCACCCGTCCCCTCCACCGGATCGTCGGCATCGCCGACCGGAAAAATCAACGCCTCGCCGAAGCGATCTCAGATCTTGCCCACGAACGCTGGGCCGCCGGACGAACAATCACACCGGAAGCCTGGCAGAACTGCGAAGGATTTATCAACGAGCGTCTTGCCCACGACATCACCAGGATCTCGGAAAGTGAAATTCCTGATGATCGCGCTGCCGCAGCCCTCGTGACCTCAACGGACCGCTCCGGGAAACTGGAAAATCTCCGCGACAGCCTCGTCGCAGAGTTATCTCACATCCAAAGCGGAGCCCTGACCTGGAAATCACTCGGCCAGTCCATGGAAGAGAAACTGGTCCGCAAGAGCCTGACCTGATTCACCTCAATACCGCCCTGCTGTCGGCCGGCCCGCATTCCGCGATCCAACCTCCTCAACTTCTTTGCTCCTCGACTTCCCCCCTTCTTCCCATGAGATTTTTCGATTCACACGTTCACATGGTCTCCCGGACCACTGACGACTACCAGCGAATGGCGGCAGCCGGTGTCACCGCGATTATCGAGCCCTCGTTCTGGCAGGGACAGCCGCGAACGGAGGTGGGGACCTTCAAGGACTACTTCAATTCCCTCATCGGATTCGAACGGTTCCGTGCAAGCCAGTTCGGCATCAAGCACTATTGCACGATCGGGCTGAATCCAAAGGAGGCGAACAACGAAAAACTCGCGGAGGCAGTCCTCGAGCTCATGCCCCTCTACATCTGCAAAGAAGGCGTCGTCGGCATTGGTGAGATCGGCTTCGACGACCAAACCAAAGCTGAGGAGAAATACCTCATCAAACAGGCTGAGTTGGCGCTGGAGGCCGATCTGCCCATCCAAATCCACACCCCCCACCGCGACAAGAAAAAAGGCACGATCCGGACCATGGACGTGCTTGAGGACGTGGGGATCGATCCGTCCAAAGTGATCATTGATCACAACAACGAAGAGACTGTCAAAGAAGTTCTCGATCGCGGCTACTGGTCGGCGTTCACCATTTATCCGCACACCAAGCTCGGGAATGAGCGCATGGTGGAGCTCATGCTGGAGTACGGCGCTGAACAGATTGTGGTCGACAGCGCCGCCGACTGGGGCATCAGCGACCCGCTTGCCGTGCCGAAAACGGCTGCCCTCATGAAAGATCGCGGAATCAGCCTCGAAAAGATCGAGCAGGTCACCTATCACAACCCTCTTGCCGCCTATGGACAAAGCGGCCAGGTTAGCGAAGCGGACTGGGCGGGTAGTGAAGGCATCGATCCCACCGCGCTGTTCGAAGGCAACACCCTTCTGCGCGGCGGCATGGATGTGGAGACCGCAATGTCACAATATCTCATCGAGTAGCAACTGTTCTAAAATTTGGCAGTCGGCAGTCTTTTCGTCATGTTTTGGTCATCTTATGGTCATGTCAGTGCTGAAACCTTTGCCTTTGTGAACCGGTGATGTTACAAGTTATCGAGCGCAATGAAGCGGGGGCCAGAGCACATTTCCATTCCCCCTTTCGCCGATTGTATCGGATAGTCTGGCCGTCGGCTCAATGATCTGACTCAATGCAAATCCCTCCCTTTCAACCCTCAGGCAATTTCCCGGTGTTCCGTGTCAGGATAATCTGCGCACTTTTGCCGGCATTGATGGTTTTTGCAGGGAAGGCTGACACAACCCGGAGCGGAACCGATCCGTCGGCGTTACGATCAACGACCGGTCCCTGGGGTACGCTGCAATTCTATGAAGTCGTGATTCGGCCGCCCTCAGGAAATCTGTGGCCCGGGCTTTACGATGAAAAGAGTATTTGGAGCTTTCCTGATCTGGGCAAGGTCGAAGTAAAGGATCTTTTTGACGCGCTCAATTTTTCGGTCGAACTGAAAACACTCATCTACGAACAGGCAAAGTGGACAGTTCAGGGGAACTTTACAGAAGTCGAGGTGAACGATGCGATCATCGAGAAAATGACTCCGGAAGATCGCCTCTCATTGACGAATTGGTGGAAAACCAATCACGCGGACTTTTTCCAGCGTTCGATCACGAATTTTGAGGACAAGAACTTCACCGCCATTTCGATGGCTCTTTCTCCCGAAATGATGCATCATCTGCGCTCGGTTTGCTTTTTGCGCGGCAACGTTTTGAGCACATTTGATCGGCCCTACCTCTTGCGAAAACTGAACAGTCGCCTGGAAAAGGAAGAACTCATTCGCACGATATTCACGACGCACTCTTTGATAGTTCGCCTTGAAGTAAATCCCGAAACGAACCTCGAATCCGTGATTCAATACTGGGAGGCCGGAGGACGGAATCCGAGAGTTCGCTCAATCATCGAAGGGATGAGATCCACTTCCGGTGCCGATACTCTGGACATACTTCACTTACTTCCCCCCATTCCCCGAAAGTATTTGAACAGTTTTTCCACCCTACAGGATTCTTTTCCCGGGACCGCCCCTGACTGCTTCTGGACCGCGATCCAGTTTTTCCGCCCGCAGACTTCCTACCGCAGCTTTGATGAACTCCCCGTGGAACACTTTATTATCGGTGACTTCGATGAAGTCGAAGCCCCCACTCAATTCGGTGATCTCGTGTGCCTTTTCGAAGAGGAATCGCGCGAGTTCGTTCATAGTTACATCCACATCGCTGACAACCTTGTCTTTACGAAGAATGGCGGAAGCTTTGTCAGGCCCTGGACATTGAGCACGCTGGATCGAATGTTGGCCATCTACCAAAGCGAGGGCGAATTTCACAGAATGACTTTCAGGACTATAACGACACCGTAACGTATGCTTCGCTGTTTCTTCATCTTCCTGCTCCCGCTGCTTCCCGCTTCACTTCTCTCGCAGGATGCCATTCGCATGGCCCCCTTCCCGAAGGCCGTGGAACTGGGTTCACCCGGGCTGTGGGGAACTTTGGAATCCTACAAGGTGAGACTGTCCTGCCCGCCTCAATACCTCTCCTTCATCTCCATTCCCTCGGAGAGAACCGAGTGGAAGTTTCCGTTTGAGACGGCACCCCAGTTGGAAAAATACCTTTCAGAATCAGGACTTACACCGGATGAAATTGCCTACCTGCTTGAGGAAGCCCAGGTTTTCCCGGCCGAGGAATCACTGCGGGTTTTTCCGTCTCCTGAAGTCATCATCGGAATGCCCACCGCGCTTCGCGCGAAATTTTACCGGATTCTCGCCAGGTTCCCCGAGAACACTTTCCACCGGCGTCCCGCTTTTTTAAACACAGCGAACGTCTCCCGCTATTTCTACGACTCACACTTTAAAGTCGAAATGCTGAGGCTTATTGCGACACTTTCCTACCCGACTCCTTCAGGACACGGCTTTTTCCTTTCCGACATTCCCTACCTGATGAAACAGGCAATGAGCAGTGAAGAGGAAAGACAACTCTTGAATGCACTTCTTCGTGTTCCGGCCCTCATGGTGAGGCTCAATCTCTCCGACCTGACTTCGGCTGAGGAACTCACGGACTACTGGACTGCCGGATTCAAGAATAAGCAAGTCAGGCCGCTTTTCGAATCCGTGATGGGAAATACGCACGTGGACCGTCTCGACGTTGGCCACCTCCTCCCGCCGATGGCCCGTCGCAGCCTGAACAGCTTTCCCGAACAGTCCGATGGGCTCGACGGTCGCTATCCTGATTGGTTTTGGACCTGCTACAATTTTTTCCGGTTCACCCCGCGAAACGTTTATGCAAATTCGGAGGAGTTCGACACTCTTATTCAGTCTGAGTTCATGAAGAGTCAGGACCTCTATGAATTCGGCGATCTCCTGCTTCTGAAATCAAAGGGAAGAACTGTCCACGGATGCATCTACATAGCCGACGACATTGTTTACACAAAAAACGGGTCGGGCCTCTTTTCCCCTACCATCCTCATGAAATTGCAGGATGTCGTCGCTTACCACGATCTCGAAGGTGACGTCATTCTTGAACACTACCGGAACACGTCAACGAAGCGGAGTATCTCTCATTTCCCCACCGGCGTTGCGGAGGTGAACTAAGAAAACTCCGCTTTTGGCGAACACCGGAGCCAATTCGGCCCCGTTGAATTGGGTATCCAACCCTGTTGACATTTATGGTTTTTATACTTTTGCTTATCTGATTGTTAATTTTTCTTAAATTTATCAGTCAACCGAGCTAATGACCAGATTCAACGCCTCTTCTCATATCGCCCTATTCCTGGCCCTGACACTCTCCTCCTGCTCAAGCGCACGAAAGAAAGAGAAGGATGATCTCGCCGATGGCCTCCTCGGGCAACTGACCGCAGAGCCGGTTCTCACCGGGGATACCGTAGAGAGACTGAAAAGAATCGCTGATGCCCCGAGTTCCAGCCTCGACGAGGATGACGACATGGCCGACCTCGCCATCGGCGGCTCCTCGGAAGCGGAAGTCGGCTCCTCGGAAGCGGAAGCGGAAGAAGAGGAGGAGCCCGGGACAGAGTTAGAGTTCGCCAGTGAGGAAAAAAACCTGAAGCAGGATTCCACTGCCGATCTGGTCGCAAAGTGGGCAAGGAACGGGCTCAATCCCAGGTCCATCGAGATTGGTGATATTTTCTCGGAACATTCCGGTCCCATTCTTAACAAGGCGGTCAGCCTCGCGGATTGTCTCGATCTTGAGGACTGGACAAAAGCCGTCAACTCGGTAGCGGAACAGAGAGGGGCTCGCGTGCCGGTGACACTCTCGCTTTCCGAGATCAATGCGCTCAAGGATCAGGCGCCTCTCAATGCCGAATTTCCCACCAGAAGCGTTGCCCTGGACTTCCGCACTATTTCTCAATCAGCCAAACGATCTCAACTGGAAAAACTCTTTGAGCGGATCCAAACAACTCCTGAAGGACTAACCATTGATGATGAGAAAGCCCTCAAGAAACTCGCCGACGATCTCAACGAGGTGAAATCCCGTCTTGAGAAAGGAGAACAGCTTTACGTCATTACCGGAGTGACTCAATCGGACGAGATGAAGGCAACCTATCCCGGAGCCCCCCTCGGAAGCCGCGATGCTGATCTCATCCAGAATGCGGTTTCCGCGCTCTATCCCCATCTCGACAACCTGATCGCCAGCAAGGGGGAAACCTCCGTCAAAATCACTCGAGACCCGCACATCTACTGGGAGTTTGAAGTCAGGGAACTGAAGTTGAACGGAGAAAATCTGGTCATTGATGATCAAACTCTGGCCCGGCTGTGAAGGCGGGGAGAACTCTGCGGCAAAAAACTGCGAGTCCTCTTGTTCACTTCAAAATCGCGATCAGGAAGCTGGCGGCAAACGTCTCTTAAGAGTCCAGCCTGACAGATTTGCAAAAACGATTCCCGCACGCATTTCAGATCCTCTCCGAAAGTAAATCGGTGAATCGTTCCAATACCCCGGATTGAGAAACGGGGGCTCACGCAGCTGACAGCTAAGGGGTTCAGATTTTTCAAGAATTCGGGCAACCCGAATCGTTCCGGCAACCCTCGCCGTGAGTCCCGGGGAAGCCCCGCCTCAAGTCGCCGCAATTCCTGCTCAAAATCGCGGCAGAGATCCAGGCCCGGCCGTGCCTCCTGTTCCCACTCCGGAGCATCCGGACAACGATGATCCGAAGAAAAATCTCCTTTTTTTCTAAATCTGCGCCAAAACCGTTGACTTGTCAGATTCTTTCCCTATAAAAATGGCATAGTTATTCCTTTTAATCGGAATTTATGGCGAGACCAAAGAACACGACCGAGACCGTCCAGATCACTCTTTCCGCCACTCCCCAGGTGAAAGAGCTGCTCGAGGAATTGTCCCGGTCGGGCTTTTACGGAAAAAATGCCGCCGACACCGCACTGATCCTTCTCAAAGAGAAAATCCGGGATTTGCAGCGGGACGGGCAGGCACCCACGCCAAAATTCACGGGATGAAGGAATGACGCTCAATGACACTCCCGAGAGGGAGAACACACTGCCCACAAGGAACCACCACCCAACAACATGTATCTCCCCGACCAGGCACCCGATCAGAGCGGAGTTCTTGAGCTTCTCGAAACAGCCAGCTTCTCTCCGGAGGAAATCTGCAAGAGCGATCCCGAGATCAAAGCCGCCTTCGAACAGAGCCTCCGCGAACTTGCTGAGGATATCGTAAAGCACCATCCCGGCCTTGCCCACCTCCTCCTCGGCATGGGGGAAACTCCCTGCCCGATCGTTCACGGTCAGAATTAGTCCACCGGGCTCATCGTTGACCGCAAGGACCGTGAGGGATACGGTAGCGGATGAACGATGACTTACAGGTCGAGTGGGTCGGAGACCGGCTCAAAGGCAAAACAGTTGCCCTCTGCGTGACCGGGGGAATTGCCTCGATCGAAGCCGTCAAACTGATCCGTTGCTTCCGTCGGGAAGGAGCAACCGTGAACGTCTTCGCCACTCCCGAATCGCTCAAGTTCATTGGCAAAGCCGCTCTCGAATGGGCCGCCGCCCAACCCATCGTCACTGAACTCTCAGGCCTTGCTGAGCATATCTGCACCGAGGACATCGTCGTTATTGCTCCGGCGACGATCAACACCGTCAACGCCATCGCGGCGGGAATCGCGGGCAATGTCGTGACCACACTTGTCGCAAGTGCCCTCGGGCAGGAGACGCCGGTTCTCATTGCCGCAACCGGTCACCGCTCACTCTACGAGAATCCTGTCTTTCAGAGAAATCTGAAGCAGCTTCCTGAAATCGCTCCCGGCGTGAAATTTATTCCGCCGAAAATGGAGGAAGGGAAAGCCAAGATGCCGGAGCTTCTCCAAATCGTTGAGGAAACGGTTGCCGCCTTGTAGAAGCCCCCCCGCCCGGTCCGTGAGCGGGAAACTCGTATCGCGAATTTAGAGGTCGTTTCCTGCTTCTTGAAAAGATAGAATGCCTGGAAATGCAGGAGAAGACGAATCGCAGAGAATTTACCTGGCTGGCGTCGTCAGGTGTGTGTGGCGTCTTCGCCGGTCCTCTTTTACGAGCCGCTGATCCGGAAAGTGAGGCCAAACTCGATCCGGCGAAGAAAGGCCTCGTTCTTCCGGGGCTCAACGCCCTCGCCCGTGCCCACGAAATGGACTATTTCGCGGACGGGCATCGCGGATGCCAGCCTGATTTCAGCGGAGCTTCTTTGTGAGGAAAATGACCTCCCCGAAGCAGCGCATGCCCGAATAGTTCAGCTGTTCGATGCGAACGGGGCCGGCTCGCCCCTGTGTGCCCCTTTTCCGGAAACCGATCCCGCCCCCGATCAAGTCAGGAAAATCGGAGTCGCGCTGGCGGAGGGTGGAGAGCAACTCCGGCAGGTGGGTCACAACGCTATTTTCGCAATGCTCGCGATCAAGGCTTTCAGGATCCTTCCCGAAGCCGCGACGCCGGAGCCCATCGAGGGAGTTTGCCAGCTCGTCCGGGCCATGACGCCGTGGCGCGACATGGATCCCGATCCGGAGATCAGTCCGCCGGACTTCACCGACGGAGCTGCCGCATCGAGATTCGTTCTTGAGGAAGCCAGTGCCGCCGTGAACCGGTTCCGTAGTTACGGACAGGGGTTCGCGGGAAATATGTTGACCTTCGGTCAGGCCCTTATCGAACTCGCCGCGATGGGCGATGTGAAATGGGCCGAAAGCTGCCGACC
>JARGOP010000063.1 GCA_029233965.1 Verrucomicrobiales bacterium | reverse complement strand
TGAAACGGGAGTGTGGGACCGCATTCTCGATGCGCTCGCGGAAACGGCGAGTGGGAAGCTCCGGGCGATCGATTCCAGCTGCGCGAAAGTCCACAAACACGCGTTCGGAGGCATGCAAGGTCCTGAATTCCAATGCATCGGACAAAGCCTACGGGAGCGCGGTCTTTCGCGCTCTTCTGGAATCGCACGGGCTGAAGGCCTGCATCCCTCCGAAAGCAAACGAAAGGAATCCCCCGAAATATCACCAGGGGCATTACCGGAAGCGTCATCATGTGGAGAACTTTTTCCAGCGCATCAAGGAATCGCGAGCCATTGCCACTCGGTATGAAAAGCCGGCCTCCAGGTACCTTGGCCTCGTCAAACTCGCTGCCATCGGTGATTGGTTGAAAAAGTAGGTTTTCGAACACGCCCTAATAAGCCTCGCATGAAAGCAAGAAGAAGATACACGTCAGAGTTCAAGCAGCAGGCCGTTGATCTGGTCGAATGCGACATGCCCTACTGCTGCCCCCACGGACGGCCCACCCTGATCCAGATCGGCTACGGGGAACTCGAAAGGAAATTCGGTCGACGGGTCTGAGGGATTGGGACGACGGGAATCGGACCCGGATCGTTTGCCCCGGGTGACTTCGGGCCACCCAATTCCGCCGTCTCTCCGGGAGCCACGAGCGCCTCGCGTCATCAGCGATCCCGTGGCAGGATCCCGAGTCGAAAAGCCCTCGCGATCGCCGCGGGGGCATTCTTCGCATCGAGCTTGCGGTAGAGATGTGCCACATGGGTAACGACGGTGGTTTCCCCGATACCGAGGCGATCGGCAATCTCCTTCTTCACCAAACCCTCCGCCATCAACTCGAGAACCTCGATCTCCCGTCTGGTGAGGTGTTGCTTGATCGTGTCGGAAGGCAGGCTGCACCGAAGCGATCTCAGGATGAAGGCCGCGACATTCGACTCCAGCGAAGCCCCTCCCCCGGCTACCGTTCGAATGCTTTCGATGATCTCGTGCAGCGGCTGCGACTTCAGGAGATATCCCGAGGCTCCCGCGCCGATGGCCCGGAGGATCCCGGTTTCGTTCCTGGATCGGGTGATCACGATGATCTTCGCCGCAGGAATCACCTGGCGAAGCAGGGGGATCGCATCGAGCCCATCGATCCCGGGGAGTTTCAGGTCGAGGAGAACTACCTCCGGAGCCAGCATCGGCTGCCGTTGCTCGAAATGACGGAGTGCAGCCTCAGCGGTTCCGAACTGGCAGAGCAGTTCCAGGCCCTCTGCTTTCTCAAGGGCCAGGTTGACAATATCCCGGTATTCGGGGTGGTCCTCGATCAGGATGACTCGACGTGGGCATTTCATAGCATCGCAGGCCCCTTGAAGAATCTTCCCGTTCGGTGGGGTTTCAGATACAGTTCGACGCGGGTCCGTCCTCCTTCGTCTCTCACAACCCTGACCCGGCCTCCGAGGAGCCGGGCCCGACGGGCCAGGGACTTCGGAACGCCCACGGTCCCGGGGAGACCGACACCGTCATCCCCCACCTGGAGCCGGATCTCCGCGGGGGTCGCCCTGATTTCCGTCCATATCGTCGAGGCTTCCGCATGGCGTGCGGCGTTGACGAGGCACTCCTTGTAGAAAAGGATCAAATCGATCTTTTTCCCTGGCGGAATCGCTTCCAGGTTTTCCTTTCCCTCGACGGAAAATTTCTTCAGCTCTGTCGTGAGGATGCGCTCGGAGGCTCTTTTCATTTCCTCGATCAGGCCGAGCTTCGGTTCCTCGAGACGAAGCATGTCGGTGCAACGCCGTACTGATCGGTCGGTCCGCTCGACTTCCGCACGAATGCGGCGGTGGATCCCCGCGAGTTCCGCGGGGGAACCCTGCGCTCCGGTCGCGAGATCGCTGAGCAGACCAATGACGTGCAGGCTCGTCCCGAGTTCGTCGTGCAGATCGGCCGCCAGCCTCTCCCGGAGGCGGGCCACCTGCTTGAGACGCGCGATGCGAGCGAGGAGGAAGCTGGTCGCGCCCCCCCCGAGGAGAAGCCCCACCACCCAACGCAACTGTCCCAGCCGTCTCTTCTGGAGAGCGTAGCGGGCCCTGAGCTCCTCCTCGATTGCCGGTCTCTCGGTCTCCAGTTCATGGCGGCGGGCGAGTTGTCGCATCCAGGTCCTCGTACTGAGGATTACCCCGAAGATATTGTGTCCGTCAGTGATGGCCGCAAGGGTTCGCCGGGGGCTCGTCGATCGAAAATCCGCCGAGGGAACCCTGCCGAGAGCGACGTTTCTCCCCCTCGAAAACACCTCGACCTCCGCGAGGCCAATCTGGGAGCCCTCGACTCCCTCCTCGTTTCGATTCATGAAAGGTTCGAGGGCGATGAGACGAAGATAACGAGCGGCTCTCTCGGGAAAGGCTCGCACCAGAATGGGCCCCGCGTCATAGATCGATTCCCGCCGATAGTCGACGAGGGTCACCGCGTCGCGGAAATCGGCTTCATTGGCGCCGTCGATTCGAAGATGGTGGGGAAGGCTGAAAAAGGGGGGCTCCGACTGCGGAACTTCGTCACTCAATTCCGTGGCGTGAAGGTGCACCCGGTTCACGGGAACCGACTCTCCGAGGTCGAGGAACAGCGATGGCTCGCCTCCGATGCCGACTTCACTGAGGAAGGCGACGCTCAGGTCCCCGTTCGCCGCATCCATCAGGTAGGGAGTGAACCCGTCGACGAGGAAGCGGGGACGCCGACTCCCATAGTCATTGCCCGTTCCCGAGGAGGTCGAGACACGTTTCCCGAGAGCCACATTTTCCTCACCGGAGAAGACGAGGACTTCCGAAAACTGGAGGATCGCACGATTGTCCCAGCCGCGTCGGCTGAGAACCGAAACGTCGATCCGGATTCGGGAGGCCTTCGTCTTCGGACAGGAAATGACGAGCGGGGCGATGCGGGGCAGAATCCCATCGTCCCCGGTGAATCGAGCGACCACCCTCGAACTCGTCGCCTCCGCGCTCACCGCCGTGACCTCGAACTCGACCGGGAATCCTTCCGCGCGAAAGCCCGTTCGTGAATCCTTCCAGATCATGGGAACGAGGACGACTTCATCGATCTCCCACTCGCCGCCCAGGTCGACCTCGATCCATTCCCTCGTGTTGGGATTTTCACGCGCCTTAGACCGGTATCCGATCGCGCCGGGACCCGTGCGCATGCTGAACCGGGCGAGGTGCTCCAACTCGTCGTCGATCCGCCGGATGCGGTCCTCGAGTTGCTCGATGGAAGCGGAGCGAAGCGAGGGATTCGTCCCGGGGGATGGCCACGTGGTGCCCTTCAACCCCCCGCCTGGAAGAAAGAGCCCAAGGGACAAGATCCAGATCATGGCCGCTTTATACCACAGCGACGGGTTTCGTCCAGCCCGCAGGTGCTCCGACAAGCAGGCCCTAAGAAATGAGCATGGTCGCGCGATCGAAATTCGGGATGCTCTCTTACGCTCCATCGACTGCAGTTATCGATGAACAACCTCCCAGGTCTCTTCACGTTCGGGCTCCTCGCGCTTTTCGCTTTTCCCGGTGAAGCCAGGGGCTCCCTGATACTTCTCCAGGATGACTTCAGCGGCGGCTCGGTCACCCCGACGTTCCGGATCTACGAGAACACGATCGACGACGGCTTGCACAAGTCGCCCAACTCCTACGGTGGGCAGCCCGCGTCCGCCTGGATCATCACCGGCGGTCGGGTGGAGAACGCGAGTTCACTGGCCGCCAAGGAATACCCAAACAGCAAGGAAGCCGAAGCGCCGGTCTACAATTTCTTCAGCGGCACCCCCACCACGGACACGATGCTGATTCTTGAGTTCGACTACTCGGTTTCGGCCGGAGACACCCTGTATGTGCATTTCTGGGGAATGACCGGGACCTCGGACGATGACGCGGAATTCGTCTCGAACATTGAAGGGAACGCCAACGGCGCCGTGAATCTGAACGGCAACACCACCGAGCTGATGACCTACAATCTCAGGGACGGCGCAGCATCGGGATTCGGCGCCACCTCCCTTTCCGGCGCCCTCACCGGCAGCGGAAGTTTCTCGGCGGCGATCCGGGTCGGCAGCCTCGGCATTTCCGGAGTCAACACCGTCGGCGATCTGGATTACTACCTGATCCAGTTCGCCAAGAACGAAGATGGAACGGCGGGAACGACCTGGATCGACAACTTTCGTCTCACCAGCACCGTCCCGGAACCTTCCACCGCGGGAATCCTGGGACTGCTCTTCAGCAGCCTGATACTTGGCAGGGAACGGCGGAAGCTGGCGAACCCACAGGAATGCCTCCGGTCGAGGCTCGGCCCCGGTCCCCGGCAGGATAGGACAGAAATACTGCCGGTCGAAACGGACATCCTAAGAAATAAGGATACTCACGGCAGTGAAATCAGCGGATCATTTCAATTGGCGTTCCGAAGACGATCTCGAAACACATGAACCTTTCAAAACCCTACTTGTACGGCGTCCTCATCGGCCTCCTCCTGGCCGCATCGGGTTCCCACGCCGCAAACCAGAGGAGTATCTGGAACAATGCCACGGGGGACTACGAGTTCACCACAGCCGGAAACTGGGGGGGAGAGAGAGGCGGGCTACCGGGCAACCAGCCCGATTCCGGCGACACAACCAATGCGATCATCCAGAGCTCCGGCCCGGTCAACCTGACCTCGAACTTCACGGCGGCGAACCCTTTCGACGTGCTCATCATCAGGAAAGGTCTGACCCTCAACGTCGCGGCCGACATGGATCTGAACGGGAGCCCGCTTCTCCTTGGTCAAACGGACCCGGGAAACCTCCTCAACCAGACTGCGGGAACGGTTTCAGTCACCAACCTCAACATCGGTGACCTGGCTCAGACGGGGGAGGAGGGAACCTACAACCTGAGCGGGGGGACGCTGAATGCCACCGGCGGAATCACCATCAATGACAACTCGCTGTTCAGCCTCCAGGGAGATTCCGCCTCCGTTTCCGCTTCCAGCCTGACTCTCTCGGCAAACGAGACCGGAGCGGATCCCACCCTGGATTTCCAGCTGGGTTCGACCGGCGTGAATGCCATCGCCCTGACGGGCGCATTCCAGATCAATTCGCCGGATGCGGTGCTCTCCATCGACGGCTCGGCATTCACGGGAGGACCGGGCACCTACGAGCTCGTGACCTACGGTTCCCGGACCGGCACTTTCCCGGATCCTTCCAACATCTCCCTGACCGGATCGTTCAACGGCCTCCAGACCGCGATCTCCTACGATGCCGACAGTCTCAATCTCGTCCTCACCGTTCCCGAACCCTCCACCGTCCTCGGCCTCCTCGGGCTCGGAGCAGCCGCAGTCATGAGACGTCGGCGCCGAAACCTCGCCGATGCGGCGACCGAAAGCTGATGCTCCGGGAGGCGCAATGAAATGCCTGCGGAGTTTCGAGGTGGAGCGGCCTGGCAACCCCCCGGTGCCGCCTGCTCCTCCCGGCCGCGGGCTCTTCCGATCCGCCTGCCCCGAATCCCCGAAACCGGATAACCTTCCGAGGCGGACTCTGGCGGGCCGTCTCGGGGCGGTGCTGCTGGTGTGCACCGGACACCTTCCGTGCCAAGCCTCACTCCTGACTCCCGCCGACTTCGTCGTCCCGGACCTGGAAACGGCGGAACTACGGATCCCCGGCGAAGACCTGCCACTCTCGAAACCGGGGCAGGAACTGGGAGACTGGGTCCTCTCCCGGGCGGACCATGAAGCAGCCCGGGAGGAGTTGGCCGACCTCGGGCTCGCCCTCGAGGGCGAGCGCTACGGAGAGGCGCTGGAAATCCTGCGGACCCGGCCGATCTCCGTCTTCGAAGAGATCGAAAGGCGGCTCTGGGAAGCACGGATCCTGATCGAAATGGAGCGCTTTCCCGAGGCGAACGCGATACTCCAGAGGTTGCGGGCCGCGGGACAATCAAGCGAACCGCGACTCGAGCTCTTGCAGATCCTCGCTCGAGTCGAGAGTGGAGGAACCGCCGCGGGGGAGTGGGACGAGACACTTCTCTCAAAGCGTTTCCCCCTCGATCCATGGCTGATCCGTATTTTTGCCGGGTCGAGAGGAACTCCGCGATCCGAGCTCTTCCTGGCCCCGCTGAGGGATGCCGATGACGCGGGGGCTCCTTCCCCGGTTCTCTGCGATGCCGCCGCCCACCTCTTCGGCCAGGGCGATTTCGCACCCGCGCAAGAGATGGCCCAAAGAGCGTTGGCGGTCGATCCGCTCGAGGCCCGCGGTCATTTTTTGATGGGGTCCTCCTTGCTCGCCGATCGCAATTTCGGGAGCGCCCGGAAAGCCCTGCTCAGGGCCATCCGGCTCCGGCCGGACCATCCCGAGTCGTTCACGAATCTCGCCACGGCGCTTCACCGACTCGGCAGGAAAGAGGAGAGCCTCCTCATGCTGATCCTCGCCCTCGAGAACAGGATCGACTCCGCGGAAGCCTGGCACAATTACCTCATCCTGCTGGCCCGCGAGCTTCTCCCGGCCAATACCCTGAGAGACCTTCCCCATCCTCCGAAGGAACCCGTTTCCTCCCCCGCCCGGTGGCATTGGCAGAGCGCGGTTTCCGCCATCGAAGAGGGCGACGCCGAAGCTTCGATCGGTCACTTCCTTCGTTCGCTCTCCCTCGACCTGAACGACCCCAACACCCACAATGATTTCGCGGTATTCTTGATCGAAGCCGGGCGCAAGCCGCTGGCCCTCCCGTTCCTCCGGGCCGCTGCCTTCCTTTCGCCGGATTCGAAGCTGGTCGAGGGAAATCTCGACAGCCTCGTCGTTGAGGTGCGGGAGCTGGCGCTTCGGTCCGCGATCGCAGAACTGGAAAAAAAACTGTCCCATCGCGATCAGGTCGCCGAGCGAATCTCGCTGGCCGGTTTGCTCGAGCAAAGCGGCCGCGAGGAGGAGGCGATCGAGCAGTGGCGCATCGTCCTCGATTCCGATCCGGACTCCATCGACCACCGCCTCTCACTGTCCCGGGTGCTCTCGCGAGCCGGGCGATTCAGCGAAGCGCTCTCCAACATGCGGCCGGTCCTTGAAGTCGATCCGGAGAATCCCGAATGGCTCTTCCGGGCTGCATGGCTCCTCCTGCAGCTTCCCGAACCCACCGGAGCAGAACGGGACGAGGCTGTCGAACTCGCATCGCTTGCCTGCGAGCTGACCGGGAACCGCAATCGTGACTGTCTCGAACTCCTCGCCCGGGCGCTGTCGGCGCAGGGCCGTGAACGAGAGGCTGAGGCCCTGAGAAAACGCCTGCGGGAGTGGGACGAGGCCGCAGGGAAGCCGGAGTAGTCCTCCCCGGCGGAGAGGGAACAAGGGCGGATCTCTGTCGATCCTCGCGATCTCTGTTGATTTGTCGATCCTCGCGAACCTCGACAACGCGATCGCCCCCCTTGACCGGAACCGGCCCTTCCGCCATCCTCTCCGGGTAGGAAATACCTGTCCCTGTGTCTCCTCTTCGCGCTCGGTATCGGGCACGTAGCGGAAAAGAACGTGATCTTCATCATCACCGACGACGAGTCCCCCACTCTCGGTTGCTACGGAGATCCGGTCGCGAAGACTCCCGCGATCAACGCGGTCGCCGCAGACATTACCATCTTCCTGAATGCCTTCGCGACCGCGACGAGTTGCTCCGCAAGCCGCTCCCCGTGGTCATGTCGGGACTGCACAATCACCGCAACGGGCAGTATGGTCACCAGCACAGCTACCACAAGTTCGAGTCCTCCAAGAACGTGGTCACCCTCTCCCTGCCGCTCGTCATGGCCAACGCAGGCTATCGCACCGGACACATCGGGAAATACCATGTCGCACCCGGGCAGGTCTATCGCTACGGGACCTACCCATTCGCATCAAGCTAAGCCCAGAGCCCCTGTTGTGACAGGGAATTTCCTCTTTCGTTTGTCCCGTTCGACGTGTTTCATAGATGGTGCGAATATCAGGATATCCCCCCATCGTTTCGCCGCCTCATGGTGGATGGCGAGCGCATCGTATCGTTTTTCGTAGCTGAGCTCGTCGTCTAGCTTGTCGCCGCGCAGAACCCGCGCCAGGCGCATCCCGACGAGGTGGTTGATCATGGCGGTGAGCAGGATGGCCATGAGGTGGTGTTGCCCGCTTTTCCGGTTGAGGGCCTTGTCGAGATTATTGGCTTGGTTCCACGCGCGGAACTGGATTTCCACTCCCCCAGCGCGCCCGGTAGATCGCACACAGGAGCTTGGGCGCGAAGCCCGCCACGGGAAGGTTCGTGAGCATCAGGTGCCAACCATCGCGGATCAGGCCCGCCGCATCGGGGGCGACACCTTTTGCCCTGGCTTCTCTCCGTCGTCGTTTGCGCCGCTTCCGGGCGACGGCACCACTGGCGCGGATCGCGACAAGACGACATTCGTGGCCGACCTCGCCCGCCTTCACCGTCGTGCGAGGCGAACCCGGAGGCCACCGCACCGCAGAGGGTCTGGAGGAAGGCCGAGGGTTCCATTTTGGATGATTCCCGGATCACGAAACGGGTTTCCCTTGCGAGGGCGTCGAGATCGGGGAGAATGAGGAGCGGGGAGTCGGCTGGAGAGATTCTTTGCATAGAAAACCTGCCTGCTCTCTCGCAAATTCAAATGAAAAATTCCGGAAAATCAGTATTTAACCCATTGTTGATAAACGTGTTCCGCGATTAGGTTGATGCGATGAACTGGATACCCTGATCGGTGTTCATGATGTCGGGGGCACGGCCGACGACTCTCACGTCCTCTCGGTATGCATAAAGACAAAACCCGCGTCCATTGTTGTTGAGACCCGCCACGCCAGCATCGCTCCCGTGTGCCAATCCATGATCGCCACCAAATAGACCTGCCCATCATACATCGGAACGTAGGAACCCGGTTGCGTCATCGGGATCGCTCTGAATCACAGCGTTTGTTTAAGTGCCTTCGGCAAGCCTAAGGGCAGCAGGCAGGCGAAGAAGCCTTAGAGGATCTTCGCGAGTTCCTTGCCGAACGCAATTCTTTGGCGACCTTGTAGATCCAACCTCGCCGCCTGAATTTGATGCTCGATCTTCGAGCTTCGACCGCACAGCGTCGCGGAGATCGTTGGAAATCATCGAAACCTACTGTTTTTCAAAAGGCTGTCAGGAATTTGGATCCCTCCCCTCACTCCTCCACCTGGCGCAGTTGTAGCGAATCCACGATTTGCCCCTTCTCCGCAAGAGCGTTCGTGATCACGACAAGCCAGTTCCCCGTCTTGACCCACCCTCTTCTCTGCAAGTAGGCCACGGCGTCCTGAATCGTTTTCTCCGGATCATCGGAGAACTCCATGAGGAACGGCTCGACCCCCCAGGGCAGGAGCAATTGGCGAAAAATCGACTCAATATCCGTGAACGCATAGATCGGGATACCATGCGGTCGCAGCGCGGCCAGCACGTAGGGCAGGAATCCGCTCCGACTGAAAACAATGATTCCGGAATCCTCCAGATCGGCCGCGAGAACTGCAGCGGAGCGCAGCATTTTCGCTTTCGGCTCCTTCAGCTGAATTCTGTCATTGAGCGTTCGTTCCACGGATGGCTCGATCGTCTCAATGATGTTTCGGAATACCTGCACGGACTCAAGAGGATAGGCCCCGGTCGTCGTTTCCCCGGAAAGCATGACCGCATCGGCCTGCTCACGAATTGCGTGGGAAACATCGGACACCTCCGCCCGGGTCGGCATAGGAGAGGTGATCATCGACTCCAGCATATGCGTCGCCACGATGACCGGCTTCCCCTCGGCATGGCAGGCCCGAATGAGCCGGGACTGCACGAGCGGCAACTGATGATAATCGATTTCGATCCCGAGGTCTCCACGCGCCACCATGATGCCGTCAGCCTCGCGAATGATGGCCTCCATGTTTCGCACTCCTGCCTGATCCTCGATCTTCGCAATGATTCTCGCCTTCGAGCCGAGACTATCGAGAAATGCACGGAGCACTTTGACGTCATCGGCTTCCCTCACGAAAGAGAGCGCCACGAAGTCAATTCCAGACTCGACTCCGGCCCGAAGGTCGTCCTCATCTTTTTCCGTCAGAGCGGGAAGATCGACCTGAATGCCGGGAAGGTTAATGTGTCGCCGCGAGCCCATCTCCCCGGGAGTCAGAACCTCCAGCCGAATCCGCTCGTCAGTCTTCTCGACGGCCTTCAACTGAATCAATCCGCTGTCGACGAGGATCGTGTCACCGATGGAAATTTCACCCGGAAGCCCTGGATAATTCACCGTCACGGCAGGAATGTCACCGGTCGATTCGGCCCCGACAATGTAAAACTCGATGAGATCACCTGCCGCCAGCTTGATCGGCTCCCCGACCGGCCCGGTTCTGATTTCCGGGCCTTTCACATCCATCATTACGGCAACCTGCCGATCGACCTCGGTCGAAACTTCCCGAATGAACCACATCGCATCCGCGACCCACTGATGTGACGCATGCGCCATATTGAGTCTGAGAATGTCAACCCCTCCCGTAATCAACTTAGAGAGCATCTCCTTTGACTCCGTGGCGGGTCCGAGTGTCGCGATAATCTTGGTGTGGCGATAATGGTCTGACATCGGGAAGATCCTAAGCAGATTAGAGGCCATGTCGAGTGAAGCTGACCCAACTCGCAGAGAATTTCCTCCTTGCTGCGCAATGCCGCCCTTTGCCACGACTTGTAATTTTTGCCCAGAAAGCCAAGGATTCACGAATGTACCGTTTTATCTATCTTCTCCCCGGATTGAACCCTTTCCTTTCATTCCTGATTCTTTGTTTCATCCTCGTTTCACCGTGGGCTAAAGCGGATATCAACGGAGACGGAAAAACAGTTCTCTGTTTTGTCATCCACAAGACCTCTCATGGCTTCGGAAAGCACGAGTATGCGGCGGGAGCCCGACTCATTGGCGAATGGATCGCTGACAAGTACGACGGGAAAACGGTCGAATCCCGTCATTCCATCGAGTGGCCTGAAGATCCTGACACCTTCTTCAAAGACGCGGACACGGTCGTCTTTTTCTGCACCGGCGGTCCAAGGCATCTCGTGAACAATCACGTCCGTGAGTTCGATACGGTCATGCGAACCGGAGCGGGAATCGCCTGTCTCCACTACGGGGTCGAGGTTCCGATCGGCCCCAGTGGAAAGGGAATGCTCGCCTGGATGGGTGGTTACTTCGAAACGAACTGGTCGGTGAATCCACACTGGGTCGCGAGTTTCGAATCCTTTTCAGACCATCCCGCTGCCAACGGAATCCAACCGTTTGAGATCAATGACGAGTGGTATTTTCATATGCGCTTTGTCGGGGATATGGAAGGCGTCACTCCGATTCTCTCGGCAGTCGCGCCCAAGGAAACGATGAAGCGCCCGGACGGGAACCATTCCGGAAACCCGGCCGTGCGAAAAGCCGTTGCCGCCGGAGAGCCTCAGCACGTGGCCTGGGCCTACGAGCGCGGCGATGATTACAAGAATGGAAGAGGTTACGGATTCACCGGACTCCACTACCACTGGAACTGGGAGGACGATAACTTCCGCAAGGCGGTGCTCAATGGCGTTGCCTGGACCGCAGGACTGCAAATCCCGGAGAACGGTCTTGAGACGGAACGACCCACCCGGGAATTCCTCGAAGCGAATATTCTCAAATACGGTGGAGCACAGGACCGCAAAGACTGATCAGTCTTCAATAAAACGCACTTCTTTCGAAAGCATGGTTTCGTGATCAAACCGGAACCAGGCTTGAAAGTGCTTCCCCGCCAGCATCGCAGGGAGCCAGTGACGATCATCCGCCCACATCCGGTCGAGAGGAAGTTTCGAAATCGGAAACCACTCGGGCTTCGCTTCGCGCGTCTCCGTGGGTGTTCCCTCAAAGTCCGAGCCGCGAAACACGGTGCAGTAAAGCTTGAGACCATCGACGAAATCAAAATGGAGCACTCCCATTTCCTCGAGTGAGGTGGGGGTGATATGGAGCTCCTCCTGCACTTCACGAATCGCAGCTTCGAGAGCAGTCTCTCCAGCTTCCAGCTTACCGCCCGGGCCGTTGATTTTCCCGGCACCCAATCCGGTCTTTTTATGAATGAGAAGCACCTCGTCTCCCCGCGTCAGGAAAACGAGGTTGGCCACCATGTTGGGAGTCCAGGTCTCAGGAAAGGGTTCCGGTGCCAACGCATCCATGGCCATCACTCCGTTTCGTAAGCGTCCATCCCCTCACAAGTGCACACGAGATTCCGGTCACCGTAGACATTGTCAATCCGGCTCACCGGCGGCCAGAACTTCCGGTCACGCACCCACCGTAGTGGATAGGCGGCGACTTCCGGAGAGTAGGCCCGGGACCAATCAGCCGCGAGAAGCGTCTCCGCCGGATGCGGGGCATGCTTCAAGGGATTGTCCTGCGCATCAAAGCGGCCTTCGATCACCTCGCTTATTTCTGCGTGGATCTGGATCATCGCCTCGCAAAAGCGATCCAGTTCCCCTTTCGATTCGCTCTCGGTTGGCTCGATCATCAAAGTGCCCGCCACCGGCCACGACATCGTCGGAGCGTGAAAGCCGTAATCGATGAGCCGCTTGGCAATGTCCTCGACCTCAATCCCGGCGCTTTCCTTGAAACCCCGCACATCGATGATGCACTCGTGCGCGACCCGGCCTTTTTCACCACGATAAAGGACGGGAAAGAACGAATCGAGGCGCTTCGCGATGTAGTTGGCGTTGAGAATCGCGACTTCGGTAGCGCGACGCAGCGCGGGCCCCATCATCGCAATATACATCCAGGAAATCGTGAGAATGCTGGCACTGCCCCACGGCGCGGCACTGACCGCGTGTCTCTCGTTCCCCTTCCACTCACGGTGTCCCGGAAGGTAGGGGGCGAGATGCGCAGCCACTCCGATCGGTCCGACGCCCGGCCCGCCTCCACCGTGAGGAATGCAAAATGTCTTGTGTAAATTCAGATGGCAAACATCCGCACCGATCGACCCCGGAGAACAAAGTCCGACCTGCGCATTCAGATTGGCTCCATCCATGTAGACCTGACCGCCGGCATCGTGAACCGTCTCACATATGGATGCGACCGATGATTCGAACACCCCGTGCGTCGACGGGTAGGTAATCATCAGGGCGGCGAGGCGCGGAGCATGCTCGGTAACGCGGGCTTCGAGATCGGCGACATCGATATTGCCCTCATCATCGCACCTCACCGGTACGACCCGAAAGCCGGCCATGACCGCACTGGCGGGATTGGTTCCGTGAGCGGACATGGGGATCAGACACACATCGCGGTTCTCATCTCCGGCAGCTTCGTAAAACCGCCGTATCGCGAGGAGACCCGCATACTCGCCCTGGGATCCGGCATTGGGCTGAAGGCTGACCGCATCGAATCCGGTGATGACCGCAAGCCAATGCTCAAGCTCATGGATCATCTCGAGATAGCCGGTCGTCTGGGATTCCGGAGCAAAGGGGTGGAGATTCCCGACCGTGGCCCAGCTCAGGGGCAGCATCTCAGACGCCGCGTTGAGCTTCATCGTGCAGGAACCTAATGGAATCATGCTACAGTTCAGGGCGATGTCCTTTCCTTCAAGGCGACGAATATAGCGAAGCAATTCAGTTTCGGTTCGGTAACGATGAAATACCGGCTGCTGTAGAAAAACTTCACGACGCCTCCAGTCATCCGGAATCCCCCCGGCGCCTTCGCATTCTTCATGCGAAAGGCCGAATGCCGTCAGTACTTTCACCCAGCTGCCATCTGAGACGGCGACTTCATCGATGGAAATCCCGATCTCCCCTTCTTTGTCATCCCGCAGATTGATTCCCAACTCGCCGCAACGGGACAAGATCTCTGCCCGGGTATCCTCCGAAACAGAAACGGTCAACGTGTCAAACCAGGTCGCATTGGTGATCGCGAACCCTCCCGCCTTGAGCGCCTGAGCCAGAGAGGAGGTGACCGCATGGATCTGCTCCGCGATGCGGCGCAGCCCTTCCGGACCGTGGTAAACACCGTAAAAACCCGCCATGACAGCAAGCAATACCTGAGCCGTGCAAATATTCGAGGTCGCCTTCTCCCGACGAATGTGTTGCTCGCGCGTTTGCAGCGAGAGCCTCAAGGCAGGGCGACCATCCTCATCTCTGGAAACGCCCACGAGTCGCCCCGGGAGCCTACGCTTGAGGGCGTCCGAGCATGCCATGTAGGCTGCATGAGGCCCCCCGAATCCAAGCGGCACGCCGAAGCGCTGCGCACTTCCCACGACAATATCCGCGCCCCACGCTCCGGGCGGACGCAGTAGTGCCAGGGCCAGCAAATCAGCAGCCACGACAACAAGGCCCCCGGCTTCGTGGCAGGCGTTCACGAGTTCTTCGTCCGCATCAATCGCACCCGTCTCATCAGGCACTTGCAAGAGCATCCCGATCACCTCGCCGGCGTGCCCGTCGAAATCAAAGGTGGCAGGATCCCCCACGATCAACTCATGATCGAGGGGCTCCGCTCTTGTTTTCAGGACATCTATGGTCTGCGGGAAACAGCGTTCGCTGACAAAGAAAACGCGCCCTTTCGGCTTCGCCGCAGCGGCGAGCGAGATGGCTTCGGCAGCGGCGGTTGCCTCATCGAGAAGCGAGGCATTCGCGACCGGCATCGCAGTCAGTTCGCAAATCAGCGTCTGGAAGTTCAAGAGGGCTTCGAGACGGCCCTGGGAAATTTCAGCCTGGTAAGGCGTGTAGGCCGTGTACCAACCGGGATTTTCAAGGACACAGCGCTGAATCACCGAGGGCGTCAGGGTATCGTAGTATCCACAGCCGATGAATGAGCGCCGCACCTCATTCTGAGACATCATGTCGCGCAGCCGCCCGAGCGCAGCGCTTTCGCTCAGTGCTTCCGGCAGATCAAGAGGGAGATCTGTCAGCAGGTCCGGGGGAACGACCTCGGCAATGAGTTCCCCGGCGGAGTCACATCCAAGTTCCTTCAGCATCGCCGACACCTCTTCCCCGGAAGGGCCGATGTGCCGATCGCAGAAAGTGGCGAGGGGTTCAGGATATTTGCTCACGGTAGCTCCCGGCGTCGTGCAATGATTCGAGTTCACTGGAGTCGGACAGCTTGATCTTGATCATCCAGCCTCCCCCGTAGGGATCTTCATTCACCGGCTCCGGTGCTTCCGCCAGGGCCTCGTTTACCTCAACCACCTCACCGCTGACCGGTGCGTAAATATCGTTCGCCGCCTTCACCGATTCGATCACGGCAATGGCGTCGCCCTTTTTGACGACCCGGCCGACCTCCGGCAATTCGAGGTAAACCACATCGGTCAACTCTGCCTGCGCGTGGTCGCTGATCCCCATGGAGGCAGCGGCAGAATCAGTCGCATCAATCCACTCGTGAGAATCGGAATATCGAAGGTGGTCGGGAACATTCATAAGCAATTGCTGACAACAAAGCGAAAAGAGAGTCGCTGACAACGAATTAAACGAACGGCTTTTTGACGACATGAGCCGGGAAAGAACGATCCCTCACCATGATGCAGAGAGGTGTCCCGATCTTTGTCTGCGCTACCGGCAGATAGGCCATCCCGATCCCGAGACCCAGGCCCGGCGACAAGGATCCGCTGGTGAGCTCCCCGAGCAATTTCTCCCCTTCCTCATCACGCACCTCGTAACCATGCCGGGGCGGTGGAGCCTTTCCGGTCATGGCAATGGCCACCAGGCGTTCGTTGAGGCCCTCTTCCTTTTGCCGGACAAGAACCTCCGCTCCGATAAAGGCGGGATCTTTCTCCAGCTTCACAAAGAATCCCAAACCGGCCTCCAGCGGGGTGTGTTTGTCGTCCAGATCAGATCCATTGAGAGGGAAACCTTTCTCGAGGCGCAGCGTATCCCGCGCTCCCAATCCACAGGGCTTTGCCCCGCCGGAAACCAATCGGTCAAACCAATCACCGATTGGATTTGCAGGGGAAAACAACTCAAAGCCGTCTTCGCCTGTGTAACCGGTGCGGCAAAGAATGAGCCCCCCTTCGTATTCGACAATGCCATTCTTCGGGGGCAATGGCTTCCGCGATTCAAGCCGCTCCCAAAGCGTGACCGCATCCGGTCCCTGAACGGCGAGCGCTCCGAAAATCTCACTTTGATCTTCGAGGGAGACTCCTGCCGGAAGGTGCTTTTTGATCCAGGCAACATCCTCTTCAATCTTCGAAGCGTTGACGACGAGAAAAAACCGGTCGGGTGCAGTCCGATACACGATCAGATCATCGATCACCCCCCCCTCCTCATTCAGCATCAGAGTGTATTGTCCTTCTCCGTCCTCAAGCAGCGCGAGATCATTGGTCAGAAGACGATTCAAAGCAGCCTCACTCTCCTCACCCGAAACGACCAGCTCTCCCATGTGGGAAATATCAAAGACCCCGACGGATTCTCTCACGGCACGATGCTCGGTTACAATCCCTTCATACTGAATCGGCATCTCCCACCCTGCAAAAGGTAACAGTCTCGCCGAGAGCGCTTCATGACGGTCGTGAAGTGGGGAACGTTTCATCATTCGATCCTCGCTGGCTCCTTCCTGAAGTCAATCATCGAACGAATCCGGGGGAAACTTCGCATTGAAATTCCGACAATTCTCCCGACCTTTGCGGTCATGATTCTCGACACCGGCAATCGCATCCTTGATGATTTCGAACGTCGCTTCGGAAGCCTCGCCCTTCCTCAAATTTTACGCTGGGTTGCCGGTTTTCAGGCCTTCACCTGGGCGCTCTCACTCTTTTCCCCGGATTTGCTCGTGTGGATAGTCTACGACAGGGAAGCCATCCTCGCCGGGCAAGTCTGGCGTCTGTTTTCCTGGGTTCTTCTCCCTGCCGCGCAGAACCCGCTCTTTGTCCTCATCACGGTTCTCTTTATGTTTTTTATCAATGACAGTCTCGAAGGCCATTGGAGCAGCTTCCGGCTGAACGTTTACGTGCTCAGTTCAATCCTCTGCCTCTCCCTGATCGGACTGATCCCCGCTCTCGCCGGCGCCGGATTAATGATGAACGGGATTTTCTATTCCACGGCATTTTTTGCTTTCGCCACTCTCTTCCCGAATCAGATCATCCATCTGTTCCTGATTATTCCGATCAAAGCAAAGTGGCTCGGATGGGCCGGTGCAGCTCTTCTCGGAGCTACGGTGATCACTTCGTCGGCTCCCTTCCTCATCGGTCTTCTCGTCGCCACCGGCCTGCTTCCCTACCTCATCACTTTTGTCCCCGGATTTATTTCCGGCGCGAAGCAGCGGAGCGAAAACGCGGTTCGCAGACACCGTTTTGAACAGGCCAATCAACCGGAGTCTCCCTTTTTTCACGAGTGCGAAGAATGCGGCGCTAACGATCAATCCGCCCCCGAACTGGAGTTCCGGGTCAATGCCGAGGGCCGGGAACTTTGCGAACGCTGCCGCGCCGGAGAGTAAAATCAAGAATCCGCGTATTTTGCCTGATAGACTTCAGGGCGCCGGTCGAGATAGATCCTGCGCACTCCAAAGCCTAGGGCAATCACGGTGAGGATTCCGAGCCCGAGATAGATGTAGGTCCAGTCCATCGGCAATTCGGTCTGAGCAACAAGCGCTTCCGACGGCTGCGAACTGGTGTTCTCCTCGCTGACAGTGAAGACGCGAAATTCGTAGGTGGAGGCGGGAGCCAGCCGGTCGATCTTCGCTTTCACGAGCCTGCCGATTCGTTCGTACTCCACATTTTCATAAGGAACCCAAACACTGGCCGGCAAGGAACCCGGCAAAGCCTGAATTCCCGCCAACTCGACCTCGAAACTCGCGTATTCGGCATCCTTAGGAGCCGTCCACCCGATCGTCAATGATTCGGAGTCACGCTCGACGACGGAAAGGTCTTCCGGACTGCCGAGTTCAGGGTCCGTTTTTCTGGGAACCAGAGGTCTGGTGATAAACCCGAGTGGAGAACGCATTTCCTCAACCTCTTCGGGATCAAGATCATCAAACCAAAGACCTTTGCCATTTCCCGGGGGAGGCAGGTCTGAGTCGGACCCCTCCGTGAAATTACCGGGTCGAACGCTCAGAGACGAAGACAAGTTCGTACTTTCCACAGGCACCGCGCCCTTCATCCCGGAGCTGAGACGCAGCCCCTCCAACGGCATGTCGGCAGCGGATTTTTGAGGTGCACCCGCGACACCATTTTCAGGCTTCACGACATTACCAAGGAGACGAACAGGGAGCGTCTGTTCATCCCCGTAGACATTCATCGTCACATCAACCATCCCGCGATGAGCAATTGCCGGAAAGAGTCCCACGGCAATATTCACCGATGAGAGCGGTGCAAGCTGAGTCCCCGGATCATTCAACATTCGGAACGGCTCAGGCAAATGAAACTCAAGGGGCACCGCGACTCCTCCCGTGTTCGTGATCGTGAAGCCTCTCTCCAGAGTCTTCCCAGCCGCGACCTTCCCAAAGTTGATGATATCGCTTGAGATGGAATCCGGTATATCGATCTCGAGCCGTCCCGGGACGACCGCCGAAACAACCCGCGCGGTTTTCATGTAACCATTCTTGAGGCTGAACTGAACCATCCCGTCAAAAGGTGCGGTGTCGGTCCGGCCAAGACTCACAGGGATCCGGGTCTCTTTCTCAGGTGCGAGGATATACTCCTTTTCCAACGCCTGTTGAAGCCGGGTGCTGCCGTTCGCCTGCACGAGGATGGGGCGGGTTCCCCCGTTCATGAGCACAATCTCCCCCTCCCGTGTGTAGGTGTCAGGATCGAGGGTGAGTTCGATTTCTTCGGAGACGACCGTGAAGGGATCAAGCCCGGATCCGAAGAGTTTCGTCGTTCCCGATTTGCTTCGGCTCAGGCTCAGAAAGTAACTTGTCTCACCAATCATCTGAGGACGAAACGAAACAGTGATATTTCTACTTTCGCGGGGCGGGAGAACCAGCTTTCCGTCTTTCGGCTCCGTTAGAAACCACGGGGGGGAAAGATAGAGCTGACGTTCAAAGAGACCGTTTCCGAGATTTCTCACAGTGAGTTCCTTTTTGACCGAATCACCGACCATGGCAGATCCGAAATCGACCTCCTTTTCAACCTGGATCTCAGCCTGCGTATCGACGAGATCGATATCAAAACGCATCGCCGAGGAATAGCGTCCACCACGGTAGCGAACCGCAAATGCAAAGGCATCTTTGTCCGCACTTGTTCCAGGCTCAGCGTAGTAAGTCACGATGGCACGGTTTCGCGCACCGGGATTACTCGTCAGCGAGACGATCTTTCCTGCCGAGGGAAAGGTACGAATCAGGAACTCCACCGAGGCCGCCGGGGTCTTTGTCTCCGCCCGGATCTCGAAGGTCGCCTCGGTTCCTTTGAGAACCTCGACTTTGCCGGTCACCGGAGTGGGCAGACCGATCTCTTCCTCGGTCAAGTCCCGGGGCGCCTCCGTCTTCCGGTTCAACAGACCTTTCTCCCCGAAGAGTTGCGCCTCAGACGGTTGCGACAACAGAAGCGGACCGAACGCGAGAACAACCTTTCCGCAAAAACGGGAAAACCGGAATCTGGTCTGACGAAGGGAGATCATGCAAGATGGATGGGGCCGGATGAAACAGCGTTTTCACCACAGGTTGCCATTATACCCTGAAATGTCTCACTTTTCGAGCACGAACCCGCAGAGACGACGACGAAGAAGGTCCAGCGCCAAACGCGTTACCCGCAGTTTGAAACTGATGCGGTCAGCCGGAGTGAAATGACGTTTCGCGTAAGTCTCAAATCCTTTCCCGGCGATTCCGATATAGACCGTTCCGACGGGCTTCTCCTCGGTCCCACCCGTCGGGCCTGCAACGCCGCTGACGGCGATGGCATGATCAGCACCACTAACGCGGAGACAGCCTTCAGCCATCGCCCGCACGACCTCCTCGCTCACCGCGCCGTGTTTTTCGATCAAATCAGCAGGCACCCCGAGAATCTCAGTTTTCGCTTCGTTGGAATAGGTGACATATCCCTGATGCAGAATCGCACTGGAACCCGAAACATTGGTCAAGGTGCTGACAATCTGTCCCCCGGTGCAGCTTTCCGCTGTCGAAACCACTTCACCGCGTTGCAAAAGCAGATCGAGGACGACCTGTTCAATCGGGTCTTCCGATTCGCCGATAATGTCTTCCCTGTATTCGATCCTCACGATTCGGGAAGCCGCCTCGACGGAAGCCTCAAGACCGATAAGGCGGAGATCGACCTCGCCCAGTCTCGCACAATAGCCCAGCTCGAGGTTTTCAATGGAGGCGAATCTCGGCTCCAGGTCTGCAGCGAGAGAAGACTCGCCTACTCCGTAGATCCGGAAATTCCGCCAGACACTGGAGCTTAATTCCACCTGCCGCATTTCGGCGAGCTTCGGATACACGAGTTCGGAAAACATCGGCTTCAGCTCCCGGGGCGGCCCCGGAAGGAGGAAAAGGTGGGGCGAGGAATCGGCTTCCGAAGCAGGAAGATACAGTCCCGGAGCGGTTCCGTTGGGATTGTCGAGGACGAAGGCACCCTCGGGGACCATCGCCTGACGGTCATTGGACCGGTTCATTTTGTACCCCCGCCGACGAAATAAATCATTGATCTCATCGAGGATCGCCTGGTCGAGATGAAGCTCACGCCCCAGCATTTCAGCGACCACTTCCCGGGTGATATCGTCACTGGTCGGACCGAGCCCTCCCGTGATGAGAATCACATCAGTCCGGGGAAAAGCTTCGGCAAGCACCGTACGAATCTCGTCTCCATCAGGAATCGTCGTCTGCCGCTGAATCCGCAGGCCAAGCTTGAACAACTCCTGCCCGAAGTAACCGGCGTGAGTGTTCACCACTTTTCCGAGGAGGAGCTCTGTCCCCGTGTTCACCACTTCAACCCTCATCTCAGCCGCCAGCTCTCTGATGAGTCGGAAGACGGGCCCCGGTTCGGGAGAAAATCGAGATTCACTCTCGGCGCGTCGGACCAAAGGTCCTCAAGCGCGTAAAGATGACGTTTCTCCTCGTGGAAGACGTGTACGACAACGTCCACGTAATCGATCACCAGCCACATGCTGCCGGGATCCCCTTCGGATGAACGAGGTCTCTCCCCGATCTCCTCCTCTGTCTTGAGGCGGATGTCGCGATTGACGGCCTTGAGGTGCGGTAACGAGGTTGCCGTGCAAATCACAAAGTAATCCGCGAGGGTTGAGATACCGCGTAAATCGAGAATGACGATATCCCCGGCCTGCATCTCATCTGCATGGGTGGCGCAGGTTTTGGCTATGGTAAGTGAATCTGACAAAATAGTGACCTTTCGAGAGGCCTAAAGTGCGGGGAAAACGGGGAATCGCAACGCGATTTTTTGATCGGAGGGCGACATTCCAGAGGGTTGAATCTCGCATCAGACCCTGTTCACAGGGCCGGACGAAGATCTAACCCGCGGGCAAATTACAGAGCTTTAACCCTGAGATTACGGATCCAGAAGAGATCTCCGTGATCCTGAATCGTGATGAACCCTTTCGGGTGGAGTTTCTTCTCTTTCGGTTTCTTCTCCGCGAGGTCGAAATCCTGAATCTTTTCACCGTTCATCACGACCGTGAGGTGATTGCCTTTCATCGTCACGGTCATGCGATTCCACTCCCCGGGAGCGATCGTCATATTCTTCGAAGCTCCCTGAGTCTTGATAATGCCTCCGTTATCGTGATGCCCCATTTCAGCGTCCGCTTTGCCCGTAGAATCGAGAATCTGAACCTCGAAGCCGCTCTCAACGGGATCTTTCCGGTCCCCCACCCGGAAGTAGAAACCTGAGTTCCCCCCTTCGTTGTACTTGTACTCAAAATCGAACACAAAATCGCCGTACTGCTCCTTGAGCCAGACATAATGATGATAACGCTTCCAGCCTTCCTCCCCTTCCCTCGGCTCGAGATAAAGCGATCCGTCATCCGCGATCGTCCAGTTCCCCTCCGTTTCGAGATGATCCATGCTCGTTCCATCGAAGATGGTCACAAATCCTGCAGCATCCTTCCCGGGGTGTCCTCCTTCAGCGAAACCCATGGCAACAAAAAAGAGGACGAAAAGAGTAAGGAAATTCTTCATATGTCGTATCATGAAGGAGGATCTTTTCCGTCGCAACCCCGCAATAGTGTGCCAGATTTTTCAAATCCAAGCCCCCACTCATCCATGAAGTTTTTCTCACGCTCTCTCCTTTTCGCTGTCACCTTCTTCGCCATCCCGTTGCAGGCACAGGAGCCGAAAACCGGAATCAAGGGTCAAAAAGCCCCTCCTCTGGGTGTCACCACCTGGATTCAGTTACCGGAGGGAAAAGATCGTCTCGGCATTCCAGACTTTAAAGACAAAGTCCTCGTCGTCTTTTGTTTCCAAAGCACCTGTGTTGCCTGCGGGAAGAGAGAATTCCCCGTTTTGCAGCAACTCATCAAAGAGTTTAAGGGGAACGAAGATGTCGCCTTCCTCGCGATCCAGACTCCTTTCGAAGACTTCGCCACCAATAGCGAATTGCAGCTGAAACCGATTGCCGAAAAGCACAAACTCGACATTCCCATCGGCCACCTCGCCAAGACCAAAGACACCTACAGCATCAACGTGGCTTACGAAACGGGCGGCACTCCCTGGTGGATCGTGATCGATCGCGAAGGAACTGTCGTCTTCAACGATTTCACCATGGCCCCCGATGTGGCCGCCGCCAATATCCAGAAGCTGATCGACGGAGCTTCCGTCGAGTGAGGATCAGTCGAGAACGGTAAGTCCAAAGTGGAACTTACCCCCCATCCTTCACGGCGAAAAGCCCGTGACTTGCCACTTCCCGGCCATAGGAGGCGCACGCATAGCCATGATCACCGAAGCTGCAGTTCAGTCCGACTCCGACACTCTGAAGCGACTGCCCGACCTCGACCGGAAATGCCTCGCTGATCCTCATGACAGCGGCATCGTAAAAGACGAGCGCATTCCAGTTGTCATTGATCGAAGCATCGAAAGCGTCGAGGAGCGAAAAAGCGGGCGAAATCAGTTCGAGATTTGAGATCAATCCCGAGTCGCCGCGGATCACGGCTTCATCGAAACCTCTCACCGTGTTGTAACCGCCCGGGAGAAGCTGTTCCGTCGCCCCGAGACGGTTCGCCGTTGCCTGTCCGCGTATTTTCAGTCGCAGGGTGAAGTCTCCGGGAAGACGCTGAAGTCTCTCAACCTCTCCGTAGGCGTAGCAGTAACTGGCCTCCGAGCCGAGTCGGACCAGGTCGAAACTGGCATCGTCATGGTCGTTAAACAGGTCCCCGGGTGCACCAACGATGCCGACCGATGCGTTTGTCAGCCCCTGATTGTCCGGCAGGCTGAATTCGTAGAACGCACGGAACTGCCCGACCGCGACATTGCTATCGAAAATGTTCACCCCACCGAAGATTAAGTCAGTATTGGTCGATTTGTGTGAAGTGGGGTCGTAAACGGAGCCAGTCGCGAAGCGTTTTTAATGAAGCTGCCGGAGGCAGGTTATTTCGAGAATAGGCCTGGGGTCCCCCGCGGAGAAATTTGTATTTCGTTAGTGTTCTCCGATCTTGTCCGTCTGGTTCAGGCCGATATCGGCTCCAAGGGACCTCGTAGTCGAGCGCTTGGTGTTTACGCCGATGGTTGTAGAAGTCCATCCACTTCCCGATTCGGGCGGTGACTTCTGCCACCGTCCCGTAGCTCCACAGCCGCAACTCTTCGTATTTCAGGCTCCGCCAGAGCCACTCGATGAAGACCGGGGGCGGCCTTC
>JARGOP010000062.1 GCA_029233965.1 Verrucomicrobiales bacterium | reverse complement strand
ACCAACTGAGCGCGAGCCAGCGTCAGTTCCTCCACGCGCAGTGGATGCAATTCCGAACCTGGTGGGAACAGTGGGAAGGTGCCACAGATTGAAGGCGTAAAAGGTAATCCTAACATGTCCACGTTCCCCCGATCCACAATCCGCGCCGGCATTCCGCAAAAGAACAGCGCGCTCTTTCATGTGACGCAGTTCTCCGTCGGAGATCCAGTCGTCTATCTCGACATCGAGAATCAGGGCACCACTTGTCTCGTCCGCGATGTTGAACTGGATCGTGCCCTCAAAGCGATCCGCGCGGACCGCATCGCCGTGCCTGCAGATTTCACACCGGCAGGCGGTCTGTCCGCCGATCGGGAAGTCGCGACCGCCCAGGCCGCTGCCGAATGCCTGCGTCGGGCGGGCATCTCTGAGATCACCGCAGACCGGACTCTTCCACTCTCCTTTGCTCATGTTCTTCGTGACGCCGGGATCGATGTCGTCTGCGATCTCAGCCTCGGCGTTCTCGAGCGTCGTCAGAAAAGCGAGCACGAGATCGAAATGCTCCGGCGCTCTCAGGCCGTGACCGAAGAAGCCGTTGCGATGGCCTGCGAGATGATCGCTCGATCAAAGGTGAGCGCATCAGGTTTCCTCATTTCCGACGGCGCGGCACTCACCTCGGAACGGGTTCACGCCGCGATCAACGTGTTCCTCATGGAACGCGGATTCAGTGGACCCGGGTTCATCGTTGCGGGAGGCCCACAGGGAGCGTCCTGCCATCACCATGGGGACGGCGATCTCCGAACTGGTGAACCGGTCATCGTCGATATCTATCCGACCAGCCGGAAAACTCACTATTGCGGCGATTGCACGCGGACCGTCGTCCATGGCGACATCCCCGACGAGGTCATTAAAATGCACATCGCCGTCCGCGCCGCGAAAGCCGCCGGATGCACTGCGATTCGTCCAGGCATCACCGGAGCCGAAGTTCACGCCGCGACGACTCGTGAACTAACCGACCGCGGCTTTCACACCGGCTTCCCGCCAGAGGGGGCACCTCTTTCCTACTGCACGATGCACCATGGCACGGGTCACGGAATCGGATTGGATGTCCACGAACCACCTCTCCTCGACGCGACCGGAATCGAACTCCTCAAGGGCGACGTCCTCACCGTCGAGCCGGGCCTCTACCGGAGAGACCTCGGTGGAGTCCGGGTCGAAGATATGATCGTCGTGACAGAAAACGGAATCGAAAACCTGAACCACCTCCCCGACGGGCTGGACTGGAAATGAAAGCCGGGACTTTTCGACTCACCATCCTGAACATTTTCCTGCTTTTCAAAATCAGTCACGCAACTCCTGACATGAACACACGATTTTCCAAAATTTCCCGAAACTTCCTCGAAGACCTGCTCCATCATTCTCCCGTCACCTCGACCAGTCTCGGTGATCATCGATTCGACCACCTCCTCGATGAAGTCGACGACACCGCCCGCACCAAAGAACTGCACGCGGTACGGGAGCGGCTCTCCGAACTTGAGGCACTCGACGAGACTCAACTTTCCCGTGAAAACCAGGTCGACTTCGCTCTTCTCCAGCAACGACTCGAAAAGACAATCTGGGAACTGGAAACCCTCCGCGAATGGGAATGGAATCCTCTCATCTATTCCGGAACTTCCGGAACCTCCCTGTATCTCCTCCTCTCGCGCGAATTCGCTCCCCTCAACGAACGGCTCGCGAGCGTTGCCTCCCGCTGCCGCGAATTACCCCGCTACTTTGAGCAGGCGCGCGCTACCATTGTAAAAGAGAAGACGCCTCAGATTCATGCCGAAACCGCCGTTGATCAGAATAAAGGCATCCTGACACTGCTCGACAAACTTGTTGTTCCTCACCTCGCAGATTTAGCGCCGAAGGAGAAGGAGAACCTCACAGAAGCCATTCGAATCGCCCGAGCTGCGGTCGACACCCATCAAGCGTGGCTTGAGCAGGAGTTGCTTCCCGCCGCGCGAGGCAACCCGCGGCTTAGCGAAGAACTCTACCGCGAGAAATTCGCTTTCGATCTTTTCAGCAGCCTCTCACCCGAAGAACTGCGTCAACGGGCTGAAGCCGAAATGGTCTCCCTTCATGATAGAATGCATGACCTCTCCGTCGCCATCCTCGCCGAGCGGGATACCGGATTCAGCCCTCCGGAAAACCCGACATCCGAACAGAAAAAGAAACTGATCCGCACCTGCCTAGAGTTCGCCTATGAGGATTCACCGACCGCCGGTAATGTCGTCGAGGCCGCCTATGATTCGCTCAAACTCACGACCGACTTCGTCCGCGAAAAAGATCTCGTCACACTTCCTGATGATCCCCTCGAAATCATTCTCATGCCCGAGTTCAGGCGCGGCGTTTCTGTCGCCTACTGCGATGCTCCCGGCCCCCTCGAAACCGGAGGCAAAACCTTTTACGCTGTCTCACCCCCACCGGCTGACTGGAGCAAGGAGCAGGTCAATTCCTTCCTCAGAGAATACAACCTCCGCTCCCTGCACAACCTGACCGTCCACGAGGCGATGCCCGGGCACTATGTGCAATTGCTTCGTTCCAATGCGACCTCAAGTCGTCTTCGCTCCGTTCTTGCCTCGGGCACGTTCATCGAAGGTTGGGCGGTCTACTCCGAGTCGATGATGATCGATGAGGGCTTTCTGCCTGATGACCTGCTCATGCGACTGATCGTTCTGAAGTGGAATCTGCGCGGAGTCACCAACGCGCTGCTGGATCAACTGATCCATCTCGACGGGATCGACGAAGAAACCGCGATGCGTCTCATTGTCGACGACGCCTTTCAGGAAGAACGTGAAGCGGCGGGAAAATATCGACGCTCCCTCCTCACTTCGGTTCAGCTCTCTACCTATTTCGCCGGCTACATCGAAGTCATCGACCTTCGCGCCGAGACCGAGGAAGCCTGGGGAGACAGCTTCGAACTGAAGCGATTTCACGATGCACTGATGTCCTTCGGATCACCACCTCCTGCCTTTGTCAAAGCCCTCCTCCTCGAGCAACCCCTGCCCTGACATGATCACCAGGATTTTCGAATCAGCTCAATCTAAAAGGGTTAGGTCAGCGACCCAGCCCTGTTGGATCCTTCTCCTTTCACTCTTCTCTTTCGTCCAGGCGGCAGAGCGACCGAATGTTCTTTTCATCGCAATCGACGATCTCCGACCGGAACTCGATTGCTACGAATCCGAGGTCGCAATCTCACCGCACTTCGACGGACTCGCTGCAAAGGGAGTCCGATTCGATAGCGCTCACTGCCGGCTCGCGGTTTGCAATCCATCGCACGTCAGTCGGCTCACCGAAGCGCAACAACGTGAACTGAAACACGGATCCTTCGCCTCGGTGAGTTTTATCAATGCCCGGGTCGGACTACTCTTAGGCGAACTGGAGAGAGCCGCTCTCGCAGGAGATCCGAAACACAGCAAGCTCATGCTCCGCCTCGCGAAGGCACTCCGCGAGAAGCTCCCTGTTCCTCTCGCCGTGAAGGCACCCGGTTCCCAAACCCGGTCCGGCATCGTTTTCAAAAATGAGAGCAAAAAGATGGTGACTGTCTCCTGGTTACCGCAAGACGGTCAACCCCGCGAAGTCGGCAAGATAAATCCGGGAGGCAAGCTCACGCAGAGCACAACAATGGGACACCGCTTCCGGATTCAGGGCCCCGGCATCAATCAGGTCGTCACGGTGACCAAGGCGAAGGAAACGATTCTTATTGGAAAGTCGACCGGGAAGCCTGCCTCAGCCGACGCGCCGAACATCGTCGTCATCATGGGCGATGACTGGTCCTGGCCTCATGCTTCGATCCTCGGTGACAAGACCGTCAAGACCCCGAACTTCGACCGCATCGCCCACGAAGGAGTTCTCTTTGAAAACGCTTTCGTCTCCGCTCCCTCCTGCACGCCCTCCCGCTTCGCGGTCGCGACAGGACAATACCACTGGCGTCTCGGCGAAGGCGTCAATCTCGGCGGATCCCTCGCCGATGATGTCGCGGTCTATCCCGACCTGCTCGCCGACTTCGGCTATCGCACCGGTTACTGCCGCAAAGGCGCGGCCCCCGGCAAAAACGAGTATCGCGGGACCGATCCCTTTGGCGCCCGCTTCAAAGACTTCGCCGACTTTTTTGACCGGCAGGAAAACGATCAGCCGTTCTGCTTCTGGTATGGCGCCGGGGAACCGCATCGCGCTTACGAATGGCAGGCAAGTCTCGACAGCAATCTCGATCTCAGCACGATCGAAATCCCGCCTTACCTTCCTGACAATGACACCACCCGAACTGATCTCGGCGACTACTACGTAAAGGTGCAGAAGCTCGATCTCTTCGCCGGGGAAATCCTGAAGCGACTCGAAGAAGCGGGCGAACTGGAGAACACCATCGTCGTCATGACGGGTGACAACGGGATGCCCTTTCCCCGCGCCAAGGCCACCCTCTTCGATTCCGGCACCCGCGTTCCTCTCGCAATTCGCTGGGGAGCAAAAGTAAAGGGCGGACGGCAAGTCAGCGACTTCGTGCACCTGACCGATCTTGCCCCCACCTTTCTTGAGGCGAGCGGGCTGCCCGTTCCGGAGATCATGACCGGCAGGTCGCTCCTCCCGATTTTGACTTCAGAAATCTCGGGTCAGGTTGAAAAAGATCGCACTCACGTCCTCACCGGGATGGAGCGCCATGTCTACCCGTATCCCTCCCGCGCGCTCCGCACGAAAGACTTTCTCTACATCCGCAACTTCACTCCTGAAGACTGGCCCACGGGGAAAGCGAAAGGCGAGCCTCCTGTCTTCGATTTCAGGAAAACGCCGTGGCCGACCGTGGCCGGTGCTTTCTCCCACAATATCGACCCCGGGCCCACGAAGCAATGGATGCGCCTCAACGATTCGCCTGAGAATGCGCAGGCCTTCGGCCGAAAGCCGATGGAAGAACTCTACGACATCGGGAAAGACCCTCACCAACTCACCAACCTTCTCGCGTCAAACGAAATTCCCGAGGCTGTCGACACCAAACGAAAAGCGCTCGCGACCCAACTCGCCAACGAACTCCGCGCCAGTGGTGACCCCCGGTTTGCGGATTCGGAACACGCGACCTTCGAGGTGCTGGGATGGACCGTCCATCTCAACGATCAACTTGTCGCCGATTCCTCACGCGCGACCAAACGCATGATGGAACTGCTCCACGGCCAGCTCCAACGGGTTGTCGATGCGGTCCCGGAGCCGGCCTTGACTCATCTCCGTCAGATTCCGATCTGGATCAACCCTCCCTACGCGGGAAAGCGGGGCTCTGCCGAGTATCATCCGGCTCCCAAATGGCTCATCGAAAACCAACGAAACCCCGCGATGGCCCGCGCCATTGAGATCACGAACGTGATGAATTTCCCCTTCGAAAATCGACGCATGCCTTATTTGCTCTTGCACGAACTCGCCCACGGGTATCACCACCGCGTCATCAAAGACGGCTACGCGAACGCCGAAATTCGTGCCGCCTACGAGCGCGCCCGCGACTCCGGCAGCTACGATGACGTGCCCCGCTTCAACGGCAACGAAACTGTCCGGGACAAAGCCTACGGCATGTCAAACCCGATGGAATACTTCGCGGAATCGACCGAAGCCTATTTCGGCAAAAATGATTTCTTCCCCTTCAATCGGGAGGAGCTGGTGAAGCACGATCCGGGAATGCACGATCTCATCCGCAAACTGTGGGAAACCACCGCCCCATAACCACGACTCAGCCCACACATGAAAATTACCAAACTCACCGTCTATCAGGTCGACCTGCCTCTCAAGGAAGGCTCCTATCATTGGTCCGGAGGCAAGAGCGTCTCCGTCTTCGACAGCACCATCGTTCGCGTTGACACCGACGAAGGGATCACAGGCTGGGGTGAGGTGTGCCCGTTAGGGCCCTTCTACCTTCCCGCCTTCGGGCAGGGCGCGCGCGCCGGGATCTACGAACTCGCTCCCCACCTCATCGGGGAGTCCCCGCTCGAACTGACGAAACTCAATCGCCGCATGGACGTCGCCCTCAAAGGTCACGCCTACGTGAAGTCCGCGATCGACATGGCCTGCTGGGACATTCTCGGCAAGGCGACGAAGATGCCGGTCTGCGAACTCCTTGGCGGGCGCTATGGCGAGTCAGTCCAGCTTTACCGCGCGATCTCGCAGGAATCCCCGTCCGAAATGGCGATGAAAGTCGCGGTATACCGCGCCGAAGGCTACCGCCGTTTTCAACTCAAGGTCGGATGCCACGACGTCGATCTCGACATCAATCGCATTCACGCGGTCGCCGCAGAGTTGAAACCCGGCGATATCCTCGTCGCCGATGCCAACACCGGCTGGCTCAAGCATGAAGCGCTCCGCGTTTGTCGTGGTGTCAGGGATATTGACGTCTACATCGAGCAACCCTGTGCGAGCTACGAAGAATGCCTCGCGGTCCGTGCAAAATGGGACGGACCATTCATTCTCGACGAGAACATTGACGGACTCGATCCGCTTCTGCGCGGCCATGCCGATCAGGCGATGGACAATGTGAACATCAAGATCAGCAAATTCGGCGGCCTCACCAAAGCACGACAGGCCCGCGACCTCTGCGCCGATCTCGGGCTCGCGATGACGATCGAGGACAGCTGGGGCGGCGACATCATCACCGCCGCGATCGCCCACCTCGCCCACAGTACACCGGAGGATATGCGTTTCACCTCCACCGACTTCAACAGCTACGTCACGGTGAGTAACGCTACCGGAGCGCCGCATCGGGAGAACGGAACGATGAAAGCCTCGACGGAGCCGGGACTCGGCATCGAACCCCGCATGGAGGTGCTGGGAGAGGAGTTATTTGAGATCACGGAATAACTCTCCGGAGTCATTCCTAAAACGTCCAGCGCTGTGGCGATCGCTCTTCCCCGCTGAATTCGATCAGCTGAATTCCCAGATCCGTCTCCGGAAGGTAGAGGCGGACCGTCGCGGTCTTGCCTTCCACCGGCAGATTCAGTTCGATGTCCTGCCACTCGCCGCCGCCCGACAGGGTATAGTCAACGACTTGACCCTGTTCCGGAAAATCAGCCTGCCCCGACGTCTTCCACTGCACCTTTGCGGGGCCGCCTGCATCACTGCGCATCCGCAGCTTCAACTTGAGCGGACCCGTGAGCCGTACCTGTGCCGTGCCCAGAAAAGGAACCTTCCCTTTGTTTTTGACCCGCAGAAATCCCTCCTCCACCGAAATTTCGCACTTCCTCGGAAGGAGCCCGAAAGCGGGATCCCGGTTCCCCGCCGTCGGCGCGGGTGACGCGCGATAAGCAGGATTCGGCTTTGGGACGAGAGCCCCGGTCTTCGCGATGAAGCCGTCGATGAGCGCTTCCAACTCCGCCACCTTTTCCGGCATTGTCACCGCAAGGTTTTTCGTTTCCCCGATATCTTCGCTCAGGTTGTAGAGCTCAAGCAGGTCCGGGTACTCAGAGTGTGGTTCCCACCGTCGAATCAATTTGAAGTCTCCGGCACGCACCGAGACCGCCGGAATGAGATGAGGAAACCAGGTGAAAATCGCCTCCCGCTCAAGCTCACCGGTATTTTGGAGAACAGGCAGCATGGAAAGACCGTCAAGAATCTGGCCCTCCGCCGGGGCGACGTTTAGGGCATCGAGGATCGTCGGAAACACATCCACCGCCGTGACCACCGTATCACTGGTGCTCCCGGCTTGGATTTTGCCCGGCCAGCGCACCATGAGAGGGACCCGCTGGCCACCTTCGTAGATGCGAGCTTTGCCCTCGCGAAGCGGCGCGTTGTTCGTGGGAGGTTCCCCGCCGGCCCACTTCTTCCAGTCTTCGACGAAGGCATATTTCGGATGACCCGGCTTGATGTTCGTCATTTGCCGACTTCCCGCAGTGTTGCTGTGAGTGTTCCCCCCGTTGTCCGAATAAAAAATGAAGAGGGTATTCTCAGCGAGCCCCAGTTCGTCGAGCCGGTCGAGAATGCGTCCGAGACCTTCATCGACACTCTTCAGCATCGACGCCATGATCGGATTGCGCTGTTCCCCACGGGGATCGGTTTTATCCACGAACGCGGTCGTGTATTCCTCCTTGTGCCCCCAGGGCCCATGAACGCCATACTGCCAGAGGTTGAGAAAGAAAGGCTCGTCCCGATGGGTTTCGATGAACTTCAAAGCCTCGTCAGTGAGGCGGTCCGTGATGTATTCCCCCTCGGGACCGTCCGTGATGTTCCCGATCTTCAACTGCCCGGTCGGTCGTCCCTCTTCGATGACGCCGTACGGGGAAAAGTAGCTCGGCGGTCCGGGATCGGGAACACAGAACCAGGTCGTCTCGAACCCGTGGGCGGTCGGCCGGTGCTCCGGGGCGGTTCCGAGATGCCATTTCCCGAGATGAGCGGTCCGGTATCCTGCCTCCTTCAGGGATTCCGCGATCGTGACAATGTCAGGGTCGAGGTAGTTCTTGCTTTCCGGATAAATAAACTGCCGGTTCGGTGGCGCGGACTCAGCAAAGCGGGGAGCGCCTTCCGGAGCCGCCGGCTGATGTCCACTCGCACTGGTGACCCCGTGACGGGAGGAATACTGACCGCTCAAAATCGTCGCGCGGGTCGGAGAGCAAAGAGGCACCGCGTAGGCATTGGTGAAACGCATCGACTCCTTTGCGAAGCGCTCCATGTTCGGAGTCTCGTAGTATTCTGAACCGTAGGCAGAGGAATCCATCCAGCCCATGTCGTCGACGAGAAAAAGGACAACGTTAGGTTTGTCCGCAGCCTCAACGGAAAGCGTCAGGAACCCCAGAGCAAAAAGATGCCGGAAAAATTTCATGCCGGACATTATGAGAACAGCGTTCCCTCAGCGAGAGGAAAATCGCTCCGGTGCCGGATCTTTCTGAGGTCGGGGGACGTTTCCCCTGAAGGACTCACTCACCATGTGCCGGACACATAGTGAGATGATCCTGTCGGGAAGCTCACGGGCGGGGCGCCGCCGGAACGGTCACCGGCTTCGGGGAAGGCTTAATCGAAGCGGCGTCTTCCGAATTACTCGGCACGACCGGCTTCACTGACTTGAGATATTTAAACAAATCACTGTCTGTCGAAAGCACCACGGTGCTGTCAGCAAGTACGTCGCCATAGAGCTCCAGAGTCCTGACGAACTCATAAAACTCAGCTGCTTCCGGAGACTGATTGTAAGCTTTCGCGTAGATCTCGGTCGCTTTGGCGTCGGCTTCACCCATCGTTACCTGAACCGTCCTGTAGGCTTCGGACTCAATCTTTCTCAGGTCACGTTCCATATCACCGAGAATTTTGGCCGCTTCCCCGGCACCTTCGGAACGGAAGCGCTCGGCGATTTGTTGACGCTCGGAAATCATCCGATCGTAGATGCGCTCCTGCACGCTCTGGTTGTAATTGATTCGCTTGAAACGCGCATCGAGGAGTTCAATTCCAAACTCGTTGAGTTTCGATTTGGCCGTCTCATAAATATCCTCTTCGAGAGCGCTTCGCCCCCGGCGGATGGGAATCAACTTCCCAATGGAACCGGTAAGATCTGCTTCCACGAGGTCCTCATCGACGGTCTCTGTACGGTCCTTCGTCGTTCGGATTACCTCGATCAGCTCGTGTTTTGCCACCGCATTTCGAATCTCTGATCCGAGGATATCATCGAGACGGGACTGCGCACTTCGCTCGTCGCGCAACTTCTCGAAGTAGCGCAAAGGGTCCGTGATCATCCACCGCGCGTAGGTATCCACCATGATGTAGGTCTTATCCTTCGTCGGCATTTCGGTCGGTCTTCCGTCCCAGGCGAGAATTCGCTTATCGAAGCGATTCACTTTCTGGAGAAACGGAATCTTGAACTTTAATCCCGGTTCTTTGATCGGCTCACCCACCGGGTTACCAAATTGAGTCACGATCACCTGCTCTGTTTCGAGAACGGTGTAGATGCCGCCGGAGGCGACAAGAAAAACAGCCAGAGCAGCAAGCGCAGCGAGGCATCCAAATCCTGTTTTTTTCATGAAAAATGAGGGGGTAAAATTACTTGTTGCGGGGAATCTCGGGAGTAGGCGAAAGCGGGAGGAAGGGCAACACCTGGCTTGCCCCCTCATCGATCACCACCTTCTTCCCCAGTCGAGGCATAACCTCTTCCATGGTTTCGAGGTAGATCCTCCGGCGTGTCACTTCGGAGGCTTTCTGATACTCGGTAAAGAGGGCATTAAAACGCTCTGCGTCTCCCTCCGCCTCATTGATCCGCATCGTTGCGTAACCTTCCGCTTCAGAAATTGTCTTCTGGGCCTCGCCCCCGGCCCGGGGGACGGCGCGGTTGTATTCCCCGTTGGCCACGTTGATCGATTTTTCTCTCTCCTGCTGCGCCTGGTTCACCTCGTTGAAGGATGCCTGCACCGGCTGCGGAGGATCGACATTTTTCAGCTGGATCTGATCGATCGTAATACCGAGTTCATACAGCGTAACGAGCGCCTTCAGTTTCTCAGTACACTCCGACTCAATCTCCTGACGCCCGATCGTGATGACTTCATCGACGGTGCGGTCGCCCACCACTTCACGCATCACGGACTCGCTCGCGGCGCGCAGGGTCTCTTCCGGATTCCGAACCCTGAAGAGGTACTTCTCCGGCTCGGTGATCCGATACTGAATCACCCATTCAACGAGGGCCGCGTTGAGATCGCCCGTCACCATGTTCTTTTCCAGTTCCATCTCAGCGGGACTCGTCCACTGACTTTCATTCGAGTTGCCTGACGTTCCGAAACCGAATTCCTGCTTCTGCTGCCGACGAACCGGGACCGTCACGACCTGATCGATCCCGAACGGGAGCTTGAAGTGCAATCCGGGCTCCACCGTATCGATGTGTTTTCCAAAGCGGAGGACCAATCCAGCCTCCTCGACCTGAACCGTGTAAAAAGAACCGAGACCTCCAATCACAAGAGCAATCGCAGCGATCACTCCAAAAACCGCCTTCGGACTGAAGGAAGGCGGTTTCAGTTCAACAATTTCGTTTCCAACCTGTATGCGCATATCGAATAGGGTAGTCGCGTACTCCCTCCTATCCAGTTACAATTCACGTTACATTTTGGATTCACCCCTCATTCATTTTTCCGGGCGTGAATCTTGCTCCTGTAGGGAAATGCCGCCAATCTGATGACGCGGATAACTAACCTCCTGGTTGAGAACGATGTTGCCCACCTCCCAAAACAGCCAAATCATGCGACCTCCCGGCAGCGAAGGTGTTGCCGGGAAAGCCCCGGCGTTTTCTCTCGTGGAAATGCTGCTGGTGATGGCGGTGACGGGAACACTTCTTGCCCGCGCCCGCCCTTCTTGAACCCGGCCCTTCACGGAAGGCAGCCGCGATAGAGCTGTCGGGATTTTTGGAGAGAGCCCGAACGCGGGCCATGACCCTCGGGGAGGACGTCTCTGTCGCCTTTGCCGACGAAAATCACCCGATCGATTCTCTGAAGTTTCGCGCTTACGCGTTTTCCCTCGCCAATGCTCCCGCCGGGAGGCGAAGGCCATTACCGACCTTCCTGTCTCTGGAGGGATTCAAATTCAACCGGGGTGAGCCTATTGAAGTGGGAGGAGGCTCCGGAACTCTTGCGCTTCGTCCGGGCGAGTTTACCCTGAACCTCACCAATGCCATCGCCAAACCCACATCCGCCTCGATTCCCATTCGGATTGAAAACGGCCGAACTGCAGTGGTGATCTGTTATGATGAGGTGAAGCTTTTTGAGGATGGAGGTGAAGAGGTGAAAATTCGCTTCAGTCTTCTCAACGATGCGCCCGAATCGGAAATCGCGAAGCTCACCATTGTTTCCCTCCTTCACGAAAAGACCGTTCCACTCTCGGTGGCGGGACGCCCGTACCGGGCAGCGCCAAAGAACCCCGTAAAAGTGGACATCGAAGGGCAGGATACTGTCGCGATTCGAAGTGAAAATGAAACGCTGATCGATTTTGAGTCAGACCGCCCCGGTCACTATATCGTGTTTCTCTTCGATGATCCGGAAACCGGAGAACTCGCCGCTTCCCTGATTCAAAACGAAAAACTGGAGTATCAGCCCCCCCTTGAAGAGACAGAAGAGGAATAACCGGCTCCCAGTTCGATTGCGGCAATGACCCGGACACTGTCCGCCACGGCTTTGACTTGATGGACGCGGAAAATATCCGCCTTCGCGACAAGGCCGCGAACGAGACAGGAAATGGTGCCGGCATCGCGATCAGCGGGCAGGTCAATCCCCAGCACCTCCCCAATCACCGTCTTTCTCGAGATCGGCATGAGCACGGGAAGATCGTAGGCCCCAAGTCGCTCCAACTCACGGTAGATCGCGAGATTGTCATCGCGCTGCTTCGCAAAGTCGATCCCGGGATCAAGAATGATCTGATTATCGGACAGTCCGATTCGCCGCGCACGGGCGATGCGATCATCGAAAAATTCCAGCATCGTTTCCCAAACATCGTCATAGCGCTGAGTCAGATGGGGAACCTTGGGTTCCCCGACCGTGTGCATGATCAAGAGCGAAGCGCCGAATTCGAAGCAGAGACGGGCATTGGTGTCATCGACAAGACCCCCAATATCGTTGATGATATCGACTTTTCCGGATTTCAGGACCGCCTCAACAATGTCAGAACGCCAGGTGTTGACCGAAAGCAGCGGCGGCCAGATTTGAAATTCATCGCGCGGTTGAAGTTTTTTACAGGCAGCAGAGAAGGCTTCGATAAACGGAGCGAGTCGGTCGATTTCGGCACATGCGGAAATCGCTTTGCGATTGGTCCGCGCACTCTCGGCACCCACGTCAATGATGTCCGCCCCGTCGATCACCATTTGCACGGCTTGATGCAGTGCCGCTTCAACGTCGAGGGTTCCATCGCCCGAAAAGGAATCGTCGTTGATGTTCACTATCCCCATGACGCGGGGAAATGAGCGGAGTTGATCTTTCATCGGAAAACCCCCGTTTCCACAGAGAGGCAGTCCCTCGTTCTTCCCAACATCCCGATCCGGAGCTCGGGACTTCCATGCGCAACCCCCTTCATCCCTGCCAGTGGATGAAAAAGCACGGGGCAATTCAACTCAAAAACAGAGAATATCGCGGCGGGTCAGTTCGCAATCCGCACACTTCGCTTCTTGTTGAGCTTCAACACCTGACCAAGAGAGAGTTCAGGTTCGCTCTTCGGATCCGGGAGCTTCTCCCCGTCCAGTTGGATACTTCCCTGCTGAATCAACCGGCGTACGTCTGAACCGGACTTCGGCTCCCCCAGTGAGTCAAAAGCCGCCTGGACAATCCCGATGAGATCTTTCCGATCAGCCGGAGGAACAAAACCGGGAAGCTCCACTTCGTCGAGTTTCCCCCGGTTGTTCCAGTTCGCCAGTGCCTGTTCTGCAGCTTCCGCGGAGTGGTAGCGAGTCACAATCTTCGCTGCGAGCGCTTTCTTCTCTTCCAGGGGATGTGCCGCCGGATCAATTTCATCACCGATGAGGAGCAGGGAGTATCTCACCATGAGTTCATCGGAAATACTCATGATCTTGCCGAACATCTCGCCCGCCGGTTCCGTAATGCCGACATAGTTGTTCAGGCTCTTGCTCATCTTCTGAACGCCGTCGAGGCCTTCGAGGATCGGAAGGCACATCACAACCTGCGGCTCCATGCCCATGGTCTTTTGGAGATCTCGACCGACGAGAATGTTGAAGAGCTGATCGGTTCCCCCGAGTTCAACATCCGCGCGAACTTCGACAGAGTCCCATCCCTGCACGATGGGATATTGGATCTCGTGAAGGCGAACCTCCTGATCGTTCGCGATGCGGTTTTTGAAATCCTCACGCTGCAACATTTGCTGCATCGTGACCCGGGCGTTCAGCTGAATCACTTGGGAGAAGGTCATCTTATTGAACCAGGTTCCGTTGTAGACGATCTCGGTCTTATCACGATCCAGGATGCGAAAGGCCTGCTCCTGATAGGTCTCCGCATTCGCGAGAATGTCCTCACGGGAAAGTGGCGGGCGGGTCCTGGAACGACCGGTCGGGTCTCCGATCTGCGCGGTGAAGTCGCCAATGATGAGGACGGCCTGATGCCCCAGCTCCTGAAACTGCCGGAGTTTCTCGAGCACAACGCTGTGACCGAGGTGAAGGTCGGGGGAGGTAGGATCCACCCCCAGCTTGGCTCGCAGCGGCTCCCCTTTCTCCAGTTTTTTCAGGAGTTCACTGTCGCTGAGAACTTTGGCAGTTCCGCGAGTGAGAATTTCAAGCTGTTCGGCAGGAGACTTCATAGATGGCAGGGGGCGCCAAGAAACATCCCCCGTCGGGGATGATCAAGCCTCTTCTTCACCGCGCGCCACCTCGCGGGTCGGGCCGAATTTTTCACGATAGACCGAGGGTGGAATGTCGAAAATAGACGCAAACTCCCGATTGAATTCACTCATCGAACCGAAGCCGAGTGCTCTGGAAATGCGACGGGGCTCTTCGTCACTGAAGAGGAGATGGCAGGCGGCGTAAAAGACACGGCGGCGCTGAGCATAGTCGGTCATCGTCATCCCGGTGATTTCTTCAAAGGAGCGCTCAATCGCCAACTTCTCGAATCCACCACGCGGCATGGAACCGGCATCGAAGGCCTCCGCCCGGCGAATCGTCCCCTCAATCTGATCGAGGGCATGCTTGGCTTCCGGCAGAAATTCCACCTCGGTAACCCCCCGCCAGTAACGGTTGTGCTCGTCAGCGAGGAGCATCATCAATTTCAACACCGAAACGCGGGCGACCGGTTCGAGCTGACGCTTCTCTTTCAAAAGCTGGCTGAGATAGTCCAGTTCAGCGCGGACTCTCGTTCCGCCTTCATTCCGTGTCGTGAAGACATGCAGATTCTCATCGCGGGGATAGCGAAACCACGACTGGTCGAAGAAGAGCGAGAGCACATTGGGTGAATTCGCGATGAGCTCGTATTCGAGCGTGAGCCATTCAGGCAGGTAACGAACCCGCGTCAGGACCACTTCCTCCGGCTGCATGATCGTGTGCCGGTGGCCGGGGTTGACCACGACCACCGCGCCTTCGCGAACGGCCTGCGTCCCCACATCGGTCTCGTGAAGAAAGGTGCCTTCGCGCACGAAGAAAATCTCCGGAAAGTTCGTCGCCGGAAACTCGTATTCGTCGATCAGATAAAAATGCGTCAAGCGCACCGGCCAGCGACCGGAGTTCTCAATGCGGTTATCCGTGATAGACGATTTCTTAAAAAACAACCCCATGGCAGGCGGGAGAAGGATTGGTGAATCTCAGTTCCAGTCGTCAGGGTAACGAACAGATTGTAAGGACAGACCGTTTGATGGCGCGCAGTAGGGCGCTTTTGCCCCCCCCCGCTCCTTCAGCAGATCTTTGATTTCGGCCACCGAAACCCGTCCCTCGATACAATACACCGCAGTTCCGACAAGGAAACGGACCATTTTATAAAGAAATCCGCTGCCCACGAAGTGCAGATCGAGCTGCTGATGACCGCTTTCAACGACCTTCGCTTCAAATATCGTCCGTTCCGCATCCCGCGTTTCATCTTTGCCGTCATGGCGGTTTGCGGAGAAGGCCCGGAACTGATGCGTCCCCTCGTAAGCCTTCAACACTGCGGACAGTTCGCCCGCATCAGCCGGGCCCCGCCGATGCCAAACCAGACCGACCTGCAGGGGCGGTAAAACATCACTCGTCACGATGCGGTAGCGATAGTGTTTTCCGACCGCGTCGAATCTCGCGTGAAAATCCGGGCCCGTTTCCTGAGCTGAAAGAATTCGAATGGTCGCCGGAAGTTTGGTGTTCAATGCCTTGCGCCACTCATCCGCCCCCATCCGCCATTCCGGAGGCGCATCAAAGTGGGCGACCTGCCCCTCGGCGGAAACCCCCGCGTCGGTGCGCCCCGAACCCTGCACCGTCTTCACCGCCGGACAAATCGTCCGGATCCCGAGCAGCAGGATATCCTGAATCGTATTGCCGGAGACCTGACTCTGCCAACCATCGAAGGGACGCCCGTCATAGGCGATGACGAGTTTGAACCGTCGCATTCTCGTTGTGGGATCCATCCGTTCTTTTTACATCGCAGCGGTCGAGGTGGAGGCCACGACCCATATCTCCAGTATTCGGCGAGATTTTCCGGCGGGGCAAGTTCCACCTTGCCAGTCCCCAATCCCCCGAAAATCTCTTGTGAGAAGAGCAAAACGTTTGAAGCTATGCCTGCACCGTGAAAAAGATTCCCTACCTCGACCTCAGACAACACTGGAAAGAGTGGCATCAGCTCGCCCTTCCGATCTTTGTCGTGATTTCGGCCGTCATTCTCGTCCTTTTCCTGATGGCGCGGACGAAAGATCAGGCGAGGACCTGGGAAGAGAGCCTCATCCCCGCGAAACGAATGGGCTTGATCAAAATCAAACCGGAAGCCGTATTCGATCCCGCTTTCGCCGTTGCATCACCGATCGAAATGGTGAAAGCCCCGACCGTCGATCACTTCGACTATCCTGTCGGGAGCCGGCTCGGCGCGCTGACATACAATGCCCAGCCTTTCTTCACAAACCGCCATCTCGGCGATGACCTGAACGGCATTGGGGGACAGAATTCCGATCTTGGAGATCCGGTCTACGCGATTTCCGACGGGCTCGTCCTCTTCGCGGGCTGGCCCTCCGATGGGTGGGGAAATGTCATCATTCTCCAACACGAGCTGAAGAGCGGCCAGCTCGTGCAAAGCTTTTACGGACACCTCGACAGCATGAGCGTGCCGGTCGGTTCGATTGTCCGCCGCGGAGAGGAAATCGGAACCATCGGCACCGCGAACGATCGTTACCTGGCTCATCTCCATCTCGAAATACGGCGCTATCCCACCATTGACGTCGGAGGTGGCTACGCTGACTCCAGACTCGGTCGGATTGCCGGTGAACTCGCGCTCACGAAATGGAGAACCCGACCCGACGATGCGCTCGTTTCCGCGCCCGAAGGGGCACCGCCGGAGCCGAAGTCTTTTCAGCTCGACCCGGAAGGGGAATCAGCCACCGAGCCCTGATTCAAATGGAATCGATTGTTCCATGGCTCGCGGTGATCCTCTTCGCCGCCGCCTTTCTGCAGTCCGCAACCGGGTTCGGCATGGCGCTCGTTTGCACCGCATTCGTTCCACTTCTCCTGCCGGTCAAAGACGCCATCGCCTTCGTCTCGATCGCCTGCTTCATCGCGACGATTTTTATCATGCTGGCAAACCGGTCCGGCCTCTCCTTTCGGCACGCCGGCCCTCTCGCTCTGGGAATGCTTGTTGGAATTCCGTTCGGATACTATGGACTGACAAATATCGACGGCACCCTCGTCGTTCGCATTCTCGGCGTGATCCTGATGCTCATCGCTCTCGCCGAATTCCTGCAATCCAGATACAAAGGCACGCGCAAACTGTCCGGGAAATCAGGAATCTTTTTCGGGCTGATCGGAGGCATTATCACCGGAGCCTTCAACGTCGGCGGTCCTCCCGTCGTCATCTACGCCTACTCCCGGCCCTGGTCGAAAACGGAAACCGTCGCGATCCTCCAGTCCGTGTTTCTCACCGGCAGCATTACGAGGAACGCGCTCATGTGGCAGGCCGGCGAATACACGCAGGATCTCCTCAGGCTCGTTCTTTTCTCGATCCCGGCCGCCCTCGTCGGGATCTGGCTCGGAAAAATGGCGCTCGACCGTGTACCGCAACTCTGGCTGCGACGGATCGTTTTCGCCTCGATCTTTGTGATCGGATTGAATTACCTTCTCCAATACTAACATTTTACCAGAAGTTGATTTAGATGCATTTGCTGTAGTTTTTTCTTTCAATTCGAAACTTTTGAAGTAGTCATGTCGACGGATATCACCTCACGCCTCTACACCCTCTGCTTCTTGATTCTGTCCGGAACCTTGCCTCTTGTGGGCACCCCCGCTTTTTCCGGGGATTTTTCTGACGATAAAGTCGTTCTCAGCGACGAAAACCCGACCCGCGTGATTTACCAGGATTTCGACTACTCCGAAACCATTCTCGACTGGCAGGAGGACGTGACCTTCAAACCGCTGCGAATGCTCGAATTCGGTCAGGCCGGGATCCCCACCGCGCCGGGACTCGTCCTTTCCGGTGCCTTCTGGGGCAACTGGCTCTACGAAAAAACCAGCGACGGGGGAAAATTCCCCATCCTCTCCCGCTTTCCCGGCGAGAGGGGCAATGTCAGCAAAACCTCGGATCGCTGGGTCGCGAGCAACGCCGCCCTCGCGGTCACGGCCCGTCCCGTGAACTGGCTCACCGCCTACGCGCAGCTCGAATATTCCGAAGTCGAGTTTCCCGGACAGGAGGACTGGCAATACCGCAAAGCCTTCGTCATGATCGGTGACCTCGACCACTCTCCCTTTTACGGCTACTTCGGGCGCAACACCGTCGACTTCGGCTGGCTCGACGGCTACAATCCTTTCACCCACACGGTGAACAATCACTCCTTCCGCGTCGACAGCGACGAACCCGTCATTGCCCTCGGCTATTCCAAAGACGGCCTCGACCTCGTCGGAACCCTCATCCCCTCCGGACGCCACCTCCGCGTCGCCGACACTCAGGACGACGACGGCTACAGCAACGGCGCCTTCATGGGCAGCTACACTTTCGGCAATCTCAAAGAGAACGGCCGCCAGTTCCGCATCGGAGGCGGCTACCTTCACAGCACGATTTACAACAACGATTTCCCTCACCACCCCGGACCAACCTTTGCCCTGTCGCGCGCTGCGAGCCCGAACCTGACCCGCAATGCCTCCTACGATGTCTTCGCGGAATACATCCACGGCCCGCTCCGTTTCGGTGTGGAACGCACCACGACAGCCCGGGCCTGGCCTGCGACCGGCGTCGATGTCTCGGCAACCAACCTCCAGGCCGCCTACGACTTTGACCTCTTCGATCGTGCGAGCCGCGTCTCCGTCGTTTATGGCCTCAATCAGCAGGGCCCCGCCGGATCGGAATTCGAAGACCTCAGCCAACTCGTGGTCGGATTCGAAACCCAGGTCACCGCCTTCATACGCCTCTCAGCCGAATACGTGCGCAACGACGCCTTCGTCCCTCTCGTCAACATCCGCAACGTTGCCGACGGCTCGGTTACTGCGCACGCCTTCCTCCTTGGCGGGAAAATCAATTTCTGAGCCGGTAAGGAAAAGTAGTTTTCCTCCTTCGGCTTCCATCACCATCTCGATGACCTCATGATTTTCGTCATCGAGGACAGTGAAAGACACCCCGGCAGTGATGGCAGCGGTGGTGAGGTAAACAAACAGATTTTTCATTCGGTGAGATTTTTCATTCGGTGAGAAGTCTGACCATTCGCCCTCCTGCATACGAGTCAGTGCGCCCTGCCGGGCGCACAACAAAAAAGCCCGCCTCCTCTCGGAAGCGGGCCTCTTCAAATTCGTTTTTGATACCCCGACCGGAGCATCCTGTCTCGATTTATCACCCGCCGATGCCGGCGCTGACGATCTCAGCAAAGCTCTGGGGATCGAGACTAGCGCCTCCGACAAGGAATCCGTCAATGTCCGGCTGCGCGAAAAGCTCCCCGGCGTTGCCCGGCTTCACCGAACCACCATACTGGATGCGGGTCGCTCCGGCGATGTCTGCTCCATAGAGATCTTCAAGGACACTGCGGACAAACTTCTGCGTGTCCTGCGCCTGCTCAGGACTGGCGGTGACACCGGTTCCAATCGCCCAGACGGGCTCATAGGCGATGACGATGTCCGCCATCTGGTCAGCGCCGACGTCGGCGAGGCTGCCTTCGAGCTGGCTCGCGAGAACGTCTTCCAGCTTTCCGCCTTCGCGCTCTTCGAGCGACTCACCGATACAGAGAATCGGCTTCATGCCTGCCGAGAGGGTCGCGTGGACCTTTTTGTTGATGATGGCATCGTCTTCTCCGTAGAGCGAACGGCGCTCGCTGTGACCAAGAATGACGTATTCACAGTTCACGTCGAGAAGCATCGCAGCGCTGGTCTCGCCGGTGAAAGCACCGGAAGCTTCGTGCGACATGTTTTGCGCCGAGAGAGAAACAGCCGGATTCGGCGTGATCAGCTCGGACGCTTTCTCGAGAGAAACGAAGGACGGGGCAATGACGATGTCGACGTCGACTGCCTCGCTGAAGGTTTTCAGAAAAGGATCGAGGAACGCGGCCGTTTCTGTCGGCGTCATGTTCATCTTCCAGTTGGCTGCGATGATGTTTTTACGGCTCATGATATGGTAGCGCCTCCGGCGCGTGGGAAGGTTGGAAAGTGAAAAGGAAACGGTTTTCGGGTAGCGGAAGCGGCCACGCTTCCGATTTTGATTGGATTCGGAACGTTGGCACGTTCCGCTACGTTTTATTTGTCATCGAGGGCGGCGATACCGGGGAGTTCTTTTCCCTCGAGAAGCTCGAGAGAGGCCCCTCCTCCGGTGGACATGTGATCCATCTTTTCGCCGAATCCGAACTGGTTCGCGGCGGTGACGGAGTCTCCTCCGCCCACGATCGTGATCGCGGCTTCATTTGCGGCGATGGCAGCACCCACCGCTTTGGTTCCGATGTCGAAGCCGCGTTTCTCGAACACACCCATGGGGCCGTTCCAGATCACCGTGCCGGCCCCGGCGATGACTGTGGTGAAGTCTTCAATCGCTCTGTCTCCGATGTCGATGCCCTCGCGGTCGGCAGGAACCGCAGTTCCCTCTTCGCCCCAGATGCCGGTGCACTCGGTCGGCGCGTCGTCGGCGAAATCCTTCGTGTGACGGGTGTCGGCAGGAAGGTGGAACGGAGTGCCGTTTTCCTCAGCAGTCTTGAGGATGCCACGGGCCATTTCGAGGGCTTCCTCTTTACGCTCCGCAAAGCTGTTCCCCATTTCATACCCCTGCGCGAGGCGGAAGGTGTTGGCCATGGCACCACCAATGATAAAAGCATCCGCTTTCTCCATGAGGCGCTCGAGGATCTGGATCTTGTCGGAAACTTTCGCTCCACCCATGATGACGACAAAAGGACGCTGCGGGTCTTCGAGTTTCGTCACCAGATACTCGAGCTCTTTCTCAATGAGGAAGCCCATCACACAGGTGTCGATGAATTCGGTGACGCCGGCGGTCGAGGCGTGGGCGCGGTGCGCAGTTCCGAAAGCGTCGTTCACGTAGATATCACCGTGCGCCGCGAGCTGCTTCGAAAAGTCAGGATCGTTGTCAGTCTCGCCCGCGTAAAAGCGCACGTTCTCGAGGAGAAGCACTTCACCGTCCTTGAGATCCGCGACGGCGGCATCGGCATCGGGACCGACGCAGTCGCCCACAAACTTCACCGGGGCGGAGATCAGCTCGCCGAGGCGGTCCGCCGCCGGCTTGAGGGAGTATTTCGCCTCCGGCGCTCCCTTGGGACGTCCGAGGTGAGACATGAGGATGACCCGCCCACCGGCATTGGTGAGATGCTCGATCGAGGGAATCGCCCCCTGGATGCGGCTGTCATCGGTGATCTGGCCGTCATCGTCGAGCGGCACGTTAAAATCGACGCGCATGAGAACGCGTTTTCCGGCTGGATCGATGTCGCGAATGGATTTCTTCATTTTGAATACTGGATATTGGATCTTAGGTTTTGGATGTTGGTGAAATAGGTAGGACCACGATCCAAAGCCCAAGATCCAACATCTAAAAAAAGGGCGCCGCCAACCTTTCAGCCGGGGCGCCCGAAATTCGAGAGGCGGTTGGAATGCCTCGGCGGCCCTTAGAGGCTGCCTCCGACGAGCTCCATGGCATCAACAGCGCGGTTGGAATAACCCCACTCGTTGTCATACCAGCCAACAACCTTCACAAAGCTGCCCTGAGCCATGGTCGTGAGACCGTCGAGGATACAGGAGTGAGGATCACCGACGATGTCCTTGAGGACGAGAGGATCTTCGCTGTAAGAGAAGATGCCCTTGAGAGGACCTTCGGCAGCCGCTTTGAACGCGGCGTTGATTTCCTCAACCGTCGTTTCTTTCGAAAGAATCGCGCTGAAGTCAGTGACCGAACCGGTCGGTGTGGGAACGCGGAACGCTCCACCCTGAAGCTTGCCGTTCAGCTCAGGAATCACGAGGCCGATTGCCTTCGCTGCCCCGGTCGAGGAAGGAATGATGTTCTCCGCAGCGGTCCGGGCGCGGCGAAGGTCGCTGTGAGGTGCATCGAGGACGACCTGGTCACCGGTGTAGGAGTGAATCGTGCTCATGAACCCCTTTTCGACACCGAAGGAGTCATTGAGGACCTTCACCATAGGCGCGAGGCAGTTCGTGGTGCAGGAAGCATTGGAAATGATGTGGTGCTCTGCAGGATTGTAGAGCCCGTGGTTGATGCCGATGCAGAAAGTCAGATCCGGATCTTTCGCAGGAGCGGAGATGATGACCTTCTTGGCTCCCGCTTCGATGTGCTTTCCGGCACCGGCGCGGTCGATGAAGAAACCGGTGGATTCGAGAACAACGTCGACGCCCTTGCCACCCCAGTCGAGATTCGCAGGGTCGCGCTCAGCGGTCGCAATGATGCGGTGGCCGTTCACGGTGATGGACTCCTCATCATACTCAACCGTTCCGGCGAAGCGACCCGCAGTGGAGTCATACTTAAGCAGGTGAGACAAAGTCTTGTTGTCAGTGAGGTCGTTGATCGCGACGACCTTCTTGAGCTGTTCATCGGTCATCGCGCGCAAGACATTGCGTCCGATCCGTCCAAATCCGTTAATTCCGTAGGATGCCATAATAGGTTTAGTAAGCGTGTTTCGTTCCAAACGAGGTCGCCCGTGCATTCTACACGGACTTTTTCCGACTCCACCCGGGGGGCGTCAGTCGCGGCTACCCTATTGACGATTAATCATCCGTCAAAGGAAAAGCCCCTGCCAAAATTGATACAGGAATCTGTGTCTGAATCAGGATTTCCCGGCGCTCTCGCTGAATAACCGCCCGATTCGGGAGACCTCAGGCCCTTTCACGAGAGGCTCCGGCCAGGTTTCATGGCCGAAACGTCGCAAAAAATGAACATTTTCGGCAAGGAACGGGTCTGAATACGTCGATCACCTGTGACCGAAAAGTCCCTCGATTGAAAAACACAAACAACCCCTCCTGATTGGAACTTTTATAAGAGTATCCAAATATTTTATAAATCTTAAATTTTTGTCTTGCGGTATAAATTATAAAATTTACAGTCAGACTGTAAATTAGACCTGCCATGAAAAAACTTATCGTCGTTGTCAATGATCTGGAGCGCTCAGGGAAATCTGCCCTCGCACGCGCTATCTCCCACCATCTCAACGAATCGGAGGTCAAGCACCTCCTCGTTACCTCCAATGAGATGGACATGACGGACTCCTATAAAGGGGAATTCTGGGACCTTGAGGACCAATTTGATGTCTCATTGCTGATCGGGGCCCTCGACTCCTACGATGCGATTGTTCTCGACGTTCACACCGGTGCGGCCCGCAACTGGGGTGAGTTCTGTGAAAGCGAAGATTTGGAAAACCTCCTCGCCGAACTCGATGCCGAGATGACCATGGTCATTCCGAACAACCAGAGCGAGCGCTGCAACGAGGAAATGACCGACCTTGCCGAAATTTTCGCCGACCAGGCCGACTATATCATCGCTCATCTGCCGGGTGATGATCGTGCCGTGAAGTGGAAAGCCAGCCCTGCTGAAAAGGCTGTTCGCTACTTCGGCGCTTCCGAAGTCAATTTCCCCGGCATGTCAGACGATCTCGTCACTGCCCTCGAGACTTCTGAAGTCGAGTTCGCAAACGCTCTCGACAATCCTTCCGAGCTTCCGCGATTCGCTGAAGTTCAGGTCACCCAGTGGCTTGAGAAAGCGAACGAAGCGCTCGTCGCCGGTCACGACTACCTCCTTCCGGAAGCAGTCGTCGAAGTGGCTCTCGACTACTGATTTCTCACGAGTCCAATTTACCCCCAACTCGAAAAGGGCCTCTTCCATCCGGGAGTGGCCCTTTTGTTTTCCTCAAATTCACGATTTCTCTTGCACCGCAGATTCCCTTTGTGCCGCAACGTCCTCACTGCAACGCTTCGGCAATTCGCCGGGCGAGCTCAGCTTTTGCGTTCAGGAAGTCAGAACCAGGAAACCGGGGAGAAGAACTTTTTTCATCAGACTATTTAAAGACAGCATCTATTCCCATCGCACTCTTCCGTGCAATCTTTGGCACGATCCTGGGGCGCGAGCGCTTCA
>JARGOP010000002.1:121286-136258 GCA_029233965.1 Verrucomicrobiales bacterium | reverse complement strand
ATGCGGTGAAGGAGAAAGAACTGCCTACATTGATTCGAAAATGGAAGCAATTGTATTCGGGGTCAGGCAACATTTCTTGACAAACGAGTCATAGAGATCTTCCCGACAAAATTCGCCCTCGTCTTTTCCGTCCCGAATTCACCCCGATCCGATCCACAAAGATCGCTGGTTAAACGGGTTCGGAAAACACGTCGCAACCTTTCACCGCGAAGAGAAATGAGCGGGACGGCTCCTTCGGATCAGGGTCGAAAAGCGCAGCCCGCCCCCACCTCCCGCCGAACCCGCGAACCGGTATGGCGCTGCGAAGAGCCGGACCACCTGCGAAGGTTGAGCTCCCGGCGAAACGAGACTAGCGTCGCATCCGCTCCTGATGACGACGAGCCGCGGCAGGCATAGGGTCATCGTGATGCATCCCGCGTGGCGGGCCCTGCTGAGGCGTGCAGCTCACGAGGCTGGAGGAGGCGATGGCGATAAGGGCGAAGAGAAGGACTGTGATCTTCATGGATTCTGTTTTACTGAAGCCCGGAAAAAGGCGAGTCGCAAATCGTCGGCAGCTTTCGAATCGATTCACACGAAGGGAGGAAACCCGTCTCGTTGGCGTTGGCGACCGTCCTCGAGCCGAACCTGTTCAGTCCTCGACCATACCCGGTTGATTCCCCGGCCTTTTCCCCGAAAGTTCCCGCATGGTGACTTTAGCAGGAGAACAGTTTTCGAAATGGGGCGAGGGCCCGGTCTGGCATGATGGGATTCTTCACTACGTCGATATCGAGGGGCATCGCGTGAATACCTTCGATCCCGCGACGGGAGCGGAGACCTCGATCGAAGTCGGGGAGCGGGTCGGTCTGGTCCTGCCGCGGGCCCGGGGCGGCTACGTCATGGCAGGGGATAACGGGATCGCCTTTCTCGATCCCGCGACGGGAGAGAAAACGCCGATCGCCGACCCGGAGCCTGACAAAAAGCCTCAAAACCGCTTCAACGACGGCAAATGCGATCCGGCCGGTCGCCTCTGGGCGGGGACGATCAGCACCGTCAAGCAAACCGGCGACGCGGCGCTTTACTGCCTCGACACCGATCTCTCGCTTTCGCTGAAGTTTCCCAATGTGACGAATTCCAACGGCCTTGCCTGGACCGTGGACGCGAAGACGTTCTACTACATCGACACGCCCTCGAAAAAGATCCGCGCCTTTGATTTTGATATCGCCACCGGCGGGATCAGCAACGAGACGATCGCGATCGACACGCAGGAGCTTGAAGGATCGCCCGACGGCATGACGATTGACGAGAACGATCATCTCTGGATTGCCTTTTGCCGCGGCAGTGCCGTGATCTGCTTTGATCCGAAATCCGGAGCGATCCTCGATCGCATCGAACTGCCCGTGACGGGCCCGACTTCGTGCACCTTCGGCGGTCCGGAGCTGAAGACCCTTTTCATCACGACCGGCAAATTCGGAAATCTCGAGGAGGAAAATGCCGGTCGTCTTTTTCAGGCGGAGCCGGGCGTCAAAGGCGTACCTTCGGTTCCCTTCGCGGGCTGATCGAACTCTCTTCCAACACGAATGGAGAACGAATCTTAAAGAATGAAAGGAATCCGATCCGCGGAAATTCGTGCTCATTCTTTTCCATTCGAGGAAGCGGAGCGCATTCGTGTTTTCAGAACAATCTCCCCGGGCGAATCTAACGAGGGAGAACTCGATACGCGGTAGCGGTATTGCACCGTCCGGAGCGGGCCGGTAGCCTCCGGCATGATGAAACCCTTCCTCACGCTCCTCTGCCTTGCTACCGGAACATCCCTCTTCGCTCAGAAAGAGACCGCGCCGCCCGCCTACGACAAGTCCGTCCCGAAACCGACGATGTCAGAAGTCCGCTATGGGGAACACGAGCGTCACGTCCTCGATTTCTGGCAGGCGGAATCCGACGCTCCGACTCCGCTGGTTTTCATCATACATGGAGGAGGATGGAATGGCGGCACCAAAGAACGCGCGGGCAGATTTGCCGATATCTCCGCGCTCCTCAAAGCCGGCATCTCCGCCGTCTCGATCAATTACCGCCTCGTCCCGCAAGCGGTAGAGGCAGGGATCGAGCCTCCGGTGAAAGCTCCCCTGCACGATGCGGCGCGAGCGCTTCAGTTCGTCCGCTCAAAGGCAACGGAGTGGAATCTCGACAAAGACCGCATCGGGGCCGCCGGAGGATCCGCCGGGGCCTGCTCCTCCCTCTGGCTGGCCTTTCACGACGAAATGGCTGATCCGGAGAGCCGGGATCCTGTCGCCCGCGAGTCCAGCCGCCTGCAATGCGCTGCAGTCATGGGAGCCCAAACGACGCTCGATCCTGCCCAGATGAAGGCGTGGACGCCGAACAGTAAATACGGAGGCCATGCCTTCGGGATCAGCGGGTTCGACAATTTCCTCGCGGAGCGTGATCGCATCGCGGAATGGATCGCTGAATATTCGCCCTATGCGCTCGTGAGCCGTGATGATCCGCCGGTTTTTCTGAGCTACAACGCTCCACCCGCGATCGGTGAGGTGCAGAAGGACCCAACGCACACCTCCAACTTCGGTGTGAAGCTGCAGGAGCACTGCGAGAAAATCGGAGTTGCCTGTGACCTCGTCTATCCGGGAGCACCGGAGGGGAAGCATAAAACCGCGACCGATTTTCTCATCGCGACCTTACAGGGCGGGTGAGAAAGCCGGACGGCTTCCTACTCCGATTGCAGGCCCGCGGTATTCACTGAGATCACGCGGTAGGAATACTCTTTCCCGGCTTCGGCGGATTCATCGGTGAACTTCATTTCGACGAGCGGCTGCAGCGGCGTGTCGCTGTACTGCAGTCCCTGGAAGAGCGGACGACCAAAGGGATTCTTCGGCTCTTCCGGAACGCTCGCGATCACCTCTCCATCGCGCTCGATAAGGAAGTGGCCGATGCCACTTTCGAGATCCGCTTCGGCAGTCCAGGTCATCGTGTTTCCAGCGACGGTCAGACTTTCCGGGGCAGGCGGTGGTGTTGTGTCAGGAACGGAGGTGTCTCTGACATAGGCCATCCATCGCTTTGCGGTTTCCTCATCCGGAAGCCAGACTGATTGTTCAAGAGAGCCTTCGTAGTCCCCGGCCGGAACCGCGGTGGTTTCGAGCAGTGGTGCCAACCAGGCCCCGTCCTTTGGCATGGAGCGCAAAGGCCCGCCGTCCGAATCCGGAAGGCGGGCCGTGAGGCAGGTATCGAGCCAGGGGATCGCAAGGTAGCGCTGGTTCCCGCATTCGTGAGCCGTGAGCGGGTCGACCGCCACTCCGATGAGTGCCCCTTTCGCCCGCATCGTCGTAAAGAACAATTCGTTCGCGGGCCAGACTCCGGCGAAACGACCCTCTTTCACGGTGACGCCCTCTTTCGTGCCGGGATTACACATCACCGGTACTCCGACGGCAGCATCAGGCAAGGTGTGGGTCCGGATTGACGGCCGGTCTTCATTGCGGACTAACAAAGGCACACCGGAACGCAACCAGGCTGCGGCGACCCGCTCCGGGTAGAGCATCAACATGCCCCCGGCCCAGTGGCCGCCACCGCTGTGACCCCACAAAGCCCAGGGGGCGGCAGCCAGTTCGGGATGCCCTGACATTTCCCCGAGATCGGTGAGGGATTTCAAAAACGCATCGGCCGATCCGTTCCGGGGATCACACCAGAGCTGACAATCGGCCTTGTCCGGCTGCTCGTAGGAAGGCGACATGAGGGCACAGTCATGCTTTCGCGCCAGGGCCTGCCAATGCAGGTCGAAGGCACCGGTGAGACCGGACTTGCAGGAGCCTTCGCCGCAACCGTGCTGGTGGACGATGAGACCTTTCAGGGTTGTGACTCCCGGTGGAACCCAGAGCGTGTATTTCACCGGGAACCTGAGTTCGCCTTCTTTCTCCGATCCTTCATAGCGAACGCGGTAGTAGGGCGGCTCCGCTTCCGGATAGACATCGTAAGGAGGCTCCTGCGCGGAGAGGAGAACGGGAAGAAGGCAGAGTAAGAGGATCGCTTTTTTCATGAGACAATTGAGTTCCTGTCGTCGTCTTACAGCTCCGGCGCTTCCCATTTCGGAATGCCGCCTTCTGCGGTCTGCTTTTCAAAGAGCACATGGTAGGGACGGGTCGGCGACATCGGCGCGTCTTCGTTCACCATGAGCGGCCGGGTCTCTTTCCAGAAGGCGTCGTAGGCAGCCCGCATCTCCGCTGCGACTTCAGGGAACTGCCCGATCACGTTCGTGGTCTGGCCCGGGTCAGCGAGCATGTCGAACAGCATGTCAGTGGACTGAACCGCCTTCGTGTTCTTCTTTTCGATGATGTTTTTCGCGGTGCCACCTCCAACGAGACGAAAGCGCTCATTCCGCACCGCCCAGTCCTTCCACTGGTGGTCATTCGGCTCTGAACCGGTTTTCCAGCGTGCCTTGTGCGTGAACAGATAGCGGTCACTCCATTCCGCATCGGGGTTTTCGATCAGGGGCAAAAGACTCCGCCCTTCGACCTGGCCGGTCGGGATCTCAGCTCCCGCAAGATCGGCGAGTGTCGGCAGGATATCGATGTGCGCGCCAATCGTTTCAATCTGCTGATCAGCTTTGATCTTTCCATCCCAGCGGACGAAGAAAGGGACGCGGACACCGCCTTCGTCCGAGCTGCCCTTGAGGCCTTTCATGCCCGCGTTGTAGATATCCATCGGAGAACCGGTCGTGTCGGTTCCGAGCGGTTTCCCCGGTTTGCCGGAACCACCTCCGGTCATGCCGTTGTCGGACATGAAGATGATGACGGTATCCTTCATGAGATTCCACTCTTCCAACTTCTCAAGCATGAGTCCGACGTTGGTATCAATGTTTTCGATCATGCCGTAGAAGCCGGCGACCTGTTTCTCGAAGCCCAGATCGGTGAAGCGCTTCTCGTTTTCCGGCGGCGCGATGAACGGGCCATGAGGGGCGTTCGTCGTGATGTAGGTAAAGAAGGGGGCATCGCCATCTTTGACCGATTTGATCCAACCCAGCCCGGCTTCGAAAAAGAGATTGGTGCAGTAGCCTTCTGTCTGCACAAACGACCCGTTGTGGCGGATCACGGGATTGAAGTATTTGTTTCCCGGCGCATCGGCACAGGAGCAGTTATAGGCCTGTCCGATCCCGCCCGCACCGTGAATGAAGACTTCGTCGAATCCGCGCTTGTGCGGTTGATAGGGCTCTTCATCGCCGAGGTGCCATTTTCCGAAAATGCCGGTCGTGTAGCCGGCTGTTTTCAAGACCTGAGGAAGAATCGTCGCGTCGAGGGTCATGCGCTCACGTTCCAGAATCGTATGCGTGATTCCGTTCTTCATCGGGTGGCGGCCCGTCATGAGAGCCGCGCGGGTTGGCGAACAGGTCGGGCTCACGAGGAAGCGATCGAACCTCGTTGAGGTGTCGTAGAGCGTGTCGAGGTTCGGTGTTTTGATCCACGGATGCCCGTGTCGGCCGACCGGCCCGTAGCCCTGATCGTCGGTGATAATGAGGATGATGTTCGGCTTGGACCCCTTCAGGTCTTCCGCAAGAAGACTTCCGACCATGGAAAAGAGCACACCAAGAATGAGAGATCCGTATTTCATGAGCGGAGAGTGCCCTATTTCCGGCCCGGATGACAAGAACGCGAAGAGGGCGTGAAAATGCGGTGAGATCACGGGGGAATCTGCCGGTGCCACAGGCGACCGGCATCAACTCAGGAGGGATCAGGTTGAAAGGGCCGTTTTTTTCAGTACGTAGCGACGGCAGATCTCGAAGTAGTCCAACATGGATTCCACGTCGATCCACTCATCACGTCCGTGGAGATTCCCAACCCGTGTGCGGGAAAGCATCACGGGGATGCCTCTCGCAAAAAAGAACCGCCCGTCGCTCCCGCCACAGGCCCGGACAATGCGGGGCTCCACTCCCGTGACCTCACGGGTCGCCGCGATAAACTCATCGTCCGGGGCCAGGTGAGTTGGCTCCGCTGAGACGAGTGGGTGAAGGCTCAGGCGGGGAGGCAGGACTTCCCTGATCGCGGTGAGAATGGACGCAGCGGAATGCGGGGGAACAAACCGGATGTCGAGGGTCGCGGTTGCCTCTTCCGGGATGCAATTGGGATTGTCGTTCGATGACTCAATTATCGTGAGTGAACACGTCGGAAACCAGTGTGTCCCGAGATCATCCGGATCGAAATGCGCCGGTTTCAGCGGTTCGAAAATTGTCTCCTGAATTCGACGGACGCCTTCCGTGAGTCGCTCCAGCGCATTGTCTCCGATCCGGGGGCGTGCCGCATGGGCAGCCTCTCCAAGCGACTTCACTTGCAGATGCAGAATCCCTTTTTCCTCAATGATAATATCGGACAGGGAGCCTCCGTCGGGAATCACCGCCACGCCCGCATCGCCCCCGGCCTCTTCCACAAGAAATTTCACCCCGCTCTCGCCACCCCGCTCCTCGTCGGAGGTGATCGCCAGTCCGATCGGGAGACCCGGGTGCTCCCGCCAGAGATGCCGCATCAACTGAATGAGAATGGCAAGCTGGCCTTTCATGTCGCCGGTTCCCGGACCATAGATCCGGCCGTCGCGCACTTCGGAGCGGTAGCTTTCCGCATCGGGATGTTCCACGACATCAAGGTGACCGCAGAAAAGAACCTCGGGGCGCCCGCAGCCTGTCGGCATCACGACGATCGACTCGTAACCGTTTTTTTCCAGGGTCTGGATTTCGATGTCCGCGATCTCCTCGAGATGGTTGCGAATCAATTGAAAACAGCGCCGCCGCTCTTCCGGACGGGCATCGGTGCTTTCAATGAGGACGAGGTCCCGTGTCAGCTGGATCATTTGCCCGGTGAGTCGTTCGCGATCAATCATGGTTTCAGCAATGGTTACGTGTCATCAGTGCCGGTCCGGGGAACAGGGCAGATCGAGTTCCGCCATTTCGAGGAGGACATGACTCCCGGCGGTCGAGTGGGCGAGGCAGAGAAACTGTCCCTTGTGAACGAGGCCATCCGCTCCCGCACTGAAGTTCACGGGAAACACACCTGTTTCGCTTTCCCCGGGCCGGAAAAGGTCTCCCGATTTTTCAAGGAGAGCGATCAAGTCCTCCCCGGGCAGAGGCGTTTCGAAGCGGAGGTTTCTCAGAAGCCGGGAGCCTTCGGGTAGAAAGTGTCGTGCAAGCACGGAAGGATAGGTCGCGCCGGTGATTCGGGCATTGATTTCGCAAACATAGACGTCCGCCCCGCCGTCTTCGAGTTCCACGAGGAGAAAATCGACACTTCCCGTACCGCGATAGCCCTGCCCGTGAAGCCATCGCGCGGCAACACCTGCCTGACGCAGCAGTTCCTCGCGCCATTCCCGGCGCTCCGCCAGGTAGGGCGGCGTGGATTCGTTTCCCTCGTGCACACTGGATTGACTGAGGATCTGTTCGGTCAGGTCATAGATCATGATCGAATCGTCACTGAGAAAGAGCTGGGCGCTCGGGCTGCGGACCCGGCTGACACCATGACTGCCGGGGCTGAGCCAGCCCTGCACAAGACAGGATCCCTCAAAGAAAAAATGATCCGGCACCTCGCGGGTGACGGCATCGGCGTCCTCCAGTGATTCCACTTTCACGAGTCCGATCCCCGAAGCACCGATCCCCGATTTGATGACTCCCGAGCGGAACCCTGCTGCTTTGATTTGTCGGAGGGCCTGCCCCAGTTCCTCCGGAGTGGTGGCCAGTTCCGTCGCGACAACCGGAAGCCCTGCCGACTCGAGAAAGAGGTGGAGTTCGCGCTTGTTGTTGCCGAGGAAACTGCCCGCCTTCGAAGAAAGGGTCTGCAGGCCGGTTCGGCGGGCAAGGCGGGTCAGGGTATCGTCCGTTACGTAACCATCCATTCAGAGGGCCGGGGAATCCTTCAGCGTCTCGATCAGGGGATGGTCCGGCATCTCATTCGTTTCGAGGGAACGACCCAGCGCGAGATAGTGATGATGGGGTAAAACGAACCGCTCGGGCAGGACCAGCCCGGCCACATCTTCGAAGTAACGGCAGAGTGACTCATCCGGCTCGCTCTCGAGCACGAGAGCATTGGATCCGGGGCCCGGAAAAGGAGGTTCAGGATCGGCACGAGCCTCCCACCATAGGAATCCACCTCACCAATTTCCTTCGCGAGCAGTTCGGTCTGCTTTTCGTTTCCGAAGAAAAGCCCCATCAGGTTCGCAATGAAGACCGCATTCCGGCCCGGAAAAGTCGGCAGCTGTCCCGGAGCAAGGATCAAAGAAGGCGCGAGCGGACCCCCACCGTCAGTCGGTTCACGATTCACACCTTCACTCTCAACACTTCGCGGAGACAATCAACCGGATCTGTGGGCTGCCGTTGCCTGAGTTGCTCACCGGCAACCTGTTGATCAATAGATGCTCAACGTCCGGCAAGGGGCGGAAAGCGCCGGGCCGGCGAAGGTCCGACGTTGGGACATGAACCCCCACGAAATTCACTGCCAATACTTCTCTCAGGAAGACCTCCTCGCATCGGGCTGTCTCGATATGAACCTCGCCATGAATGCGGCGGAGGAGGCCATGAAGCTCTACGCTGAGGGGGATGTCCTTTTCCCGGAGAAGATCGTCCAGATCTTCAACGACGAAACACAGGAGCGAATCAACTGTCTGCCCGCCACCTTTCGCTCCAAGCACATCTGTGGCGTGAAATGGGTCTCCGTTTTTCCACCCAATCCGGTGAAGTACGGCATGCAGAATCTCTCCGCTGTTATCATTCTGTCAGAGATTGATCATGGATTTCCGATCGCGTTCATGGAGGGAACCCTGTGCTCCAACATTCGCGTTGGTGCCATGGGGGGACTCGCGGCCCGCTACCTTGCCCGACCGGACTCTGAATCGATCGGATTCATTGGCGCGGGAGAACAGGCGAAGATGCACCTCATTGCAATGAAAACTGTCCTGCCGGGACTCAAGCACTGTCGCGTAGGAGCAAAAACCGAAGCCGAGGAAGAACAGTTCATTGCAGAGATGGATCCTGTTTTTGATGACATGACGATCGAAGGTGCCGGAACGAGTCTCCAGAAAGCGACCGAGGATGCGGATGTCATCGTCACCGCAACCAGCGCACAGGCTCCTCTCTTGAAGGCCGCCTGGATGAAGCCGGGAACCTTCTACTCTCATGTCGGGGGCTGGGAGGACGAGTATGCCGTCGCAAAACAATGTGAAAAAATCGTCTGTGACGACTGGGAGACAGTGAAGCACCGAACCCAGACTTTGAGCCGCGCCTACAAGGATGGGGAGCTCACCGACGATGACATTCACGGCAACCTTGTCGACATGATCCTCGGGGAAAAACCGGGGCGCGAAAACGATAGCGAACGAACCTACTTCAATGCTGTCGGCCTCGCCTACGTTGACGTCGGGATCGCTTATGCCATGTATCGCCGCGCCCTTGATGCAGGAATGGGACAGGATCTGAAAATCCAAAAGAAAATGATCTTCGAGCACGAGGATCTCAAGGAGTGGGTGCGACTCTAGGAGAGCTGCCACCGAACCTCATCGAGAGCCGTCACTATGCCCCGGGAAACTTTTGGGCTATGCGGATTCGGAGGGTAAGCGAACTGCCGCCCCGGCCTTGGGGTGGCCCCGCTTTGATCGATCCCGCGTTTTCCCTGCGAAGTTTTCGAGGCCTTTGAAGCTATTCGAAAAGTCGATCGAAGAAGGTCTGCATGGCATCCCACGAAGCGAGATCGGCAGCCTCCTGATACGCCGCCCCTTTGGAGGGATCGTCTCCGGCCATCTTCTGGGTGAAGGCATGCACCGCATCGGGATAGGCGGTGAAAGTGTAGGCGACATTGGCATCGAGCATTTCGGCGTGAAACGCTTTCACTTCGTCGACGGGCACGTAGGGATCGACCGCGCCGTGCAGCACCATCACTTCGCAGACGATGTTCGAAGCATCTTCGGGCGTCGGGGTGCCAAGGCCTCCATGGAAGCTGACGACACCCGCGACGTCGGCACCGCTGCGAGCCAGTTCCAGGACGCCGGTCCCGCCGAAGCAGTAGCCGATCGCCGCGATCCTATCGGCGTCGGTTTGAGGGAGTCCCTTGAGAATCGCGAGGCCGTCGTTGAGACGCGTACGGAAGAGGTCGCGGTCCTCTTTGAATTTCCCGGACATCTTCGCTGACTCCGGCGGCTGGGGACGAATCCCCTTCCCGTAGATATCGAGCGCGAAGACGTTGTAGCCCAACTCCGCGAGCATTTTGGCGCGCATCTTTTCGTAGTCGGTCAGACCGGTCCACTGGTGGACGATGAGCACGGAAGGCCTCGCCCCTTCGATGCTGGTATCGTAGGCATGCCAGCCTTCGCAAGTCGTGCCGGCGGATTCGTATTCGATCGCCGTTTCGACGATCTCAGCGCGGGTGTTCATGGTGAGAGAAAGAAAGCCGGCGAGAAAGAGAGTGAGGTATTTCTTCATGCCCAACGATACGCGTGCCGACTCAAAATTCGATCCAAAACCCGGTCAAGCCTCCCTGAGAAGCTCCGTGATTTTCGGGATCCCCGCCTCCAGGCTCTTGTAGTGAGCGACTTCGTCGGGCATCGTTTCGAGCTGCCGCCGGAGCCGTGCGGCCGTTTCCGGATGGCGGACGATGAGGTTTGCGAGAGAGACCGGTTCAATCCGCACTCCGAGGAGCACCGCCGTCGGCAGTCGCAGAAAAGCCTGGTGCTCGATGCGAAGAAACGCTTCCGAAAGCGTCACCGATTCATCGAGGCGGGCTCGCTCCAGGGCAGGATGATAATTGAGATGGCCGCTCCGGGTCATGCCCCAGTTCTCGCGAAGAAAGGTTTGCCCCGGGGGAAGTTTCCGGAGGAAGCGCTCGATCTTCGGCCCGAGCTCATCGCTCAAGCCGGGAACAACCGCATGAACTTCCGATAGGGTTTTCCCGGTCGCTTCCTGCAGATTCCAGGAAGAGGGAAAACAGACGCACCCGCCTGCGACCCGGAAAGTCTCCGTATCGAGAAGGATGAGATCGGCCTCCCATTGTCTCGAAAGATTTTCGAGGGTCCTCTCCCCATTTTTTTCCACCTGATTCCAGCTCAGGGCGAGATCCCAGAGGTCTTCGGTGATCGCATCCATCACCGGACTCGTCGAGAGACAGCGTTCGGGCGTCTCGTCGAGCCAGTGATTCCGACGGCTCAGGAGACTTCCCGTCGCATCCTGTCGCGCGAAGAATGCCCCCGGCTCTTCGCGACGCATGCGAATGCTCCACGCAAAATCGGAATCGGCGAACAGGTCATCCATCGTGGCACGGTAGCACCAACTTCTGAACATGGAATCTTGTGCCGTGCCTTTGCGAACGGAAATACGGGCACGAGCTTTTCATTGAGCCCGCCGCCACATCCGTTAGGCTTGGATAGATTCTGATTTATTCCTGTTTGTCGTATGAAATCCCCATCCATCGTTGGCTGTCCGCGCGAGATCAAAAGCCGGGAATGCCGTGTCGCCCTCACTCCGGGTGCGGTGGATCAGGGTGGCTGCATTGAGACGACCCGTCCCACCAAGTACGAAGATCCGGTTTTCGTGGAAGCAGGGGTGATCCACTACTGCGTGGCGAATATACCGGACGCTTACACCCCCTACTTTAACGCAGGCTCTCACCAGTGTGACGCTTCCCTACCTGCAGACCCTCGCGATGAATGATCTCGAGTCCGCCTGTCAAGTTTCGCCGGAGCTGATCGGCGGGATCAATTGTCTCAAGGGCCGCCTCACCTGTGCAACCGTAGCGGAGGCACACGGAATGGAATGGTCTGCTCCCTTTGCCTGATCGCGGCATCTCGGGGCGACGGAGGGAATCCCTACCCAAATCCCCACCCAGGTCGCTATCCCTCTACGAAAGCAGCAGCACGCAACTCGTCGCGGAAGACACGATTCCGTTATTGCGGGAATTTTCGATCCGCGCAGAATGGAGGCCCACCAATGAAAACCGCCCCATTTGTCCTCCTCGCTTTCACCTTGATCGCAACCGCCGGCGCGAAAGACACGCAGAAGAGCCTCGCTCTTTCCCCCGCTCCTCACCCCGGCAAGGAAGCGGCGCACGAGTCCTTCAACGAGATTTCGAAACAGGGGGAAGCACAGCTCGTCTTCCTCGGGGATTCCATCACCGCCGGTTGGAGCGGCAAAGGGAAAGAAGTCTGGACTCAGTATTGGGCTCCGCTCAACGCCGCCAACTTCGGGATTGGAGGGGATCGCACCGAGCACATCCTCTGGCGTTTGCAGAATGGAAACTACGACGGTCTCAAGCCGAAGCTGACCGTTCTCATGATCGGAACAAACAACACCGGCCACGAGGGACGGTCCATGAAAGAGCACGGCGGTGCGATCTACTCGAGCAGCGCTGAAGAGACGGCCGCCGGAGTCACCGCGATTGTCGATCTGCTCAAGGAAAAGCAGCCACAGATGAAGATCCTCCTGCTCGCGATTTTCCCCCGGGGTGCCGACAGTGAAGACCCGAAGCGCCGGAAGAACGAGGCGGCCAATGAGATCATCGCGAAGCTCGCGGACGACAAGACGGTCTATTTTATGGACATCAATGAGCAGCTTCTTGAAGAGGACGGAACCTTATCCAAAGAGATCATGCCGGACCTTCTTCACCCGAATGCGGCCGGCTACGAAATCTGGGCGAAAGCGATCGAGGGAAAAGTGAAAGAGTTGATGGGGGAATAGAACTCCGGGGCTTCCCCCTTTGCAGAGGGTCGCGTTCTTCCCCGGAAAGTGGAGGGGCGGGTTCAACCCCGCCGGATTTGCTTTCCGCAGCGGCGAATCCGGCGACTTGTCCGGTTGTCATCCAAAGCGGTTCCATGCGCAGCATTGACATCGCAATGCGCATGCCCGGATTTTGGGGTTCGACACGCTTTCTCATCGACGATGAAGTTGTGCTGCGTGACCCGGGCGCGGCTGTCAATGCCTCGGCCCTGCCGCACGTAGATCTGCGAGGGCCGGTGATTCTTCTCAGGGAACTCATCGCGATGGCGGCCCACTGTTTCCAGAGCGCCCGGATTTACGACGGGACGCGCGGATCGTTCTGAAGGAATGAGGCATAGCTCGCGGCGTGATCGACGTGGAACTTTTCCAGCCGCACCCGATGATACTGATCCGCATCCGGCCAGGTCCAGCTCACGCCGGGGCAGTTCACCCTGGTTTGTCTGATGATCAACCCTTTGAGCTGATACTTCTGACGCACCAGCTTGCTGCCGAGAGAGCGACTCTTGACCCGACCTGATTCAAAGCCGGCATGGAATCCATTCCTCTGGAAGTGGAAAGCCGCTCGCGGTCTATTCCGCAGCCTTCCGTGCCGCTGCCTCGCGCAGCTTGTCCTTCTTGCTCTTGCGTCGCCCTTTGATCCCACCGGTTCCGGCGGATTCCTGCCGGGGGTCCGCAGTTACGGCAGGTTCAAAGCCTTCGATGACTTCGAGCGTGAGGCGTAAGTCGTTCCGCTTCTCGATGAGACGAAAGTGCGCCTCATTCTCCGCGGTCACGAAACTGACGGCGACTCCGCTCTCCCCTGCCCGGCCCGTGCGGCCGATGCGGTGGGTGTAGTCATCGGGGGAGCGGGGCAGGTCGTAATTCACCACGACCGGCAGCTTGAAGATGTCGAGACCACGGGCGGCGAGGTCGGTCGCGACCATGACTTTGAAATGCGAATTCTTGAAATCCCCGAGCGCTTCGCTTCGGGCGCCCTGACCGAGATCGCCGTGAAAGGCCCAGGCACGAATCCCGTTCCGCCGCAGTTTCATCGCGACGTGATCAGCGGTGTACTGGGAGCCGACAAAAACGAGGACCCGTTTCCAGTCTTCCGCTTCGATGAGATGACGGAGCAAGGGCGTGCGCTTTTCCGCATCGACACGGATCGCCTGCTGCCTGATGTCAGGAGCACCGCCCGATTCCTCCTCAATGCGAATCCGGGTCGGTTCGTGCAGCCATTCCAGCGCGAGCGCTTCGACCTTCTTCGGAAACGTCGCCGAGAACAGCAGGTTCTGGCGCCGCGTCGGGAGGAGGTCGAAGATGCGTTTCAGCTCCTCCGAAAAGCCGAGATCGAGGAGACGGTCCGCTTCGTCGAGAACGAGGGAGAGGACCGCGGAAAGCGAGAGCGCATTGCGCTCGACGAGATCGAGAAGTCGCCCCGGCGTCGCGACGACGAAATCCGCGCCGCCGCGCAGGGCCATCATTTGCGGGTTGATCGAAACACCACCCACCGCGCTTACGACCTTCGGCCGCTCGTTGAGGTGCGCCGCACATTCCTGGACCACATTCCGGACCTGGGCGGCCAACTCGCGGGTCGGGACGAGGATGAGCGTGTTGAGCGGGCGGTTCCGTTTCGGTTGGTCAGCGGCACCAACCCACCGCTGCAGCAGTGGCAGGACAAAGGCCGTCGTCTTCCCCGACCCCGTCTGCGCGGTCGCGAGGAGGTCACCACCCGTGAGGATCACCGGAATCGCTTCGGCCTGCACACGAGTCGGCTCGGGATAGTGACTGACCGCGCGGAGAAGTGGCTCCGTCAGCGCGAAGGTGGAAAAAGGCATTGCCCAGATTAACGCCGAAAGGGTTCGGGGGCGAGTGTTCCTTGCCTCGACGACCGAACCCTGTTTATGCTCTGCGACTATGTCTAAACTCACCATCGTCGCCCACATCTTTGCGAAGCCGGACCGGATCGATCTCGTCAAAGCAGAGCTGAAGAAAATCATCGCCCCGACCCTGGCCGAAGAAGGATGCCTTCAGTATGACCTCCATCAGGACAATGAGAATCCGGAGCACTTCATGTTTTACGAAAACTGGGCCTCACGTGAACTCTGGCTCGCCCACATGGAGCAGCAGCATCTCAAAGACTATGCCGCTGCGACCGAAGGTGCGGTAGAGAACTTCGCGCTCCACGAAATGACGCACCTGGAGTGAGCGGAGGCCGGGCGGCGGATCAAGATCAGGTCTATAGAGGGACAGACCTTCTGTGCCCCGCTCTGAAGCCACACCG
>JARGOP010000002.1:66710-121186 GCA_029233965.1 Verrucomicrobiales bacterium | reverse complement strand
AAGATCAGGTCTATAGAGGGACAGACCTTCTGTGCCCCGCTCTGAAGCCACACCGGATTGGGACGGCCCACCTGCGCGATCGTGAAGTGGAAACCCGGTGCTCCAAGGCTACTATGACTGGCAATGATAACCCCCTTAAACCGTTTTGTGCTTCTGTTAGTTTTTGCCTCTTTCCTTTCCCATGGAAGGGCGGCGGAAACGGAATCGTTTGATATCGTTGTCTACGGGGGGACGAGCGCCGGGATTGTGGCCGGAATTCAGGCAAAGAAGATGGGGAAAACGGTCGTGGTGATCGAGCCAACGGATCGCGAAGGCGGCCTCACGACGGGAGGGCTCGGGCAAACGGACATTGGAAACAAGCAGGTCATCGGGGGGCTCTCCCGGGAGTTTTACGAACGAATTTCCGCCCATTATGCAAAAGATGATGCCTGGAAATGGGAGAAGCGGGAGGAATACAGAGATTCGGGGCAAACGAGGACGGCTCAGGGCGAAGCGACGATGTGGACCTTTGAACCCTCGGCGGCTCTGGCAGTCTATCGGGCGTGGATCGCGGAAACGGGATTAAAAATCGTTTTCGAAGAACGACTCAATCGCGAGTCCGGGGTGAAGGTGGTGGATTCAAAAATCGTGGAAATCACGATGGAGTCAGGACGCACCTTTGCGGGGAAGATGTTCATCGATGCCACCTACGAAGGGGATTTACTGGCGGCGGCCGGGGTGAGCTACACGGTCGGACGGGAGGCGAATGCTCACTACGGCGAGACGCTGAACGGGGTGCAAACGAAGATGGATCGCCATCACAATTTCGTGAGAGGCGTCGATCCCTATCGGGAAAAAGGGAATCCTCAGAGCGGGTTGCTGCCGTTTCTCGATCCTGACGGTCCGGGTGAGGAAGGCGGGGCCGATCATCGGGTCCAGGCTTACTGCTACCGGATGTGTCTCACCGATCATCCGGAAAACCGGATTCCGTTTCACCAACCGGAAGGCTACGACGAAGAATGGTTCGAGTTGCTCCTGCGGAATTTTGAAGCGGGAGAAAAAGGAATGCCATGGATCAATTCGTCGATGCCGAACCGGAAAACGGATACGAACAACCGAACGGGATTTTCGACCGATTTTATCGGGCAGAATTATGACTACCCGGACGCCAGCTACGCCGAACGGGAGGAAATCGCGAAGCGCCACCTTCTCTACCAGCAGGGGTTGATGTGGACCCTCGCGAATCATCCCCGGGTGCCGGAAGCGATCCGAAGCGAGATCGCCAAATGGGGGATGTGTAAGGATGAGTTCACCGAGGGCAACGGCTGGCAGCAGCAACTCTATGTCCGTGAGGCCCGCCGCATGGTGAGCGATTTTGTGATGACGCAGAATCACTGTCAGCAGAAGGAAACGGTTTCCGACAGTGTCGGGATGGGAGCCTACACGATGGATTCTCACAACACCCAGCGCTATGTCACGGCGGAGGGTTTCGCCAAAAATGAGGGCGACGTGCAGGTCGGTGGTTTTCCGCCTTATCCGATCAGCTATGATTCGATCATTCCGAAGCAATCCGAGTGCGAAAACCTCCTCGTGCCGGTTTGTTTATCCGCCACTCACATTGCCTTCGGTTCGATCCGCATGGAGCCGGTTTTCATGGTCCTCGCCCAGTCCGCGGCCACGGCGGCGAGCCTCGCGATTGACGAGGGGATCCCGATTCAGGAAGTGGAATACAAGCAACTGCAAACGAGGCTCGCGGAAGATGGGCAGATCCTTGAGTACACGGCGCCCCCACAAGCGGCGGCAAACTACACGACGATCAGTTCCCTCGAGGGCATTGTCGTGGATGATTCCGAAGCCAGGCTCGAAGGTCCGTGGTCGCCTTCGAGTTTGCGAAAGGGAATTCATCAGGGTTACTATCATGACGGTGGGACAACGGATGGAAATTCGTCGGCCACCTTTCTGGCGGAATTGCCAAAGCCGGGGAAATACGAGGTTCAGGTCGCCTACGGCGTCAATGGAAACCGCGCGACCAACGTTCCGGTGCGTATCACCCATGCCGGAGGAAATCACGACGTGAAGTTGAATCAACGCGAAGCGCCGAAGGTGGGCCGGTTGTTCACATCCGTGGGGACCTTCCCGTTTGAGAAGTCGGGGAAGGTGGTCATTTCCAATCACGACGTGGACGGCTATGTCGTCATCGATGCGGTTCGCTGGTTGCCGATGACGGAGTGAGGGAGCGTGCTGAAGCGACCGCCCAACACCCGCGCCATCGCGGATCGCTTGAGGCTTTTGCATTCTCTCTCACCTGCGAGAATCACGGCCCTACCATGAAAGTTTTCCCCGCCATTTCCGCCCTGCTGCTCGCTGCGATCTCGTTGCCCCTCGAGGCGGAGGAGGTCACGCCACCGGAAGGTTTCCGTGCCCTCTTCAACGGCAAAGACCTCTCCGGTTGGTATGGATTGAACCCTCACTCCGTCGCCAAGCTCGAGGGCGAAAAGAAAGAGGCGGCGTTGAAGAAAATGCGGGACGAGTTCGCCGATCATTGGCGGGTCGAGAACGGCGAGCTCGTCAACGACGGTCACGGGCCCTACGCCACGACCGACGAGGACCTCGGCGACATCGAGTTCACCCTCGAATACAAAACCGTCGCCGGAGCCGACAGCGGGATTTACCTGCGCGGCACTCCGCAGGTTCAGATCTGGGATAAGAATCAGGCCTTCGATCCGGAGAAACCAACGCGCCGTCCGCACCTGGGATCGGGCGGTTTGTTCAACAACACTCCCGATACCCTCGGCCGTGATCCTCTGCGCATCGCCGACAAGCCCTTTGGTCAGTGGAACAAAATTCACATTCGGCAAATCGGAGCGCGGACCTGGGTCTCTCTGAACAATCAGGCTGTCGTCGAAGGGGCGGTCATGGAAAACTTCTGGAACCGCGAGCTGCCGCTGCCCGCGACCGGCCCTGTCATGCTGCAGACGCATGGCGGGGAAATCCGGTGGAGAAATATCTTCGTCCGCGAGATCGGAAAAGCCGAAGCGGAGAAGTTTGTCGCCGACAATCCGAAGCTTCCCGAACCGACCGGCTTCGATGTTGCCTACGGTCCTCATCTCAAGCAGAAGCTCCACTTCTGGCAGGCGGAATCCGCAACGCCGACTCCGCTCCTTTTGTTTATTCACGGCGGGGGATGGAATGCCGGCGGAAGACTGAGCGGTCTCAGCGGGATGCTTCCTGAGTTATTGAAGGAGGGAATCTCGGTCGCTTCGGTCGAGTATCGCTTCATTGCCGAAGCCAACGCTGAGGGCGTCGTTCCCCCGGTGAAAGCCCCGCTGCACGATGCGGCCCGCGCCCTTCAGTTCGTCCGCAGCAAAGCGGGCGAATGGAACATCGATAAAGAGCGGATCGGTGCCTCGGGTGGGTCCGCCGGAGCCTGCTCTTCGCTCTGGATCGCCTTTCACCCGGAGATGGCGGATCCTGACAGCGATGATCCTGTCGCCCGCGAATCGACGCGTCTTTTCTGTGCGGCCGTCTCCGGAGCGCAGACGACCCTAGACCCCAAACAAATGAGAGACTGGACGCCGAACAGCCGCTACGGCGGTCACGCCTTCGGACTCGGCAACTTCGAGGAATTCTATAGCAAGCGCGACACGATCCTCCCCTGGATCGCTGAATATTCGCCCTACGCCCTCGTCAGCAGCGATGACCCGCCGGTCTATCTCTACTACACGAGTCCACCGGCGCTCGGAGAGGAGCAGAAGGATCCGACGCACACTTCCAACTTCGGCGTCAAACTGCAGGAACACTGCGAAGCCAACGGCGTCGCCTGCGAGCTCTTCTATCCCGGAGTCGAAGGAGCGAAGCATGAAACGGTCCTGGCATATCTCGTTGAGACACTGAAGAAAAAGGACGGGGAATAAAGGAACCGGGTCCCGGGATCCGAAACCACGACCCCGTTCATTGGCGACCTGAAATCCGGGATTCGGGAGGGTAAAGTCTTTGATATAACTCTGTTCCATTTCAGCACCATGAAATCGAAAACCTATCCTGCCAAAATCGATTGGTGGCTCTGGCCGATTTTGATTGGTTCCTCTCTCGGGCTCATCCTCTGGGGAGCGTTTTGGTGGCAGAGTGAGCCTGAGGCGGCGCTCGTCCTCATCGGAGCCGGGATCTTCGACGGGATCCTCTTTGGTCTCGTCCTCTTCCCCTGCCACTACGTCATCGACGAATCGACTCTACTGATTCGGTCCGGGTTGATTCGCTACCGCGTTCCGATCGACCGGATTGAGGCGGTGACTCCCTCCTCAAATCCGCTCAGCGCCCCGGCGCCGTCGGTGAAGCGGGTCAAGATTCAGATGAAGGATGGAAAATACCATCTCGTTTCCCCTGCCGACCGGGAAGGGCTCATGGAGGAGCTGAAGAATGTAGCCGGCCTCTGTGAGGCCTGACTCCGATTCCTCTTCGGCCGTTCGATGCCTGTGCGGTGAAAAGGAAAAGGAGTAGGAAAAAGAAAATGGGATCATGTGAAGAATTCTACTCAGTCGTTCCGGCTAACACGCAAAAGAGGAACACATCGCTTCGCTCTGGCGGTTGCTGAATTTCTCTGGTAACCTGCCTCAAGATGAGTTCCCTGAAAGAGAGAGCGGAGCAGCGAAAGAACTGGTCGGTGAGAAAATTCGACAGCTTTGATGCGTTGCGCCGGCAGCAGATTCTGGATTGGCAAAGTCGTTCCCCTGAGGAACGGCTCGCTGCGGCGTGGGAATTGGCTCGTGATTATTGGGTGACCGTAAAAGGAAAAACAGAAGATGAACTCCGACTTCAAAGATCTGTTGGGCATTCTCGATCAGGAGGCTGAAGAGCAGCGTGAGGAGGCGGGTGAAAGGGATGAGGTCTCTCATGGGAATCCTGTTGCGGGGAGAATCTGAGTTTGACAGATCACGGGGATTTTAGAAAGGACCTTTCCGGGAGGCGGAGTGAGCATCGGGAATTTTGCTAATTGCCACTGCGGACCTTCGAAAACCTCTTCATTCCATCCACTCATATCTCACCCGCGAATTTGCGTGGGATAGATTTCTTTCCCGGCGGGCATGATGAAGGGAGATGTGAGCTTTTCCTGAAAGCGGCACAGGTGTTGACTTGCGTTCGAAGCTGCTCTTGGCAGGCCTTGATCTGCAACCCCGGTTCGACCGCCCATGAAACAAAAGACACGACGCCATTTTTTGAAAGAAGCAGGAGTGGCCTCTGTGGGCTTCGCGACGCAGGCAAAGGCGGAAACCGGGGCACTCCGTTTTGCTCCTCAGGAAGCATGGACCCTGCACGGGGAACAGTTTCGCCATCGAGGTGAACCGGCCGGCGGCTGGGTTCAGAATTTCACGAGCACGGTCGAGACCCTCCCCGATGATCAATGGAGAATATGGAGCGGGATTTCAGTGCCTGAGACAGGGTTCAAGAACATCGGGTTTCACGAAGGTCGTGTCGGGGGTGAGTGGCGTTTTCTGTCTGCCGTTTGCAGCGCGGGTGAAGCCGATCGAAATGCCGAACTGGCCATTGGGGGGATCCCCGAAGGAGCGCATCCCGTTCAGGTGGTGACGATCCGACTGCAGAACGGTCTCACGCGACTCTATTTCTGGGCGCATGGCGAGGGATTGGTCCGGTATCTGGCAGCGGACAGTACTGATGAATCGGCGAAACGTTTTCAGGTAGTGAACGCGGCGACTCCCTGTCTTTATCATCCGGGCGATCGCGCTGTGGGCGGGGCCGCGGCGGCGGCGGCGGGATTGAATCGTTATGCCTCGAGGGTCGCGAAACCCGGGGCGGGCGAACCGCTCGCGCCGGCGGACCTGATTTCGAACGATGCGACCAATGTCTATCAGCTCGCAGATGGCAGCTTCGAGATGTATTCCGTCGCTCTCGCTGAAGTGGGCGAGGACGATCCCCGATATGCTCCGCAGGACAATCTCAAAGGTTTCCTGCGGGTCATCGATCGCTACACCAGTCCGGACGGCCTCAACTGGGGAAATCGACAGCGGATCATGTCGCCGGATTCGAATGATCCGATGGATCAACAATTTTACTACCTCTCGGTGACCTACACGGACAAAGGCCGCGTCGGCCTCCTCGGGAGCTATCGCCTCGACAGTCAGACCATCGATCTGGAACCCTGTTTCTCCAGCGATGGCATCACCTGGGAGCGGCCTCATCGCCAACCGTGGATTCCCCGACAAAAGCCGGGCGACGGCCTCGCCTCCTACATGCTGCACGCTCCTCACAATCTGGTGCAACGGGACGGGCGCTGGTGGCTCTTCTACACCGGAGGAAACTTTTCCCATAACAATATCGACTCCCACGGCCCTCCTAATCGGGCTGTCCTCGCAGCATCCTGCAATTCCCTGTGGGGTTAAGACGTCTTGTCGAAGAGGGCCGCCGGGAAAGGCACGTTTTTCAGGTGAGTCGTCTCCCTCCCTGTTCCCGTCGGAACTTTGGCGAATTCCGCTCCCTCATCCTCCGTCTGGAAGACGGCCGTCGCGGGACGATCTCGCTCAATCCCCCCCGAGCGCGGAACCGGGCGCCCGTCGCTCCCGGGCAATGAGTAGACAGGGTTGAGACGATGATTCAACCCTGTTCCTCCCGTCGGAAGTTGATGACAGCACCACCCCGGCACGGGAACGGCGGGTCAGGTAGTCCGGCATCTCCCGCTCTTGATCCACTCTGTGATCAAAGCACCAGCCCGGTCACTTCCCCTTCAAATACCATCTTCCCGTCGACAAAGCCCTGGGCCTCGAAGATCGCCATTCTTGATCGCAGAGCTTTCGCTCTCACGACCATGATGAGATCATCCCGCGGTTCGACGCTGCCACGGAACTTCACGTTGTTCACCCCGCCGAAGCCGAAGAACTTTTTCCCGCCGGTCTCGAACTTCAGGTGATAAATGACAGAACTGATCTGGGCGGCCATTTCGATCATGAGAACCCCGGGCATGAGGGGGCGGCCGGGAATGTGTCCCCGGGTCCAGAATTCTTCGGGAGTCTGCGTCTTGATCCCGACAGCCATGCCGGCTTCGAGGTCGATCAAGATGATTCGGTCCAGCTGCTCGAACTCGTCGCGCTGCGGATTGACCTTAAAAATCTCTTCTTTGGAAACGGCCACGTCGTTCAGGTTCAGAGTTGCGAGGTCAAGAAAGGGTTCGGATGCCATGGTGGTTGATTCAGTGAAGTCGAGGGAAAAAGGGACCGGTCAAGGCGGGTCGCGGACGAGGGCCGGGAGGCCGACGCGCCCTGACATACTATTCGCGCGGGGTTTGGGCCAGCGAATTTCTGTGTTTAGCGCGCCACCTCGTCGAGTGGAGAGGGCGGCGGCGAGCGATAGAAACGGATTAGGAAAAAGAGAAAGACTCGGCGGCGGTTCCTGGGCACAGTGGGGGGATGAATCGGAAGACAGGCGTGGAAAAGAAAGCACCCTCAGCCGCGGGGGTTCGGGACAGTTTGCGCAAGCTCTCGAACCGGGAGAAGGCGGAGTTTTTTCCGCGTTTCTTCAAGAGCGATCCGGAGAACCGTAGTGAGGGCGATCTCTTCCTCGGAGTGACGGTTCCTCTGCAGCGCGAGGTGGCGCGTTCCTTTCATGACCTTCCTTTGAAGGAGCTGGAGCTGCTCCTCGCGGAAACGACGCACGAGTATCGATTGACCGCCCTGATCATCCTCGTGAACCGCTTCACCAGGTCGCGGAGCGACAGCGAAAGGACGGAGCTGAAGGACTTCTATCTCGCCCACCTCGACGGCGTGAATTACTGGGATCTCGTCGACGTTTCCGCCCATAAGATTCTCGGTGAGTGGCTCGTGGGCCGCCCGCGCGGGGAGCGTCTCGCGTCCCTCGAGCCGCTCGCGGCATCGACGGACTGGTGGCGGCAGCGGGTCGCGGTGGTCGCGTGTTTTCCGCTGATCCGGCGCTCGGAATTTTCAGAGATTCTCTGGCTCGCGGAGAGTTTCATCGGACACCCGCATGATTTGATTCAAAAGGCGGTCGGTTGGATGCTGCGGGAGGCCGGGAAACGGGATCTCGAGCTCCTGCGCGTTTTTCTGCAGGAACATGCGGCGGTGATGCCGCGGGTGATGCTCCGCTACGCGATTGAAAAAATGGATCGCGAAGAGAGGAACCGGTGGTTGGGGATGAAGGCGCGTAAGGGTTAGGAGCGGAGAGGCTTTCCTCTCACCCCAAAGAGCGTCATTGTATTCTGCTCCACTTTCCGTCACGATGAAAAAAGCCGCCGACCCGGGTGCGGCGCGGGAACAACCATGACATGAGCAGCTTCTTCGAAGATTTAGGACGTAAGCTGGGGCGCGCGGCGGTGCCGACCTATCGCAAGAGCAAGTGGATTTGGGAGGGGCTCACCGGAACGGAGCAGGAAGCGATCGACGCGGAACGCGACCTTGGAGAAACGCTTGCGGCGGAGCTCCGTCTTGCCACGAAAATTCTCGACGAGCCGGAACTGCTGAACTGGATCCGGGGGATCTGTCACCGTCTCGAACCCTGTGTCGACCAACCGGGTTTTACGTATCGTTGCGAACTGATGCAGAGTGATTTCCCGGGCACGATCGGCCTGCCGGGAGGGTATCTCTTCGTAAGCCGGTCTCTCGTCGATTTTTGTGAAGGGAGTGTCGACGAAGTAGCCTTTGTGATTGCCCACGAAACGGCTCATGTCATCCGCCGTCATACCTGGGATCGCATGATCCAGCAATCGGCACTACGGGCTGCTTCTTTTGCGGCGGGACGGGCGGGGATTCTCTCCGGCTGGGTGCGGTCGCAGGGCCTGCCGATGCTCCGGAGCGCTCACTCGAAGAATTTCGAATTCGAAGCCGATCAGGATGGAATCGGTCTCATGAGCGCGGCAGGCTATGATCCCGGGGAAGCGATTTCTTTTCTCCGAAGAATCGAACGACTGGGCACAAATCCGGAGGTACTCGGTGAATACCTGTCTTCTCACCCCGCCCCTGAAGAGCGGATTGCGAGGTTGGAGCGTGAGCGGTGATTACCTGCGGATAGGCTCCGAATTCGGAAGGTTGGCACCTTCCGCGACAGGAAGGGTAGCGGAACGGGCCACCGTTCCGAAATGGGCGTGGTTCGCGGTGGCAACGCGTTCGGAAGGTTGGCATCTTCCGCGACAGGAAGGGTAGCGGAACGGGCCACCGTTCCGAAATGGGCGTGGTTCGCGGTGGCAACGCGTTCGGAAGGTTGGCATCTTCCGCGACAGGAAGGGTAGCGGAACGGGCCACCGTTCCGAAATGGGCGTGATTCGCGGGGGCAATGCGGTCGGAAGGTTGGCATCTTCCGGTGCGGAGAGGTTTCGAGGAAGCGAAGACGTAGCGGAAGCTTTCGGAGGGCGGCGATGGTCTGCAATGGCCAGTTCGTCAGCGGGTTGATGTCACCGACGGAATGTTTGCAGAGTGATCTAAATTCCTCCAAACTGCGGGGCAGCAGCCACTCAATGAATAAACCGCAACCCCGAAGCCATCGCCGACGCCCGGTCTCGTCGTCACCCAATACCCGTGGCGGCAGCGCGGGGTCAGGTGATCGGGAGAAGGCGGCGAAGCAGGACTGGCCGGTCGCCCCGACGAAAGCGGAGACGGCCGCCCTGCCTCCCTTTGCGGGGCTCCCTCTCGACCGGATCCACGTGCCTGCGACCCGGGCCGAGTGTGAACGCGCTGCGGAAGAAATTTTCGCGGCGGGACTGGGCGGATTTGATACCGAGGCAAGGCCGACCTTCCGCGTCGGTCAAAAGAGTGACGGCCCTCATGTCGTGCAGTTCGCGCTTGCTGATAAAGCGTATATTTTTCAGCTTCATCGGAGTGAGTGCGAGAAAGTCGTTGCTGATCTCATCGAATCGAAGGAAATCCTCAAGGTGGGATTCGGGTTGAAGAACGACCACGGACAGATCCGGAGCCGTCTCGGAATTGCCCTGAACCATGTTCTCGATCTCGATCAGATCTTTCGGAAGCTTGGCTACCGGGGACAGATCGGCGTCCGCGGTGCGATGGGTGCTTTGCTCAAGCAGGGGTTCAAGAAATCGAAATCGATCACGACGAGTAACTGGGCCGAGTCCGAACTCCGGTCAGCGCAATTGCTCTATGCGGCGAATGATGCCTATGCGGCCCTGAAGATCATGGAGGCCCTTGAGGCGGAAGGTCATCTTGAGCGGTGAGTGGTTTACAGGCCCGCAGATTTGAGCGTAAGCGCCCCCGGGCTCGCCAGCATTCGCAGCCACTCAGGTAGCGGCTTTTCCATCCTCCTGAAACGGGACGCGGATCAGGAAAAAGAGCGGCATTACGCCGGGCGGCGGGCCGTTACTCCGGAACCTCACCGGAAATCACGCCGCCTGTCGCAGCCGGAGTTGTCGTCGTGGGAGAATCACCGGGCACTTCCTTCTTACTGCCGGCATCGGTCATCTCGATAAGACGTTCGGAACCATAGGCCATGTCCACGAGATCTTCGACGATGACCCGCAACTCCTGCACTTCCGTTTCACTGAGGATCTCCTGCTCGGGAAGCGTGGTCCTCTTCTGAATATCCACAAGAGCTTCACGAATCTTTTTCACCATTTCATTTTCCTGAATCCGCGGCTCAAGCGTTTCAAGATTCAGCACGAAATACTCAACGATGTCAGGACGGGCGAGCGTTGATGCTTTCGCTGGATCGTAAGGATTGAGAGATGCTGCTGTGCCGATCTCGAAAGCCCGAAGCCATCCGCCAAGGCTGACGAGGTTGGCAGCATCGACGTCACGAATCAGAACCATCTCTTTTTCGACATCTTTCTGGGTGCGGGACAGTTCGTTTTTCAGTTCCTCCCAGTCGCTCAGAGCTCCTTTCTCCAGCATGCTTTTCATGTGACTGGAGATGCGGGTCCCTGAGCCGAGGCTGGTCGCGTGTTTAAGCAGTGACCGCCCCACTGGTTCCAGGTCAAAAAACTGCTCTGCCTCGACCGCAAAGAATCCATCGGCAAGGAGCAGGCCAACCGTAATCGCGAGCTGGGTGCGATCGGTTGGAGTCGCTTCAGGCATCGTCCGCTTCAACTCATCATATGGCAGAGGACGAAGCTTTTGAAGATCCTCGAAGATCTTCTTGATCGAGGGAGTCGTGAATTTGTTCACGCCGAATTCTTCACGAACATGCTCATCCTCAAGGAGCTCGTCAGGAATTTCCTGAGCCTGAGCGTGGCAGGACCATTCTGTGACCGGAAGTCCCAAGTGAACAACCAAAGCCGCAACAACGGTCAGGACAAAACCACGACTCGGAGTTTTCGCTGAAACTGGTGTTGTCATGAAGGGCTGGGAGGAGGGTGAAAACCAATTTTCGTTCCAATATAGGACTGCGGATAGGATCCGCCAGAAGAGAATTAGGAGTCTTCCGACGCCATCATGTAGCCGATTGGTGGCATCTCGCTACCGTCTCAAACGTCGTCATCCGACCCCTGACGTGCAGTCCAAAAGCTAAGGAGGGGCGGTGGAATTTCAGCGACTTCAGGCTTGAATCCTGCTCACTGTTTAAATTACCCTCGAAAGTCGTCACTTTCTGAGCTTCCCTTATGAAAAACGCTTGTTCGTCATTTGCAGTCATCGTCGGCCTGTTTCTTTCCCTGGCTGCGATCGAGATCGCTGAAGCGCGAAATCGAATCGCCCTGGTTATCGGAAATTCGAAATACGGAGGCAACCTCGAGCTGGCCAATCCCACCAACGATGCCGACAAGATGGCGGAAGCTCTCGATGAACTGGGCTTCGAGGTGATCGTGGAAAAAGATCTCGACATCAGCGCTATGGATGACGCGCTCTATAAGTTTGCTGAGCGCATTCGTCCCAATTCGCTCGCGTTCTTTTTTTTCGCCGGGCACGGAATTCAGTCGAAAGATGTCAATTATCTCATCCCGATCGGAGCCGATTTCCGCGAGGAACACGAGTTGAAGCGCGAAGCCATGTCTGCCAATCTGGCGCTCGATACCATGGTAGCGGCCGGCGCGTCGATAAAAGTCGTCGTGCTCGACTGTTGCCGCAACAATCCCCTCGCCCGCAACTGGAAAACCCGCAGCTCCGCCACCGTGGGGCTGGCCAAGATGAAAGGTGCTGAAGGGACCATCATTGCCTACAGCACCGCCGATAATGCCGTCGCCCTCGATGGACAGGGCGACAACTCCCCCTACACCCTTGAGCTTGCGAGAGCACTGAGCACACGCCCCTCGGAGGGACTGGAGCTCCTCGATGCATTCAGGATTGCGTCCAGGGAGGTAAAAAGAAGAGTCGACCAAAGCCCGTTTCTCTACCTTGATGCCACGATTGACGATTACATGCTGGTGAAAGGAGACGGAACTCAGAACGGCGGAGACCTCGCCAAAGTGGAGCAGCGGATCGACACGATGCGCGATGCCTTTGAGGACATGATCGCTGAGATGAGCAAGCGAAACAAAGAAGGCGGAGAGTCCGTATCCATCCCGGATCCCGCGTCAAACTCCGGAATGACTCCCGAAATGCAGGAGATGCTCAAGAACCTGATGGCTCAGAACCAGGAATTGATGAAAAAGCTGGAGGATTCCAAAGAGAGTCCGCCTGCTCCTGCAACCGGGCAGTCAGGAACGATCGACAATACAAAGACGCGTTCACTGGATGAAGAACTGGGAAAGTTCATAGCCATTTGGGAATCTGCCTGGGAGTCACAGAACATGACGGCCTATCGGGAGCTCTATCACTCAGAATTTGTCGGGCGAAACTACTCAACACGAACAGGAACGAAAACGATGAGCTACTCCACCTGGATGAACGACAAGCAATCGAAGTTCAGCCGCGGAAACTCCGTCTACGTTGGGGTCTCAAACATCAGCTACCAGAACTTCGGCGATACTGTCGAGGTCAATTTCACACAGTCCTACAGCTCTGGCGGCTACAGTGACAAGGGCCAGAAGACCCTGACTCTCAAGCGCGGCAACAACAACAAATTTACTATCCTCCGTGAAGATTTCCGGCCATAAACTCAGTCTGGTTACTGGAGCCACGCTCCTTGCTCTTTTCTCCAGCGCCAGAACAGCTGAGATTGAGATACTGTTGCTGGGAGAGCAGGAAGTAGAGTTTGAGATTTTCACCGGAGGCAGAGGGGAGAGCGGTCTCCTCTTCGTCTCGCTGCATTCGAACGAAAAGACCGGGATCTCTGCGATTAAAGGTCATCTCCCCGAGATCAGCGGCAAGTATGTCGGCATCCAGGCCGGTGGAGACAGGCGCCTGCATCTCGCACCCGGTCGCAGCAGCGTCACGATCGATCCAAATCGTATGTTCAGCCGCGATGGTATCGAGCGTGACCTGAGGCGGTTCTCCGTGCCGCGTCCTGGAGATGCGGATTTGGTTGAGACCTTCAGCCGGTCCTATCTGAAGCAATACATCAGCAGGGCCAAGACAGTCGTCGCGCTCCACAACAACACGCCCGGGGGATATTCCATCAATTCCTACCGAAGTGGGGGAAGCGAGGCGGACTCGACAGGCGAGCTGCACATAAATCCTGATCGCGACCCTGACAACTTCTTCCTTGTGACGGCGAATACCCACTTTGAAGCACTTAAGGCCCAAGGTTACAACGTGGTTCTGCAATCATCGACTCCGATGGATGATGGATCACTCTCGGTCTATTGCGGACGAGCGAGAATTCCCTACATCAACGTGGAAACACAGAGCGGCAACATGATCATGAACGTTCAGATGCTGCGCAGCCTGCTGCAGATCCTCGGGCAGAGCATCGCGGATCCGACAGCTGCACTTCCTTCGAATGTGTCTGCCGACGGGTCAGGCAATGCTGAAACTTCGACTCCCTCTTCCTCGAGCCCATCCACAATGGAAAAACGTCAGCCCCGCAAAGTTCGTCCCTTCAGAGCCGTTTCCAATGAGGAAATGGAACAGGTTCAGGAGCTGATCGTACACGCCGCCGAGCTCGACCCTTCTGACGAAGTGGAGATACAAAACTACGGTATTTCACTCGCGAGTCGTTTCGAGTCCATTGGAGAAGATAATGCGAGCAGTCTCATCATCAGGCTGGACCCGAAAAAGGCTAAGTTTCTCACCCTTTGTATCTACAATGCCGTTGGTGAAGAAGGCTTCGGGCAGTTCGACTACCTTCGGCCGTTTATTACGCCCTGATGACTAACTCCCCCGCTTGGAAGGGAGGCAACAGCTGCCGTTCTGCTCTCGTGCCTCCTGTTCCCATCCCATGATATAGCCCTTGACGGCACGCGGTAAACGAGTATCTTCCGCCCTCCTATTCATTGACCGAAACATTCTGAACAAATGGCCAACACCAGATCAGCCCTTAAGCGTGTCCGCAAGACCAAGAAAGAGACCGCTCGCAACCGAATCCTCAAGACTCGCGTTAAGGTTCTTCGCAAAGAAGTAGCTGCGGCTGTTGAATCCGGGGATGCCAGGAAAGCTCAGGAGGCTTACGACAAGTTCGCTTCTGCTGCTGACAAGGCTGCCAAGAAAGGAACTCTTCACAAGAACACCGCGAGCCGCCTCAAAGCCCGCGCCGCGGCTTCAATTGCGAAAGCCGCCTGATTCCGGTGGGTTCCCGCTGATTCCGCCAACTCGATCCTTTCAGGTCATCGACCTGATCCTGTTGAGCAAATCAAACCCCGCTGTTGCGGGGTTTTTTTGTGCTCCGGAGGGCTTTCCGAAGGGAACCGCTATTTCCCAAGCGTAATCTCGGAACCTGCGATGTCACATTTCCAGGTGCGCTTGGTCCCGTCGGAATAACGGTCCACATAGGTGATCACCTGGACTTTGTAGGGAATCTTGCGACCACAGGGAAGACAGTGGTATCGCTGCTCCCATTCTTTCTTCTTTTTCACCGTATACCATTTCACGACGCCGCGGGGTGGCTGGTAGTCGCCAACGCATTCGCATTTGCGGAAACGGCCCGCTGACGCGGTCGTCGCGGTGAACTGCAGGGCGAAAGCGCCGAGAAGAGAGAAAACGAGGGTTCGTGTCATCGCAAAAAGTTGATCGGTTCCTATGGAAATAGAATAATCAGAAGCCGGACGCAATCATTTATCGCATCTGCCTGCTGACTGGTTCAGGATCAATAAAGGATATCGAGAAGCTCGACCTCAAAGATGAGCGTCTCGTTCGGTCCGATTTTCGGAGGTGCACCCCGCGCCCCATAGGCAAGGTTCGGTGGAATGATGAACTTGTATTTCGCCCCTTTCTGCATGAGCTGGAGTCCTTCGGTCCAGCCGGCAATGACTTGCGTCACCCCGAAAGTCGCGGGCTGTCCCCGTTGAACACTGCTGTCAAAGACAGTCCCGTTGGTTAAGGTGCCATGGTAATGAACCTTGACCTTGTTGTAGGTCGTGGGACGGGGGCCGCTTCCGGGTTTCAGGACCTGGTACTGCAAGCCTGAGTAGGTCCGCTGCATTCCCGAGGGAGCTGGTGCGGTGCTGGCACCGGTTGCTGCGGCCGACTGAAGGTTTCCCGGATCCGAAGGTTGCACGGTCGGAGACTCGACGTCCGGCTCGTTGGTCTTGCAGGAAACCAGCGAGAGGACCGCAGCGGAAAGAAAGGCAGCAATGAGGGGGCGCTTCATGAGCGCGGAAATTGCCATCGAAAGCAGACAAACGAAAGGGAAAAGACGCTCACCTTTCCGCAGCAGCAGCCTCAGCTTCCCTGATCGCTTCAATTTTGTCATATCCGCACTTGGTGAGACCGAGCAACAGGAAGCCCACGGCGAATACGATCACCGTGCCGATTAATCCCCGCTTTCCCATGCCTCAGGTTACGAATCAGAAAGCCGATTTGTCTAGGCTTCCTTCGGCTGACGGAACGCCGAGAGAATCAAAAGAGCCGCCGCGATGCAAATGCAGGAATCGGCAACATTGAAGGAAGGGAAATGCCCACCGGAACCCGGGACAAGCATGCCGTAAAACGGGGGACGGAAATCGAGAAAGTCCACGACATAGCCGCGACCGGGGAGGATCCGATCCGTAAAATTTCCAAGAATCCCGCTAATCAGCAACGCAGCGGCCACTTTCGAGATTTTGTCCGGAAAAGCGTTTTTCCTCCACAGCGTAACAATCCCCGTGATCGCCAGCACTCCAATCGCCCCGAAGATCCAGTTTGCGTGGGGGTTCCCGTTGAACATGCCAAAGGCCATCCCGGTATTGTGGACCCGCACCAGGTTGAAGAAGCCGGGGATCACTTCGATGAAATCCGGGGACGGGTATTCGGGAAAGCGCTTCAGGATCATGGCCTTCGTGACTTGATCCAGAATGTAGAGAGGCAGCGTGAGATAGAGAAGCAGCTTCATGAGACGGAGGCGGGTTGAGAACTCATGACATCATCGCAACGCTGGCACAGTCCTGTCTCCATCGAAACCGGAACCGAGCGGCGGCATCGCGGACACTCCTCTTCATCAGTCACGATAACGGTGGCAACGGCATCGCCCGGGGCATCCTCAACGGTGAATTTCGAAACCATGAGGAATTCAAGCGCTTCATCGGGTGCACCCGCCAGCACAGAGCGCGCAGGATCATCAACCGGAAGCACAAACTGAACTGCAGCCCGTTCGCGCTTCTTGAAGGCCTCCCCTTTCACCGCTGCATCAATCGCCACCTGGGCGAGATCACGCAGACGGCTCAGTTGCTCGACCGCTTCGGTCGCCGTTTTCCCGGAGAAAGCTTCTTTTGCCGCCGGAAAGGTTTCAAGGTGAACGGAAGTCTCATGCCCGGCATACTCCCAGGCCTCGTCGGCCGTGAACGCGAGAATCGGAGCGATGAGCTTCACGAGGGATTCAAAAACGAGATGCATCGTCGTCTGCGTGGCCCGTCGACGTGTCGAACCGGGCGCATCGCAATACATGCGGTCCTTCGTGATGTCGACGTAGAAGGCACTGAGATCGACGGCGCAGAACTGGTTCAGGGTGTTGAACACTTTTCTGAATTCGAAAGCTTCGTAGGCCGCCCCGCATTCGGTGATCACCTCATTGAGTCGTTCCATGATCCAACGATCCACGAGAGTGAGTTCCTCATCACGGACGGCGTCTTTTGACGCATCGAAGTCATAGAGGTTCGCGAGAAGAATCCGGAGCGTGTTTCGAAAACGGCGATACGGCTCGGCGGTTTGCTTGAAGAGATCTTCTCCGAAGGGCACTTCATTCTGCCAATCGACGCTGCTGACCCAGAGGCGGAGAATGTCGGCCCCGTATTTATTGTAGAAGTAGGCGGCATCAACCGGCTTACCGGCCTTCTGTGCCGCTGACTTCGAGATTTTCTTCTTGTCCTGATCGACGACGAAACCGTGAGTCATCACCGTTTTGTAGGGGGCGGCATCACGCACCGCGACACTGAGCATGAGTGAGCTTTGAAACCACCCGCGGTGCTGGTCCGTCGCTTCGAGGTAGAGATCTGCCGGGCAGCTGAGTTCGGGATGGCGATCCATCACCGCGACATGACTCGAGCCGGAGTCGATCCAGACATCGAGGGTGTCGGTGCAGCGTCGGGTTCCTTCGGGAAGTCCCAGCTTTTCCGCCCACCAGGCATCGTCATGCTCGAACCAGAGATTTGTGCCTCCGCTCTCGGTCAGGTCGGCGACTTTCCGCGCCAGATCGGCGTCGATGTTCGGCAATTCCTCTCCGGGGGGATAGAAAACCGGAAGCGGCACTCCCCAGGTGCGCTGGCGCGAGATACACCAGTCGGGACGCGACTCTACCGTTCCGTAGATCCGGTTGCGCCCCCAGTGAGGCAACCAGTCGACGCGGTCGATTTCCCCCAGAGCAGTCTCGCGAAGTTCATCGATGCGAATGAAAAACTGGGGGACGGAGCGGAAAATAATCGGTGTCTTCGAACGCCAGCAGTGCGGGTAGCTGTGGAGGTATTTCTCTTTTCCAACCAGCGCCTCTTTCCCCGCAAGAATCTTGATGATCGGGATATTCGATTCGTGCACGTGTTCGCCGACCAGCTCAGGCACGCCGACTTCGTCGGTGAAATTGCCTTCGTCATCGACGGGGGAAAGCAGGCCGAGATCGTTCTGCTGTCCGGCAAGGTAGTCATCGGCACCATGGCCCGGGGCAATGTGGACGGCGCCGGTTCCCGTTTCGGTGGTGACAAATTCAGCGAGGATCACTTTTGAAGTTCGATCAAGGAAAGGATGTTGGGCCTCCGCTCCGGCGAGCGACTCCCCTTTGATTTCCTCCATTTCTCCGGAAGGGGCAAAACCGGTCTTCGCCTCAAACGCTTCGACCAGCTCTTTCACGATGATAAACCGGTCCGTGATCCCCTTCTCCGCGTGGGTGAACTCACCTTTCAGGTAGGTGAATCGAGGGTGAACAGCGATGCCGAGGTTCGCGGGAAGTGTCCAGGGAGTGGTCGTCCAGATCACCATCGAGGCATCCCCGGCGTGGTCACCGGTCACGAGAGGAAATTTCACAAAGATCGCGATGTCTTTGACGTTCTGATACTCGACCTCGGCCTCAGCCAGAGCGGTCTGTGCGCCATAGCTCCACTGCACCGGTTTCTTCGACTGATACACGAGCCCCTTGTCGACGAGAGTCGCAAAGACGCGGATGATGTCGGCCTCATACTCCGGTGCAAGGGTGAGGTAGGGATTGTCCCAATCACCAAGCACCCCGAGACGGCGAAACGATTTGCGCTGAATGTCGATGTATTCCCGCGCAAAGGCTTCCGAGCGACGGCGGATCTCGGCAGGCTCAAGGCCTTTGGATTCCTTGACCACTTTAAACTCGATCGGCAATCCGTGGCAGTCCCATCCGGGAATGTAGGGGCACTCATAGCCGGCCATCGACTTGCTCTTCATGACGAGGTCCTTGAGTACTTTGTTCAGCGCGGTGCCCATGTGGACGTCACCGTTTGCAAAGGGAGGTCCGTCGTGGAGAATAAAACGCGGCGCCCCGGACGCCTTGCGCTTCCCGATGATCTTTGCGTAGAGATCGCTGTTCTCCCAGGACTCAAGTCGCGCAGGCTCGCGCTTCACGAGATCGCCCCGCATCGGGAACTCAGTATCCGGAAGATTCAGGGTCGCTTTGTAGCTCGTCGCGCCGTCTTGATCGCTCATAAATAATGCAGGTGGGAAAGCGCGGAAAGTAGCACCCGCGATGCCGGGGGTCAAAGGGGAAGGAACTTCCCGAAAGATCTTATCCCGGCAGCTGATTGCGCCGCTTTCTCACCAGAGCGAAAACGAGGAAGGCGATTCCGACTCCGATCATGAAGGTCGAGTAAAACTGCCCCCGGGTCAGGCCCATGATGTGTCCGGCATCCGGCTCGCGGAAATTCTCGACCGAGATTCGGCCGACTGCATACACGATGAAAAAGATCCCGGTGAGAAGCCCGTGATAAAGATTTTTCCATTTGAGACGGATGAGGAGGAGGACCACAAAGGGAAGAACCCCCTCAACCGCAGCTTCATAGAGCTGGGAAGGGTGACGCGGCGTGAGGATCTCACCGAGCATCGCGCGGAAGGCCTCATTTTCCCGGGAAGCTTCGGTAATCAATTCGACCACTGCAAAGTGAGCGCTCTGGCCACTTGCCGTCGCGGATGAAACGAGGTGGTCAAATTTATCAACGAGACCGGGGACGGCCTGATTCCCTTTTTCCGCCAACTCCCGAAGCATCGGTGTCGGGAAAGCCCAGTCCCGCCCTCCGCCGGGGGAATCGACCACCTCATTCAACTCGGACGGAAACTTCATCGCCCAGGCATGATTGGTCACCCGGCCGAAAAGCTCTCCATTCACAAAATTCGCGAGTCGCCCTAAGAAAACACCGACAGGGGCGACCACGACAAGATTATCTCCCAGTCCCAGCCAGGAGATTTTCTGATGCCGCGCATAAAACCACGCCACGATACACATCCCGGCGATACCGCCATGACTCGACATGCCCCCGCCGAGGAAATCGAAAAAGCTGAGCGGGTTCGCAGCGAGTTCCCCGAAGTTGTAGAGCAGCATGTAGCCGAGGCGGCCTCCCAGCATCGTTCCCAGCAACGCCACGATCGTGACGAAATCCCCGACCTGATCCTCCCTGAGTTCGGAAGCCCCCAGCTTCACAAACCAGCGAAGAAGAAGAAACGCGACAAAGAAGCCGGCGACATAAGCGAGACCATACCAGCGAATCCCGAAGGTCTCCGTGAACTGGATCGCAAAGGGGTCGAGATGGTGAACGTAGGTCGCGAGCGGGATAAACATATTACCGATCCGTATTCAACGAGTCACGGCCACGAAAGCAAGCTGCGATATCGTGAGATCGAGGGGCAATTTGGAAAATTCTTTTGCGAGCCGGACACCCTGATAACGAACCAGTCACGTCTCTTTTCAGCGTCCAAAAGCCCCGCCCCATCAGTGATGGCACGGGAACTGCTTTTGTAAGTCATTGTCAATCAAAGTAATACGATCACTAAAATTTCGTAATACGAATTCGACAATTGTTAATCAGCAAACAGAAAACCAACTGAACCAATTATGATCACATCAGTTTCACGCACTTGGAAAAAGTGCCTCACGTTCGGTGCGATGCTCGCGGGCAGCGCACTTCTCACGGTTCCCCTTTCGGCAGAGCCGCTTAAAATCGGATACAGTGACTGGCCGGGCTGGGTTGCCTGGGAGGTCGGTATCAAAAAAGACTGGTTCGCCGAAGAAGGCGTCGAAGTCTCCTTCGAGTGGTATGACTACGTTGCCTCCATGGATGCCTATGCAGCCGGTCAACTCGATGCTGTGGGCATGACCAACGGTGATGCTCTCGTCACCGGAGCGACCGGCAAGCCTTCCGTCGGCATCCTTATCAACGACTACTCAAACGGTAACGACATGATCGTCGCCAAGCCGGGGATCGAGTCCCTCATGGACCTCAAGGGAATGAAGGTTGGACTTGAAGAGGGTTTCGTTCCCCACCTTCTCCTTCTCAAAGGGATGGAAATGGCCGGCATGGAGCCTGATGAAATCACTACCGTCAACACGCCGACTAACGAAACACCACAGGTGCTTTCCTCCGGTGCCGTCGACGCGGTTTCCGCCTGGCAGCCAAGCTCCGGTGAAGCGCTCAAGCTGGTTTCCGGATCCAAGCCGATCTTCACTTCCGCTGATGCTCCGGGGATCATCTACGATATTATGTTCGTCGATCCCGAAAGTCTCGAGAAGCGCCGTGATGAGTGGAAAAAAGTCATCAAGGTTTGGTATCGCATCGTCGATTTCATCAAGGATGAAGACAATCTCGACGAAACTCTCGAGATCCTCGCGTCGCGCGTCTCTGTTTCCCCTGCCGAATATGAGCCATTCCTGGCCGGCACCTACATTCTCACCGGTGAAGAAGTAAAGCCGATCTGGGAAAAGGCCGAAGGTCTCGGTTCTGTCTACGGATCGACCAAAATCTCCGACGATTTCAACGTTGAGTTCGAAGCCTATGAAAAGGCGCTCGATATCGATAAATACTTCGACCCCAGCCTGACCCTCGAAGTGCTCGAGGAAATGGCCGCTGAGTAGAGGATTCTTAGTTGGTTCAACGTCGGGGTCGTTTACGGCCCCGATGTTACCGACCTCTCCGCTTTTTGCCTTTATTAAAATGTCAGATTCCGGAAAAAACGCCCGTGATCCCTGGTTTGCAGTCCGGCGCGAACTCTCGCCGAAACGGGCGACCGTCCTCACCGTGGTCTCATTCACCCTTCCGCTCCTGATCTGGTCAGCGGTGAGCTACCTCCCGTTTCTCTGGCATCCTGACATACAGCTTCAGCTTTCCGCGAACCGGAAAGACGTCTCGACGGTTTACGTGGCGGGCGACCGCCTCAGCAAAGGCTTCTTCCCGGAGTTTCAGGAAGCTGTCCGGGTACAGAATGCGGAGCTGAACACACAACTCGCTTCGGAAGACCCGCTTGCCGGTGCTTCCGAAAGCACGGTGCGCCGCGCCAACAAGAAGGTCCTCCGACACCTTGCCCCGCTTCTCATTCAAAACGGGTGGATTTCCGATGACCAAAGCACCGATGACGAAGCGATCTATCATGCCTGGGGCGAACTCGCCTCCGGCGAGCGCTCACTGAAAAGACCGTCCCTGAGCGACGAAAACATCGAAATCGTCGAAGCAAACTGGAAGGCCATGAGCGCCGTCTCCCCGAACTACGATTCGGACAATTTCGTTTCCGTCCCGCTTCTCAGTCTGGTTCCGCAGGGAAAGGCCTCAAACCCGGACTACCTGCCGGCCCCTGACAAAGTCCTGACTTCCGGAATTAAAATATTCAGCATCCCCGCCGAGAGCGATCGCCCCTCCATGCTGCAACGAGTCGGGCACTCCCTTCAAATTGTCTTCGGCGGTTTTCTTCTCGCCGCTCTCATCGGCGTTCCTATTGGAGTTGTTTGCGGAACCTATCCGTTTTTCTCGCGACTCGTGGAACCGTTCACCGACTTCTTCCGCTACATGCCGGCTCCGACTTTCAGCACTTTGTTAGTCGCAATCTTTCTCGCAAACGACGCACCGAAAATTGCGCTCGTCTTCGTCGGCACCTTCTTCCAGCTCGTGCTCGTGGTGGCGAACACGACGAGGCGACTCGACATGCCTTTGCTTGAAGCCGCGCAGACCCTTGGGGCAAGCCAGCACCAGTTGCTTTCCAAGGTGGTCGTGCCCGGCATCATGCCGAGCCTTTACGACGATCTTCGAATCCTCCTCGGATGGGCCTGGACGTGGCTCGTTATCGCTGAACTGGTCGGTGTGAAGAGCGGTCTCACCGAGTTCATTGAAACTCAGGGGCGCTTCCGGAATTTTGACCTCGTCTTCCCTGTCATTATCCTCATCGGATTGATCGGATTCTTCACCGACCAGATTCTTTCACTGATCAAAGGGGTGATTTTCCCCTACACCGAGGACGGCGCGAAAGCCGCCTCCCATCCCATCATGAAAGCGGTCCTCTTCCTTCCCCGCCTCGTCCGGCGTCTCCTCGGCGGCAAGACGACTCCGGATGCCGCCTGACACGAATACATTTTCCGACCATGATTCCTCCTGCAGACACCATTGATTATCACACGCAATCTCCCGAAGTGAGCAAGCGCTTCGCGGAGTTGAAGCAACGACCGGTCGTTCTCTCCGTCGACGACCTCACGAAGATCTTCCCTTCGAGAAACGGGGATGTCACCGCCTTGAAGTCCGTGGACTTCGAAGTCTACCGCCGTGAGTTCATGTGCGTGATTGGCCCCTCGGGCTGCGGAAAGTCAACGCTCATTCGCATTCTTGCCGGACTCGAAACGGAGACTGCCGGCGCCGTTCTTCTGGATGGGAACCCGGTTGCGGGTCCCGGCCCTGATCGCGGCATGGTCTTCCAGTCCTACACACTATTCCCGTGGCTCACGGTAAAGCAGAACGTCATGTTTGGTCCGAAAATGGCCGGCCACAAAGAGGCCGGAGTGGAAGCGGATGCGCGACAATGGATCGAACTCGTGGGGCTCTCGCAGTTCGAGAACAGCTACCCTCACCAGCTTTCCGGCGGCATGAAGCAACGGGTCGCCATCGCCCGCGCCCTTGCAAACCGCCCCAGGATCCTCCTCATGGATGAGCCTTTCGGCGCCCTCGATGCCCAGACCCGGGCGCAGATGCAAAGCTACCTCCTGCAGATCTGGAAGAATCTCGACATTACGATTCTCTTCATCACCCATGATCTCGATGAGGCGATCTACCTGTCCGACCGGATCCTCGTCCTGAAGGCGAATCCAGGTGAAGTCGATGAGATCATCGAGGTCCCCGTTCCCCGGCCGCGAAGCCTCGATCAATTTATCGAACCCGAGTTTATCGCAACGAAGCACCGTATCAATCAGCTCATTCATCCCGAAAGCGAACGCGGTCAGGACACCCTTCCGTTCCCCCGCATGACCAAGCAGGGTGACGACGTCGAGTGATCAGAACAAACAGAATTTCATGGAAGCAGCGATCAAACTGGAAAAACTGCCGTGGCCCGAGGTCGCGAAAGTTCGTGATCGCTGCGGAGGATTTCTGATCCTTCCGATCGGCGCAACGGAGCAGCACGGTCCCCATTTACCGATCAATTGCGACACCGTAATCGCCGAAAGCGTCTGCCGGTATGCTTCGGGCAAGTCAGGTGTCCCGATCCTGCCGTCATTGGCTTATACCGTATCCTCAGGCCACACCCCGAAGTGGCCGGGGACGTTTTCGCTGCGGCACGATACTTTCATTGCCACGGTGCAGGAGATCGCGACCTGGGCGGTGGCGACCGGTTGGTCCAAACTGCTTCTCGTAAACAGCCACTTCGGAAACGATGCCTCGCTGCGAGTCGCTATCGAAAAGATTCGGCTCGAGTTCCTTGGGAGACTCCAGATCGGTTTGAAGGGAACTTTTCAGCTCTCAGACAAGATCTGGGAATACTTCATTTCCGACGCGGACGATCTGCACGCCAACAAGGCGGAAACGGATCTCCTTCTTCACCTCACTCCGGAAACGGTGCGGATGGACCTGGTCGAAGATGACCCCGACCGAACCGGGGGCACGGTCTTCAGTTACCCGGTTGCGCAAACCAGCCTCAACGGGATCACCGGAAACCCCTCCCTGGGCGACGCGGCAAGAGGCGAAACGCTTTTTACCGAAATGGGTGATGCTCTTGCCGCTTTTGTTGAAACGGCGAAAACGGAGGTTCCTCCACTTGAAGCATCCTACTGGAGTGATCTGCAACCTTACCATCCCTGACACTTTCTGAATCACCGGATGAAATCGACACGCAATACGATTCCTGCAAGTGAGCTGCTCCACCAGCTCGGGATCACGCTCTGTTGCTCTGTGTTTCTCGGTTGCTGAACAGCACGCCCGCAAGGCAACCCCGCCCCCGCCGAACCGTTACCCTAACAAAACATCAAATTTATCTTCTTTGATTCCATGAAAGACGTCACTGAATCTGACATACGCAAAGCCTGCCTGCCGGCCACTTCGTCCGGAGAGGGCTACCGGGGAATGATCCCCAACGCTCAACCTGAACTCTCCGTAACCGATATCCTCGAGGAGATCGAGCGCATCGCCGATCTTCCCTTATCACAAAGCACCACCCTCCCTTCGCAGGCCTACACCAGCGGGGAGTTCTTTGAATGGGAAATCGAGAACCTTTTCCGGAACGACTGGTATGCTGTCGCGCATCTTTCCCAACTGCCTGAAAACGGGGATTTCATCAATCTCGATCTTCTCGGTGAGCCCATGATTGCCGTGAAGGACAAGGAGGGGCAATACCGTATCCTATCCCGGGTCTGCCCGCACCGTGCCATGGATATCATGCCTCCCGGATTCGGGCACGATGGGCACAGTCCTGCGGAAGTTCGGGACGGGGAAACCGGTTGCGGCAAGACCCGGTTCTTTCTCTGCCCTTATCACTTCTGGACCTTCGAACTCGACGGCCGGCTCAAAGCCTGCGCCGAGATGGGCGAAGCCGAGGGGTTTGATCGCGATGATTGGAAGCTTCGGGAATTCCGCTCCGAAGTCTGGAATGGCTTTCTCTTTCTCAACCTCGACGGGAAGGCGCCGCAAACCGTGGCAGAGAAATATGCCAGCCTGAACGAGTCGATTGCCCCCTGGAACGTCGGGGAGATGAAGCTGATTTCCTCGAACGAGTGGGACTGCGCCTTCAACTGGAAAGTCCTCGCGGAGAACTTCATGGAGTCCTATCACCATGCCGGAGCTCACAGCAGGACGCTCCAACCAATGATGCCGGCGCGGGACACCTGGACGGAGGAGGAGAAGCCTTCTCACATCCGGTGTCACCTCCCGATGAAAAAGGCTCTTCGTGAGGAAATCAAAGCGATGGAAGCAGAGGGGAGGCGCTGGGACATCTTTCCTCCCATCGAGGCGCTCAGCGAGAACGAGCGTTATGAGTGGGGGCTCGGACTCGGCTTTCCCCTCTTCACCTTCGTGACGACGCCTGACTCGTTCATCTGGTACCGCATCGAACCGCTCGGACCGGATCGACTCAAGTTGCTCACCACGATTCTGGTTCCTGCTTCCACCACCGATCATCCCGAGTTTGAAGCCATGAAAGAAAAGGGCAATCAGGCTGCGATCGACTTTCACCTCGAAGACATGGAGGTCTGTATGGCCGTACAGCGGGGGCTCTACACCTCCGGCTATCAGCGGGGACGACTCAGCCACCTCGAGATGTCGATTTGGCTCATTCAGCGATTCATCGCCGCGAGAGCGCGGGGCACCTGGCCCACTCTGGATCGACCCGCCGCTCCGGCACAACTCTAACAAAGCAAAAACTTATGATGACCAAAGATGAATTAATCCAGAAGCAGGAAGAGCTGAAGGCTCAGGGAGTGAAGTATTGTGTCGGAGCCTACGTCGATATCCACGGCGTGCCGAAGGGGAAGTTCGTGCCGATCGATCACTTTGTACATTTTGCGCTGGGTTCGGAACTCTACACGGGCTACGCGCTTGACGGCCTCGGGCAAAGCCCGAACGATGATGAGATTGCTTCGGTGCCGGACCTGGAACGCGGCACGATTCTTCCCTGGAACAAAGAAGTCGCCTTCTTTCCCGCCGACAACACTTTCAAAGGCGAGCCCTACGAGATCAATACCCGGGTCGCGCTGAAGAAAGTCCTCGGGCAGGCCGCGGAGATGGGATACGGCCTCAATCTCGGGATCGAGTGCGAGGTCTTTGTTGTGAAGTATACCGAAGACGGAACCCTCGAAATCCCGAACGACGACGACAACCTCGAAAAGGCCTGCTACGACGTGAAGCGATTCATGGATCGCTACGAGTGGCTTGATAAAGTTTCCACGGTGATCAACGACCTCGGTTGGGATCTTTACTCCCTCGACCACGAAGACGCGAACTCCCAGTTCGAGTTCGACTTCAAATACGCGGATGCCCTCACGATGTGTGACCGCTTCATCTTCTTCCGGATGATGGCCAAGCACTACGCTGCGGAAGAAGGACTGCTTGCGACTTTCATGCCGAAACCCTTCGCGAACAAGACCGGATCGGGAGCGCACTTCAACATGTCGCTCTACGATCTCGAAACCGGCTCCAACCTTTTCGAGTGCGATCCCGCTGAGGATCCACGCGGCCTCGGCCTTACCGAACTGGGTTACCAGTTCGTCGGAGGTGTCCTCAAACACGGCCCGGCCATCTGCGCCGCCTTTGCCCCGACCGTGAACAGCTACAAGCGACTCGTGCGTCGCGGTCTTATGTCCTACTACAGCTGGGCGCCGGTCTTTAACAGCTACGGAAAAAACAACCGGACCAATGCGCTCCGCGTTCCCATGGGAGGCGGCCGGGTGGAGTCGCGGAATGCCGATGCGGCCTGCAATCCCTACCTCGCGGCAACGCTCGTTCTCGCTGCCGGACTCGAAGGAATCCGCGAAGGGATCGACCCGGGCGAGGCTCAGGAGGAAAACCTCTACGAATACAGTTCGCAGCAACTTGCCGACGCGGGAATTCAGGAACTTCCCCGTGACCTCAATGAGGCGGTGAAGGAGTTCTCCGATGACCCGTTCGTTGCTGAAGTGTTAGGGAAGGAATTGAGAGATGAATTCATCACCTACAAATCTGAGGAATGGCGGCAGTATCACCAAACCGTCTCCCAGTGGGAGATCGATCGTTATGCACGGTTGTTCTGATCGTTTCGCAGCAAATGCACACCTTTCCGTATCACTCGTGATACGGAAAGGCTCAGATCGATAGATAAACAATGCTAATGGCATGGCTCATGCATCAACAGTTCATCCGGGGAGAGATTTGTTAACGCACTTATGTCAGCAGTCAACACAGCCAAATCACCTGTGATTCAAGTAGAAGTGAAGCCTAAGCAGGAGCCTCGATTTCTTTCGCTCTTTGAATTCAAGAAATCGATCAATCGGCCTCTTCAGGTAGCTCTTGCCGTATCCGCATGGATGGTTTTTCTGTTAGGCTGGCATTTTCTTGCCGCCGCCTCGTTCACGCCCGAAGCCCTTTTCCCGGGACCGGCGCAGGTGGGGGCCGCCTTGATCAACCTTTTCGCCAATCAGGGATTTGGTGTCGATGTTCTCATGAGCGTGAAACGAATCCTGATCAGTTTCGCGATCGCTCTTTCGATTGCTCTTCCCCTGGGGATGGTCATGGGGACATTCCCGGTCGCGGAAGGGTTTCTGAATCCGCTTGTCTCTCCCTTCCGCTATCTCCCCGCACCGTCCTTTGTTCCACTTCTCCTCATGTGGCTCGGCACCGGTGATGGTCAGAAAATCGCCCTTCTCGTCCTCGGGGTGGTCTGGTTTCTCGTCACTCTCTTCATGGACAACACCAAGGCGGTTCGAACCGAGATCGTGGAGTGTTCACGAACCCTGGGGGCGAAGCGCGGCAATGTCGTCTGGCGGGTCATTCTGCCATCCGCTCTTCCCAGCTATCTCGACACGGCCCGCCAGATGCTCGCGGTGAGTTGGACCTATCTCGTCATCGCCGAAATCGTCGCCGCGACCGACGGGATCGGGGCCATGATGATGCGCGCAAAGCGTTTTGTCAGGGTGGAGGACATCCTTGCCGGCATCCTCGTGATCGGACTGCTTGGCCTGCTCTTCGATCTTCTTTTCCGCCTCATTCACCGTCTTTGCTTTCGCTATCTCTACTAAGAACCACCCAACGAACTAAAACGAATATGAAACTGATATACTACATCATGAGAGCCGGTGCCCTTTTATCACTGGCTGCCCTCTTTGCTCTGACTTCCTGCTCGGGCGATCCTGCTCCGCCGGAAGAACCGGTAGCAGAGGAAACTGCGCCGGAGACTCCTGCGGAACCGGCACCGGCCGAACCTGAAACGAAACCGGAGCCGAAACCCGCCCCTGCTCCGAAGCCTGAACCCAAGCCCGCAGCTGAGGCAAAACCGGCAAAGGAGCCTGCCACCGTGAAGGTGTCGCTATTCTCCTGGCCCGGCTACGGTTTCTGGTTCATCGCCAAAGAAAAGAACCTCGTCCCTGAGATTGATCTCGATATCCAGATCATTGAGGACCCGTATGAAAGCTTCGGCCTCATGGCAGCGGGACAACTCGACGTGACCTCCTCCACCGTCGAGTATGGCCCGATTGCCGCGGAAGAGGGTGTTCCGGTTCAGATGGTGGCCTACACCAACCCGTCCTACGGAACCGATAAAATCATCCTTTCCCCCGGGATCGAGTCCGCGAAGGACCTCATCGGGAAAGAGGTTGCGGTCCTCGAGGGTGGGCTCACTCAAATTTACATGGGCATCTGGCTTGAGGAGAATGGCGTTGCCTTCGATCAGGTCAAATACACGAACCTGATCATGGATGACGCGGTAGCGGCGATGGTCAGTGGAAAAGTCGCTGCCGGCGAGTTCTGGGAGCCCTTCGGCAGTAACGTCCTCAAGGCTCTTCCTGAGGCCACGGTGGCGGCAACGTCAAAGGATCCCTACTTCAAGGAAACCGCCCTTCTTGCTGACGGGATGTACATGAGCAAGTCGTTCATGGAGAAGAAAAATGTCGCCGCCCTCACGGTAAAGGCATACTTCGAGGCCGTGAAGTTCTGGGAAGAGAATCCTGCCGAAGGCAATGCCATCATTGCCAAAGGACTGCAGTTCCCGGTTGAAGATGTCGAGCTCGTGATCGGTGCCGACGGCAGCTCGGAGGACGGGGGGATTTATCCATTCAACTTCCTCGACGCTGCTCAGTTTCTCGGATTGATGGAGGGCACCCCTCCTTTCGGAAAGAACGGACACATCGCGACCCACTGGAAGATGACCAATGACTGGTGGATCAAGTTCGGCATGGTCAAGGAAAGCCACCCAATGGAATCCGGCATCGCACTCGGGCCAATGAAAACTCTCATTGAAAAAGGCTACGGCCAGTAATCTCAAACGCTTCACTTCGTCATGCCGGTCGCCGCATCATTAACCACTGCCTTTCTTCTCGAAGTCGGAAGCGTGGATGTTTCGTCGCCCGATCCATTTAGCTTCGTTGAGCTGCCCATCGGCACATTCCTGATGGGTGGCTCGGACGAAGATCGCTATGTCAGTGCTGTTGAACTCCCCCGGAAAGAAGTTGAAATTATCAATCGGATTGCGATGGGCCGTTCTCCCGTGACCGTTTGTGAGTGGGCGAGATTTCGACGGGCTGAAGCCCCGCGCACAAACGGCTCCTGCTCGCCGGTTACCGGGATCAGCTGGGATGAAGCCTGCGAATACGCTCATTGGCTCAGCGTGCAATCAGGCAGGAGCTGTCGGCTCCCCACGGAGGCGGAGTGGGAATTTGCAGCACGGGGCGGCAATGATGCTCTCTTTCCATCAGGCCGAAACCGCCTCTCACTTAATGAGGCCAACTATCTTTACGACGAAATGGGCCACCAGGTCGGACGCGGTTATATCACACCGATCGGCTCTTACCCGCCCAATCCTTTTGGCCTCTTCGATATGAGCGGGAACATTTGCGAGTGGACTGCCAGTCCCTGGACACGAAGCCCCGGCGAGGAATCGGCGACTCCGGGACGTCGCTACGTTACCAAAGGCGGAGCCTGGGACCAACTCCCCCGCACGATGCGTTGCTCGTCCCGTGACTGGGCGCTCCGCGATGAACGCTACGACAATCTCGGCTTCCGCGTTGTCATCGACCTCGACTGAGTTTCTCATGAAGATTTCACTGTTCAAAACGTTCTGGGGTCATGAGGGTACCTATGCCGAGGCAGCCCGACTCTGCGCCGAAGCGGATTTCGAGGGATTTGAGTCCCCGTTCCCCACTGAAGAAGCGGATCAGAAGGCATTTCTCCAATGCCTTTCCGAGAACGATTTGCTCTACATCGCTGAGATTTCGACGGCAACCGTTCCCGGATTCTACGTCCCCTCGCCCGGTAGGTCAGCGGACGAACATTTGGCCTCACTGCGCGAAGGCATCGAGCACGCGCTCCCTGCCAGGCCGCTCTTTATCAACACGATGTGTGGAAGTGATGCCTGGAGCCTTGCTGAAGCCCTCTCTTTCTACAGTGCTATCCCGAAACTGGAAGCCGAGTACGAAATCTCCATCTCCGCCGAGACGCACCGTGGCCGCTACCTCAACAGCGCCTGGGCGACTCGTGACATCCTCAGGGAAGTCCCTGACCTCAAGTTGACCTGCGACTTCAGTCACTTCTGCGTTGTCGCAGAAAGGCTCGTCCTCGACGAAGAGCCGGAGATTCTCGATCTCTGCGCCAGGCACGCTTTTCATCTCCAGACGCGGGTCGGATACAATCAGGGACCTCAGGTTCCGGATCCACGCGCTCCGGAACACGCTGGTGACCTCGCCGCTCACGAAAGCTGGTGGGACAAGGTCTGGGAATCTCAGATCGAACGCGGTTTCGACCACATCACCATCACCCCTGAGTTCGGTCCCGACGGCTATCTTCACTGCGAACCTTTCACTCAAAAGCCGGTCGGCGATCTCTGGGAAATCAACACCTGGATCGCTCACAGACAGCGTAATCGACTTCAGTCCCTCTTCTCAACCTGAACCCTGATACTTCATGACTACGACAGCAACCCCACCTGTGCCGAATCCTCCCTCAGCGGACGTGAGTTACACCTTTCCTCCGAACGGAGCGAGTCTTTCTGAATTTGAGACAATTTGCCGCAGCATCGTTGAGTCCGCGTCCCTTCCGCGTGAGAAATCGCAATCATTCCCATCCGGGGCGTACGTCTCGCCGGAGTTCCTCGATTTCGAAGTGAAAGAGATCTTTCGTAAAGAATGGATTTCCGTTGCGCATCAATCCCAGATCCCGAATCCGGGAGACTACCTCCGCGTCGACATGTGCGGAGAACCCATGCTTGTCTCGCGTGGCAAGGACGGGGAGGTACGCGTTCTCTCGAGGGTGTGCCGCCACCGTGGCATGGACGTCATGCCTGCCGGTTCAGCACCCGAAAGCGGGAATCAGCGGGTTGTTCTCTGCCCCTATCACCTCTGGAGCTACGACCTCACCGGCAAGCTTGTCGGGGTTCCCGAGATGCAGGAGGCCGAGGGCTTCGACCGAAGTGAAATCTGCCTTCACGAATACAAAAGCGAGATCTGGGAAGGCTTTATTTTTGTCACTCTGAACGAAGATCTCCCGCCTGTTGCCGAGTCACTCGCCGACTTGAAAGACAATTTCGTCGGGAAGTGGAACTGGTCTGAAGCGGAACTGGTCTGGTCCAGGCATTGGGATTGCGAGTTCAACTGGAAAATTCTTCTCGAAAACTTCATGGAGGCTTATCACCATCTCGGCGCTCACCGTGAAACACTGGAGCCGTTTCTTCCTGCGAAAGGGTGCTGGACTGAACCGAAGCACGAACATTTTTCGATCATGCATCTCCCGCTCAGAGACGACATGAAAGAGGAGATCCTCAAGTCCGGTGACGCCGGGACAACCATGAATCCATTCCCCGGCCTGGCCGTTGAAGACTACACCGAATGGTGGGTCTACCTCGCCTTCCCGAACTTCCTCATCTTCAACGCGCCGGATCGTACCTACTGGTATCGGCTCCTCCCCACCGGGCCGGAGACATGCAGTCTCCTCACGACGATGATCATCCATCCGTCGAACAAGGAGAGACCGGACTACGAGAAAGTTTTCGAAAGCGAAGTGGCAGCCGCGATCAAATTCCACCTTGAGGACATGGAGGTCTGCACGGCGACTCAGATGGGCATGCGCTCCGCTGCCTATGAGCCCGGCCGTCTCAGTCATCTTGAAGAACCGATCTGGCACTTTCAGAAATACCTCACTTCTGTGATCGAGCGATCCCGGACGTAGGTTCTATTTTTCCGCCCCGGACGAGGCCTTCTCATCACTGGTGCCGCCATCCCGGTCGATGGAAGGTGCTCAGCCAGCGGTGAGTCGTTAGATTCTGATTCCCGGCCATGGCCAAGTACCCCTACCTACCGGAACCCCGCTTCACCTGGCCCGACGGCAGGCGATGTGCCGTCATGGTCTGTTTTGATGTCGATGGAGAAACCACCGCACTGTCCGAAGACCTCACCCTCGCCTCACGAATGACGACCATGTCGCAATGTGAGTATGGCCCGAATGTCGGCGTCCCCCGGCTTCTCGGTCTCATGAAGCACCTGGAACTGCCGGCCACGTTTTTCATTCCCAGCTATATCGTTGAGCATCATCCGAAGATGACAGCGGCGATTCTTTCCGACGGTCACGAGGTCGGCGCCCACGGTCACCTTCACGAAAAACTGGCCGACCTCTCCCCCGGGGAGGAGGAAGCGATCCTCCTCAAGAGCCTTGGCATTCTTGAGTCAGTGACCGGTCAAAGACCGGTTGGCTACCGCGCGCCGTGGTTCGAAATCAATCCGGGGACTGCGGATCTTCTAAAACGGGAAGGCTTTCTCTACAATGCCAGCATGATGGCGGATGATGTCCCTTTTCTCCATGACAACGGACTTGTCGAGATTCCCGGTCATTGGATGCTCGAAGACTGGGAGCAGTTTGCCTTCAACGCCGACCCCGCCTGGGGATTCATTCCGGAAGACTGCGAGAAAGTGTATCGACTCTGGTGGGACGAGTTTGTGGCGATGAGAGACTATGGCTGTTGCTTTGTCCTGACACTACACCCATGGCTGAGCGGTCGACCATCGCGCGTGAAACTGCTGGAGCGACTTCTCAACGACATCATCGACACCGGCGATGCCTGGGTCGCGACCGGTTCACAGATCGCGGAGTGGGTGAAAGGGGAAGCTTCGCGAAGGAACGAAATCAATTTTGACGCATGACTGTTCTTGAGATGGAAACCGCAACAGTCCCGGGTGGCAGGACCTGGATTGGCGCGTCGCTGGATGACAAATTTGCCAACGGCGGGGAACCGATCGGAGAATGGATCGACATTGGGGGTCCATTTGAAATAGGTCGGCATCCGGTGACGATTCATGAATGGCGCGAGTTCGAGCCGGGTCGATTTGAGGAACTCGACGGCTCCCTCCCCGCTCACGGGATCAGTTGGATCGACGCCGTGACCTTTGTGGGGTGGCTGAGGCGCGAAACCGGCGACCAGGGATGGAGCCTCCCCTCGGCTCATGAATGGGAGCACGCCGCTAGAGCAGGAACCGCCACGGTTTTCCCCGGTGGAAACACCCTCAACCCGTCCGACGCAAATTTTCTCTACGATGAGGCGATCGAAAGGGTCGGCTCCGGTCGCATGACACCCGTCGGCTCCTATCCTGCGAACGCCTTCGGTCTTTACGACATGATCGGGAATGTCTGCGAATGGACGAAAGAGCCCGGCAGGAGAACAGGTAGTCACCGGATTCGTGGCGGAGCCTGGGACTACCTCCCGCGACTCCTTCGCTGTTCCTGGAGCGATGAGATCCCGGATGACAGCGAGAGGGACAATGTCGGATTCCGGCTTGTTCGGAGAAGCGGTAACACCCTGCCGGCCTGAAAGTAATACTATTAGATAAAAAAGTAGTACCCGTTGGCCCGCCTTGTGCTCAGGTAGTTGGCAAAGGAGGCCGTTTTGGAAAAAGGCGTTAAAAGAATCAGCATATCCCTTCCCAACGCAGTGTACTGCGAATTGGACAATCTCGTGAAAGCACGGGGTTTCACGAATCGTTCCCAGGCGGTGGCGGAGATGATCAACGCCAGTCTCATCGAGCATTACAAACAGCGGGGCACGGAAATGATGGCGGGGACCATCACACTCTTTTACGACGAATCAAAGTCCGGACTCCTTCCCCAGCTCGCGGCGATTGAGCGTGAATACATCGACGAAGTGATCAGCTCTCAGCATATCCTTCTCGAGGACGAGCACACCATGGAGGTGATTCTCGTGCAGGGACCGGCGCGTCGTTTGAAAATGATCGCCGACAAACTGATCACCTGCAAAGGAGTGAAGTCCGGTCGCATCGTCATGATGTCGCTCCTCATTCCGCCCATTCACCCTTTCCCCGGTGAAGACAAAGCAGGTCAGGAATCGCGTCCAAAAGGCAAAAAGTAAGATGACACGCCGGCTTCAGCCCTCCTCAAGTACTTCCTGACTTTCCCTTTTCCCACCCGGCCTCCCGGTCCCCACAGTTTCCTCATGGCAAATCACGAAATCATTTATCAGAAAACACTCATCGGCGGCGGCATGTGGTCGCAGACGATCAGTCGCGGCAAAGTGCTGCGACTCACGGATCTCGAGGGTGGAGCCAATGTCAGCACCCTTCTCTACAATGCCGACGAACCAATCGAGCGTTACAACATGCCCGACACGCTGAAAGGTCAGCACACCTTCCAACTCACCGAAGGGCATTGCCTCCACTCCGACATGGGCCGCCTCTTCTGCTCGATCATCAAAGACACCGCAGGCTGGCATGACAGCGTCTGTGGATGCACCGACGCGAAACTGGTTCGTGAGAAATACGGCGAGAAAAACTATCAGACCGCACGCAACGACTTCTATCGGAATGCGAGGGAGAATTTTCTGATCGAGTTAGGGAAACATGGTCTTGGAAAGAAAGACATCGTTCCGAATCTGAATCTCTTTTCCAAAGTTGTCTCCGACGAAGTCGGAAAACTCAGCTACGTTGAAGGTGCCTCGCCGGCCGGTGCCGTGGTTGAACTTCGCTTCGAAATGGACACCCTCGTTGTCCTCACGACCTGTCAGCACCCGCTCGATCCGAACCCTTCTTATGCACCGAAGCCGGTGAAGCTTGAAGTCTTCGCGGTCGATCCGGTCGCCGCCGATGATCCCTGCCGTGTTTCACGCCCTGAGAACGAACGAGCGTTCCTTAACACGGAGGACTACTACGCCCTGCGCGCCTGAGCCATGATTGAATCTACTCACTCTCCGGAAACCGCCACGTATCGGAAAGTCGTCGAAGCCGGCGATCACTGGATGCGGCGAATCAGAAAGGGACAGACCTTTCGCATCCTCGACCTCGAAGGAAACCAGGCCGCTGACACTCTTTTCTACAACGCGGAGGATCCCGCAGATCGCTATGCCGCAGACGTTACAATCCGGAATCAGGCTGCCCTTTACCTCACTGCGGGCACCACTCTGATGTCCACCGAAGGGAATGCCCTTCTCACGATCACGGCCGACACCTGCGGTCGTCACGACACCGTCGGCGGAGCCTGCTCGCGCGAATCGAACACGATGCGCTATTCCCCCGATAAAGAACCCATGCATGCCTGCCGCGATTCCTTTCTCTGCGGCGTCATCGAATGGGGCGGGGGACTCGGGAAACGGGATATCACGAACAATATCAACTTCTTCATGAATGTTCCCGTGACCCCTGACGGAAAGCTCACCTTTGCCGACGGGATTTCCGCACCGGGTCGCTACGTAGAGATGGTCGCCGAGATGGACGTCATTGCCCTGATCTCTAACTGCCCGCAGCTCAACAATCCCTGCAACGCCTACAATCCCACCCCTGTCGAGGTTCTCATCTGGGACTGAGCTTTCTGATCCATGCTTTCCAAAGTTATCATCGCCAACCGCGGGGAAATCGCCTGCCGGATCATCTGCACCTTGAAGCGTCTCGGGATCGGTTCTGTCGCCGTTTACTCCGAAGCGGACCGGGACGCACCCCATGTCACGGAAGCGGATGAAGCCTTTCTTCTCGGCCCCGCACCCGTTTCTGACTCCTATCTGAAAACGGATCGGATTCTCGAAATTGCGGTAGCGACTGGATGCGACGGCCTTCACCCCGGCTACGGACTTCTCTCCGAAAATGCCGGCTTCGCGGAGGCCTGTGAAGCGGCCGACATCGCCTGGATCGGACCGACCGCAGAACAGATCCGCCAGTTTGGCCTCAAGCACACGGCCCGTCAGATCGCCAAGGACAGCGGCGTCCCCCTTCTCGAGGGAACTGCCCTTCTCACTTCAGTCGGGGAAGCGATCACCGCTGCGGAGGCGATTGGCTACCCCGTGATGCTCAAGAGCACTGCAGGCGGTGGCGGTATTGGAATGGAGATCTGTCAGGATTCAACAGGGTTGGGTGAAGCATTTAACAGGGTCACGCGCGCGAGCCGGGCGAACTTCGGCGACAGTGGGGTCTTCCTTGAAAAATACATTCAGCGCGCCCGCCACGTTGAGGTCCAGCTTTTCGGAGACGGGAAGGGTCATGTTGTTGCGTTAGGAACCCGTGACTGCTCCGCTCAGCGTCGGCATCAGAAGATTGTTGAGGAAACACCGGCGCCCGGTTTCACCCGCGAAGAGGCGCCGGAACTCTTCGAAGGAGCTGCGAAAATGGCGGCGGCCCTGAACTACCGCAGTGCCGGAACTGCTGAGTTTCTCGTCGATGCCGATACGGGGGACTACTACTTCCTTGAAATCAACACCCGCCTCCAGGTCGAGCACGGAATCACGGAATCCGTTACCGGGGTCGATCTGGTCGAGTGGATGGTGAAACTCGCCGGCGACGACGAGATTGACTACACCTTTGCGGAATCGGGTTGTTCCATGGAAGTCCGGCTCTGCGCAGAAGATCCCGCAAAGGATTTCCAGCCCTCGTCCGGGCTGCTTACCGAAGTCGTTTTTCCTGAGGAGGCACGAGTTGATCACTGGATTTCGAGCGGCAGCGAAATTTCGGCTCACTATGATTCCCTCATCGGCAAGATCATGGTGACGGCTCCGTCGCGGGAGGAAGCCGTCACCGCGATGTCAGAGGCTCTCGAAAAGACGAACATCGCCGGAATCGAGACCAATCTGGAATACCTCCGTGAGATTCTGAAATCGGAAGTCTTTTCAAAACCCGGGGCCATGAGCACGGGTGTGCTCGCCGGATTCGAGTACACACCTTCGACGATCGATGTGCTCGCTTCGGGGACCCAAACGACGGTTCAGGATTACCCGGGCCGGATCGGCTACTGGGAAGTCGGCATTCCTCCATCAGGCCCCATGGATCCCCTTGCGTTCCGGATCGCGAACCGACTCGTCGGCAATGCCGAGGGAACCGCGGGTCTCGAGATCACGGTGTCCGGCCCGACGCTCAAGTTCAACCGTGCCGCTGAGATCGCCCTGGTCGGGGCATCGCTCCCGACGACGCTGGATGGAGAACCGGTTCCGTTCGGACATCCGTTTCCGGTGAGGAAAGGTTCCATCCTGAAAATCGGCACCAGCGGAAAGGAACCCGGAGTTCGCGCCTATCTTGCCGTGAAGGGCGGACTCGATGTTCCCGACTATCTTGGGAGTAAATCCACCTTCACTCTCGGTCAGTTTGGCGGACATGGAGGTCGGGCCCTTCGCGTCGGTGACGTTCTTCGCCTCGGCAGGGAACCGGCAGGCGAATCGAACATCGCACCGCCCGGCCTCATCCCGACTTACTCGACGCATTGGGATATTGCCGTGATCTATGGCCCCCACGGCTGTCCGGAGTTTTTCACCACGGAAGACATCGAGATGCTCTTCACCACGGACTGGAAAGTTCACTACAATTCGGCACGAACCGGCGTCCGCCTCATCGGGCCGAAACCGACGTGGGCCCGGGAAGATGGTGGCGAAGCAGGGCTTCATCCGTCCAACATCCACGACAATGCCTACGCCGTCGGGTCGATCGATTTCACGGGGGACATGCCCGTCATTCTCGGGCCGGATGGACCCAGCCTTGGCGGCTTCGTTTGCCCCGCGACGATTATCGAAGCGGACCTTTGGAAAATAGGGCAGGTTGATCCCGGCGACACGATCCGATTTCATCCCGTTTCTGACAAAGAAGCTCGACTTCTCCGTGACGAACAGGACTTTTCACTCGCTAAACTGATTTCACCGGCGAAACCGACTCTTCCGACAGTCCAGCCGATCCCAACCGGAACTGCGGTGATCAAAGCTCTTCCCGGAGTCACGATTCGCCCCAGTGGCGAGAGTCATCTCCTCGTCGAATACGGGGACATGAAACTGGATCTGAATCTCCGCTTCAAAGCTCATGTCGTTTACCAGTGGTTCCGTGAGCAGAAAATCGAAGGGGTTCTCGATCTCACTCCGGGGATCCGCTCGCTGCAGATTCATTTCGATAGCAGGCGCCTCTCGCAAGCAGAGGTGATCGATTACATACATCAGTCCGAGGCTTCGATTACGGATCTGGAATCGGTCGAGGTCCCCGCCCGAGTCGTTCATCTTCCCCTGTCATGGGACGATCCCAGCACGCAGGAGGCGATTCAAAAATACATGCAGTCAGTCAATCCCGACGCTCCCTGGTGCCCGAGCAACATTGAGTTCATTCGTCGAGTCAATGGCCTCGCCACGATTGAGGAAGTGAAGGAAATCGTCTACTCAGCGGCCTACTGCGTGATGGGTCTCGGTGACGTCTATCTTGGCGCCCCTGTCGCGACACCGCTGGATCCACGACACCGCCTTGTCACGACGAAATACAATCCCGCCCGAACCTGGACTCCGGAGAATGCTGTAGGAATCGGCGGGGCCTATCTCTGCATCTACGGCATGGAAGGTCCGGGAGGATATCAGTTCGTGGGACGCACTGTCCAAATGTGGAACAAGTTTCACGTCACCGAATCGTTCACCGAAGAGGAACCCTGGCTCCTTCGCTTCTTTGATCAGATCCGTTTCTATGAAGTCACCGGGGAAGAGCTGAAACAACTCCGATCTGATTTTCTGATCGGGCGTTGGAATCCGGAGATCGAAACGACCAGCTTTTCGCTCAGGGACTACAATCAATTCCTTGCCGACGAGGCTGAGTCCATTACCAACTTTCAATGCACCCAGCAAAACGCCTTCCGCGAGGAGCGCCAACGATGGGAAGACGCCGGCATTTTCAAGAAGCTGGTCGAGACAGCAGAGGAGATTGCTGCTCCACCCGAAAGCGAACTCCCCGAAGGCTGCGAACCGGTGGAGGCAGCCGTCGCCGGAAGTGTCTGGAAAGTGCTTGTGAAGCCCGGGGATGTCGTTCAGGAAGGCGACTCAGTCATTATTCTCGAAGCGATGAAGATGGAGATTTCGATTCCATCTCCAGAGACCGGCACCGTGGAATCTGTTTTTGCGAAAGAGGGAAACCCGGTTCAACCCGGACAACTTCTCATGGCCCTCAAACCATCCTGACATGCCGAAAGCTACCAGGGAGGAGCGATATCCTATCGCCGCTCCCTGATCCCGGCGCAGCCTATCTCTCGCCTGATCTATTTTCTCCAAAGATGAATCTCTCCCTCTCTTCCCTACATCAGCAATATAACGAAGGCACACTCATTCCTCGCGATCTGGTTGCCTCCTTGATGGAAGCAGTTGAAAAAGAAGATCCAGCCATCTGGATTTCGCTGACTTCCAGGGCGCGCATGGAATCCATCCTCGCAGCGCTCGAAGGGGAGTCACCCGCCACAAAACCGCTTTTCGGAATCCCTTTTGCGATCAAGGACAATATCGATCTCGCCGGCAACCCCACGACAGCAGCTTGTCCAGACTATACCTACAATCCTGACAAAGACGCCACCGTTGTCGCCTTACTGATCGAAGCGGGAGCGATCCCGATTGGCAAAACCAACCTCGACCAGTTTGCGACGGGACTCGTCGGGGTGCGTTCCCCGTATGGTTTTCCGAGGAACCCTTTCAATGAAGATTTCATCCCGGGAGGTTCCTCTTCCGGCTCCGCCGTCGCGGTGGCCCGCGATTTGGTAACCTTTTCCCTCGGGACCGATACGGCCGGCTCGGGTAGAATCCCTGCCGGGTTGAATGAGCTGATCGGCCTCAAGCCAACCTTTGGCCGTCTCTCCTGCAAGGGGGTCGTTCCCGCCTGTCGCTCACTCGACTGTGTTTCGATTTTCACAAAGTCTCCGGAAGATGCCTCAGCGGTTTTTGAAGTGGCAGCGCAAGCGGACGAGGGCGATGCCTACTCGCGCGACGTCGTCCAGTCGAACTGGTTCCCTCCCAATGAGTTCACCTTCGGGGTCCCGCAGGCCGACCAGCTTCAGTTCTTCGGTGACACCGGGGCGGAAGCGCTTTTCGCCGAGGCTGTCTCTAAACTGGAATCCATCGGCGGCACCAAAGTTGTCATCGATTTCAGCGCCTTTCTCGAAGCGGCTCTTCTTCTCTACGAGGGGCCTTGGGTCTCGGAGCGTTTCGCTGCGATCGAAGATTTCATCACTGACCAGCCTGAGGCCCTTCACCCTGTTACCCGCAAGATCATCAGCGGCGGTGGCCTCCCCCGTGCCGTCGACGGATTCCGCGCTCAGTATCGGCTCAAGGAACTGAAACGTCGTGCCGATCGCGTCATGGATGAGGTTGACCTCATCGTCACGCCCACCGCGGGAACGGCCTACACCGCCGCAGAGGTGGAAGCGGATCCGGTCCAGCTGAATTCCAACCTTGGCTATTACACCAATTTCATGAACCTCCTCGACTTGAGCGCCTGTGCGATTCCAGCAGGAAGGCTCGCCACGAAAGGAGTACCCTGGGGGATTACTCTTGTCGCCCCGGCGTTTTCGGATCAGGCGCTTCTGGCTCTCGCGGGGCGCTTCGGAGGCACGGAGGCTTCCCATTCCGAGCTCCCCGCCGACTGGATTGAGGTCGTCGTTTGCGGTGCCCACATGAGAGGTTTACCCCTCAATCACCAACTCATTGATCGTGGTGCCCGTTTTCTTCGCGAGGGCACAACCGCGGCCGACTACCAACTCCTCGCGCTCCCCGCAGAGCAAGGTCTTCCCCCGCGCCCGGGGCTGATCCGCGTCGAAGCAGGAAAGGGAGCCTCCATCGCTGTCGAGAGCTGGGCCATTCCCGCCGGTCAATTCGGGTCCTTTGTCGCAGGCATTCCGAGCCCGCTTGGATTCGGAAAATTGAGACTGTCAGGCGGTCAATTAGTCACTGGATTCATCTGCGAATCCGAGGTCCCGGATGGCAGTGAGAACATCACTTCACTCGGAGGATGGAGAAAGTTCCTCGAGAAACAGCGCAGCTGATGCTCTCCGGGAAAAATCAGTAAGCACTTTGCAATTTACGTGATTCTATCCGCGCTCTCCGATTGGCGTGATCGGCTGATCCTCCTTCGGCCCGGTGTAGAGAGTCAGCGGACGATAGAGACGGTTGTCTTCGAGTTGCTCCAGAACCTGAGCGGTCCAACCCGCAGCACGGGAGATCGCGAAGATCGGAGTGAACAAATCAGTGGGAATCCCGAGCGAATAATAGACCGTCGCGGAGTAGAAATCGACATTGGCATTGAGACCCTTTCGCTCCTTCATGAGCTCGGCGATGCGCTCGGACATCTTAATCCACTTGGTCTCACCCAGCTCCTCAGTGAGCTTGATTGCCATCTTGCGAAGATGCGGGGCCCGGGGATCCAGAACCCGGTAGACGCGGTGTCCGATTCCCATGATCTTCTTCTTATTTGCGAGGCAATCCTCGACGTAGGCATCGACTTTATCGAGGCTGCCAATCTCCTGAAGCATGTGGATAACGCCCTCGTTGGCACCTCCGTGAAGGGGCCCTTTTAACGTGCCAATCGCGGAGGTGATTGCCGAATACATGTCGGACAAGGTTGCGATCGTAACACGTGAACTGAAGGTGGAAGCATTCATGCCGTGATCCGCATGAATGATGTAGGCGACGTCGAGAGTCTTCGTAGCCTCTGCACTGGGCTCCTCGCCGCTGATAAGGTAAAGGAAATGAGCGGCTTCGGAAAGATCTTCGCGAACGGAAGGAAGGTCGAGTCCCTGGCGAGCGCGGTGGTAGTAGGCCACAATCAGGGGCATTTGCGCACAAATGGCAATGGCGCGCTCTTCGTTGAGATCATAGTTCTGATCATCGCCCCGATTGTCGTACATTCCCAGCATGCTCACCCCGGTGCGCAGCACTTCCATGGGAAGCGCATCCTTCGGCGCGGCAAGAATGAAATCGATCACTCCCTGGGGGAGATGTCGCTCGGAACGAAGTTTTTTTGTGAAAATATCGAGTTCTGCCTGTGTTGGCAGTTTCCGCCGGTGGAGGAGATACATCACCTCTTCGAAAGTGCAGTTCTCAACGAGATCGTCGATGTTGTAACCGAGATAGCGAAGGATGCCTTCCTGGCCCTGAACGTCGCTCAGGCATGATTCATTGGCGATGACTCCTGCGAGCCCCTTTGCGTATTCCGGTTTTTCCGACATCACTGCTTACTTTAATTCTCTTAAACTACGTATTGAAACTCAAATCGAGCACTGTTTCACCAAACTCACTCAACCCATCGCGCGAACGAGGGCAGCCCCCATATCGGATGGGTTTTCCGCGACCTCAATCCCGGCATCACGCATCGCGGCGATCTTCGCCTCGGCGGTGCCTTTTCCACCGGAAACAATCGCTCCGGCATGTCCCATGCGACGCCCCGGAGGCGCAGTGGCGCCGGCGATGAATCCGGCGATCGGCTTATCGCAGTGTTCTTTCGCCCACTCGGCGGCTTCCTCCTCAGCGGTTCCGCCAATTTCACCGATCATGATGATCGCCTCGGTCTCGGGGTCCTCGTTGAACATCTTCATGATGTCGAGGTGCGAAGTACCGTTGATGGGGTCTCCACCAATACCAACACAGGTACTCTGGCCGAGACCGAGACTGGTGAGCTGGTAAACCGCTTCGTAAGTGAGGGTGCCACTGCGGGAAACAACGCCAACTTTACCGCGCTTGTGAATGTATCCGGGGGCAATCCCGATACGGCATCCGCCGTGGGAGCTCTCTCCCGTGCCGGGAGTGACGATGCCGGGACAGTTCGGTCCGATGAGGCGCGTCTTCGTTCCCTGCATGCCGGCGCGAACTTTCATCATGTCCATGACCGGAATTCCCTCGGTGATCGCAACGACGAGTTCAACCCCGGCGTCGACCGCTTCGAGAATCGCATCGGCGGCGAAAGGCGGGGGAACAAAGATCGCGCTGACGGTTGCCCCGGTCTCCGCAACGGCCTGGCCAACAGTGTCGAAAATGGGAACCGTATCCGCGAACCTCTGCCCGCCTTTTCCCGGGGTCACCCCGGCCACCAGCTTCGTGCCGTAGTCGAGGCTGAGTTGGGCGTGGCGCCCGCCAAATGAACCTGTGATGCCCTGAATCAGGATTTTCGTGTTTTCGTCAACGAGAATAGCCATGAGAAAATAAAGTAAGTGTCCTGATTAAGCGGTGATGGCAGCGACTGCTTTAGCAGCAGCATCGGCGAGGGTATCCGCCGGGATGAGATCCACATCGGAACCGGCGAGAGTCGCCTTGCCGGCCTCGACATTGTTTCCTTCGAGTCGAACCACGAGCGGAATGTTGAGATCAACTTCACCACAGGCGGCGACGATTCCTTTTGCGATGACATCACAATCCATAATGCCACCGAAAATGTTCACGAGGATTCCTTTCACATTGGGATCACTGAGGATGATTTTGAAGGCGTTTCGGACCTGCTCCTGAGTCGCACCTCCCCCGACGTCGAGGAAGTTCGCCGGCTCACCACCGCTTTGCTTGATGATGTCCATCGTCGCCATTGCGAGTCCGGCACCATTCACGAGGCAGGCAATGTTCCCGTCGAGACCAATGTAGTTCAGATCAAATTTAGCCGCCTCGACTTCGCGGGGATCCTCCTCGGTCGGATCGTGGAGTTCTGCGATTTCAGGGTGGCGATAGAGCGCGTTGTCGTCAAAATCAAACTTCGCGTCGAGCGCAAGAATCTGACCGTCCGGGGTTGCCACGAGCGGGTTGACTTCCACCATCGAGCAGTCGCAGGAGATGAAGAGATTGTAGAGAGATTTGAGGAGCTTTCCAAACTGCTTTGCGGTATCCCCCGAAAATCCAAGCTTCGCGGAAAGATTTCGGATCTCGTAAGGCTGAAGTCCGAGAAGCGGGTGAATCACCTCGTTGTGGATTTTTTCCGGTGTGTTCTCGGCGACATCTTCGATGTTCACACCACCTTCGGTGCTTGCCACGATGACCGGCGAGCGGCTTTCGCGATCCATGAGAATGGCAAGGTAGTATTCCTTTTCGATATCGACCGCATCGGCAACCATCACCTTACTGACGAGCTTGCCCTCTTCCCCGGTCTGGTGGGTCACGAGAACCTGACCGAGCATTTTGGAAGCGATCTCGGCGGCTTCATCGGCATTCTTCACGACGTGAACACCGCCCTGAAATCCGTTCTTGAAAGTGCCTTTACCGCGTCCCCCGGCATGGACCTGGGCTTTCACGACGATCTCATCGCCCAGTTCTGCGGCGGCCGCTCTCGCTTCCTCCGCGGTGTCGGCGACCTTCCCCTTCGGGGTGGCGACGCCAAATTTTTCAAAGAGTTCCTTAGCCTGGTATTCGTGGATATTCATGCAACAGCGACGCGTCTCGTTAGCGAGGGGCGCAACTTACGTTGGCGGGATGGCAGGTCAAGATGGAACCTGAGAATTCCCCGGCACATTTGATACCTGAAAGCGCCTCTTTTCCTGCGCGATCTAACAGGGTTGCGGGAGAGGCCCAACCCTGTTGAACTCCGGTCAAAAATCGAGATAGACCTCAGCGCGGCGGTTTTGGGAACGCCCCGTCGGATTATCGGTCCCGTCCGGATTGAAATTCGGACGTCGCGGCTTCGTTTCACCGAACGCCTCGGTGATGATCTGAGCCGGGGCAACCCCCATTTCAATGAGCCCTCTCCGAATGGCTTCGGCACGCCCATCACTGAGGCTTTTGTTATATTGATCCGTTCCCAGCGCATCGGCGTGGCCATTGATTCGAATGACACGCTCAGCTCCCTGACTGAGGATATCCGCTATGATCGCTAATTGACGCTTCCCGCGAGGAGTGACCCCGGCGCTGTCGAACTCAAAATAGAGCACGAGGGAGTCACCTCCCGACGGGTCTTCGACGATCGGGCTATAGGCAACATCGCCACCGCCGGCCTGATCAGCCAGCGCGGAGAGAACCTTTGAAAAGGTGAGGCCGCCAATTTTCCAATCCCCGCCATCCTGTCCGAGTTCGAGCGCGAACTCCGACGCCATCTCTCCTGAAGTGATCCGTGTGAGTACCCAGGTGATGTCCTCGCGCGATAACGTAACGACGAGCGGGCGATCCTCCTTCAGGGCAAAGCCTCCCTCTTCGACAGCGATCATGAGAGCGGCAACACGCTCGTCTGTGACTTTTTCAGGATCAGCAAGAGCACGGGCGACACGGAAATCCCGGGCAATGACCGCCCTGGAGAAGGTATGCGCGATCGTAAGCGGATCATTGGGGAGATCGGCCGGCACGCCCGGTCCCGCCGGAACCGGCTCTTCTGCGGTGGTGATCCGGGGCGGAGAGTCCAAACTCTCGACAGCGTCAGGCAAAAGCGGCAGGCTGATTTTTTTGAAATCCACTGATTTATTTTCGACGGTCTCAAGATCCGCATAGAGTTGTCGTCGGTTCGGTATCTCAGGTTTGGCAACGCTTTCCCCGGCTGGTTCGAAATTCAGTGCCCAGCGAACGAGCGTCGCTGACTTGGAGATTTCCGAAAACGGTTTCTCCGCGCTCAGTGAAGAGGCGGGCGACTCAATGAGAGTTTTCACTTCATCCTTGATCGATGCGCCAATGGCGTCTTCTCCAACGAGTTCCGTGAACGCCTCAAAGTCTTTTTCTCCGATCACACCGACCAATGCCTTCATGGCCATTTCCGGAGTCGCAAATCCCCCGGTCTTCTTTTCGGTAACCTTCGGCTCCACCGGCGCATCCCTCGTCTCCGGAACAGGAGTTGCAGGCTTCGTTTTTTCCACCTCAGGCTCCGGCGGGTCCGGCTCGGTGACCTCAGCGACTTCCGGTGGCACCGGCTCATCGGTAACTTCGACCGGTTTTGCGACGCGGTCGAGAGTGAAGTAGGAGATCAGAAGTCCCACCGCAATGATGGAAAAGAAGACGATGGCATTCGTTTTGGTCATGGCTGGGTCCGGTGGATAACCGACAGGGATAGTGTAGCAGACTACTCTCCAACCTAAACTGGAAATACTTGAGATTTACGAAGCTTTGTGGCGCTTTAACGCCGCTCCCAGCGCCTCAAAAGAGACCTTTTCCTCGCTGCGGTCCGAAAGATCTTTTATCCCAACCTCCGGAAACTCAGAACCAACCACGACGGCGTGGGCCGCTCCGGATTGCTCAGCGGTCTGAAACTGCTTTCCAACCTTCATGTCCGCGAAGGCATAGTGAACGCTGAAGCCATCCGAACGCAGGGACTGCACCACCTGTGCAGTGGCACTCTTCTTTGAAGGATCCGCCTCAACGACATACACATCGACCGACTGTCCGGAAACGATTGCTGCCTCCAAAAGTGCTGCCGGCTTTTCGGTCTCACGAACGAGATCGGTGATGACCATATCACCCATCGCAAAGCCACAGGCCGACATTTCGACACCGCCGATCAAACCAATCAACTGATCGTAGCGACCGCCCCCTGCAACCGCACGCATCCCTTTCCCGATATCGAAAATCTCAAAAACGGGACCAGTGTAGTAGGCAAGTCCACGAACAATCCCGAGATCGACTTCAATGTAATTTCCGAGCCCGCGAGCCTCAAGATTGGTGATCACCTCTTTCAACGAGTCGGATGCTTCGGCGCCCGACTCAATGAAGGCTTCGATCCCGGCAAGCGACAATCCGAGTGGCTGGAGCTTTTCCTCCGTCTTCTCCGGCGGGGTCCGCTCCATCTTATCGACAATTTGGAGGAAGTCAGTCAGTGACTCTTCGGCAACGCCCTGATCGATCGCATAGGACACCCAGGCCTGACGATCACTGATGCGGATTTTGAAATCATTGGCCGTGAAACCGAGTTCCAGCATGAGATCGATTGCCAGCGCCATGAGTTCAGCATCGGCGATGATCGAATCTTCTCCCAAAATGTCGCAGTTGAACTGGTAGAACTCCCGCCCCCGACCTTTCTGGTGCTTTTCATAGCGAAAGAACTGGCCGATCGAGAACCAGCGGAGCGGCTTCTTGAAATCCCGCTGCCGCGCTGCCGCCATCCGTGCCAGGGTGGGAGTCAGCTCAGGGCGCATCGAAACATCACGCTCACCCTTGTCCTCAAAACAGAAGAGCTGATTCACGATTTCATTCCCGCTCTTTTTCCGGTAGAGGTCGGTGGGTTCCAGGATCGGGCCTTCGTACTCCACGAACCCATATCGCCGCGCGACACGACGCCACGTATCGAAGACGTAGTTTCTCGCCGCACATTCAGCAGGGTAGAAATCACGGAAACCCGGCAGGGTCTGGAATTTTTGAGCCATGCGCGAGCTTACTTCGAATTTCCGGCAATGCCAGAAAACGGACACGGAAACCGTTACCCGAAGACGACGGTTCGGTTTTCGTGAACAAGGGTCCGGCGATTGAGATGCAGCCAGACGGCGCGAGAGAGAACACTTTGCTCGAGAGCACGTCCTTTGCGGACAAAATCGTGAACCGTGTCTTTGTGCGAAACCGGTGTGACCCCCTGCGCAATGATAGGGCCTTCGTCGAGATCTTCGGTGACGTAGTGGCTGGTCGCCCCGACGAGCTTCACTCCGCGTTTATGCGCCGAGTGATAGGGGCGGGCGCCCGGAAAAGCGGGCAGAAAGGAGTGATGGATGTTGATGATCCGGTTCGGAAACGCTTCCGTCATTTGCGGGCTCAGGATCTGCATGTAGCGAGCCAGAATTACGAGATCGACCTTGTGCCCGTTCAGCAGGGAAATCTCCGCCGCCTCCTGGTCCTGCTTTGTCTCTTTCGTGATCGGAAAATGATGAAAAGGGATTCCGAACCGTTCCGCGACCGGCCTTAAGTCCTCGCGATTGCTGATAATCAGAGGAATGTCCATCGGAAGCTCTCCGCTTTCATGACGTGAAAGCAGGTCGTAGAAGCAATGGTTATCCCTCGTGACAAACAATGCCGCGCGCGGGCGAACGTCCGAAAAATAGAGAGCCGAACGCATCGAGAATTTTTCGACGAGCGGAGCGATCGCGGAAGCAATTTCATCGCGGGGAATTGCAAATCCACTGGTCTCCCATTCGACGCGCATGAAGAAGATGCCGGCCTCGCGATCCACGTGCTGATCGACATCGACAATGTTTCCGCGGTTGTGAAAGAGAAATTCCGAGACGGACGCCACAATGCCGGGTTGGTCATCGCAGGAGATCGTTAGAATCGCGGAAGGTGAATCAGTGGAAGTCGTGCTCACAGTCATCCGTGTATAAAAGTGCTCGAGGGGGGAATCGAACCCCCACGGGTCGCCCCACAGGATCCTTAATCCTGCGCGTCTACCAATTCCGCCACCCGAGCAACCGGGGCTGAAACCGAGGAGGTTCCAGCGCGAAGGAGGGCATTCTTAAATTCTAAATCACCTTTTCGCAAGCAATCTTTGCAAAGGAATCGACAAATTTCTTTTCGGAACCATTGAAAACGAAAAACGCCCCGCGCAGGCGGAGCGTTTCTCTCGAAAACAGGTCAGGGAGGGAGCTAACTCAGCGGCAATAGCCGCGGCTGCTGCCAAAGCGGAGCGAAATGCCTGGTCCGCGGGAATAGAAGCTGCGGGAGACGAACCCGTGAGTTCCCGGCACATAGCTTCGGCGAACGTAGGAGCTGGACGGGAACCGGCTGATTGATCGATAGGAGGATACCCGTCCGCAATTGCTGTGGTAAGAGGGCACCCAGGTGTAACGAATATTTCCGCAGGGAAGTCGCACCGGGCGGTAGAAGGAATGGATATGGCCTCCGCAGCCTCCGCATTTTCCGATCACCTTGGACCGGTAGGATCCGGCTTCCGCGGAGGTCGGAGCGAGGAGGAAAAATGAGGCCGTAATCACGGCTGTCAGTGCAATCAGTTTCTTCATAATCAGGGGAGGTTTGAAGTTCGTCCCACCTTGGGGAAAGGCCGCGTTCCATAGGGGAACAATGGATAGACGGCTTTCCAGCCCCCTTTATGCGCTCTTTTTGAACTAAGCCCAAAGATTTCGATCCAGGGTCCGATACTGGATCGCCTCAAGAACGTGGACCTCTTTGATTTCCATCGCGCCCTCAAGATCCGCGAGAGTCCTCGCCACCTTCAGGATGCGATCGTGAGCGCGGGCACTGAAGTTCAAACTTTCCATGGCCTGCTCCAGGGTGCGTTCACTCTGTTTGTCGAGCTGACAAAACCTCGAAACCTGACGATTGCCCATGTCCGCGTTGCAGTTCACTCCCGGAAAGACAACGAGCCGCTCTAACTGAATCGCACGTGCCTCTTCGACCCGCTCACGAATCACTTCGGAGGATTCGCCTCCGGATTCAGATCGCAGTTCTTTGTAATTCACCGCCGGAACGTCGATGTGGAGATCGATCCGATCGAGCAGGGGGCCGCTGATCCGTTGACGATACTTTTCGATCTGCCCCGGCGAGCAACGACATTCCCGCGATGGATCGCCAAGGTAGCCACAGGGGCAGGGATTCATCGCCGCGACGAGGCTGAAGCGGCTCGGGAAAGTGAATTTCCCGGCGGCGCGTGAAATCGTGACGTGACCATCCTCAAGCGGTTGGCGGAGCACTTCGAGGGTGGAACGCCGAAATTCGGGCAACTCATCGAGAAAAAGAATTCCGTTGTGTGCGAGGCTCACTTCCCCGGGAGTCGGATTGCTGCTTCCTCCAAGGAGGCCCACATCCGAAATGGTGTGGTGTGGAGAACGAAAGGGGCGCGTCGCGAGGAAGCTGTGTTTTCCGTCCACCAACCCGGCGACACTGTGGATCTTTGTTGTTTCAATCGCTTCCTCCTCCATCATCGCAGGAAGAATCGTGACGAGTCGCTTCGCGAGCATTGATTTCCCCGTTCCGGGACTGCCCAACATGAGGAGGTTGTGGCCCCCCGCCATCGCGACTTCAAGGGCGCGTTTCGCATGAGCCTGGCCTTTCACCTCGTCGAAATCGACGGGGTAGGCCCGCTTCGTATTGAAAAATTCCTCCCGGTCGAGTTTCTGCGGGCTGATGTTCCCATTGCCCGTGAGGAGATCGTAGGCGTCCCGCAGGGAAGCGATTCCATAAACAAAGATCCCCTCAACAATACTGGCTTCGACCGCGTTTTCCTGCGGGACAAGAATCGCTCTTTTTCCGGCTTGTTTTGCCTGAAGAGCGAGCGAGAGAATTCCTTTGACGGGACGGACACGCCCATCGAGGGCCAACTCTCCCACCACGGCACACTTTTCCAAAGCGGCTTCGGTGAGTTTCCCGTTCCGTTCCTGATCCAGCGATGCCATTCCGATCGCAATGGGGAGATCATAGCTTGGGCCCTCCTTTTTGATATCGGCGGGTGCGAGATTGATCGTAATCTTTTTCGCCGGCCACCTAAGACCACTGTTTTTGATCGCGGTGGTGACCCGATCAACACTTTCACGAACCGCCGCGTCGGGAAGACCGACAAGCTTGATGTCCAGATTGCCGGAATCAGAGGCGTTCACCTCGATCTCAACCCCGACGGCATCGACTCCGACAAGGGCACCTGAATAGACACAGGACAGGGACATGTCCCATCAGTCCTCAATTTTCCATCCTATTGCAAATCTTTTCAGTAAAAAAACTGTTCAAAATAGCATCATCCCATCGAGTAGGGATCCACGTCGTAGGTCACGATGACATCCGGGGGAAACGTCAGGTCTCTCGTTACCTCTCGAATGTGCGCTGCCATTCGTCGCGGATTTGCCCCTTTGAGGATGATTTGGAATCGCCACTGGTCGTGGGATTTTACGAGCGGGGAAGGCAGCGGCTCGGTGAGTGACATGCCTTCGGGAAGCTCCCGTTTGAGACGGGCGTGCAGGGTTTTCAGCGAAAATTCAGCCCGTTCCTGATGAACCGAGCGAACGGTCACGAGAACCATTCGCTGAAACGGGGGGTGCCCGAACTGTCTGCGCATGAGCAGCTCCTGCTCCGCAAAGCCCTCAAAATCATGATGTCGCGCGTGCTGGATTGACGGATGGTGAGGAGTGTAGGTTTGCACGACCACCTCGCCTTCGAGTTCCCCCCGCCCTGCCCGTCCCGCGACCTGGGTCAGGAGCTGGAAGGTTCTTTCGCCGGCGCGAAAATCGGGGATGTGAAGTCCCACGTCAGCATTAAGGATTCCGACGAGAGTCACATTCGGGAAATGGAGGCCTTTCGCGATCATTTGAGTTCCGAGAAGGATATCGATCTTTTTGGCACGGAAAGCGTTCAGGGTATCGCGCAACTGATTCTTTTTCCGCATCGAATCGGTGTCGATTCGGGTAATTCTGGCATCCGTGAAGACCTTGTTTAGGATCTCCTCGGCCCGTTCCGTTCCGTATCCTGCATTCACGATTGATCGCGAACTGCATTCCGGGCATCTGGTCGGGGGAAGCTGGGAGAAACCACAAATATGGCAAATGAGGCGATCATCGCCCCGGTGAAGAGTCATCGTCGTCGCGCAATGCCGACAATTGGCCACATAACCGCATTCGGGACAGAGGATATTGCGGGCAAAGCCACGCCGGTTCAGAAAAAGAATCGTTTGTTCACCGTCCGCGAGACGCTCTTCGATCGATTGCCGGAGTTTCGTGGAGAGAATCGCAGGGCCGGATTGGACTTTCTTCGACTCCAGTCGCATGTCGATGATTCGAATCAGGGGAAGCTTTTGATCATCAACGCGTTTACTCATCGTCGCGAGATCATATTTTCCGTTCAGCGTGTTATTCCACGACTCCAGCGAAGGCGTTGCGCTGGCGAGGAGGACCGGGCATTTCTCTATCGTGGCGCGAACGACGGCGATATCCCTTGCCTGATAGCGCGGGATGATATCCTGCTTGTAGGAATTCTCGTGCTCTTCGTCGACGACGATAAGACCAAGATTCTGCATAGGGGAAAAGATCGCGCTCCGGGCCCCGATGACAATGCGTGCCTTCTGTTCGAGGACCTTTCGCCATTCGTCGTGCCGCTCCCCTTCCGAAAGATTGCTGTGAAGGATGGCCACCTGATCCTGAATATCCGCGAAGCGCTGCTTGAACCGGTCAGCCGTCTGGGGAGTGAGTGATATTTCCGGGACGAGAACGATGGCACCTTTGCCTTCCCGGATCGTTTCCTGAATTGCCTGTAGATAGACCTCCGTCTTTCCACTTCCCGTGACTCCATAGAGGAGAATGGGCTTTACCGGCTCCCCGGCTTCGATTTTCTTTCCGGCTTCGAGAATCGAATCGAGCACGACCCGCTGCTCTTCATTCAGCTCGAGAGCGCTGTTGGCTGCGTATTCGACATCCCTGAGAGGATCACGATTTACGATTCGCTCCCCGACTTCGAGAAACCCCCTGGTTTCAAGGGATTTGATGGAGGAACGGGACAGGCCATATTCCCCCGTTAGCGCAGCAAGACTGAGAGCCCCCTTCTCCTGAAGGAGGTCCAGAACCTCTCCCTGTTTTGCCGTGAGCTTTTCACCTGAGTTACCGTGATTTTTACCTGCCGCGGTCAGTTCAACGAATTTCTCCTTTTTCCGCTTCTCGTGCTCTCCACGTGAAGGCTTTGGCAACATCGACCGAATTACCGTCTCGACAGGCGCGAGGTAGAAGGCGGAAATCCACCGGGCCAACTGGATGAGTCCGGGCGTGAGAAACGGTTCTTCGGCAACCACCCCATCGATGGGCTTCAAGGCATAGCCCAGGTTGGCGGTGTCAATCGTTTCAATTGAGGTCACCGTTCCGATCGCGGGCCGGTTGCGGAGTCGAATGCGAACCCGCTGTCCCGGGGCAACGTCCAGTCCCTCAGGAATCAGATAGCTGAACGTGAGATCGCTCGTCGCACCATCGATCAGGACGTGAACAGTCTTTTCCTCCATCAGCTTTCAAATCGGCAGAATCGGCGATCTGTGTACAAAAAGAAATCGCCCCCCGCGAACGGGAGGCGATTTACACCAAGGTTTAAATAAATTTTCTAACCTTCGTAGCGCAACTTAGAAAGAAACGCTGAGGCTGACACCACCGTGGAGGATGTCAGACTGGGAAGTTCCGTTGCCGAGGCCCTGGTAACCGTCAACCACCCATGTGTCCGGAGCACCGGAGTATCCGATGTAAGGAGTGAGTGTTGCGCGGCAGTTAAGCTCGATCGGAAGAGATGCAGTGACATAGTAGTGGTTCCAACCGCTGTCGGTTGTGTTACCGCTACCGAGGAATCCACCGATCTGGAAGTAGTTGTCGGAATATCCGATGCCGGTTGCAAGAACAAGGCTGATGGAATCAGTAAGACCGAAAGTCTTCTCGATGCCAGCAGCATAGTACCAAGCACCGCTCTGAGCGCCGCCTGCAAGTCCTTCGATGAGAGCATAGTTAGCTTCAGCAGCGAAATCGACGAAACCGAGTGAACGGCTGATGTCGAGTCCGATCTCACCGTAGCTTCCTGCACCTGACTCAGGGAAGAAGAAGTGTGTGTAACCGAGGCTCACATCAAAACCAGCGAAGGTTCCGAGTTCAGCAGCGATGTAAAGATCAAGCTCATCGTATGCAGTTGCGCCTGCACCGTTGATTCCGTTGAGGTACCATGCACCAACGTTAATTGGAACGATGAAATTGTCGAACGTGTAGTTCACGTCGGTCCAAACGCTGTCGCGAGCAAAACGTGCACCGTAGAAGATGTAGTCCGTCTCGTATCCTGCGCTGATAGAACCGCCGATGTCGACGCACTCTTCAATTGGGGTCTTGTCCGGAATCGGCGCCTTTCCCCAGTCTCCTGCAT
>JARGOP010000002.1:0-66610 GCA_029233965.1 Verrucomicrobiales bacterium | reverse complement strand
CACTCTTCAATTGGGGTCTTGTCCGGAATCGGCGCCTTTCCCCAGTCTCCTGCATTCACGCCGAGCGTGAGTGCACTGATTGTTGCAACAATAATTGCTTTTTTCATAATCTTGTTAACTCCCTTGGTTTGAGATTTGGTCGTAATAACCTGTTTTCGTTGATCGTTAGATCGTGAACCGCTTAGCAGTAATTACCATGCCAGCTTCATGCTGACTGGAGATGCTCCCATTACAGTTCAGCATGACCATTGATGATTTGTTCTCACTACGCAACTGAAAATTATTCATCTTTTTTCTAATAAAGTGTTTTTTTTGACGTTTTAAATTTCGATCCAATTACTTTAAATCGCTTCAACCCTTTGTGGGGCAAGGGATGCAGGCGATTCCGGGGTTGCTTTGATCAGGCAGATGTAAAGTGATTTTTTTTTCTTATTAGCCCTGATGAGTCTGGTGACGCGCCCCTCGGCTCCAGTGTCGGTTCTCACCTTTGAGTCTTGCTGTAGTTGAGTTTCAGCATGGGCGAGAATTAAGGAGCGTTTAACTTTCCCGACACTTTTTATTCGGGAAATGACTTCCTGCCCGAGATAGCAGCCTTTGTGGAAGTCCACAGCCCATTGATCAAGGCCCAGTTCGGCTGGAAATTCATTCCCCGTGATCTCATTAGGGTATTCGGGGATCAAGGCGAGAGCCTGCCTCGTCGCGAAGTCTTCGAGAGGAATTTCCGCGGTCGGCTTCAGCGGTGATGCTTCGCTATTCAGATAGAGATCAAATCCTTTCTGATCACTTCTGCGGGACTGCACTCCGGCAAGGTTCGGATCAAAATGGTGAATCAGGTCAATCCCCTCCGTGACATCATTGATTTCGCAATCGTCGGCGATCAGATAACGATCAAGCCTTGCGGCCAGTTCCTCGCGTTGATCGATCTGGCCATCGAGGAAGAGGTCATCGCCAAGGGCAGAGATCCAAACGAGAAATTCCACCTTTCCTTTCAGGGAGCAGAGGCAGGCCGCGATCGCCTCTTCATGCAATGGCCCGGCAACATCGTTGGTGACCTGCCCATTCAAAAAGCGAACCCGGTCCGGCCCGCTGATTCGAAAGAGGGCCCGGTTCTTTAGACGGACCCAACTTCCCTCCGGAATCTTCGGGGACATCATGACTTCTCTCCTTTTACTTCGGCGGCGCCTTTCTTCTGATACTTCGCGGCAAGAACAGAGTAGTCGTCATCGCCATGACCTTTCTGCATCGTGCGGAACATGACGCTCGCAGTTGTCGACAGGGCCGGCAGCTCGATTCCGAGCCGTTTCCCAAGGCTGAGCGCATATTGAGCATCCTTGAACATATGTTTGAGAGAAAAGTGGGGCTCGTAGTCTCCGGTGATCATGGTGGGCAACTTCATCCCCGTGAGCGTTGAGCTGCATGCGTTCTGCGCGATGGCGTCGGAAAGTTTCGCCGGGTTGATTCCGGCTGCGGTGACAAGACCAAGCGCTTCGGAGAGTACCTCCACGGTAGCTGCTGAAATCATATTGGTCGCCAACTTCAGAACCGTAGCCTCACCGACGCGGCCCACGTAGAGGATTTCCTTCGACGAGGCTTCCAGTAGCGACCTGGCTGCATCGAGTGCTGCCGGATCCCCTCCGACATAATAGACGAGGGCGCCCTTTTCGGCTGCAGCTTTACTTCCGGTAAACGGGGCATCCAAAAAACTGGCGCCGACGTTTTTCACGATTTGGTAGGCTTCGACTACGGAGTCGGGATCTGCGGTGCAGCTATTGATTACGGTGTGCCGTTTTGAGAGCGAGTCTTTCATCGCGGTGACAACCTCAACGAGTGCCTCACCATTCGAGACGAATATCTGGATGGTGTCAGCGAGTTCTGCGATCTCGCCAGGCGAACTGAGAAAGTTCGGCTCCGGCTTCGGAGTGCGGCTCCATACGTAGACCTGGCGACCGCTTTCACGAAGCGCTTCCGCAACGCGACTTCCGATAATTCCGAGCCCGATCACTCCGACTTTTTCAACTTTGTCGTTCTGCATCCTGAATGATCGAATGAGATCAGCGGGAAATCCAACAACCTTTCCGGAAACCGCTGCTAGAGGTCCGGCTCATCGGCCGGGAAAAAGTTCCCGGTCGGTGCCCGGTCATCGAGCCACTTTTGCAGTATTTCGACGGCGGAAGCCTGGTCAATGATTTTGCGGGAGTTCTTCTCATTGCGCCCCGCAGAATGGAGCTTCTCCATCGCCATCATTGTCGTGTAGCGCTCATCGATTTCGTGCCAGCGAATTGCAGGCTCAAGTTCAGCACGGAGCAACTCCGCAAAACCACGTACCTTTTTCACAGCCTTGCCTTCATCCCCGTTGGTGTGAAGTGGAAGACCGATGACGATGTCCCCGATCTTTCTCTCACGAACGATTCGCGCGATCTCGATCACGGCTTTGTCAGGATTTTCACCGGCAACGGTTTCGAGAGGGTGTGCGAGGAACCCGAGATCATCACTCACGGCGAGCCCGATCCTGACAGTGCCATAATCAATTCCCAGTGCCCGAACCCATTCGCTCATCTCAATTAGAGGAGTTCCTCAGGGAGAATATCGACCAGCTTCTTGATCTGGTCTGCATCATTCCGGTCAGCGACGAGGAGCGCATCTTTCGTTTGCACCACAATGAGATCGCTGACGCCAAGCAAGGCCGGAACCGGAGCCCCTTCGACGGAGAAGACAATATTCCGCCGGGCGTCCACCGCGATGAGCGGTCCACGATGAGCATTTTCCTCTTCGTCATTTTCAAGATACTTTGCCACGGACGGCCAACCGCCCACGTCATCCCATCCGACATCCGCCTCGATGTTCAGAATACTCTTCGCATTCTCCATAATCGCATAGTCGATCGAAATCTTGTCGAGAGTCGGGAAACGATCAGCAACCGTGGACCCGAAGTCTTCGGCGGTGCTGAGTTGGTTCACGAATTCGGCCAATTGAGGGCAATGTTCGGAGAGTTCCCGAATCACCGTCGGGATGCTCCAGATAAAGATGCCCGCATTCCATGAGAAATTTCCATCAGCGAAATATGCTTCGGCGACTTCGGGCGAAGGCTTCTCCCGAAACCGGGCGACATCGTGTGCGGCAAACCCGTGAGGAAGATCGAGCTTCGTGACGACCCCGCCCCGCTCAATGTATCCATAACCGGGGCAGGCCCAGGTCGGTTTGATTCCGAGGGTGACGATCGCCTCGTGAGAGAAGGCAGCTTTGGCTGATGCTTCCAGAACCTGTCGGAAGGCCTCTTCTTTCACCACCAGCTGGTCGGCAGGCAGCGCGATCATGATCGCTTCGGGATCTCTTGCGGCAATCCAACCCGCAGCGAGCGCAATGGCCGGGGCGGTATCTCTTCTCGCCGGTTCCGCGACGACGTTCTCCGGCGGCAGGGTGGGCAGTGCGGCAATAACACCGTCGCGCTGGACTTCATTCGTCAGAACGAGGATCCTCTCCGGGGGGACCAGTCCTTCGAGACGGTTCACCGCCTTTTCGATCAGGGTCTCCTCATCAAAGAGGCTGAGCAATTGTTTCGGGCGGACATTGCGGCTCAACGGCCAGAATCGGGTTCCACTCCCACCTGCGAGAATGAGGGCATAAATTTTCGGTTGGGATGCTTCCATGAGTATGGCAATGAATCAGCACGAGAATTGCCGGAGAATAAAGTAAATTCCCAGTCGGATTGGTGATCTTCGATTTCCTCATCATTTAATCCTCTTGCCGACATCGACCGATCAAAGCGACAGCTCATTCTCTGGCCCTCCCTGCTTTGTCTGGACGCGCCTTTGGTCGCCATTGCCTGGGCGCTTGTCGCGCACTCACTGCGGGAAGATCCTCTGATCTCACCCCATCCGTTCACCGCACTTTTTGCGGCGGTCTGGGCGATCTACCTTTTCGACCGCCTCTACGACACGCGGAAGCTGGTGATGCAAGAGGACACTCCCCTTCGACATGGATTCACCGCCAGATTTAGAATTCTTTTCGTCGTGCTCCTCATTGTTGCGTCGGGACTTGCTATCTCCAGTTTTCCTTTTCTATCCACGCCGATCGTCCGGGGCGGCGGCATTCTCGCGGGAGCGACCGCTGCTTATTATATAGTGTTCCGTTTTTTCCGCAGGTTCCCGGATCACTTTCTGATGGGACCATGGAAAGAGCTGACAATTGCCCTCTGTTTTTCAGTTGGTATTTTTTTGAGCGTTTTCCCGCTCCCTTTTACCGTGGTAACGGGGTGCCTCGGGCTGGCGATGAGTTCACTCTTCTTCGGCAACTGTCTCCGCATTTCACTGGCGGAAGCCGGCTACGACAACCGCCACGATCCGGCGGGCTTCTTCTCATCATCGGTGCGCCGCCATTCGAGAGCAATTGTTCTTCCACCCGCTTTTGCCTTCGTCATTTCCGTCTATCTCATCCTCCGGGGGGAAGTCCTCCCGGTTGGCCTCTCGATTTTGAGCACCTCAATCCTCTGCTTTTTCATCAATCTCAATCGCAGGATTCCTGAGCAACTCGTGCAGGCGTTGGCGGATCTTTCCCTGTTAATTCCTCCTCTTGCCGTACTCGGACTTGAGTTCATCCTGACCCGTTGACGCTTCGAGTCTCTGCGTTACACTCTGCCCGACATGCTTGATATCCGACTTCTTCGCGACGATCCCGAAGCCATCAAATCCCGTGTGAAAACACGAGGTGGCGAGGCCTGGACGCTCATTGATGAAATCCTCGTTTGTGACGAGAAACGCCGTTCCGGCGAGACGGAGAAGCAACAGCTTCAATCCGAGCGGAATCGTATTTCGAAAGAGATTGGCCAGCTGAAGAAATCAGGCGAAGACAGCTCGGAAGTCGAGGCAGAGGTGAGAAAGATCGGCGAACGGATCAAGTCCATCGGTGAGGAGGTGGATGCGGCCGACGCACGCCAGACCGAACTCCTCCTCCAGATCCCGAATCTTCCGCATGAGGGTTGTCCCGTCGGCGAAGATGAGACCGCCAATCCTGTGATCCGGGAGTGGGGAGAAAAGCCGTCTTTTGACTTCGATCCCGTCGATCACGTGGAACTTGCCCGGAAGAACAGCCTCTTTGATTTTGAACTGGGAGCCCGGGTCAGCTCGAGCGGTTTTGTGACCTTCACCGGCATCGGGGCCCGTCTCGAACGAAGCCTGATCCAGTTCCTCCTCGACCTCCACACGACGGAGCACGACTACCGCGAGGTCTCACCTCCCTTCATCATCAACCGGGATTCGATGTTCGGAACAGGTCAGCTTCCGAAGTTCGAAGAGGACATGTATGGACTCGAAGACGGATCCTACTTTCTCGCGCCGACGGCGGAAGTTCCGGTCACGAACCTCTACCGCGAGCAGCTCCTGTCGCAATCAGATCTTCCGATTAAAATGACGGCCTACACGCCCTGCTTTCGTCGCGAAGCCGGATCAGCGGGACGGGAGAGCCGTGGTCTGATTCGCATGCATCAGTTCGACAAGGTGGAACTGGTCAACATTGTCCGCCCGGAAGAGTCGGGGGACTTTTTGGAAGAACTCACTGCAGAGGCCGAGCTCGTCCTTCAGAAGCTCGGTCTCCACTACCGGACGATCGAATTATGCACCGGCGACCTCGGTTTCAGCTCGGCGAAAACCTATGACATCGAAGTCTGGGCTCCCGGTCACGGTGGTTACCTCGAAGTTTCGAGCTGCTCGAATTTCTTCGATTACCAGGCGAGAAGAATGAAGCTGCGTTTTAAAGACGAAGAGGGAAAGAATCGCTTTTGCCACACTTTGAACGGTTCCGGCACTGCCCTCCCGCGTCTCTACGTGGCTCTGGTAGAAACGTATCAGCAGTCAGACGGCAGTATTCTGATTCCGGAGCCATTGCAGCCATATCTCGGCACGGACCGGATCGGTGCTTGAGGCGGGACGCAAAAAACCCGGAGCCACGAGGTGGTCCGGGTCTTATGCATGGTCCTGTTGAACAGAACGGAGCGGGATCACTCGCCGGAAACGGCAATCGCCTCTTCACCGCGCTCACCGGTACGAATCCGGATCGCGTCTTCGATGGAGGAAACGAACACTTTTCCGTCACCAATCTTGTTGGTGGAAGCAGCCTTGACGATCGTATCGACGACAGAGGCGGCATCGCCGTCTTCGACAACAATCTCAAGCTTTACCTTGGGAAGAAAGTCGACGGTATACTCGGATCCACGATAGATCTCGGTGTGTCCCTTCTGGCGTCCAAACCCTTTCACTTCACTGACAGTCATGCCGTGAACTCCGGATTCGGTGAGGGCTTCTTTCACTTCTTCAAGTTTGAAGGGTTTGATGATGGCTTCGATTTTTTTCATGTTGTATCTGGGTTTTTTCTTAAACCTACGGCATCTCATTCAGCATTATAGATGCCAATGCATATTTCTATTATGTAACGAGATGAATACCAAGGGGTTAAAATCAAGGAAAGTCTTTCTCCTCGCTTTCTGTGGTAAATTACTTACCAGTAAGCGGTAACTGACGAATCACCGCATGGCGAAAGCACAGAGAGTTCTGGTCGTGGATGACGACCCTGAGACCACGGAGGCCGTTGCGGTAGCGTTGAGAGATACCGATTTGAGAGTGGTGTCAGTTCCTTCCGTTGAAGAAGGTGAAGATGAAGTTCAACATCATGAACTCATCGCTGTGGTTGCCAACCTGGACTTTCCGGATGGCGGGGGTTTCAGCTTGATGAAGGCGATCCATCGGACCCATCCCCAACTTGCTGTAATCGGCATCAGCAGCTCATCCGAGAGCCGAATGGCAATCGAAGCGGTGAAGGCGGGAGCCTTCGATTTTATTTCAAAACCGATCCATGGCCCGGATATCGTGAAAGCAGTCAAGGAGGCGGTCACTTGCGCGCAGAAATCCTCCGAACCGGTCGCGATTGATCCCACGAATCAGCTCACGGATTCCGCCGACTCACTGGTTGGGAACAGTCGGGCCATGCTCGACGTCTATAAAGCACTCGGCCGACTCTCTCCGACTCCGGTCACCGTCCTGATCCGGGGGGAAACCGGAACGGGAAAAGAACTCGTTGCCCGGGCCCTCTTCCAACACGGCCACCGGGCCCACCGTGCCTTCATCACCGTGAACTGCGCCGCGATTCCCGAGAACCTGCTCGAGTCCGAGTTGTTCGGTCATGAAAAAGGCGCGTTCACCGGTGCGGTCAGCACTCGTATCGGGAAGTTCGAGCAGGCGAACGGGGCTACCTTGTTCCTCGATGAGATCGGAGATCTGGACCTTGCTCTTCAGGCGAAGATGTTGCGGGTTCTTCAAGAGAAGCGATTTCAGCGCGTCGGCGGTTCCGAGGAAATTTCGGTCGATGTCCGCATTATTGCTGCAACTCATCGGAATCTTGAGAAGATGATCTCGGAGGGTCATTTCCGAGAAGACCTTTTCTACCGCCTCAATGTCGCGACGATTAAGCTACCTCCCCTGAGAGACCGCACCGGCGATGTGGCCCTTCTCACGAATTTCTTCCTTCGGCGCTATGGCACCGAGCTCGGGGTCGCTTCTGTTTCGGTGACTCGAAATGCGGTAGCACGACTTGAATCAGCCCGCCTTCCGGGCAACGTGCGTCAGCTTCAGAATATTGTCAGAAAGGCGCTTCTCCGGAGTCGTGGGTACGCCATCGATCGGGACATGATCGAAGAGCTTCTCATCGAAACGGAACCTCCCGACCAGTCGCGGTCCGACAACGATTCGGTCGAGGATTTCTGCCGTCAGCTCTTGAACGATGCTTCCGAGGGAAAAATCGAAAACGCCCACCAGGTTGCTGTCGAAAAAGTCGAAGCCGCATTGATCGATCTCGCCCTCAGAAAGAGCGATGGAAATATCAGCCAGGCGGCGAAGTGGTTGGGGCTTTCACGCCTGACGGTTCGCGAAAAAGCGAAAAAATTCGGGATTGCCGGAACCAGCTAAGAGGTGCCGTCAGCCTTCCTGAGGCATCGCAAGCCAGGCGGTCGTGGTTCCGTCGGCATGCCGCAAACCGAGGCGCATTCCCATCTGCCCGCTGAGAACGGACGCCGTCGTCAGACCGAGACCGAAATGCTCGCTTCCTTTGCTCGTATGAAAGGGTTCGAAGGCTTTCTTCACGGCCTCTTCCGTCATCGTGACGCTCGTGTTTCGCACAAAGAGATCGACGTTCTCGCCCGGACTTGCTTCGCCGGGAGGAAAGAGATCAATAGCGACTGAACCGCCCGAAACTTCGGCAGCTGCCTCGGCGGCATTCCTGACAAGATGGAAAAAGATTTCACTGAGCTTTCCTCCGTCACCGTTCACTCTCGGCAGACCATCCCGCGGAGTCACCTGCAGTCCTACCCCCGCCACCTGACAAATCTCCCCGGCTTTATCTTTCCAGAAAGTCATGAGGTCGCCCACCGAAGCAGAGCCGTCATCACAACGGGAGCATCCCGCCGAGACAAGAACTTCCTGATTCAAGGCAGAGGCCATCTTCGAGGAGTCCTGCATTTGCTGAGCGCTGTCGCGAACTTCTTCACTGATGCTCTCATCGTACAGGATAAGGCTGGAAAAGCCCTGAATCACTCCCATGAGATTATTGTGTTTGTGAACGAGTCCTTTCAGGAAGGTGTCGTAGAACTCACGGGTCGGACTCTGGTCGAGCCGATAGTCGTCAGCGAAGAAGAAGTCGGCCATGGCGTGGTTATCAGGTTTGTCTTGAGGATACCTTTCGAATTAATTTACACAACTTAATTAATTTCCACGTTTCCATGCAATACGCTAACAAAACTCTATTTTTTCCGAACTGATAATCGTGCGGACCTCTCCCGATTCGAGTTCGAGAAGCAATTCCCCCCCCGGTCCCAATCCCCGTCCGACACCGGTCATGGCATCCCGGTTCGTGATTACCCGTATCGTTTTGCCCCTGAGAAAACTTCGCTCTTCCAGCCATGAACGGACCTTCGCAAAGTCGCTCAACCTGGACGGGAAGTCCTGAATGAATCCCCGGATGATGAGTCCCAGTAAGAATGAACGGCTCGATTCGCAACCAACGGACTCGTAGAGTGAAGTCGCGATCTCCCGCAAGTCCCCGGGGAGATCGCTGCTCCGCATGTTTACATTCAGTCCGACTCCAACAACCGCGAACGGCTCCGGAGTCATCACCGTTTCCACAAGAATGCCACCCAGCTTTTTCCCGTCTACGATGAGGTCATTGGGCCACTTGGCGCAAAGGTCCACCTCACCAGGCAGAATCGACTCAACCGCGTTCCCGACAACGTAGGCGGTGAGATGAGGGAGCCTCGTCCAGATTGTCTTATCCCCGGGAAGGCGGAGGGCGATCGAAAAGAGGAGATTTGCTCCGGCCGGAGCCTCCCACTTGTCACCCCGCCGACCACGACCCTTTGACTGATGATCAGCCTGTATTGTTGTGAGGTGATCGACCTTCCCCTGTCGGAGGAGTTCGAGCAAATCATCATTCGTCGAACCTGTGCTCTCAAGGAAACGAAAGCGATCCTCAGGGAAGACCCGGACCAGATCCGGAGACCATCCGCGAGTGACTGTTGAGTAAACCGTTGATCTCATTATTGCTCGACGAGATCCAGTCCGAGGTCAATGGATCGGACCGAGTGGGTCAAAGCCCCTACCGAGATGAAGTCGACACCGGTCTCCGCAATGGCGGCAATTGTGTCCAGATTTACTCCCCCGCTCGCCTCAAGTTGGATCGATGAGTTCACACTATTTCTCATCGAGACGGCTTCGATGAGTTGTGAGTTTGACATGTTGTCTAACAGAACCACATCAATACCCTCTATCTTGAGAAACGCGTCCACCTGATCAAGGCGATCAGCCTCCACCTCAATCTTCAGGTCCGGCATTTCTTTCCTCAGTTCGCCAATTCGTTCGGCAAGGTCCACCGGTTTGAGATTCGCTGCGAGATGGTTGTCTTTCACCATGACGGCGTCGTATAGGCCTACGCGGTGATTCGTTCCTCCGCCATGGAGGACGGCTGCCTTTTCGAGCTCCCGGAATCCGGGGGTCGTCTTTCGCGTATCGAGTAATCGGGCATCCGTGTGCTTGATCCGATCCATGAAGGTTCGCGTCACGGTCGCTACCCCGGAAAGCCTTTGCATGAAATTGAGCGCGGTCCGCTCGGCGGTGAGAATAGACCGCGTCGGCCCGGAAATCTCGAGCACCGTATCCCCCTTTTCCACCGCAGTACCGTCGCCTTGATCTTCGGTAATTGAAAGTTGGGGATCAACTTGCTTACAGACTTCCGCCGCAACCGACACGCCGGACACGATGGCCGACTCACGGCTCACAATCCTCCCGACGGAACGGTGGGCTTCATCAACGAAATACAGACTCGTGAGATCGCCAATTTCCCGGAGGTCCTCCCGCAAAGCGAGCCGTATTAACTCTTTGGAAATTTCATTCATGGGGAGTCGGCGGGTTTGGTTTCAAGTTCTTCGGTGAGACTTCTGAAATAGTAGCGGTCAAAGGTGGCATCCAGTGAGCGGTAGAAATCAATGAGGACGTCCACCTTGTGGTCAATTCCTGGAAAGTCACGGCAGTAGGACCAGAGGTTTGGATTGGTGAAGAGGTGCGCGGCCGTTTCATTGAGATCCTGCTCGATTGATACCTGATTGTATTGAGTGAGAAATCCCTCAGCCATGAGGTCAGGATCGAGACGCAACAATCCACTTCCGGATCCTCCTGTCTTCTTCTGTTCAGCGGCAAGGACGCGGGTTGCTTCCGACCGATCGCCGGATTGTTCTTCGATGACTCCGGGAGCCCGGTAAACGTACCCGGGAGCGTTCCCTTTGTTCCACCGCGTCTGCTCAAAGGACTTTTCATTCTTCCTTAAGAGGATGGACGAGAACTCGTGATGGAAGCGCTGCTCAAATCCGCGAGCGTCGAAACTGGAGCGATAGACAAGGACAATTCGCTCGGCGTTAGCCATGTAGGTCCCGCCATAGCCAACACCATAAAACCGGAGGGATCCGACGACATAAATTCCGTCGAGGAATTCTTTCAGAAGAGATTCCGGATACTTCACGAGGGCCTCTTTCAGGATTTCAGAAGCTGTTGCTTGAAGCGCCTCATCGAGCGGTTCGATCTCTGCTTTTATCGGCTCTTCAGCCCAGGAAGCGGGAAGGAAGGAATCATTCGCAGGGAAGCGAATGAAGTCTTCCGAGTGAACGAAGCCGGAGGGAACCGGCAGGCAAAACAAGATGATGGAAAAAGCTAGCGATCGCATCCGTTCTAGCGTTGCGCTTTTTCCAGCCAGACGGCAAGCAAAGAGATATCCGCCGGAGTAATTCCGCTGATCCTCGCTGCCTGACCAAGGGTTTTCGGCCGGATGTGCTGGAGTTTCAGTTGGGCTTCCCGCTTTAGTCCGTGGATGTTCGTAAACTCGAGCAAGTCCGGGATCTCCCGGTCATCAAGACGACGTGTCTTCTCCACCATGTCCGCCTGTCGACGAATGTAGCCTTCGTACTTAACATCGATCTCAACCTGCTCCCAGATGTCAGGCGTGTAACGCCCCTTCAGTTCAGGTTCATATTCCTCCCAGCTCGACTCCGGGCGCTTCAACCATTTTGCGAGCGAACCTTCGGCGGTGTGGGTGTTTTCGAGAAAATGTCGGAGCTCGTTGATCCTTGCGATCTTCGCAAGGGACCTCTCGCGGAAATCCGCCCCGATCAATCCGGACTCAGCTGCTTTGTCCATGAGACGGAGATCGGCATTGTCATGGCGGAGGAGGAGGCGATGCTCCGCACGACTCGTGAACATCCGGTAGGGCTCATCCACTCCCTTGGTGACGAGATCATCGACCATCACCCCGAGATACGCTTCGTCACGCCCGAGGATGAATTCAGGTTTGCCGGCTACTTTGAGCGCGGCATTCGCACCTGCGATCAACCCCTGCCCGGCTGCTTCTTCATACCCGGAGGTTCCATTGATCTGCCCTGCAAAGTAGAGTCCGCTGACACGCTTTGTTTCGAGGGTGGGAAACAATTGCGTCGGAAGGCAATAGTCATACTCCACTGCATAGCCGGGCCGGATGATTTCGGCATTCTTCAGCCCCTCAATGGATCGAATGAAATCATACTGAACTTCAAAGGGGAGAGAGGTGGAAACTCCATTTACATAATATTCGTGCGTCTGCCTTCCTTCCGGCTCGAGGAAAACCTGATGGCGATCCTTCTCAGCAAAGCGAACGACCTTGTCTTCAATCGAGGGGCAGTAGCGGGGCCCAACCCCCTCAATCTTCCCGGAATACATCGGAGACTTATCAAGATTCGCGGTGATGACATCGTGGGTGTGCTGGTTGGTGTAAGTGATCCAACACGGCATTTGTTCCACGTGGAACATTTCATCGCCCCAATGATTCAGACTGAAAATATCGTCCTCTCCCTTCGGCTCGAATCGAGACCGGAATGAGAAAAGAGGCGGCGGAGTATCGCCCAATTGCGGCTCACACTTCGAGAAGTCGATCGACTTCCCGTTCAGGCGACAGGGGGTTCCCGTCTTGAATCGCTCAACCTCAAAACCGAGGCGCCTTAAATCGTCGCTTAAGGTAGAGGTCGCATCACCCATGCGGCCACCCTGCTGATTCTGGAGCCCCACGTGCATGAGCCCTCTCATGAATGTTCCCGTGGTGACAACGACGGAAGAACTCTCGATGCGAAGACCGAGGCTGGTTTCAATCCCCATCACTTGATCATCCTCCACAATGAGGCTTGCGACATTGCCCTGGTGAAGGTCAATTTGATCTTCGCCTTCGATGAGCCACTTCATCCGGAACTGGTAGGCCTTCTTATCGCACTGGACGCGTGGCGCGCGAACGCTCGGCCCTTTTTTTGCGTTCAGCGTGCGGAACTGGATCCCGGTTGCGTCCGTGTTAAGAGCCATGACCCCGCCAAGCGCATCAATCTCGCGAACCATGTGGCCCTTCCCCAATCCTCCGATCGCAGGATTGCAGGACATCTGACCGAGCGTGTCGAGATTCTGGCTGAGTAATGCAACTGAGGCACCAACCCGAGCCGCAGCCATTGCAGCTTCGACGCCGGCATGACCGCCGCCGATAATCAGGACATCGTATTTTTTTGGGTAAACAAACATCTAAATAGTTCGAAATGTTCCACGTGGAACACGGTGTCGAATTCAGCAAAAAAGCACCAAATTTAGACGACTTACCGTTTTCCTTCAGGGGGACTTTAAGCTAACGTCCGCTCCCTTCCAACTTCGGGGGTTATATTTCTGATAGAGATGGCTGCTAAGACTAAATCGAAACCTACTGCTGAATACGCTGACGCACCGATTAACGCGTCACTTACCGACGAAGATAAGATCGAATTGCTTCGCAAGATGGTCCGAATTCGTCGCTTCGAGCAGACCTCATTGAAGCACTACCAGGGCGATAAGATCGGAGGATTCCTCCACCTCTACATCGGTCAGGAATCGGTTGCTGTCGGATCCATTTCTCTTCTCGGAGATCACGACCATGTCATCACCGCTTATCGGGACCACGGGCATGCCCTCGCTGTCGGCATGGGGATGAATGAATGCATGGCCGAGCTTTTCGGAAAGGCGACCGGCTGCTCGAAAGGGAAGGGCGGCTCCATGCACTACTTTGCTCCCGATAAAAACTACTGGGGGGGACACGGCATCGTCGGCGGCCAGACCCCGCTCGGCGCAGGTCTCGCCTTTGGGGTGAAATACAAAGGTCTCAAAGGATCCTGCCTCTGCTATCTGGGTGACGGCGCCATCAATCAGGGCGCCTTCCATGAATCCCTCAACCTCGCTTCTCTCTGGGACCTTCCCGTGATTTACATCATCGAGAATAATGGTTACTCCATGGGCACTTCGCAGGCGCGCTCCTCCGCCTATCCTGAAGGCGGGCTCGCTCAGCGTGCCGAAGGCTACAATATGGCCTGGGACAAAATCGAAGGAGTCAGTATTTACGAGATCCGGGCAGGGGTGCAAAAAGCTCTCGAAAGAGCGCACGAAGAATCCAGGCCTACGCTCATCGAGATCATGACTTATCGCCATAAGGGGCACTCTGTCGCTGACGCGAACGCTGAGAAATATCGGACCAAGGAGGAGATTCAGAAATACATGCAGGAGCATGATCCGATCGACTTCTGGAAGCGGACCCTCATTGATGAAGGGGTCATCACCGAAGACGATTACAAGAAGATGAATAAGGAAGCGGGAGACGAGGCCAACGCTGCCGCCGAGTTCGCCGAGAAATCTCCTTTCCCGGACGAGTCTGCCATCTTCGACGACATCTACTGGGAAGTGGACAACAACACCGAAGCCGGGCGCACCGGACGGCACTTCTTTCACAAGTAAGCCAAGAACCGGATTTAACCCTGTCAGGTCCCCGACTTGACCCTGTTAACTTTTCCTCTACTGAACATGCCAAGAGAAATCACGTATCGCGAAGCACTCCGCGAAGGACTCGATGAAGAACTCGCCCACGATGAGAACGTCATCATCATCGGTGAAGAAGTCGCTGAATACAACGGAGCCTACAAAGTCACCGAAGGCCTCTGGAAAAAGTGGGGCGACAAGCGCCTCATCGACGCACCGATTTCCGAGGCCGGATTCATCGGCATGGGGATCGGAGCTTCCATGCTTGGAATCCGTCCGGTCATGGAACTGATGTTTTACAGCTTCGCTTACGTCGCCTTCGACCAAATGATGAACAATGCCGCAACCTGTCGCTACATGTCGGGCGGCCTTACCCACTGTCCGATTGTGGTGCGTGGTCCTGCCAACGGAGGGACCAATGTAGGCGCGACTCACTCGCACACGCCGGAAAACATCTTCGCGAACATGCCCGGCCTGAAAGTGGTTTCTCCTTCCGACGCCTACGACGTCAAAGGACTCATCAAATCGGCGATCCGCGACAACGATCCGGTCTACTTCATGGAAAGCACCGTGCTCTACGGCATGACCGGGGAAGTTCCTTCGAACGATGAACTTGAAGATGGCGAACTGATCATTCCTCTCGGCAAAGCAAAGGTGAAACGCGAGGGTTCCGACATCTCCCTCATCGCTCACGGTCGCGCGGTCGTGACCTCACTTCTCGCCGCTGAAATCCTCGCCGAGAAATACGACATCAATGCCGAGGTCCTCGACCTGCGAAGCATTCGTCCGCTTGACGAAGCGGCAATCATGGAAACGGTTCGCAAAACACACCGCGCCATTTACATCGAAGAGAACAAGCCGTTCTGCGGAGTTGGAGCCCAGATCTCTTCGATGATCATGGAGCAGGCCTTCGACGATCTCGACGCCCCCGTCCTTCGCATCACGAGCGCGGACGCCCCCGCTTTCTACAGCCCGCCGATCGAAAAACTCCAACTACCCACCGCAGAGGAAATCGTGGAGCGCGCCTTGACAATTTGTTAGAGACTAACAAACCACGAATTTACCCTTTCTTTCACCCGCTAGATTTACACATTTCACATGGCAGCCTATCTCACGATGCCCAAGCTGAGCGACACCATGAGCGAAGGAACGCTCGTGAAGTGGCTCAAAAAAGAAGGTGACTCCGTCTCCATGGACGAAGAAGTCGCCGAAGTCGAAACCGACAAAGCCACCATGGCGATGGCCTCATTTGATGACGGCATCATTCACAAGATCTATGTGAACGAAGGCGACACCGTTCCTCTCGGCGCCACGCTAGCTCTCATCCTCGAAGAAGGCGAAGAGCCGCCTGCCGATACTGACAATCCTCCTGCGTCCTCCGGACCTGCTGCTGAGGAGGCTCCTGCAGAGAACGATGAGAATGACAAGAAAGAAGAGCCTGATACAGAGGAGGCGCCCGCCCCTGCGCCCGATACGAAAGAGGCCCCGGCAAAGAAAGCAAGCACCCCTGCACCCGCTCCGGTACGCTCCGGAGGACGGGTCAAGGCTTCTCCTCTCGCCCGCAAGCTCGCCGCCGAAAAGGGCGTTGATCTCAGCCGGATCAAAGGGACTGGCCCCGGCGGACGCATCATCCGTGAAGATGTCGAAAACGCTCCCGTCGGTGGCGGCGGATCCGACCTCGGACTGCTCCCCGCGAGAGACGGTCTCGTCGATGCCAACATTCCACTCTCCGGAATGCGCCGCGTCATTGCCCAGCGACTTCTCGAGAGCAAGACGACCATTCCTCACTTCTATCTCAATATAGAAGTCGACACCGAGCCGCTCATGACGATGCGCGCTCAGGTCAACGAAGCAAGTGTCGCCAACGGCGGACCGAAATACACCGTCAATGATTTCATCATGCGTGCCGCCGTCCTCGCGACTCAGGCAACTCCTGAAGTGAATGCCTCTTTCCTGGGTGATTCGATCCAGCAATACAGCGAAGTCCACCTCTCCATCGCCGTTGCGATCGACGATGGACTCGTCACTCCGGTGATCCGTTCGGCACAAACCAAGTCGATCAAGGAACTCGCCGCGGAAATCAAAGATCTCGCCGGCCGTGCCCGGGACAAGAAACTCGCCCCTGACGAAATGCAGGGCGGCACGATCACAATTTCCAACCTCGGTGCTTTCGGAGTCGGAAACTTTGACGCAATCATCAATCCTCCCCAGGCGATGATTCTCTCGGTCGGAACGATCACAAAACAGCCGGTCGTGAACAGCGCCAACCAGATTGTTCCCGGTCAGCGCATGTGGATAGGCATGAGCTGCGATCACCGCGTCATCGATGGCGCCGTCGGCGCGACCTACCTTTCCCACTTGAAGCGTTTCCTCGAGACTCCGGTCCTGCTCGTATCCTAACACAGCAAGAAGATTAACCTCTTTAGCCCGGCTAAGCCATAGGATTTGACTTCCCCTCTGAGACTTCCGCAACACAGGCAGGATGCCCGTGCTACCTTTTACCTTCCCACTTTTAACCTTCCCACTTCTTAATCATGGCATCTTATGACCTTATCGTAATCGGCGGTGGCCCTGCGGGCTACGTCGGAGCAATTCGCGCAGCACAACTCGGCAAGAAAGTTGCCTGTGTCGAAAAAGAGCGCGCGGGCGGCACCTGTCTCAACTGGGGCTGCATCCCGACCAAGGCCCTCCTCAAGAACGCGGAGCTGTATCACACCATGAAGCATCATGCCGACGACTTCGGCATGAGCATTGAAGGTCTCAGCTATGACTGGAATAAAGTGATCAAGCGTTCCCGCAACGTCTCGGACAAACTCGCCGGCGGGATTGAATTTCTCTTCAAGAAAAACAAGGTCGACTACATCCGCGGAGTCGGAGGTCTCGCCGCCAACGGCAAAGTCGAAGTGATCGACACCGATGGAAAATCCGAGATGTATACTACCAAAGACGTTCTCGTTGCGACCGGTTGTGTCTCCCGGGAACTTCCTTTCCTTCCCTTCGACGGAAAAAAAGTGATCGGCTCCCGCGAAGCGATGAATCTTCCCAAACAGCCCAAGTCGATCACCATCATCGGCGCCGGGGCAATCGGGATCGAATTTGCCTATTTCTTTAACGCCTACGGCACCGAAGTGACCGTCGTCGAAATGCTCGACAAGGTTCTTCCGGTCGAGGACAACGAAGTCAGCAAGCTCCTCGAAAAGTCGCTCACGAGTCAGGGGATTAAGATTCTTACCGGCACCAAGACGACGGAGGCGGACACTTCCGGTGACGGAGTGAAACTGACGGTGGAACCGGCCGCAGGCGGGGAAAGCCAGACCATCGAATCCGAAATCGTCCTCGTCGCGATCGGCATTGCTCCGGTCCTGCCGAACAACGCCGAGCAGATCAAACTGGAACGTGGCTTCATCGACACCGATGAAAACTACATGACCAGCGTTCCGAACGTGTACGCGGCGGGAGACATTACCGGACCTCCCTGGCTCGCTCACACCGGCAGCTACGAAGCCATCCAGTGCGTCGAAGGCCTTTACATCGATGGTCACAAGCCCAAACAGGTCGGCACCTTTCCAGCCTGCACCTACTGCCATCCCGAAGTCGCCTCAGTGGGTCTCACCGAAGAAGCCTGCAAAGAACAGGGACTCGATTACCGCGTCGGAAAATTTCCTTTTGCCGCAAGCGGTCGCGCCCTCGCCGTCGCCGAATCGGAAGGCTTCGTGAAAATCATTTTCGACAAGAAGCATGGAGAAATTCTCGGGGCCCACATGATCGGCGCCGGAGCGACCGAACTCATTGCCGAGGTCACTCTGGCGATGCAATTGGAAGCCACCGCCGAAGAGATCGATGCGACGATCCACGCCCACCCGACCCTTGCGGAAGCCGTCCACGAAGCGACCGGCGACGCTTACGGTCACGCCATCCACATCTAGTCGCCTCGCGGCTCGAACGTCCAACGCTCGACTCCCAACCTTGAACGTTCAGGGTTGGGAGTCGAGAGTGGAAGGTTCCGCAGAATGAAAGTCGTCCTCAACGAAGAGATTCACGAGGCAATCTTCAAAGAACTGATTCCGTCCGCGAAACGATTCGTCTGGATCGCGACGGCGGACATCAAAGATCTTCACTACCAGCGGACCGCGAGGAAGTTCGACACCTTCCTCGCGATGTTTGACGACCTTGTCAGCGACGGGATTGAGATCCGTCTTATCCATGCGAAGGAGCCGGGTCCACGCTTCCGGAAAGACTTCGACCGTTTTCCGAACCTGATCAATTCTGATCGCTTCGAGCGCGTCCTCTGCCCCCGTAATCACATGAAATGTGTCATCGTGGACGGCAAACGTGCTTTCCTCGGATCGGCCAATCTCACCGGGGCCGGGATGGGCGCAAAATCAGCGACAAGAAGGAATTTTGAATGCGGAATGATTGTGGAAAACCCTGAGCACGTAAGGCCGCTCATGGACATGTTCGACAACCTCTTCATGGGAGAGCACTGTCCGAAATGTGACCGCCGCGATGTCTGTCCGGACCCGCTTGCCTAGAGATCAGATTCCGATTTCGAGTTTCTCCTTCGTGAGACAGCGGCGAAGTGCCTCCATCCCGTAGCGATAGCGGGAGGCGGCTGTGTTCGCCGAAATCTCAAGGGTCTGGCCGATCTCTTCAAAGGTCTGCTCCCCCCAGATTTTCAGGGTGATCACTTCGCGGAATTTTTCAGGGATCTTCGACATTGCGACCTGAAGGGCACGGGAGGTGTCATCTTCCGGAAGTTGAAACCAGGAAACCATCTCGCCCTGATCAAGCGACGCTTCATCTTCCCGTTTCCGGCGTCGATCCATGCTGCGGGCGAGGTCAATCGCACAGCGTTTGATGTTCGTGTAAGCAAGGCTGACGACCTGTTTATTGGGAGGTCCCTGGTGCGTCTTCCAGGTTTTCACCAAAGCCATCTGGAGCACATCCTCAGCGTCTGCCTCTGAGCGACTTTGCTGTCTTGCGAAGAGCATCAGTCGAGCGCTGTATTCGTTCAGCCAACTTTTCCACTGGTCAGATACGTCCTGCATTACAAGCTTTGACCTTCCGACGATATCAAATGTTCATAAAAAATGAAATAACTATCGAACCGCACGATACAGGAGTGAGAACGGGAGGAGACCGCTTCGCCCCAGCCCTCGTGCAATTTTCTGGCCGAAAGGGGAAAAAATGAAGGGATGAACCCATTTCGCCGCGCGCATTCGTCCCGCAAAATAGCGCTCCGACTCCTCCTGATACCGGGCAAGACTTTCCTCCCAGCTTGATAAGCCCTTCGAGAAAGCCAATAGATGGGGCAAAGCCAGTTCCGCGGACTGGAGTGCCATGCTCATTCCATTTCCGGTGAACGGGGGAATGATTGCCCGCTGATCTCCGATTCTGAATCCTGTCTCTCCCACCCTCCCCTTCAGGCCGAAGCCGAATGAACTCACTCCGACACAGGAATCAGGATCAAGGGAGGCCGCCGTCAGTCTCGAAACCAGCGAATCGAGGCCACAGGCGGAAATGTAGGCGAGAAGTGAATCGGATCCTTTAGCTTTGACCTCAGGACGCCTCCGGAAAAGCCCGGCCACATTCACTCTTCCGTCTTCGACCCGGCTCAGGCCGATGTAGCCGTCGTCTCCGAGATGCATTTCCAAATCCTCTTCAAGGCCGAAATCCAACCAGTGCGCTTTGAGGCCGAGCCACGCGCTGCCCTTTTCAAGGGCACGACCGGTCGCATTAACAACCCCGTCCTCTCCTGCCCTCTCCGATGCAAAACGCTCCCCTTCACGAAACCCGCCGCCCAATTCCCTGAGTCGAATTGAGAGTCGATCATCCAACCGAAATCGAGAAATCCCGCGTGCCGGTGAGGGCAGGGATGCGGAGAAAACGCGACCCTTATGGTCATACCATGCGGTGCCCGTGAGTTCCCCGGCATCCGAAAGATCCTCCTGAATCCCCAGCGCTTCCAGAGTTTCCTCACTGACCCCTGAAATAAACTCACCGCAGACACGGTGTCGGGGAAAGGTTGAAGCCTCAAACACCTCGACGGGAACACCGTGGCGACGCAATCCGATCCCCAGCGAAAGCCCGGCGAGACCGCCGCCGGCTATTGTTACCGACTTCATGAATTCTCTTTCCACGCCTCAATTCGATAGCCACCCAGCCAATGAACCGACTCACTCGCCTGCCAGTTGCTCCCGAGTCCGAGCAAATCCATCAACTCACCCGGTTTAAAGCCCGCCCCGATACTGATCTGCATATCGTGCCAGGTGACGCTGTTCACGAATGGAAACAAAGCATACGCGAGGACACGAAAGATCCGATAACGCGCCGGTTCCGCGACAACGAGCCCGGCGAATTTCTCCTCAACAATTCCGCCAAGGCGTTGGAGTTCAGGCTTTTGAAAGTGATGAAGAAACAAAACCGCGATACACCCTGAGGATGAACTCTTCGCCTCCTTATCAAGCGAATCGAACAAATCCCCCTGCATCCAGTGCCAGGAATCCGGCCAGTCATGCGGACGTGGCGCAAAATCGACGCCGGTGACCACCACCCCTTTACCGGCAGGAGAGGAGCAGGAGGACAATCGCCCTTCACCGGCACCCAGTTCAAACCAGTTCCGGCAAGACGAACTCAAAACACGGCGGCTCACCCAACGGTAGTTTCCCATCAGCCAGTTGATGACCCTCAGGTCGCGACGGGCACGCTTAGCCGCCGGATCGGTATGCGGCAGGGAATCAAGAATTTCCGGAATGACGAGACGATCCTTCACGGGAAAGATTACGGCTCACCGGAGAGACTCGACTCAAACCGTTTCCGAATCTCCAGCATCTTCGTGACGATGTCAGGGTGCGCCTTGCTCACATTCGTTTTCTCGCCAACATCCTCTTTCAGATTCACGAGGAAAAGCTCTTGATCCTCCTTCGTGAGCGGCTCATAGCCTTCCGGCCGAACATTCTCGGACGTATTCCCCAGCAACTTCCAATCGCCATCGCGAACGACCCACTTGGCTTTGTCAGGATTGGCGCCGAGACGCCAGTAAAACTCGTCGTGGGGAGACTCTTCCGCGGACCCGTCGACAATCGCGGCAATCGATTTGCCGTCGAGAGGATGATCTTCCGGAATGGTGGCACCGGTCCAATCCGCGAGTGTCGGATACCAGTCCATTCCCGTCACCAAAGCGTCACGAACCACACCCTGCGGAATCCCACCGCCGGGCCAACTCACAATCGAGGGGACCCGGAGTCCACCTTCGAACAAATTCCCTTTGTGCCCGCGATACGGCCCTGCTGAACCTCCACCCCCGAAAGTTCTCTCCTCAACAGAGTGACCGTGATCCGATTGAAAAATCACAATCGTATTTTCCCGAAGCTCCAGGGCTTCGAGATGCCCCAGAAGCTCTCCGAGCAACTCATCCGTCGAGGACATGAACGCCGCATACTTGTCTCTCGGATGTGGCAAATCCGCATACTTCTCGCGCCACTTCGATGTTCCCTGCAGTGGGTAATGAGGCCAGTTAATCGCCCAGTAGACGAAGAAAGGCTGTTCCCTGTTGGTCTCAATAAATCCTTTGAGTTCCTCGACCATCCTGTCCCCGAAAAAGGCTCCGTCCTCCCAGATTTCGACACCGTTCCTCCAGAGGTCGTGGCGGTTCGGGCCGTTCCAGTAGAAAAAGTGGGAGTAATTGTCGATACAACCTCCCATGTGTCCGTAGGAATAATCGAATCCCTGAGCATTCGGCATCGTTTCCGGGGTGTACCCGAGGTGCCATTTCCCGATATGCCCGGTCGCATACCCGTTCGACTTGAAGAGTTCGGGCAAAATGAACTTCGAGGCCGGCAATCCCGGGTTGCCCTTCTCCGACGAGACATTGGCAGGGACCCCTGCCCGCGCGGGGATTTGACCGGTCAACAGACCCGCTCTCGAAGCGGAACAAATCGCCGAAGGCGCAAGCATCTGGGTGAAACGGACGCCGGTTTCGGCCAGCGAATCGATGTGCGGCGTCTCAATATCTGTCGAACCGTAGCAATTCGCATCCACGGAACCCTGATCGTCTGTGTAGACGATAATCACGTTGGGCTTTGCGAAAAGAGAGCCTGCAGAAAACAGAACGAGACCTGTGAGGAGAAAGAACCGGACCATTCCCCATGAAGCGCTGAAATCGAACCCGCCGCAATCCTTAAGAAAGCGGAATGACGGGAATTCGATTCACCGCGCGCTGGCGGAAATCCAACCAACGCGATACAGTTTCCCATGCCCGAGCCACAAGCGGATGACGGAAAATGGATGCAGGAAGCGCTTCGCGAAGCGGCCAAAGGATTGGGCCTCACGAGCCCGAATCCTCCGGTCGGAGCCGTCATCGTTCGGGATGGAATCGAGCTGGGTCGAGGATGGCACCAACGCGCCGGCGAAGCTCACGCCGAGGTCAATGCGATTGCGAACGCGAGAGAGATCCACGGAAGCGAGGCCTGTCGCGAGGCCACTATCTACGTGACTCTCGAACCCTGTTCCACCCATGGCAAAACCCCTCCCTGCGTGGAGGCGGTTCTTGAAGCCGGGCTTTCCCGCGTCGTGATCGCCTCTACGGATCCAAACCCGGCTCATGCCGGAGCCGGATTCGAGACCCTCCGGAATGCCGGCATCGAAGTGACCACGGGAGTCCTCGAGAATGACGGGGACGAGTTGATTCGATTCTTTGCAAAGCGCATCACGAGGGGCCTTCCCTGGGTGATTGCAAAAACCGCCACAACCCTCGACGGACGCACCACCCTCGGCCCCGGAGAAAGCCGGTGGATCTCAAGTGAAGCCTCGCGGGAGGACGTGCAAAAATGGCGACGACAATGTGACGCGATCATGATCGGGGGGGAGACCCTCCGCGTTGACAACCCCTCCCTTACGCTGCGCGGTGTCTACGCAGAGGGTCGGCCGCAACCTCTGCGGGTCATTTTCACCTCCGACGACTTACTTCCACAGACTCATCACCTCTTCTCGGATGAACACAAAGACCGCACCCGGCTTCACTGGTCGCAACCTCTGGAAGACTCCCTTCGCTCGCTCGCCGGCGAAGGCGTCAACGGTGTTATGCTGGAATCCGGCGGTCGCCTCCTCGCTCATGCCATGAGCCTGGGACTCGTCGACGAACTCATCCTCTACCTGGCACCCCGTCTCGGAGGTGGTCATACCCGCCTTCTGCCGGTCGATGGGATTACCGCAGAACTCTCCGACCTTGAGGTGACGAAGATTGGGCCCGACATCCGATTGCGGGGCTTTTTTCCGGATCCGGCATAATTTTCAATTCAAATCTTGCTCATCTACGCTTCTTTCGGTGTCAGGAATGAAAGATGCTGGACGGGGCCTTACCCCTTACTGGATACTTTCCGAACGCACGACTCTCCCCTATGATCTCACGACTTATCTCGACCCTCCTCGCCGGCCTCTTTTTAGCCGGTAACCTGCAGGCCCAGGAAAAACCGTTTTCGCCCGGGCAGATCAACGATGCCATCGCCTTTCTCGCGGGAATGGAGTTCCCCCATCAGGGCGATCATCCTCTGACCTCCTCGTCCTCCTGGACCAGTCACCAGTCCGCCCTCGACAAAGACTTCAAGAGCCATCAGGAAAGGGTTCTCTTTCCGATGACAAAATGGTCGAACGCGAGCCTCACCGGTGAACTCGTCGAGGGATCCACCGTCCGCTACCTTTTCAGTGGCCCCGACATTCTGCACGCCTTCCACATGTTTCCGACCGCGAACACCTTCATCATGTGTGGTCTTGAACCGGTCGGAGAGGTCCCCGATCTCTCCGAACTGAACAGCGGCAACGCTTCAAAAGCGCTCGGGGAAGTACGCAATGCCCTCGGTGAAATCATCAATCTCAGCTTCTTCCGGACCAAGGACATGAAAGATGATCTCCAGTTCGCAACCTTCCGCGGAACCACTCCGATCATCATGATTTTCCTCGCCCGATCCGGGCAATACATCAAAGGTCTCGAATTCCTTGAACTCAACACCGATGGCACCATCACCTCCAAGGGGCTCGATTCGAAAGGCGCCGATGGCGTGAAGATTGACTTCGGCCCCCAGCGGCTTCAGCAAACCAAATCGGTCTATTATTTTTCCTCAGACCTTTCCGACAGTGGATTCGATTCCTCCGGATTCGAGACCTGGCTCGAGAGCCACCCGAAAGGGAACGCCTACCTCAAAGCGGCTTCTTTTCTCATGCACCAGAGCTGGTTCAGCAAAGTTCGTGACCACCTTCTCGAATACAGCGATCAGATTGTCCAGGATGACTCGGGGATTCCCTTCAAATACTTCAAAGCCGACGAGTGGTATGTCGATCTCTACGGCGTTTACACCGGGCCGATCGACCTGTTTGCCGAATATTACCAGCGTGACATGCGGGCCGCCTATGAAAGCCGAAAGAAACCTCTCGATTTCGGGACCGGCTACAAATGGCGAAAAGGAGAATCCAACCTGATGCGCTTCCTCCGACAGGATGCCCTGCCCGAAGCTGCCGCCGGGGTGCCGACGGAACCGGGAGCAACCACCGAGCCAGAGACTTCACCGGAACCTACTCCTGCGGAGTCGACCCCGGAGGTCTGAAGAGTTTTTTGAAAATCGGACGAATCGACCGCGACTCGGCAGCTTCCGCGGTCTTCTCCTGAACTCCGGCACCCTCGAAGAGAATTTCGAGAAAATCAAAATCGCGAAACTCGTGTCCGGGTTTTCCATGATGCACCACAATCAAATCCATCGAAGGGACAAGATAGAGGCGCTGAAAGGTCGATCCTAACGAAACAATCAAATCACGGGGCGCGTTATTGCAGATCACAGCACCCCGCCAGTCTTCGGGAAGTGGATCAATTTCCAACTCTTCCTCGACATCCACCTCGCGGGCTCCCGGCTGACCGGCATACCCGTTGACCCAGAAGCAAAGCCCGAAGGCCGGGTTGATACTCGTCGCCTCAAAGCACTTCCGCAAATTCTCGGTCTTCACGATCTGTTTCATGCCGAAGCGACCTCCGGCATTGATCATTTCTCCGAACTTGAGCCACTCCTGACCGGTCATGTACATCCCCGCCGAAGGCACGGGATTCCCGTGCGCATCTTCCCGCCAGCGCGACACCTGAATATCGAGAGGGCGGAGCAACTTCCTCCCGAGATACTCTTCGTAGCTGAGACGTTTTGGCTTGAGTTTCCGACGAAGAACTTCGCAGAAAATATTCATGTTCCCCGGTCCGTAGATAAAACTCTCGCCACGCTCCCTTGTCGCATCGAGGCCAACGGCTCGGCTGATTTTATCCTCCGACCCGCGCCCATAAATTTCCTCAAACCCCGTCTCGAGACCTGAGGTGAAATTCAGAGTCTCACGGATCGTGATTTGATTCTTCTTCGGATCATCGCGCCACTCAGTCACTGTCTCGGCAACTCGCTCTTCGAGAGAAAGAAGGCCGTCCTCCTCCGCGATCACCGCGAGGACACCGAAGAACGACTTCGTGCCTGAGTAAATGTGAAGTGGTTCTCCTTTCGAATACCCGTTGTAGTATTTTTCAAATCGAAGATCCCCCCCCTCCTGAATGATCATGGCCCGGCCGTTGTTCCTGGCGGAATACTGCTGAGCTTTCGCAATCGAATCCGCAGACAACTGCGCGTGCAGACTGGAAGAGGTAGAGAGCATCGTGACGACAACGACAAGGCAACGAAACGGAAGCATACGGAAAGATGGAGCGAAGGGAAGGGAAGGTCAACAGGGTTGGGTTGCCGTGCCAAGAGGGTTGTTGGTCGGTTTTGAGTCGGGGACCGAGTCCTCAGTCTTCCGCGGGTATCGAAAGAAACTCGCCTTTCTTCGGCGAGGGGTAACCCCGGCTCCCGACGAACTCGGGGTCTCCACCTTGATCTCCTAAAATCAGAATATTCTCTGATGCGGGATCCCTCCGCGCATCACGCACCCGCTTCATCGGGTCCTTCTGTTTGGCAACCGTCTCAACCGCGACACAAGGAATCATGACACCTTCATTCCGTCGGCGCCGCAATGGGCAACATCCTCGCAGTCGGCACCATACTTGGTCTCTCAAACTGCGAGGGTGAAATCCTGAAGCGCACGGTCATTCCCATGATCGTCTATGCGATCATCGCGGCGCTGATGAGCCCCCTCATCCAGACTCAGCGCTTCTGAGGCCAGCATTCCGGCATCACAAAAATCCTCTCCACTTCCCGCCCGCATTCGAATCCCGCGAGATAAACCGGTCCATCCCACTTCGTGAAATGATGGCGAGTGGCCGCTTCGATTTCATCCACGGAAAGTTCCTCCCCTCTCGCCGCGAGCCAGAACGGCTTCTTCAAAATGCGGCCGCTCCGGTGGGAAGGCCATCGGGCGAGCAACGATTCCAACTCACTTTCACGAATCCAGACCCCGCGGGCATGCTCGGGATTCAAAAGCTCCGGCAGCGGGACCCGGCCTTCCCCGGAAGGATGGTAAAAAATCATCCCTTTCACGGCATGCTGACTCTTTTCAATCTTCGGAAAAAACTCACGGCCAAAGGGCAATTGCTTTCCGAGGAGACGATCCCTTTTCCGTTCAAAACTGTCCGTCGCATTCGGTCCGACAAAGTGACTCCCATTTTCCGCCCCTTCCGGATAACAGAGATAAAGCTTCAACGCGACCTCGAGGTGGTGAAGTTTTCCATCCTGCTGAAAAAGGAAGTCCAGTTCCCCCAGGGTTTCCTTCTCCCGGCGAATCTGCAGGCCGTGCTGCAGTTCAGATATCGATGCCTCCGACTCCAGCAGGGCCTGAACGAGAGCCTCAACGTAGTAGCCCACCCGGTGGGCGGTTTTTGTGTCGAGAAACCGCTTCACTGCTCCCCAGTCGGGCTTCGAGGGCTCGATCGCCCCGAACGTATAGGCCTGATGCGACGCAATCAGTGCGGGGCACTGAACGAGCCACTGCAAATCAGCAGCTGCCTGCAGTTCGTCGAAATCCATCCAAACGATTAAGCCGCCGGCTTCACTTCAGCCGCATCCGCCGGGGCTTCCTTCGTGGTCCCGGGCTTCGGACTCTCGGGCTTCACCGCCTTTGGCGGGCTCGCTTCGTAAGACTTGAGACGATCAATGAACTCCTGATTTTCAGGATCCATCTCAACCGCCTTTCTCATGTAATCGAGCGCCTCCTCGCGTTCCCCGAGCATATAAAAAGCCTGGGCGATATGATCAAAAATCACCGGATCGGGTTCTTCGATGAGTTGCTCCGCCCGGAGCAGCTCCTTTTTCGCTTCTTCATAGCGGCCCCGCTTGAAATAATACCAACCGAGGCTGTCAGCAATCGCCCCGCTCTCCGGATCGAGATCGACGGCCGTTTTGATCAATTTCCCCGCCTCATCCAGATTCATGTCGTTTTCCAACCACATGTAACCAAGGTAGTTGTAGACCGTCGCGGCAAACTGGGAGTTCTCCTCATCCGGGTCTTTCTTCGAGATCATCTCGATCGTTTTCTGAAAGAGCCGCTCGGCTTCCTCAATGTTCCCGAAGCGCTCGTGAGCAGCCGCAAACCGGAAGAAAAAGGACTCATTCAGGATTTGAGCCTGCTCGTCGCCCGCGAGTTTCACTACCTTTTCGAACTGCTCAATCGACTCCTCCCAACGCTCCAGGCGTCCCAGCGAAAAAGTCAGCAGAAAGGGAAAGTCGGGATTCTCCGGGAAAAGATAGGCGGCATCGTTCATGAACTCGATCGCAGCCTCATGCTCGTCCGATTCTATCATCATACGGGCGAGAGCACCGTATTCCGTGGCCGATCCTTTCGTGATCTCGAGAGACTTCCGAAGGTGCGGGATCGCACTGAGAAAGTCTTCGTTTCGCATATAAATGCGGGCAAGGCCCTTGTGAGTCTCTGCACTCTCCGGATCGACTTCCAAAATCTCCTTCAGCGTCGAGATCACTTTTTCCTCGTCTCCTTTCGCCCCATAAACCTGGGCAAGCTTTTCACGAACATTCAACTGGTCGGGCCTGGCCTCGATTACTTCAACATAGGACCGGATTGCCGGGTCAAACTGACGCGTGGCGTGATAGTAGTCGCCCACCGTCTCCACCGCCCTCATGTCTTCGCCGGCGTGTTCCAATGCCTTCGCATAAATATCGTTCACGAGCTGCCGCTGAACATCGGGACCGGAATTGTCCAGTCTCGGCCAGGCACGAACCGCGATCGCTCCGAGTCGCAGCCAGAAACCGACCTCAGGGTTGTCTCTCGCCGCCGCTTTTGCAATGAGCTCACGGGCTTCGTCCCGTTGATTGTTCATCAGGTAAAGCTTCACGAGATGCTCATAGACGGTCGGCTCGTCGGGAAACTGATCGACTGCTTCCTCGATCACGGAAAAAGCCCGGTCGCGCCCGCTTTGCTCGTTCGCCTGGTAGGTGACGAGGTACTCGGAGAGGGCGATGTGCGAAAAAGGCTCCTTCGGATTGTTCTCCAAATTCTCCTCCAGCAACTTCAGGGCCTCATCGTTGCTTCCGTTCCGGGCAAGAAGATACGCAGTCTTACGCGCGAGAAAAATCTGGTCGGGCTGGTTTTCAAGAACCCGGCGGTAGGACTCGATCGCTTTCTCAAGCTGCCCCTTCGCCTCGTAGCTGCGACCCAGGGAATAGTGCGCGAGTGCCTGCGCCTTCTTTTTCCCTTCGCCGGAAAGAATCAGTTCCTTCCTCGGCTCGAAATACTGATTGATATTGATTTCGGCGAAATCCTCCAGAGACCGCTCCGCCTCCGCTTTTGCGCTGATCGAGGCAAAAATGAGGAAAACAGGAAAGCCGTACGCAACAATGCAGCGGTGTGCTTTCAATAGAAGGCCACCTCGCTGCATTGTATTCATGCGACCAAGATCAACGATCAGCTCTTGTAACGCAAACGCTTCTTATGGCGGTTAGCCTTCATGCGCTTACGTCGCTTGTGATTGTTGATTTTGGTTTTCCGCTTCTTTTTAAGGGATCCCATAATCAGAAATAGTTCAGTTTTTCCGCCGTCGGAACCTTCCGAAACCGCGCGGGAGGCGACTATCGGTCAACCGATCACTTTATTCAAGGGGTATTCGATGATTCCTTCAGCACCCAGTTCTTTGAGTTGAGGAATCAATTCGCGGGCCTGGAGCTCAGTGAGGACCACTTCCACGGCGACCCAGCCGTCCTGGGTAAGACGGGAAACCGTCGGTTTCCGCATCGAAGGGAGAAGGTCGAGAATCGCTTCCCGTGAAGTTTCCGGGAGGTTCATCTTCAGCCCCACCATATCGCGAGCGGTCAGCGCTCCCTGCAGAAGAACGGCCATGTGCTCAATTTTGGCCCGTTTCCAGGGATCTTCCCACGATTCTTTTTTCGCGACGAACTGCGGGTAGCTCCGCATCAGCTCATCCACGATCCGGAGATTGTTGGCGCGAAGCGAGGAACCGGTCTCCGTGATATCAACAATCGCGTCGACGAGCTCGGGTACTTTGACCTCGGTGGCGCCCCAGCTGAATTCAACCTCAGCGTTGACGCCATGTTTCTCGAGATATTTCTCAACAATTCCGATCGCTTCGGCGGCAATCCGCTTGCCTTCGAGGTCTTTCACCGACTGGATCGGCGAATCATTCGGCACGACAAGGACCCAGCGGGTCGGATTGGACGTCGCCCGGCTGTAGGGCAAATCGCAAACGACATGGACGTCAGCACCGTTCTCGGCGATCCAGTCCATCCCCGTGATCCCACAGTCGAGAAAGCCATGGTCCGTGTAGCGTCCGATTTCCTGGGCACGAATGATGCGGACCTGAAGCTCAGGATCATCAATCGAAGGACGATAGGAACGGGAGGCGCCCGTGATGTTGTAACCGGCCTTCTCAAAGAGATCCAGGGTGGGCTCAAAGAGGCTGCCTTTCGGTAAGCCGATTTTTAGAATCTGGTTGGTGTCTTCTGCCATGTTGGCCGCTACATGCCCGAAAATTCCGGCGCTGTCATGCGGCTTTTTCACCAGATCCAATCACCGAATTCAAAGAAGCTGTCTCCATAAGGCGCTTGCGAAGCCAATTAAATGAGCCAAACGTTGCCGCAAAATCTATATCCAAAGAGGAACCGAAACCGACTTGAAACCGACTTATGAGTGAACTGAACCTAGACGCCCTTTCCACCGCCGCTAATGAGGCCCGCGGTCTTGCTATCGATGCTGTCCATGCCTGCAGCTCCGGGCACCTCGGCTTGCCTCTCGGCGCCGCGGACATCGGAGCCGTTCTCTATGGTCACGCCATGACCTACGATCCGGCGGCCCCGAAATGGCTCAACCGTGACCGCTTCATCCTTTCGGCCGGACACGGATCGATGTTCCTCTACGGCTGGCTCCACCTCTCCGGCTACAATCTCCCCCTCGACGAGATCAAAAATTTCCGCCAACTCCACAGTATCACCCCGGGTCACCCCGAGTTCGGTGAAACCGACGGCGTCGAAGCCACGACGGGTCCGCTCGGCCAGGGCGTCGGCAACGCGGTCGGCTACGCACTTTCCGGAAAAATGGCCGCGGCCAAATACAACACCGCCGAGCACACTATTTTTGACCAGACAATCTTCTGTCTCGCCGGTGACGGCTGTCTTCAGGAAGGCGTTGCCTCCGAAGCGATCGCCTTCGCCGGGCACAACGGACTCGACAACCTCGTCCTCATTTACGATTCAAACGACGTCACCCTCGATGCCATGGCTGATGTGACGCAAAGCTACGACGCCTGTGCCCGCTTCGAAGCTTTCGGATGGAATGCGGTCCGGGTCGACGGGCACGACATGAAGGCGGTTCTCGCTGCGATCGAAAACGCAAAGAACAACAAAAACGGCAAGCCGACTCTCATCGAAGCGAAGACCCTCATCGGAAAAGGCATCCCTGAGGTAGCCGGAACCGCTGCCGGCCACGGCGAAGGCGGCGCCAAGTTCGCTGAAAGCGCCCGCAAGGGACTCGGACTTCCCGAAGAGACTTTCTTCGTTTCCGAGGGCACCAGGTCCTACTTCGCCGATCACAAAGCCGCTCTCGCTGCTGAGCATGCGAAGTGGGAGGAAACCTTCTCCGCCTGGAAATCCGCCAATCCGCAGCTTGCAAGCCAGCTCGACGACGCCGTCAATCAGGTCACTCCTGAAAATCTCCTCGAACTCATTCCGGAGTTCGCAGCGGATTACAAAGGCGCGACCCGTGCCTCCGGGGGAGACATCATTCAAGCCGTCGCCGAAGCAGTGCCGAATCTCATCACCGGTAGTGCCGACCTCTTCGGTTCCACGAAGAACTACATCAAGTCGAGCGGTGACGTCAGCAAAGACGACTTCAACGAGAAGAACATCTGGTTCGGTATTCGTGAGCACGCCATGGGCGCGATCTGCAACGGCATCGCCTATGACGGATTGTTCCTCGCGACCGGCGCGACCTTCGCCGTTTTCGCCGATTACCTTCGTCCTTCGATCCGACTTGCCGGACTCGCCCATCTTCCGGTCGGTTACATTCTTACCCACGACTCCGTCGGTGTCGGGGAAGACGGCCCGACCCACCAGCCGGTCGAAACCGTGAGTGGCCTTCGTGTCATTCCCAATCTCGACGTGATCCGCCCCGGTGACCCCGAGGAAACCGCCGGAGCCTTTGCCGCCATGGTTGAGCGCAAGGACGGCCCGACCGCTCTTTTCCTGACCCGTCAGAACATCGCGACGCAAAGCAGCATCCCGGTGAAGACCCGTCGTGAAGGGGTTTTCAAAGGCGCTTATGTTGCAAAAGAGGAAACCGGTGCGCTTACCACGATCCTCATCGCGACCGGCAGTGAGCTTCAGCACGCGATGAATGCTGCAGAGACTCTCGGCGGAGGGGTCCGGGTCGTTTCCATGCCCTGCATGGAGCGCTTCGACCGCCAGTCCGATGACTACAAGGAATCCGTTCTCCCGAAAGCCTGCACGAAGCGGGTCGCGATCGAGGCCGGGGTCAGTGGCCTCTGGTACAAGTATGTCGGCAGCGAAGGCGCCATCGTCGGCATCGACCGTTTCGGCATCAGTGCCCCGGGCGACACGGTCATGAGCGAACTCGGGATGACTCCGGAAAATTTGGTCGCGGTAGTGAAAAGCCTTGGCTGATCTACGGCTGACCGGAAACGAAAACTTCCGAAAAAAGCGGGGCCTTACGGCTCCGCTTTTTTATTTTCCGTGAGGTGCGCGGACTGAATCATTTCCCTCCACATTACCGAAATCAACTGGCGGGAAAGGACAGTCGAAGGCACGTTCCATCCCGTGTCAGACCTCTCTCCATCGCAAGCCGCCCCCGACGAAGGGATCGCCAACGTTATCTCGTTTGCGGCGTTTAATGCCCTCTCGTTCCAGATGGTGGTCGGAAGTCCGATGATCCTCTACGCGAAGAGCCTCGACGCCAGCGCAACGGTTCTCGGGATTATTGCCGGAATGCTTCCGCTCCTCGTGATCTTCCAGATCCCGGCGGCCCGGTTCGTCGATGCGGTCGGCTATAAAAAATTCGTGCTCTCGGGCTGGAGCGTTCGCACCGTCTTCGTCTTTTTGCTCGCTTTGGTCCCTCTCTCCGCCGGTTTTCTTCCTGCGGAGAGTCGGCTCGCCCTCGTTTTATTGCTCCTTTTCCTCTTCAATCTTTCCCGTGGTATCTCGAGCTGTGGATGGCTCCCCTGGATCACCTCGATCATCTCTGCGAACAGGCGCGGCACGTTTCTGACCCGTGAGGCAATGATGGTCAACATCGCCAGCTTCTTTGCCTTCTGGCTCGCCGCAGGGCTCCTGGGCGGAGACCCGGCTCCGTGGAGGTTCTCCGTCCTCTTTTTCTTCAGCGCGGTTTGCGCCGCAATCAGTCTGCTTTTTCTACGCCGGATTCCACCGGAACCGCGGGTCGACCCGGATCAGCGTCCGCCCCGACCCGGTCTATCGACCATGCTCAGCCTCCGCCCCTTTCGAAAGCTCCTCGGAATGAATGTCGTCTGGGCTCTCGCAAACGGGGGCGTCCTTACCTTTCTCGTCGCCTGGTTGAAGGAGGAGGGAATCTGGACAGAGAAGGCGATCCTGATGCTGACTTCCGTCACTTTCATCGGGGCGCTTCTCAATCAGATGCTCATTTCGAGAGGGCTCGACCGCTTCGGCAGTCGCCCCATCCTGATTGTGGGAATGATCGTGTGGATCCTTCTCCTTGGACTCTGGACCGCTATTGCAGGGGGAGTTATTTCTCCACACGTTCCTCTCGTCATTGGACTCATGCTTATTCTCGGTCTTGCCGGCTCGATGGTAAACCTCTCCAATCTCCGGCTCGTGATGCTATCCGTGCCCGATGCGGGACGAAGTCACTACTTTGCGATCTTCTCGGTCGTCAGTAGTCTGGGCCTCGGTCTCGCTCCGATCCTCTGGGGCATTCTCATTGATGCCACGGCAACTCTTTCCGTGGTCACGATTCCGGGATTCGTCCTCAATTCCTGGAGCCTTCTCTTCGCGCTTCTCGCCTTCCTTTTCGGGATCGCCGTGTTTCTCTGCACCCGAATCGAGGAACCGAAGAGTGTACGATGGGAAGCACTCATGCGATTCATGCTCCGGCAGTCGAGAGCGCGCTACTGGCTGCGCCAATGGTCAAGGTCGACCCCGCGATCTTAGCTGCTCCCCTCGCCGTGCCTCGTGACCAATTTTACCTTTTCTCTTTGGAAAAATTTCGGGGTGACCGGAACGTTCAGAGTTGGATCTCGCGTTCAATCCTGTTAGGTCTCCACTCCGACAAATCCGATTACGTATACCAATTGTGACCGAACCACTCGCCATCGTCCTCTGGACCCTCCTCGCCGGAGCTGCCATGCCCCTAGGGGCCGTGCTTGCCCGATTCGAGCAGATTAAGCCACGCTGGCTGGAGAACGAGTTCCGGCATTTCGTGATCGCGTTCGGAGGGGGAGCCCTCCTTTCGGCTGTCGCGCTCGTACTCGTGCCGGAGGGAATTGCTGATCTCAGCATCCCGGCTGTGGCCTTCTGGTTCCTTCTCGGAGGCGTCACCTTTTTCGGTTTGGATGTCTTGCTCGCCTCGCGAAAAACACAGGCCGCCCAACTCGTCGCGATGCTTGCGGACTTTATTCCGGAGGCGATCGCGCTCGGGGCCGCCTTCGGCTCCGGCAGTCCGGTCGGGCCTCTCCTCGCTGTCCTCATTGCCCTTCAGAATCTCCCCGAGGGATTCAATTCCTACCGGGAAGTGTCTGCCTCCGGCTCTCTGCGCCCCTTGCACATCCTGATCACCTTCAGCGCCCTCGCCCTCCTGGGCCCCGTCTGTGGTCTCGGAGGATATTTTTTCCTCGCTGACTTTCCGACTGCAATCTCCGGTCTCATGCTGTTTTCCGCGGGAGGAATCCTCTATCTCATTTTTCAGGATATCGCCCCGCAGGCAAAGCTGGAACGACACTGGTCACCTCCGCTCGGGGCCGTGGCCGGGTTTCTCCTGGGCCTGATCGCCCACCTTGTCGTAAATTCCTAGGGAGACCACATCCCTCAGGAAATGGCAGCACCACTGCGGCTTCGGGACGCACTCCACCCATACAAAGCCACCACGACGAAACAAATCGCAGGGAGAAAGAACGACGCCCGCGCTCCCATCAGTCCAAGGAACGTTTCCTGATCAATGATCATCGCCTGGAGTGGCGGCATGAGACACCCCCCGCCAATCGCGAGGATGAGTCCGGCCGAGCCAAGCTTCGCGTCGTCACCCAGCCCGTCGAGAGCGAGCCCGTAGATCGTGGGGAACATCAGCGACATGCAGGCCGAAATCCCGACGAGCGACCAGAGTCCGACCATGCCGGGGAGAAACACCGTCCCGAGTGACAACAATCCGCCACCGATAGCGAGGCCGAGAAGAAGCTGACCGGGACTGACATAGTGCAAAAGGAAGGTGCAGATGAATCGACTCGAGACGAAAATGATCATCGCGATGATATTGTAACCCTGGGCTTCCTCCTTACTCATGCCCATCGTCGCCCCGGCGTATTGGATGATGAAGGTCCAGCACATGATCTGAGCCCCGATGTAAAAAGCCTGCGCCACGACTCCGCGCCGGTAGCGCCGGTTCGCGATCAAGCGCCGGAAGGTGCCTCCGAGATCCAGTGGGCGCGGGCCGCTCTCACCGGTGCGCGGAAGCCGGGCGATCGCGAAGACGACAAAGGCGATCGCCACGACGACGCCGAGTACCAGATAGGGACCGACGATGACATTTAGATCGCTCTTCGCAACGGCAGCGAAAGCATCGGGATCCGCCTCAAGCATTTCGCGACGCGCGGCCTCATCCGTCTTGTCGAGGCGGGCGAGAATAAACTCCTTCGCAACAAACATGCCGGTGATCGAGCCGATCGGATTGAACGCCTGCGCCAGATTGAGGCGCCGCGTCGCGGTTTCCTCAGGCCCCATGGAGAGGATGTAGGGGTTTGCACTCGTTTCCAGAAAGGAAAGACCGCAAGTCATGACAAAGTAGGCAAGAAGGAAGGGGGCGAACTGCTGCAGGTTCCCCGCAGGGATGAAGAGCAGGCACCCCAGCGCATAGAGTCCCAGTCCCATGAGAATTCCGCTCTTGTAAGTGAAGCGCTTGATAAAGATTGCCGCCGGAATCGCCATGACGCAGTAACCGCCGTAAAAGGCTGACTGCACCAGCGAGCTCTGGGTATTGCTCAGAAGGAGGATGTTCTTAAATGCCGCGACCATGGGATTCGTCACGTCATTCGCGAACCCCCAGAGCGAGAAGAGCGTCGTGACGAGGATGAATCCAAAGAGGTAGATCTTCGGAATAGTGCGCAGGGAGGATGAATCGTGGCTCATGGAATCGAGTGAATCCGAAGATCAAATCTCAGATCCTCCCTGAAGGCAAGACCTCCCTTTGCCTTCGCCTGCGCGATGGCGGGTAGGATAGCTACATTGTGGTATCGCCTCCTTTGACACTTTCCCGAAATCCAGTCATTCTTTTCCGAGGAATAGCCCATGGATCACTTGCAAAAAATCACTGCCTTACTGCTGGTTTCAGCAGTTTGCAGTTCACCCGTCTTCTCCCAATCGATCAGGGACAAGATCCTCACCGCGAGTGAGGCAAGGCTGCTCTTCGAAGTGGAACGGGCTGAAGCGGGAAAACCACTGGTCGCCCTGCAGGACAATTTGGATCAGGCGCTTGAGCGTCTCGGAAAAGACTTACAAAACGAAGGCGACCTCGAAGGGCTCCTGGTCATCAAGCAGGAGAGGGAAACCTTCCGTGATCGGACTGAACCGGCACCGCCTTCCCCGATCGAGCCGCTGAACGCTCTGCGCCAGATCTATTGGAGAGAAAGGGAATCCCTTCAGAATGACATTTCCGCAGCCGAGAGGACAGCTTTCGAAACTTACCGTAAAAGTCTCGAAATCATCATTCGGGAGCTGACAAAGGCAGGAGAGTTCGATGAAGCTCTTGCCGTAAAAAATGCCATCGAAGTGGCTGAAGCGGAGATAAGCGGGACCGAACCGGCGAGCGCAGCGGCAAATGTGGAACTCGTCCTCGGCGAAGAGGAAAACTACGTCATCGACACCAACTGTGAATTGACTCGTCGGGGCGGAGATTATGTCATCACCAGTGAGGCCTTTGACGGAGCTTACGTCGCCGGAAAGCGAGTCTTCAAAACACCTTTCCGCATCCTGGCCCGCGCCGAAACTGACAGTGAAAATATCCGGCTTTACTTCGGACAGCGGGGAATCGTCGTTCTGGGTTGGGAGGTGCGACCTGGCGAACTTCGTATCGTCGAACCTGTTGACCGGAACCAGAACGGGTTTCCCGATGCCGGTTTCATCAAGCCAAACCGTATGTATGACATCGAAATCCACGTGACCGAAGAAGCCATCACGGTCACTGTCGACGGTGAGAAACGCGGGGAGGTCCGCGGGAATTATTCCGATGCCGAGGGTAGAATCGGGATCGGGCCTGCCCGTGGCAGTGTGGTAACGGTGGAGTATTTCAAAGGGATTCAGGAACAGATTCCGATCCCGTGACCGGACGCCCTGCACCGGCGGGTCATGAAACAGGCCATTGGATATTTCGCTTACCTGAAGCTATCTTTCCGCCATGAAGCGCCTCGCTTTTTCCCTCTTCCTTTCATCTTTTGCTCTTCCCGCCCCGGCCGCTGCCTTTGAGCTGCCCTCTGATTCGAAGCAATGCCTCGTCGGCATCGCTTCGAGCTGGGATTCCTCCCACGTCACCCTGACGATGTATGAACGCGGCCTCAGCGGGTGGAGGCAAACCGGTTCTTCATGGAAAGGACGCCTCGGACAGAACGGTCTCGTCTGGGGCAAAGGCCTCCATCCCGTTCCTGCGGGCGTGACAACAAAGAAAGAGGGGGACCGCCGTGCCCCGGCCGGGGTCTTCGACCTCGGGGGCGCCTGGGGCTACGCGCCTTCGATCAAAAAATCACCCAACCTCAGCTACGTTCAAGTCACCGAGGGTTGCCTCTGGTACGAGGACCCGGATTCTCCCCACTACAATATGTATCGCCGCATTGACTACGCGCCGAGGACCGGGGAGGAGAAGAAAGCGCAGATGAAACAGGGGGACCACGCCCACTCCCTCAAACTCTTCATCGCCCACAATGCCTACCCGAATATCACTCCGGGAGCAGGCTCCTCGATCTTTTTTCACATCTGGAGAAACAGCGGCGGCTCCGCCACCTTCGGCTGCACAACAATGTCGGAAGAAAATCTGAAGCGCCTTATCGCGACGGTGGAACCAAAGAAGCGCCCGGTTTATGTGCTCCTCCCGCAGGCAGAATACGAGCAGTATCGCGCCTCGTGGAAGCTGCCGTGAGCCGAGAATCTAATTATGCCAGCGGATGAAATCGTCGAGGGCATTTTTCGCTTTTTCGGGAGAATTCTGTTCGAACTGATCCTCGAGTCGTTCTGCTACGGAACCGGGCGGGCTCTGATTTGGACCTTCACCTTTGGCAGAGTCACTCCACGGCCTCCAAAGTCCCGGCGAAAGAGAGACAGCAGAAAATGGAATGCCTCGCGTGCGAATCGGGAGGTCGACGCGGACCTTGCGACTCTGATCGGGCTACTTTTTTGGGTCGGGCTTGTGGTGCTTTACTTCACCCTTAGCTGAAGATTGTCTGGTCAAACAGTCACCATGTGCTGAGAAAAACCACGGAATACACCAAACACACAGAAGGCCTTGAGAAAGCCCTTTTCGTGTATTCCGTGCTTTCTGTGGTTTTTCAAGCAGAGCCACGGTGATCTCTCCCGAAGCACTTACACCGTACAAATCCCGACCGCCTGTTTCAGAGAGGCAATCTTGTCCTCGCGCTTGGGAATGAACTCCTGCGCGACATACCCGACATAGCCGGTCTCGACGATGGCCTTCATGATCGCCGGGTAGTAAAGCTCCTGGGTTTCATCGATCTCGGCACGGCCGGGAACACCGCCGGTGTGGTAGTGGCTGAAATACTGATGACGGTCTTTGATCGTGGCAATGATGTCACCCTCCATGATCTGCATGTGATAGATGTCGTAGAGAAGCTTGAAGTGCTCCGATCCAACTTCCTCACACAGCGCGGCACCCCAGCTCGAGAGATCGCACATGTAGTCCTTGTGGTTCACTTTGGAATTGAGCAGCTCCATGGAAAGGGTCACGCCGAGTTTCTCGCAGAGAGGCATGAGACGCTTCAATCCGATCGCACAGTTCTTGAGACCTTCCTCATCGTCCATGCCATCGCGGTTTCCGGAAAAACAGATGACCTGCTTGAATCCGGCGTCGGCGCTGGCCTTGAGATGCGGCTCGTAAATTTCCACGAGGGTGTCGTGATGCTCGACACGGTTGAAGGCGTTGGGAATCGTTCCGATCTTCTTTTTCTTCCCGCCGATTTCCACTTCAGCAGAGGGGAAGCTGACCATGGCGCAGTGCATCTCATGCTTTTTCAGCGTCGCAAAATCCTCCGGCATGAGCAGCTCAACCGACTGCAGGCCAAACTCTTTACCGGCCGTGCAGAGATCATCGAGCGAGATGTCTTTGTAGCACCATTTGCAGGCGGAGTGATTGATCTTTCCGCCCACACCTGCCTTTTCGGCGGCTTCTTCAGCAAGGGCAAAACGGTGACTCATCGAAGCGGCGACTGCAGCCACGGTCGCAGCGGATCCGGAGACAAAGGAACGACGGGAGAAAGGTGAGGATTTTTCCATGGCCGAAAGTTTAGCGGATTTGACGGCGGACGACAGGAAAGAAATGCGTAATCAGGAGGGCTGGAGTGAGGGCTTCGGCCCTTCTCCACTCGAAGTGGCGCCGCATCGGTAAAGGGCTGAAGCCCTCACTCCACCCCCGCTTTCTCACTGCAGGTAATTCTCGACCCAGCCGCGTGATCCCTGCGGGGGAACGCTGTCCGCGATGTCACTTCCGTCCGCAAGCGTGAAGCGAATCCCGAGTGGAAAATCGCCTTTCGGAGCGCCGCGGGTGTATTGACCTTCGCCTCGAAAGAGACCTTTCACGACAAGATCGAACCGCGTCACGGTTCCGTCGAGCGCTTCGACAAAGCCGAAAAGATCCGCCTCGAACTCACGGGTCCCGTCCGCGGTCTTCAAATGGACGCGACCTTCGACATGACTATCTTTCCACTGCTGCGAGAGGCTCTGCACTTCATCGGGCTCCCACATCGGCGGCTCTCCCCTCGTGTTGTCGACACAGTGAAATCGTGCGAGTCGTCGCAGCAGACTCTCCTCGATCCGACCTTCGGCGAGTGCTTTGTGCTCATCCTGACGAATCCGGAAATTATCCCGCCCGATGCCCTCCTGAAAGAGCCGCTGACTCTCATTCGCCGGTGTGTCGTAGCCTCCGGGAATTTTCGTATTGACCCGCACAACGAGTCCGCCTTCGGGTGCGGTGTAGCCCCATCTCGGAACGATTTCTCCCGGCTCGATCGCGGCAACTAGCACCGGCTCAAATTCCGCGAGCGCCGTCCGGAGAAGATCCTTCATCATCTCCGGATCCCGGGGCAGATAGTGGGCACAACAATTTGCATCGAATTAGATTGCCATTCCGTCGCAAAATCCGCTTTCCTGTTACCCCCCAGAAAGCCCCTGCGGAAAACCTTCACCCTCATGAATCGATCGGTTTACCACCTCTCATTTGTTCTCGTCGCCGGATACCTTCTCCTCCTTAACTCCGCTTCTGCTCAGGACGAATTTGATCTCAGCATACCCGGAGAAGCTGCTGTTGAAGTCACCATTCCAAACCCTGCAGAGGAAACTGCGGGAACCGCCTCTTCCGGGGAAGTCAATCTCCTTGAAATGATCAAAGCGGGAGGCTGGTCCATGTGGGTCCTCGGCTCCTTCTCTTTTGCCGTCATCGGACTCCTTATCTACTGCCTCATCGACCTGCAGCGGAAGCAGTTCTACCCTGCCGATCTCGAAGCGGCCCTGAATCAGGACATGGAAGGAACGGACTTCGAATCCGCGCTCCAGAAAGTTCAATCCACTTCGTCCTGCCTGAGCAGCGTGATGGAAGCCGGAATGCTCTACATCGTTGATCGCGGCTACGGCGTCCTCGACACCGAGAAGCTCGAGGAGGTCATGGCGGCTGCCTCGCGGAAATTCAACCGGGGCCGTGTTCGCACCATCAACTACTTCTCCATCATCGCCCAGGCCGCCCCGATGATGGGTTTGCTCGGAACCGTTTCGGGAATGATCGGTGCCTTCGCCAAACTGAGCCAGGGCGGCACCGGTGACCCGTCCGCGTTTGCCGGAAACATCTCCGAGGCGCTCATCACGACGGCGACCGGTCTCGTCGTCGCACTTCCCGCGATCTTTTGTTACTTCATTTTCCGCGACCGCCTCCAGCAACTTGTCGCAGAATCGGAAGAGAGCGCGGAATCGCTCATTGCGACTCTGCGCCGCACCGTGGTTGCGTCGCACGGGGAAGGCTGAGCCGCGAAAACGGAAACAGGGAAATGGCAAAGGAAAACGATCTATTTGGTGGGCCGGGGCTCAAGGCGGATCTCTCGCCCATGATCGACCTTGTCTTTCTCCTTCTCATTTTCTTCATGGTCGCGGCGAACATTATCACCTTTCCAAAAGACCCTAACATTATTATACCGGTGGCGAGTGACTCCAAAGTTCCGACGCTGGTGGAGGGTCGCATCGTCATTAATGTCTACGTCGATGGCACCGTCAAAGACGTCGAAGGCAACACCCTCAGTATCCCGGATCTCCGGCAGCGCATCTCGACGGCGCGGGCCACGAACCCGAACACGCGCCTCCATCTACGAGCTCACAAAGCCGTGCCCTACAAGCACATTCAAACGGTGAGCCGGGCCTCCGCCGAGGCGGGAGTCCCCACGGTGATTTTCTCCACCTACCAAACCTCGAATTGATATGGCGGACAGCAATCCATTCAGCAACGAGCAGGAACCCGAACTCGACATCAGTCCGCTCATCGATGTCGCTTTCCTGCTTCTCATCTACTTCCTCGTCACCACGACCCTCCAGAAATCGGAAGCCGATCTCAGTCTCGTTCTTCCCGGGGTGACGAAAGAGGACAGTCGCGAGGTGAAGATCGACCAGATGCTGGTGAAAATTGACGCTGCCGGGGTCATCATGGTCAATGAAGAGGTCTCCGATTCGGATCCCAATGACCGGGATTTGCCGAACCTGACGGAGCGCCTCAGCCGCTACTCGGCCTCCGCCATCGTCGCGAACACGGAAACCCAGGTCATCATCGACTGCGATCAGGAAGCGGTTGGTCAGCGCTTTATCGATGTCCTGAACGTCTGCGCCAAAGCAGAGATCAAGAATGTGAGCCTAGCCAATTGATGTATTATGAGTGAACTGGAAGCCTCCCTGACACAGGCACTGGAAGCCCACCCGCAGGACTGGTCTCTCCGCATTCTTGTGGCCGAGAAAATGCTCGAGCGCGCCGCGCTTGGGGGCGCCGCTGAGCTGGTCAACGCAGCACCCTGTCCTCCGGAAACCGAAGCCCATCTGCACCGTCTCGTCGAGCTCGGGGGATTCGGATCCATCCCGCTCATTGAAGCCTATCTCCGCGCAAACCCCGCAAGCGGTTACGGCCACACTCTCCTTGCCGACCTTCTTCTTCAGAAAGGAGATCTTGAGAAGGCGGAACAGCATCGCACCGTTGCCCTTGCGCTCAATTCCGCCAACGCCCCCGTTCTAACCGGTCCTGAAGCAGATGCTACTGTCCATTCCGGAGAAGTCGGCCCGACTGAAGAGACGGCGACTGAATCCAGTGAGCTGTCGATTCCGCCGATCGCACCGCCCCCGCCGGACCTCGTCAGGGAAACCGCGGGGGACGGGGAGGACAGCTGGACTGCAAAACCCAATTCCGGAAAACCTCGCGGCGCAAAAGCCACCGCGATTCTTGTCGCGATCGGCGTTCACCTTCTCATTGCCATCATTGCGACGATTGTGGTGATCCTTCCGCCCAATCGCGATGAACCGGAAATCGTGGCCGCCGTGATTGGGCCTCCTGCGAAGAAGCAGGAAATGCAGAAAAAGAATGTTGTTAAACAAACGAAAAAGACCTCGGCCTCTTCCGCCGCGGCGGCGCCCCTCGCACAACTCATGCGGGCCAACGCGATGGCTAAGATTTCTCTTCCGAATGTGACCCGAACCAGCAAAGGACCGCTCGGGATCGGGGACGCCGACTTTGGCGGAGGTGGGTTTGGAGGCAGTGGAGACGGTCTCGGGAGCGGCGCTTCCTTCTTCGGGGGCACCTCGACGGGGAAACGATTCCTGTTCGTGCTGGACCACTCCGGGTCAATGAAGCCCAACCAGGTCGAACTGAGAAATAACGAGCTAGAGAAAGCTCTCAAGGGTCTCAAGGGCGTGCAATACCAGGTCCTGCTCTTTGCGGGCGGCGGATACTATGCATCCAAAGGCTGGTCGATCGAGAACAAGGGGCCGCATAATCTCGCCAAAGGCGGAGGAGGCCAATATCTTTTCAAGAGGGTTGGCGGCTTCTCAAACTACGATTTTGACGGTGCTGACAGCCGGCTTCCAAAAGGAGAATGGCTCGAGTCCACCTCAGCAAACGTCAAGGCGACGATGGAACGCGTCGAGAAAGACAAGCTCTTTGGTGGCACCGACTGGGGCCTCGCCCTCGACATTGCCCACCGCATGGAACCGGCACCGGACGTGATCTTTTTCATGGCCGACGGAACCGGGGGGAACAAACCTGCCCCGATTCTCAAGACCAACGAAAAATACGGCAAACCGCCCATCAACATGGTCGCGATGCAGACCACGGCAGGCAGCAAAGAGTTCGCTGAAATCGCAAAGAAAACAGGCGGCACCTACATCATTGTCGACAGAAAGGGCAAGCCTATCGACGGCTTCGACTACATCAGGAATCCCGACAAATACAAAGGACGAATCTAACGAAATCCTTGAGCCAGCTCCGACAGTTTATCCGATCAAATTCCAGCGTACTGTGTCAGGCCGCGCTCGTCCTTTCATGCCTGCTTCACGGGGGAACCCCGGGCCAAACTCAGGAAGAAGACCTCACCGACCCTGTCATTGCCTACAACAAATCGGTCAGCGCGATTCAACTCCGGAACTGGGGGGAAGCACTGAAACTGACCAATGGGGTCATCGCCGAACACGGCAATGGTGCCATGAAACGTTTCGGGCCCGTTTTCGGCCACTTCTACTTTCTCAAAGGACTCGCCCTTCTAGGCAACGATCAGGCGAAGGAATCGATCGAAGCCTTCAAGACCTGTTATGAGACCTACTCCAACGAGATCCTCTCAACGGGAACTGATGACGAAATTAAAGGGCTGCTGCCCAACCTTTTCCGCAACGCTGCTCTCGTCCAGTGGGCGAATGCGGAAATGAAAACTGAGCAGTACGTGGCCGCGAAAGACCTCTTTGAAAAAGTCCTCGTCGTGGGAAAAGACGACTCAAAAGTGAATCTCATCCATGTCGGCGTAAACCTTGGCCGCTGCTACCTGAAAGCGGGCGACCTTAAGAAGGGCTACGAGTTCATGTCGCGTCCACTGGGAAACACCAATCTGAGCGACGGACTCCGCGAAACGATCTACATGATCATCGCCGAGGACTGGACCCCTGAGGTTGAGTTTCCCGAAGTCCTCGAATTTCTCCAGACCTACAGCGAGGTGGTGGATAACGATCCCTTCATCGAACGATATGACCGCAATGATCGCTTCCAATACCTCGCCCAACTAGCCCTTCAAAAGCAGGATCCGGTGCGCGCCCTCGCCTGGTATGAGCGGATTGTGAATCCCCGCCTCCTTCTTCCCGAATACGAGCAACGATTCGAATCGCTCAAAAACCGCCCCGTCCCGGAGGAGTTGGGAGCCAAGAAGGCCGAAGTGCTGAACGAACTGAGCAAGCAGCTCAATGACCTCGAGCAGGGATACATTCAGACGCTCAACGGAGTCGGTTCCTCCCACTTCATGCTGCAAAACTTTCCGGGCAGTTATGTCGCCTTTTCCCAACTCTCTGACCAGGCCGGGAAAAGTCACCCGGAGCGCCCGGTCTTCCTGCACAATGCCGTGGTTTCCGCCGCGCAGATCGAAAAATGGAAGGAAGCCTATCAATACGGTAAACAGTTCCTCGACGAGTTCCCTGAACATGATCTGAAACCCGCGGTTGCCCGCGTCCTTGTCGAACTGCTTTTCCTCCGTGAGGAATACGACGAAGCCTTCCGTGTTTCGGGGGAAGTGAGGCAGGACATGACGGCCGGAGAGGCGATCCGGGACGTTCCCGATTTTGTCTACGGCGCCTCAGCGTTTCACCTCGGCGAAATGGAAACCGCGGAAACGGAACTTTCGGCCTACTTCCAGACCTACACCGAAGGGGAACGGCGGGAAATGGTTCACTTCTTCCTCGGCCTGACCAAAGTACAACTGCGCAAATGGGAGGAAGCCGCCGGAGTCTTCAGCGAGTTTCTTTCCACCTACCCGAAATCGCCGCTGACTCCTCCGGTGCTTTATCAGGCCGCCCTCAGTGAATTCATGATCGACCGCCTTGAAGACGCTGTCGCGAAAGTGAATCGAATCCACGAGGAATTCCCGAATCACGAAACCGCTCCACCGGCCTGGAACTTAAAAGGAGATATCGCCAGCACCCTCGAGGCTCCGATGGAGGAAATCGAGTTCTGTTATACCAACGGCCGCGACGGAGGAATCCGCTTCCAACAATCCGACACCACCGCCTATTCGCTCTGGCAGCTCCTGATGCTTGCGGTCGACAATGAACAATGGGACGCTGCGGCGCAGCACTATCAGCAATTTCAGGACGACTACGCTGACTCCGACTATCGCAATGATTTCCTCGTCGCCGCTCTCCCCATGCTGGTGGAACAGGGACGCGCCGACGAAGGACGGCAACTCCTGCGTGACCGCGTCTGGGAAAATAGAACCGATCCTGAATCGGCGACGTTAAGCGAGATGTTCGGTAGCTACGTCGATTTTCTGGAGTCGAATTATGAAAACGACTTTCTCCAGGAGCAGCTTCGCGAAATTCAGTTCGAGCGCGGAACGACACCCGCGCTCCGGGGGTGGGCCATGATCGCGCTCGCCGACTCGATGGAGCAAGCTGAAGCGGACGCGGACACTGTGAACAAGATCTACTACCAGCTCGAAGCCGGGTTCAAATCTGAAGAACACAGCAACTACCCGGCGGTGCGACTGGCTCGCTGGATCACTGAAGTCCGCAAGCGCCCCGAAGAGGCCAGGGGGCTTTACGAATACATCCTCGAGAACCGCCCCGGCACGCCCAACTACGATTACTGCCTCGTCGATGTCGCCCAAATTCAGGCCCAATCAGACGATCCCGCGGTTCGGGAAGAGGCCATGCAAAAATTCGCCGAAGTTGTTTCCGCAATTCCGAACGAGGAACTCCGGGAAAAAGCCGTCCTCGGCATGGCCCGCATTCGCATGCAGGAGAAGAAATACGAGGAGGCGATACCTCACTGGGAAAAGTATCTCGAGAACCGAAGCTGGAGCCTGAGCCGTCCCGAAGCGAATTACAGTCTCGCCTCCTGCTACGAGCAACAGGGTAACCTCGCGGACGCCCTGAAAATCTATGTGAGTGTCTACGCCAATTTTCCGGGGCATCTCGACTGGTCGACGCGTGCCTACCTGAGAACGGCTGCGATCACCAAGGGCAGCGGAGAAGATCTCAAAGCCCTTCAGATCCTGCAGGACATGCTCAAGCGAATGGGCCACCTTGATCATCCCGGCGTCGAAAAGGCCAAAGAAGTTTTCGGCACCTGGCGGGTCGAGTATGCGGCGAAAGTAAAATCACAGGAGAACGCGAAATGAGCTGCCGTATCCCATTCTTCTTTCCCATTCTCGTGGTGATCGCCGCCGCCCCGTCCTCGATGGTGAGAGCGGACCTCGCGACTATTTACTTCAAAGACGGCAAGACCACAACCATCGAACTGGAGGGCGTTGACCGGGCGAGGCTCCTCTGGAAACAGAGCTCCTCTGCGAGTGAGGTGAATTCCACCCTGAGGAGCGAAGTCGACTCCGTTACCTTCCCGACCACGGAGACCTGGCGAAAGGCGGAAGACGCCCGCGAGTCCGGTCGTCTCGAGGAAGCGCTGAAACTCTACGGCGAAGTGATTGCGGATCCGGTCAGTAACTACTTTCCCTTTCCCGGAAACTTTGTCTCCCTCGCGAAAGAGCGCATGCTCCAGTGCTATCGGCTCCAGCTCGACGCTTCGAAAGTCGCCGCCCAGGCAAAGATTGTTCGGGAGGAGTTCTTTCACCTCCCGCCGGAATTGAAACGAGTCGAACCCGAAACTGCTGCCTGGACTGCAATCGCCGACGAAAACTGGGAAGGCGCGATCACTGCACTCGAAACGGTCGAGGCGCCAACCGCTGAAACCTACTTCCTGAAAGCACGAGCCCTCGAAGGCCTTGGCAAAAGCGACGAGGCCGTCACCGAGTATGCCGGCGCCTATGTCCTCAATTTCGGAGGCTCAATCCTGCTCACGCGGGAAGCCCTGCGCCGATCTTCGCAACTCGTCTTCGAACTGGGAGACCCTGAAAAAACCGCCGAACTTCAGGCCCAGGTGAAACTCTATCGTGATCTGTATGGAAAGGGGAAACTCTGGGAAGGAGCACCGGAACAACTCGCGACCCTCGCCGATGGAGAGATCAAGGCGCTTGGCGAAGCTGAGAGTGAGATGACCAAACCAAAAGAGCCGGCAGACAAAATGAGCGGACCGGTCATCAGCGGATCAGCAACGGTTGCAACGCTTCCTGCACAGGAGGATCGGGATTTTTTGCTTGTCGAAGAGCTGCCGGACAGAGTCTTCCTGATCGGAGGGAGAGAGGATAAAGAGACCATCACCATGTCCGGAGGAGTAGCGAAAGAGGCAGAGAGCTTTGTTTTTGATGGAACCGGGGGACAGGTCTCGGTGGGTTCAGCGGATCTGAGAAAACTCTTCATGCAAATTCGGATGCAATTCGAGACTGAGGAAACCACCTCGCACCTCATCCACTGTCGATATGATAATCTTGGCGGTTTCTCGGTGTATTTGAAAGAGGGTGAGTTGCTGATGGATTGGGCTCCACGGGAGAAAGCCGCCACAACATCAGTAATCGGAAAAGTGGAACCTGGGGTGCTGACCAACCTTATGATCATTCTTCGAACTGACGGGCGACGGGAAACAACGGTAGGACGCGCACGAATCGAAGACGAAGTTCCCGAAGGTGGCCTCGAAATCGTTCAAGGCACGCCGGTGGTTTTCGGTAATGCGGAAAAAACGATGGCAAACGAGGAACTGCCGCCCTTCAAAGGCCGCGTTCATCATTTTTCATTCGTTTCGGCAGACAATGGACTGGTAGCAGTCGAGGAGACGACCACCAGGTTTGGAAAAAAGGTCCATCTCCTTCCACCTCCTCCGGAAGCCGAAGGAGAATAAAAGCCGCCGTTGGATTGGTCTTCAAACATTGATTTACTCGATGTTTGTAATTTCCATTTCGATTGGTTCGATGTTTGAAAGGCGATCATGTTTTCATCGTTATGAAAACATTACCTAGCTTCATCACGAAAATTACGGCGGCCCTGGGCCTTCTTTTGAGCACGGCAGCAGGCTTCTCAGCCGGCACGCTCACTCCAAAGGACTCCCCGCACGCCCCGATCGCGATTCGCGATCATGACGTGAAAGTCACGATCAACAATGGCTTCGCGCAAACGGAGGTCACGCAGACTTTCTTCAACCCCAACTCCGTCGATCTCGAGGCGGTCTACCGTTTTCCGTTGCCTCAGAGCGCGAGCCTTTCCGAAGTCACGCTCACGATGGGCGAACGCGACATTCACGGCGAAGTCGTCGAACGGGAAAAGGCGAAGACCATCTACGAGAGCGAAAAGCAGGCCGGCAACGACACCGGTCTCGCCACGAAAGAGGGGATTCAGGCCTTCGAGTTCAAGGTCCATCCCGTCAAAGCCAACGACGAAACCCGCATTCGGATCGTCTACTACCAGCCCGTCCCGATCGACACGGGGATCGGTCGCTATCTCTACCCGCTCGAAGAGGGTGGCACCGACGACGTGGCCGCCGCCAGCTTCTGGAATCCGGTCAACGACGTTGTCGAAGGCAACTTCTCCGCCGAGGTCATCCTGAAATCGGCCTGGCCGGTTGAGCAGGTTCGCCTCCCCGGATTCGAAAACGAAACCACGACCGAAAAACTCGACGAGGGCCACTACCGGATCCTTCTCGAAAAACCCGGCCAGGCTCTCAATCGCGACCTCGTTGTCTACTACCGCCTCGCGCAGGATCTCCCCGGCCGCGTCGAAGTCATTCCCTTCCGCGATGACGAAAAAGGGAACGGCACTTTCATGATGGTCGTCACTCCCGGCATCGATCTGAAACCGATCACAAACGGCGCGGACTATGTCTACGTCCTCGACACCTCCGGCAGCATGTCGTCCAAACTACACACCCTCACCGACGGAGTCGCCCGCGTCATCGGAGAGATGTCGCCACAGGATCGCTTCCGCGTCATCACGTTCTCGGACCGGGCCAACGACCTCACCCGCGGCTGGATCACGGCCACCCCGGAGAACGTTGAAAAGACCCTGACAAACATTCAGAAATTGGGGACGAGCGGAGGCACCAACATCTACGAAGGCCTCAGCATGGCGATGAACGACCTCGACGATGACCGTGCCACGAGTGTTGTCCTCGTCACCGACGGCGTCACCAATCAGGGCATCGTCGATCCGGTCAAATTCCACGAACTCACGAAAACACACGACGTCAGGATCTTCGGATTCCTTCTCGGCAACAGCGCAAACTGGCCGCTCATGCGCACGATCTGCGACGGCAGCGGCGGCTTCTACGCCGGCGTTTCAAACTCGGACGACATTATGGGCCAAATCCTCCAGGCCAAGAGCAGGATCCTGCACGAATCGCTCCATGACGCCGAATTCCGCATCAAAGGGGTGAAGACTTTCCATGTCACCGGCGACCTCCCCGGGAAGATCTATCGCGGGGAACAGCTCGTTCTTTTCGGTCAGTATGAAAAAGGAGGCGAAGCCGAGCTCACGCTCAGGGCACGTCTCACTGGAGAGGACAAAACCTACCGGACCTCCTTCACCTTCCCTGACCTCGACACCGACAATCCTGAACTCGAACGACTCTGGGCCCTCGACCAAATCGAGCAGATCGAGCTGCGCGCCAATCGCGGCGAGATCCCGGGCATCGAATCGGATGACGCGATCCGCGATCTCGGATTGCAGTATCAGCTCGTCACCGACGAAACCTCGATGCTCGTGCTCGCCGATGAACGCTTTGAGCACCACGGCATTGCCCGAAACAATCGCGACCGGGTCGCCACCGAGCGACTCGCTCAGCAAACCCGGGCAAGCGCCCCGCATCCCACAAACTATCGCGTCGATACGGCGAAGCCCTTCACGCCCGGCAACGCTCCACGCATCACCAGTGGTGGCGGGGGAGGGGGCGGTGGAGCACTCCCCCCGCTCGCGGTCATCCTCATGCTGCTCTTCTCCGCTCTCGCCGCGAAGCTCGGAATCCGACGCGAAGCCTGATTCTTCCCCTGCGGAGGTTAATCCATGAACACTCAACTTCCGATCTGGAGGCGACCCGTTTTCGAAGGGGTGACCCTGTTCGTGCTGGCCTCCCTTTCCGTTGTCATTCAGAGCCTCCCCGACCTCGGGGAGGCTCTTCAATGGAGGCGCTCCGCCACCTTTCCTCTGAAGGTGGCGACCGCTTTCACCGGCCATCTCACCCACTGGTCGTGGGATCATCTTCTCTGGGACGTCGTCGCTTTCCTCGGGTTGGGAATCGCCGCAATCCGCCTCGTGCCGGGGAGGCTCCTGATCTGCCTCGTCCTTTCCGCCCTCGTCATTTCGCTGGAGATCATGCTGTTTCACCCGCAATTCGAAAGCTATCGCGGCTTGTCCGGAATCGATTCCGCTCTCTTTGGTCTCATCGTCGCCGGCTTGTGGCGGCAGGGCCCCCCGGTTCGCTACCTCGCGATGATCGGACTCGCCGGCTTTCTCGGGAAAACTACCTTCGAACTGCTCACCGGCGACACCTTGTTCGTCGAGCGGGCTGAAAATGATTTCATTCCCGCCACTTCCGCTCACCTCAGCGGGATGGTGTGCGGACTGCTCGCGGGAAGCTCGAAGCTCTGGACTCTTGTGAAATTCTTCGGAACTCCGCGGAAGGGCCTTACTCCCGGTTACGCGAATCGATCCAGATCGTGACAGGACCATCGTTGGTGAGAGAAACCTCCATCATCGCTCCGAACTCTCCCGTCGGGACCGTTTTCCCGAGTTCACTCTCAAGCGTCGCGACAAACTTCCCGTAGAGCGGAATGGCCACCTCAGGCCGGGCCGCCCGCTCGAAGCTGGGGCGGGTCCCTTTTTTGACCCGGGCATGCAGGGTGAACTGACTGACCACAAGCGCCTCTCCGTCCGTATCCATGATCGAACGGTTCATCTTCCCTTCGTCATCTTCAAAGATCCGCAACGTAATCAGTTTCCGCACCAGCCAGTCAATATCGTCCTCATTGTCCTCCTGCTCGATCCCCAGAAGAAGCAGCATCCCTGACCCAATCCGACTCTTCTCAATGCCTCCGATCGTCACGGAAGCGTCACTCACTCGTTGCAGCAGCACCCTCATCTCAACTTACTCTTCTCTCTTTGTGTTTTGGTCACAACAGTTCCGTATAAATTCAGTAATTACTAGATTTTGCCTCTTCGCTCCACGGTGCTATATTCGCGCCCTTTCGTTCGTATTGATTCATAGCATTGTTCCTTTCCGAGCGGTATTTCTCTCTCTAGCCCCCCTTCATGGAAATCCTTATCTCAATTCTCCGGTTTATCGGCATCATTTTTCTCGTGCTCATGGTGTTCAACCTCATGATCATCGTTCACGAGTGGGGGCACTTCCTCGCAGGACGCTGGCGCGGGCTCTACATTGACCGTTTTCAGATCTGGTTCGGCAAGCCGATCTGGAAGAAAACCTACAACGGCGTGCAGTATGGACTTGGCTCGATCCCCGCCGGTGGTTTTGTCTCCCTTCCGCAAATGGCCCCGATGGAAGCGATCGAGGGCAGCGTCGAAGAGGGCGAATCCCCCGCCAAAGATCTTCCTCCGATCACCCCGCTCGACAAAATCATTGTTGCGGTCGCCGGACCCCTCTTCAGCTTTCTCCTCGCGGTTGCCTTCGCCGTCGTCGTCTGGGCCGTGAAGAAGCCGGTCTCCGAGTCCGTGGGCACGACCACGATCGGCGGTATCGTCGAAAATTCCCCCGCCGAAAAAGCGGGCCTCAAGCCCGGTGACACGATCACCTTTGTGGATGGAAAGCAGGTCGAACGCTTTCAGGGCATGAACAGCTCGATCATGTGGACCATCATTTCGAGCGAGAACGACGACATCGAAGTCGACCTCGTCCGTCCCGGTGTGGGGGAAATGACGGTCACCGTGAAACGACCCGCTGAGGCCGAAGCGGTCGAAGTCGACGGAGGCTGGCTCAGGAAAACGTGGACTTATGTCAGCAAGCGCCCCCCCCTCCGCACGATCGGAGTCTACCCTCAGGTATCGCCCGTCGTCGGTCGTGTTCTTGAAAACAGCCCCGCAGAGGCCGCCGGTCTCGAAGCCGCTGACGTGATCAAAGCGATCAACGACACGGCGGTCTCGACACCACGGGAGGTCGGCGAATACGACTGGAAAAGCGGAGAAACCGTCTCCCTCACCCTCCTTCGCAACGGCGAAGAGGTGAAGACGGAGATTATCCCGCGAGTTCCTGAAGTCGGCGGCGAAAAGCCGTTGCTCGGTGTTGTCTGGGACGCCGAGGGCATCCGCACCCTCGTCCGTGAAAACCCGATCACCCAGGTCGTGAACAGTTTTAACTCGATCGTGAAAACGCTCGGGGCGGTCTTTTCTCCAAAGTCCGACGTCAGCGCCGGTCACCTCAGCGGACCGGTCGGGATCATGGGACTCTACTATGATCTCTTTCAGCACGAGGAAGGCTGGCGTCTCGCACTCTGGTTTAGCGTTCTTCTCAACGTGAACCTCGCGATTCTCAACATGCTGCCCTTTCCCGTTCTCGATGGTGGCCATATTGTGATGGCGACCGTGGAATGGGTCAGAAAGCGTCCCATCCCATTCAAAGTCCTCGAAGTCGTTCAGACTGCCTTTGTCCTCTTCCTCTTAGGGTTCATGGCCTTTGTGACTCTCAAAGATGTGGGAGACCGGGTTCCGGAAGGGGATAACGGCGCAGCCCCGCCGAAGGAAACCCGATTCCTACCCCTCGAAAAAGACCCGGCATGAGCCGCCCTTATTCTCCCTCTCCTCTGAATATCTCAAGACGCCCCGCCCGCTCTGTCGGGGTGGGTCCCGTCGGGCTGGGTGGTGACAATCCGATCCGCGTCCAGTCCATGCTCACGAGTGATACCCGTGAGGCCGAAGCCTGCATCGAAGAAGCGATGGGCCTCGTCGAGGCAGGGTGCGAGATCATCCGCGTCACCGCCCAGACACGGAAGATTGCGGAAAATCTCGAGCACATCCTCGCCGGAATCCGCGCGAAAGGGAGCGACGTCCCCGTCGTCGCCGACATCCATTTCAAACCCGACGCCGCGATGGAAGCGGTCAAGTGGGTCGAGAAAGTCCGCGTCAATCCCGGCAACTACGCGGACAAGAAGAAATTCGTCGTCCTCGAATACACAGACGAGGAATACGCCGAAGAGCTCGGCCGGATCGATGAGGCCTTTTCCCCGCTCGTCCTCGAAGCGAAAAAACGCGGTGTCGCGATGCGCATCGGGACGAACCACGGTTCCTTGAGCGACCGCATCATGAACCGCTTCGGCGATACGCCCCTCGGCATGGTCGAGAGCGCGCTCGAGTTCGCGAACATCGCGAGGAGCCACGACTACCACAATTTTGTCTTCTCGATGAAGGCGAGCAACCCCAAGGTCATGATCGAGGCCTACCGCCTCCTCATTGCCCGACTCGCCAGCGAAGGCGACGACTGGAACTACCCGATCCACCTCGGCGTCACCGAAGCCGGCGACGGCGAGGATGGCCGTATCAAGAGCGCGATCGGCATCGGCTCCCTTCTTGCAGACGGTATCGGCGACACCGTGCGCGTCAGCCTAACCGAAGACGCCATCTACGAAATCCCCGTCGCCCGCGCCCTCGTTGAGCTCATCGAAGAACTCCGCCAACAAAAGCCCATCAAAGCTGACCTGAGCTGGGACGACGTGCCCTGGAACCCTTTCGAATACGAACGCCGCGCCTCAGAGAAAATCGACGTCATGGGGCTCGCCCTCGGCGGCGACGAAACGATCCGCGTTTTCACGACCCAGGAAAAGTGGAACGCTGTCGCGCATAAGCTCGCGAAGATGGGGGACTTCCAACCCGAGATCGTCATCGAACAATCCGGCGTCCGCGAGATCGATCCGCTCGACACAGCGGCCATCGCGGAGCTGAACACGATGACCGAACCTCAATTGATCACCGTCGCCGACGGTCTCGAGCTCCCTGTCATTTCCGCCTTTCGCCTCCTCGCGGCGAGGGTCGATCCGAAGCACCCCATTCTTCTCAAGGACACGCTTCATCCTTCCACTGATCCCGAAGCCGACTTTCAGCGAACCATGCTCAACGCGAGCATGAACCTCGGCTCCCTCATCTGCGACGGGATCGGAGACGCCATTCTCGTCCAGGGCGAGCAGGCTCCCGGACAGTCCCTCCGCCTTTCCTACAACATTCTCCAGGCAAGCGGCGCCCGCATTTTCAAAACCGACTACGTCGCCTGCCCGAGCTGCGGCCGGACTCTCTTCAACCTGCAGTCCACGACGCAGAAAATCCGCGAAGCGACCGGGCACCTCAAAGGCGTCCGCATCGCCGTGATGGGTTGCATCGTCAACGGTCCCGGCGAAATGGCCGACGCCGATTTCGGCTACGTGGGAGGCGCCCCCGGCAAGATCAATCTCTACGTCGGCAAAGAAGCGGTGAAGTTCAACATTCCGGAGGACGAAGCAGTCGATCAGCTCATTGATCTCATCAAGGAGCACGACCGCTGGATCGATGCACCGCTCGAGGTGGCGGAGATTGGGGATTAAGGATCTACCCCGCCGATCCGGAAGACCCCGGGACCGGTTCGTGGCATTCTCCGACTTCAAATATTTTTTACCCGCCGCGAAACTCCTCTCGCGATCCAGTGTTGGAGAGGTTTCCGGGACTTCGACACCGGTTTTGCCTCCACGTCGCCCGTCTTGGGAGGTGGGTGGCGAAGTAATCGGCGATCTGAAATTGAGGGACAGATCGATGAGCAATCCTTCGCTGGAATCGGTCGATTGCCGTCGTGCCTTCTATCCCGGCAACGGATGCGGGAACATCATCTGCGTCAACGTGAGCGACGGCACCCCGCTCTGGCGCTGGAAGGTTTCCATATCAAAGTCAAAGAGATCCCAGCCCGATAAGGAAACGTGATTGCAGGGTAGAGATTCACATCAGGAAAGTCAATCGACTCGTAGCGAGTAACGAGTTGATTGCGACGGCTTGTGTGTGCCCGGCATGGGCGAAAACCAAAAGAAGTTTAAGTCCAGAGCGAAGCAAATCACGAAACGGACGAGAGGCCACTCGCCGACGAAAGTGATCACCGAGCTCACCATTTTTTTGAGTTTACCTCCTTGAGGATCTGGTTCTGCACGGACAAATCCGCGACAAGAGGCTTCCGTCGACCGTTCTCGTCCTCCAGCGCTCGCAGTCGTCGGGCCTCATCGACATCCATGCCGCCAAAGTTGTGCTTCGCGCACATGGTCTTCACCGTGCTTTCGCCATCGGCTTCCCGATGGATGCTGATGATCTTCTCTTCATTCGTTCTGCTCTCTATTCTGAGGCGGAACTTTATTTTTGGCATGTCCAGTTTTTCTGGATCAGGTCGGAGGTTGAGTTGCGCGGGAGAAGGTCAGACGGAAACTTAGTTCTCCTCAACTGGAGCCGGGATTGGCTCGTCAAAGTCTCCCCGGGCCTCCCCCAGATCAAGCACACAACGAAATCCGTAATGATCAATCTTCCGATCTGGTTCACTGGGTTTGCGTGTGGCCGCCTCGAGTTGACGGGCCTGGATATAAGACCCTCCCCGCAGGACCTTTCGGGTTCCACCTATATCAAAGTCATCCTGACACCATTCCCAAAGATTTCCTGCCAGATCGTAGATGCCGAGCCCGTTCGGCTCAAAGCTCCGAACTGGCGATGTGACTCGAAATCCATCATTAAAACCTTCGATCACCTTCTTTCCCGGGACTACGGAGAGCTCTTCTCCGGAAAAATTACCCGCGCCCTGCGGCGGTGGCCAGCTGTCTCCCCACAGAAAAACCCCCGGCAATTTCCTGGATTTCTGCTTGGGAGAAAGGTCCGGGGCCTCGCGGTTGGCAATTCCCGCAGCACGACTCCACTCGTGATCAGTAGGCAATCGATAGCATTGCCCCGGAGCCAGTTTTCCAGAAAGAATTCCCACTTCCGTCAGCCACTCGCAAAAGGCGTTGGCGTCATCCCAGGTGACTCCAATAATGGGATGCGTTCGCGCCCGCCCCTCTCCCAGTTTTTCGAACTCAAAGGCCGCCGTATCGAGGAATTTCTGAAACTCTCCGCGAGTGGTTTCAGTTTCCGCACAAAGAATCGCCGAATCAGACTCCTGTGTCTTTGGAACAGGAACAAACTTCATCTTCAATGCATTTTCAAAAGGCTTCCCGGACTGAGGGAAACTCGAAGTCGATTCTTTCGGCTCAGGAGGCAACTGCCCCGCAGCGAGCTGCTGTTGCCGATGATTTTCTCCACTTTTTTCTCTGCTCTGCAGAAATTTCAGATTCGAGCCCCGCAGCAACCGAACACGAGCATACCTGCCCCAACCGGCCAGGTGAGTTGGATTGACTTCTTCGTCAAATCGAACCGGCGCTGTCCCCCCGGGCTCGAGCATGAGCAGTTCACCTTCAGGGATCGACCATCGTCCCCAGAGCTCTCCGTTTGAAGATACCCCCCCTGATCGATCGAATCGAAGTGTGCGACTCCCCCAGGTAGAAAGCTCCCATTCGTAAAGCATGAGGGACTCTCTCAGGCTGATCTCCCGCACTTCGGCAAACTCATCGAGGCGGACAGCTTCCGGCCCATTCCAATCCGCAGACAGTTCGTTAGGGGCCGCATCTGAGCGAATCAAATTTCGGTAAAACTCCATATCTCTCCCCTTCTTCGATGGGGCATCGGACTTCAACATCAACAGAACCAGTTCACCATCCTCCACGACTAAATGCCCCGGGAACCCGCCGCCTCCAATGCCGGTGACTTTACCGCCACCCCCCGAGGTCCACACTTCGGCCCTGAGATTTCCATCCATACTGACCTCAAACAGGTATCCGGGAGGATCGGAATGAAAACGCCTCTTTTCTCCGAGGACGATTCCAACATGATCCCGAAAAGGAGCCACGTCACTCTGAGGCACATTAGGCACTGAGGTTTTCAGGTTGTCGATTGCATCAGTGACTTCGTCGCGATGAAGCTGGAGCAACTTGAAAAACTCAAAGTACTCCTCTTCACTGAAATCTGCGCTCGAAGCGACCAATACCTTACCGTCGCCGTGCTCTTCGGATTCATAAAACTTCACCTGGTAGTCTTTCCAGAGCTCCATGTTCTCCGGAAGTGAGAGCCATCGAAGTGGCACCTTCTTGGTGTGGAATCGGAGGTAAGGACGATTGTGGAACTCAAGACCAAAGGGGCCAAAGTGTTTCTTCTCGAATCCCAATTCAATTCCCTCAGCGATTGATACCTTTTCACCTCCACTTTTTTTCCCTGGCGGCGATGCACTATCTCCAACACTAACGAGGAAGTTGATCCAAACGATCGAGATGATCGGCACAATCAATGCGCTGACTTTGCGGGGCTCACTCCGTGCGAAAGCAATCAGAGCTGGAATCCCAGACGCGATCAACAAAAAAACGGGAAGGACGAAGAATAGAAGTTTGAAGAAGCCGACAAACAACGGAGTGAGGAACAAACCGAATCCTCCCGATGCGACCAGAAAAAGAAAGATCACACCGACGACGACCGAAAGAACGCCGGCGATCAAACATACAATTCCGGGGGCAATAAACGACGATCGAGTCGCAGGGCTCGGGGTTTTGCCGTTTCCTGGTTCCGGATGAATTGGAATTGAGGATTGGCATTGAGAACATGTCACCGTTTGTCCTTCATTGGCTCCGTTCTGGTATTCCCGGTGACCACATTTGGGGCAGGGAATGCTCTGAGTCAGCAATGATTTTCTTTCCTTCATAGGCGGTTCCGTTTTCTCTTAACCAGATCGTTTTCTTGCTCCCTTCATTTCATTCTCCTGAAAGAACGAAGCGATCCGATTTCCCATTCTGGATTCGAATTAACCACCTGACCAATCGATAAATATTTACTCAACATCGATATGATTGATTCTTCATTAAACCCTTCGATCCCGGGGATTTGGGGGACCTCATCAGGATAATGAAACATAACAATCTTCTGTCTACCCACTGGATGCGCGGGAGGATTGTATACGATCTCTCACGAGGGAGATAACACCGGTCATCTCAATTCAGGCGAGCTTAATCGACATCTTGTAGCACGTCCCTCAATCCCGCCAGCACCGATAAGAACTTCTTGAAATAGCGAATTCCTGTCACTTCCAGTCCGGTCCCGGTGTGGGTTACACTCTTGGTGACGCAGCCCTCGGAGGGGTACACGGCTTTTACGTTGTTTACGTTCAAAGATTGCACTTTGCCAAACTTTGAGGTAGCATTATACCTGTTTTCCACTCAGTTTGCTGTGCGAATCTGGAAGAGAGCCTCCCCCTCCCCATCTTAAAATGTTTCTCGACCATCCCTTGACAACTCGCCTTGCGCTCGTGGCAGGCCTCGTCGTGATCAGCAATAGTGCGATGGCACAACTGACTTTTGACGCGACCAGCGGAAATAGCCAGGTCGACAACGGCGACGGCGACTGGAGCACCGCCATATCTGATTGGACGTCGGATGGCGGGGTCAACAACGTCGTTTGGACCAATGGGCAAAACGCGATTTTCGGGGGCGCCAATGGAACGGCAGGCACGGTTACGGTCGACACCGTGACAGTAGGCACGGGGGCCGGCTCCGAGATTCGTTTTGATGCGGTTTCAGGAAGCTACACTCTCACCGGAGGAACGATCACCCTTGCGGCAACAGGGGGAGCCACCAACGCGATCCAGCTGAAAAGCGATGCCACCATCAATTCGACCCTCATCCTATCTGGCGGCCTGAACGGGTTCCAAAACACAGAGGGCGGTGGCAGTCAGCATACGCTGACGCTCGGCGGAGCGAATACGAACTTTGACCCAACGACTCACGAAATCCTCACGGGCGTAACGGTGGTGGCGAATCACAACGATGCCTTGGGAGGCAGCTCTACGGTCCTTTTGGAAGGAGAGGCAGCTATTCTCAAACTCGGAGACGGCGTCACTCTAGCCAACTCCGTATCGTTCGCCAACGACGACAAATCGAAAGCCGTAGAGGTAGGGATCGGCCACACGGCCACGCTTTCGGGATCGGTAACCATCTCGGAAGACGAGATTTTACGAAGCGTATTCACCGTGGGTAGTGGCGGCGCCTTGACGGTCAGTGGGAACATTTCGGGGGGATCGGACGGGGGGATCACGAAATCCGGCCTCGGGACGATGACCCTTTCCGGCACTGGTACCTATGTTGGCGCTACTCTCGCCATCGGCGGTACGCTGCTGATCAACGGGGACTACTCAGGGGCTGGAGGAATTGTCGATGTGGAGAGTGGCGCGACGCTGGGCGGCTCGGGGACCGTCGGCGGAGCCACTACGATCAAGGGTATTCACGCTCCGGGTAATAGCCCGGGCATTCAGTATTTCGAAAGCGGACTCACCTACGAAGGCGGCAGCACAGTGGAATGGGAACTGGTCAATAACACGGAGTCAGGCCCCGGTATCAATTTCGACCGTATCATGGTCGATGGCGGACTGACCTTCAATGGCGCCACCACGATTGAACTGGATTTCAATTCAACTACTGGATCAAGCGTCGATTGGTCGGATCCATTCTGGGCCTACGGCATCCGGGAGTGGCAAATTTTTGGTGTGACGAGTGGCACGACCACCGGGTTCGGAAATCTTTCACTTTCCTCCAACTACCTTGATTCCAATTCATCCAGCAGTGTCCCGGGTAGTTTTTCCCTTTTCCAAGCCGGTGAAAGCATCTACCTCCGCTACGAAGCCCTCCCCGAGCCTGCCACCTTCAGTCTGCTCGGCCTTGTCCTGGCCGGGCTGACCGTATTCGCGCGGCCGAGGCGCCGCCCGGTAGCTTGAGGTCTTTCCCTCGTTTCCCGCATCACTTCCTCGGTAACCTCTCTCGCGTGAGCAGAGTCATGGGAGCTTGATCGACGGGTCTCGTCCTTGTAACCTTCTCCTTCTCCGGAGAAGGTTTTTGTTTTTCCTGCTTCCATTCCATAGAGCACCCACCTCCTCTCTATCCCCTTGTTCATGATGGCTCGATCTTCCTCATCCCTTTCGCTTCGATCGACTCCCGATACCGGCCGGAGCTTTCCTGACTACGGGAGAATCGCGGCAAGGCTTTGCCATCACGGTCCTGAGGTGAGTCTCCGACCCTTCCTGCTGGTCGGCTTCCTTGCCCTGGCCTCGGCGCTCACGACCCTGTCCGTGTCGGCCGCGATCGTCTCGGAGGCACCTCGCCCGGAGGATGCGCTGCCGCGTGAGATCCTGGTGCTGCAAAGGGCGGCAGAAGAGGGGTCGGCAAAGGCGGCGGTCGATCTGGGGAAGCTCTATGCGGAAGGCCGGGGCGTGCGCCCCAATCTTTCGGAGTCCGAGAAGTGGTTGCGGAAGGCGCTCGAATCCCGGGAACCGGGCGCCTACCGGCCCCTGGCGCTGTTGCTGCTCCGGACCTCCAACCAGGGCGAGGACGTGGAACGTGTCGCGGAAGGGCTGAGCATCCTTCGCGCGGCGGCGGATACGGATCCCGGATGTGCGATCAGCCTGGGCCAGCTGCATGCGCGGGGACAGTTCGTGAAACAGGATTTCGCGGAAGCGGAGAGGCGCTTCCAGGCAGCGGCCGATGCCGGAGCTTCCGCGGGCTGGTATTGGCTGGGCTGGTTACTCTCCGGGGATTCGGGCTTTCCTGACCGGGCGGATCCGGCCCGGGCTGAAAGCAGCCTGGAAAAGGCCTTCGACGAAGGTAACATCGAGGCGGGTCGACTCCTCGTGAAACTGCTTCGCGAAGGGGCCCACCGGCCCAAGGACGAGGCAAAGGCTTTTCGTATCGTCGCTGCCGCGGCGGAAAAGGGCAGCAGTGAGGCCCAGTTCTTCCTCGGTGAACTCTACGAGAAAGGCGGCGGCGTGACGGCCGATCTGTCTCAGGCCCTCGCGGCCTACCGGAAGGCGGCGGAGGCGGGCAACCTGAAGGCCCAGAACAAGCTGGGACTGCTTCACATCCAGGGCGCCGCGGGCCTGGAGGCCGATCCCGAAGTCGCGCAGCAATGGTTCGTGAAAGCAGCCGAGAAAGGCTTCGCCCCGGCCCACTTGAACCTGGCCATCATTCTTGCCGAGGAGGCGGAATACGGCACTGAGGCCGCCAAGCGCGCTATCGATCACCTGGTCGTGGCCGCCAGTGCCGGCATGCCGGACGCCCAGGACCGACTGGGCAGCTGGTACCGCGACGGCAAACTGGTCCCTCGAGATCTCGTGGCCGCCTCCGGTTGGTTCCGGCCAGCCGCCAATGCGGGCAACCTCTCCGCGAAGATCAACCTCGCCCAGATCCTCGAAGCCAATATCCGCAATCTTGAAGACCTGAAGACCTCCCTCGGCCTCTACGCCGACGCCGCGACGGCGGGCCATCCTGTCGCCCACTTTCATGTCGCCCGACTCCTCGTCTCCGGGATCACCGGCCAGATCGACCTCCCCCGGGCTCACGCCCATCTCTCCGTGGCTGCGAAGGCCGGCTTCCCCCTCGCCGCGCAGAACCTCCCCACAGTGGCAGAAAAGCTCACCGACGAACAACTGGCTGCCTCCGAGGAGATGCAGGCGAAGCTCAGTTCCCTGAAGTGGTCTGCTGCCGCCCCCGCGGCTTCGGCTCCGCAGGCGGAAACGTCTCCGGCCCCTCCGATCCCGTGATTCACAAAAACCTCGGATCCGACCCTAGTGGGCATCTACCGGTGGCGGCCCCTCGAACTCCAGGTAGGCCAACATTTGGGTCTCGACGATCTTCCACGCCGTCTCGAAGTCTCCGACCTGCCGAACGCGGGCGAGGAAGACCGCGCCCGGGGGCTCCTGACGACGGGTAAATGCCATTTTCAACCACAGCGGACGCTTTTCCGGTTTCTCCGTCGAAGGATGGATCGGACTCTTCAGGGGTAGCCAGATCATTTTGAAAAGAAAGAGAGGATTCCCGGTCACCGGTTCCCGGTAGAAAAAGCACCGAACCGGGATCGTCTGTTCTTCCATCCGGATCTCTCGACTGGGCAACACCGCTTCCAGAGTGCAACCACTCGAACGCATGCAGACTTCGGGAGGGTGGGTAAAGAGATCGTTCCAGAGATTCTCGTTCCCGGAATGATACTCGAGAAACAAAAGCGATGGCAGCGGGCCCTCCGGAGGAGCGGCTATGCCTTCGTCCGTGGTAGTATCTTCATTCTCTCCCGCTACCCGGAAGAAGGAGGCGCGGTCGTACTGGAGGGCTCCCGTATCGACGTAGTCCCCTACCGAAAATCTTCCCAGGGGCGTTTCCTTGTCCATTCGTTTCTCGTCGAGGATCAGCCGGGGCGTCTCTTCCCAGTTCCCTTCCCCGGAAACGGCAGCCCCGTGAAACCACCAGGCCCGGAACACTTCCGCCCCGAGAATGAGGGCAATTCCAATGAGAAGAAATCGTGTCATGAGGCGGAGGGAGAGGGTTGTGGATCAACCGCGCCGGCTTCCGAAGAGCCTGTCGGATAATCCTCTTTCTCCGGCATCCAGCGATCCAACAGGAACCCGAATCCCACAATTAAGCCGTAGGTGATGAGGAGTGCGACATTGCCAGCGGTATCGTGGCGCGCATCGATTCCTTTGTATCCCGATTGGAGAAAAGCATCGATCAAGACCACCACGCGAACCGCATTGGCGAGGAAGGCTGCCCCTACACTGATCATCAGGAGGGTAAGCCGAGCCGGCCACCCCAGTCGAAGAAGCTCCCCGACAAAAAGCCCCGCCATCAGGCTGCTCTGAAAGGAACGGATGCCGCTGCAGCCGTCATTGACGTCCACGGGCTGCCCGTCGATCAGGAAGGCACGCCCCGTCACTTCGACGGGCATTCCCAGCAGCCGGGACAAATCGGCTCCCGTCTCCACCACCGCATCGGTCAATCCATCAACCAGGGCTGTCTCCAGGAAAGAAGGCAACGGGATTGCCACGGCGGCAAACAGGAAGACTGGAGCAAAGTGTTTCATCACGCGGCGTCCCTCGGACAGCCAGAGAATCGCCAGTGAGCCCGCCACCACGAAACCTCCGTGTGCCCAGATGGGCAGACGCCAGTGGACGTTTCCCCCTTCCACGATTCGGAGGAGCAAGATGGCAGCCACCACCAATGTCAGGCATGCCCAGGCAGAAAACTCCGGAACCCCATGCCATCCCGCCACCTTGGGAAGAGAGGCAGACTCCTCGTCTGGCTGGATCGGCGAATCCGCTCGACGACGCAGAAATAAGAGCACCATTGCTGCAGGCACAAGCCATCCATAGCTGTAATAGGTCCCTGCCTGCCAGGAAGGGATCAAAGCCAGGAACAACTGCGCCCAGAGAAGAACGAGCAGGGTGAAGGAAAGCCTCCGAATCATTCGATCACGTGAAATCCCGGATCCACCAATCACTGGAGCATCCTGATTCCTTCGCAAACCTATCGTCTTGCGACTCCAGATCAAGAACTGTTGTAACGGCCCTGCTGCCGTCCGCGCAACGATTGGTAACTCGATCTCTGCTTTACTCGAATCCTCCGCGGGGAAGCCCGCGCCGGATCCCATCACCCGTCTGCTGCTCTCTGCCTCATTCGGTGGGCGACGGAGAACCTGCGGAAACCTTCCGCGTTCCCCCCGAAACGGCAGCTTCCGTCTGAGGCGATGGCTTCGAAGGGATTCCGTTTTGGAAGAGCCTGACCTCGGAGGGATACAAGGGGGATTGAGTACCGGTCTTCTTCCCTCCCGCGGACCTCCACCCTCCTTCTTCCCCGGTTTCGCGAAGGATGAGACTCCTGATAGCTTCGTCAGAACGAGTTGCCCGCGACCAATCGAGTCCATCCCGCTGGACGACCTGCCTCGCCTCTCTGGGATCACCCAGGAACCACTCAAACAGGGCGTAGGTGGTCTGAAATCCCAGCATCCCGGGGAAGCTTCGAGCCATCGCACGGGTCTGGTCGAGGGAAGACTCCACCGGAGTGCCCGATAGAAGTTTGAGGTAGAGGTAGTTGTTTCGCAGGGAAGGGTTCTCCGGCTCACGAGCCAACCAGTAGCGGCAGAGCTCCGCAGCTTCTCCAACACGATCCTCCCGGAGAAGATAATCGATCAGGCTGGTCAGGTCGGTGGCGGGAGGGAGGATGGTCTCTGGATACCGGGACGCTTCGAAGATCGCTTCGATCGCCCAGTCCGCTTCCCTGAACTCCATCGCAATCGCTCCGAGTTGAAGATAGAGACTCCCCCGATCCCGAATCTTCGCCGCATGCATGGCATTGCGCCAATGGGTAAGGGCGGCAGCCTTTTTTCCCAGTTGCCTCGAGACCATGGCATGGATCGCTTCGATGAAAGCCCGATCGGTCCCGGCCCCTGCCTTCTGGAGCCATTCGTCGACCGCAGCCAGATCGCCGCCCTTCAGCAGGCTTCGAAGCCGGAGCTCAAAGAGCCGGGGCGATTTCAACCCGGTCTCCTCGTCGATCACCGCGGCAACTCGTTGCCCCTTTCCCACTCGAAACAGCCAGTTGCTCAGATCAATGGGATGCGAATCTTTCCATTGTCTGACGGTGTTCTCGAGAATTTGATCAACCTCCGCCCTTTCATTCCGATCCGTCGCCATTCCTAGTTTCAGGGTCGCCCTCACCAGGGAGGTCCGAATCGCAGACGGATCGGGTCCTTTCTTCGAAATTTCGTTCCACGCCAACCAGCCTTCGAGAGGAGCGAGCAAAGAAGGAGCGAGAGCATCGATGGGAACACGATCGATCATCTCCAGAGCTGTCCCCGCATACTCCGAGCGTTCCTCCAGCATGGATGCAATTACCGCTTGCGCAGCGTTAGGATTCCCCGCCCGAAGAGCGATGTCAGCCTCGAGGAGCAGGAAGCGATCGTCGCCTTTTCCGTTCCCTCCCCGGCGGAATTGCTCGAGGCGTTCCATGGCAAGGTCATGCTCGCCCTGCAGAGAGAGAAAGCGGGTTGTCTGAAGCACGATATCAGGCTCGCGCATCTGTTCGAGACTCAGCATTGACTGAACGCGGCGAAAGCCGATGACGTCCTGGGAAAGCAGCAGCAGTTCCAGAGTCTTCGCCTTGTCATCAACCGTGCTGTCAGGATGGGTGAAAACGGACACCGCCAGGCGAAGCGTATCTGCATTCCGATTCTGGAGCGAGGCCTCCAGAAGCACTCGCAGCGCATCGACGCGACTCCGGTCCAGTTGCAGGGCGCGACGTGCCTCTTTTTCTGCCGCGTTCCAGCGTCCAGACTCCGCAAATTCCTCCGCGGATTCCACCGCGCTCCCCGCCCGCCACTTGCTGATCAGCTTCAGAGCGGGGCCACGAAACTGCCAGGCGATAACCAATACCGATCCCAACACAATCGGAACCTTCCAAACGATCCAGAAGTGCTTGATGCGATTCCAGCCCGGGATAATGCGCAGAGAGAACATGCCGCCTAGACAGAAGTGGAAGCTAGGAGCATGTCGGGCTTAACACAAGCCCGAGGGTCAGATTAATTGCCAGATGGTATGGGGTTGTCCGTGGGTGTGAAGGAAAGTGCCTGTTATGCGGCTTTGTTCGACCAGAAGTCTTTCCAATTTCCGTTGGCGCGGGTGACGCGGAGTTGAGCCATATCCGAGGCAGTCTCACGCTTCCACCATGCCCCTGGTAGCTTTAATCTTCGCTGGATGAGATGGCGGTGGGCGCTTTCGGTTTCTCCTGATCCGATGGGCAGCCCCTTTTCCAAAGCGCCCTCGTAGTCGAGTTGGTCGCGCCTGTTTTTCAGATGCCGCCAGCATTTCCTCACCGGCGCATTCTCGTTGGCTACGCCGGCAGGACCTGCCCGGCCCGGTTCTGTTTGAGCCATTGCTTCTGCCGTTCGATCCACTTCTTCCGCTTCAGCGGAGTCGCGTTGGCTCCAGCGCAGGTCTCTGCGCCGCCTCCGCGAGGTATTCGCAGACATGATAGAAGTCGACCAGATACTCGCTCTGGGTTCCGAACTGACGCTCATAGGCTTCAGAGATCCAGCTCGCCCCGTCGCCCACGGCATGGATGTGGGTGTTTTCGTCCAAGCCGCATTGTTCGCTGGTGGCGCGCATCATCAGTTCGGTTTCCAACAACCCGCCGAAACTCGCGCCGTAACAGGTGTCGGCCCGCTCGGTATCGTGCACGGTGCAGCCCCGGATTTCTTTCCAGTGGCACTCGCGGCGTTTGCGTTTGTCGGCTTTCTTTTCCGGGAGGCGGCACTGTCCCCGGCAGGACGCTCCGAGTTGTCGGCGCTCGTCTCTTTCGCGATCTCGCG
>JARGOP010000061.1 GCA_029233965.1 Verrucomicrobiales bacterium | reverse complement strand
TCAACTCAGCAGGGTCAAGTCATCGACTTAATCCTGTTTAGCGACTGATCAGGAATCAGTGATCCGCGACAACGAGCTCTTCACCTTCCGCTTCCGGTTCACGAATGCCCTCGACCATATCGACGACGTCCTGCGGCGGGGCGGGGGTGAAGGCGCTGATGAGGAAGGCGACCGCGAAGTTCAGGAGCATGCCGAGGGTGCCGATGCCTTCCGGGGAGATCCCGAACCACCAGTTCTCGACGGTGTTCGCCGTGGGGTTGATGAATTTGAAATAGACAATGTAGGCCGTCGTAAAGACAATGCCGGTGACCATGCCGCTGATGGCCCCCTCGCGGTTCATGCGCGTGCTGAAGATGCCCAGAATAATCACGGGGAAGAAACTGGAGGCGGCAAGGCCGAAGGCGAAGGCGACAACTTCGGCGACGAAGCCGGGTGGATGGATTCCGAAGTAACCGGCAATGACGACAGCCCCGCCCGCAGCGCAGCGGGCGATAAAGAGCTCCTTCTTGTCGGAGATACCCGGGGCGAAGGTTTTCTTCACGAGATCGTGGGCGACCGAGGTCGAAATGACGAGGAGGAGTCCGGCGGCGGTCGAAAGAGCGGCGGCGAGCCCGCCGGCCGCGACGAGGGCGACGACCCAGTTCGGGAGTTCCGCAATTTCCGGGTTCGCAAGGACAATGATGTCGCGGTCGACATAGAGTTCGTTGGCACTGTCGGTCGGTGTGTTTTTCAGCACCCGCTCGCCGCTTTTTCCGGTTTGTGAATCGTCGTAGTCAGGATTTCCCTCGAAGGCCTTCCCGTTCACATACTGGATTTTTCCGTCTCCGTTTTTATCCATCCAGCCGATCAGCCCTGCTTTTTCCCAGGACTTGATCCAGCCTGGAGCCTCGGCGTAGGCTTTGTTCGGAATGCTTTCGAGCAGGTTTGTTCTCGCGAAGACCGCCACGGCGGGAGCGGTGGTGTAGAGGATCGCGATGAAGAGGAGCGCCCAGAAGGCCGAGGTCCGCGCCGCGCTCACTTTCTTCACGGTGTAGAAACGAATGATGACGTGCGGCAGGCCGGCGGTCCCGACCATGAGGGCCATGGTGATGAAAAAGACATCGATCATCGGTTTCGAGCCATCGGTGTAGGAGGCGAAACCGAGGTCCTGACTGAGGCCGTCGAGCTTGTCGAGAAGGTAGACGCTTTCTCCCGCCACTTCGGCGCCGAAGCCGAGCTGCGGGACGGGATTTCCCGTCATCATGAGCGAGATGAAAATCGCCGGGACCATGAAGGCGAAGATGAGGACGCAATACTGCGCGACCTGGGTGTAGGTGATTCCTTTCATGCCGCCGAGGACCGCGTAGAAAAACACGATCGTCATCCCGATGATGACCCCCATTTCGATCTCGACGCTGAGGAAGCGTGAGAAGACGACGCCGACGCCGCGCATTTGGCCGCAGACGTAGGTGAAGGAGATGAAGATCGCGCAGATCAGAGCGACGAGTCGGGCGGTCTTCGAGTAGTAGCGGTCGCCGACGAAGTCAGGGACGGTGAATTTCCCGAACTTCCGCAGGTAGGGCGCGAGGAGAAGGGCGAGGAGGACGTAGCCCCCGGTCCATCCCATCAGGTAAACCGAGCCGTCATAGCCGATGAAGGAAATGATGCCGGCCATGGAGATGAAGGAAGCCGCCGACATCCAGTCCGCCGCGGTGGCCATGCCGTTGGCGAGGGCGGGGACGCCGCCTCCGGCGACGTAGAATTCTCCGGTCGAGCCGGCCCGTGACCAGATCGCGATGCCGATGTAGAGAGCGAAGGTGAGGCCGACGATGAGATAGGTCCAGGTTTGAACGTCCATGATAGGGAGCCTCGCGGCGCGAGGCGTAAAAGGTTTGAAGGTGAAAGGTAAGAAAGAGAGGTAGCTGCGAGCGGCCCGCTCGCGGGATGGCGTCGTCCTAAGATTTCTTCGCCCCGTACTTCCGGTCGAGTCCGTTCATGACCTTCACATAGACCGCAATGAGGATGACGAATACGTAAATGCTGCCTTGCTGCGCGAACCAGAACCCGAGCTTAAAGCCGCCGAGCTTGATTTCGTTCAGCTGGTTCACGAAGAGAATCCCGCATCCGTAAGAGACGATGAACCAGATTGTCATGAGAATGCCAACCCATTTCAGGTTGGCCCGCCAATAGGCGCGGTTGGAAGCAATTTGATCGTCAGCCATAGGAATTTTGAAAGGGGTTCCGGTAATGCGGATCGCACCATGGGGCCAATCCGTGATTGAGCCAGTCACTTAAGAGAAAAGGGGGCTGTTTTTGAAGGGTAAAATCGCTAAACTTGTCGATTAAGTGCGAAAAGACGCGACAATTTCCCATCATGGCCAGACAAAGCGATAAACTCGAACTGCACGGCGAAGGACAAATTCCGGATGACGGCATCCTCGTGATCACGAATCGACTTTCTTTTGAGGATCTTCTGCACCTCGAAAAGCTGCTTGAGGGGCGCAGACTGGTCTATCTCATTGAACGCGGTCTGGACTATGATCCTCTTCTCCAGGCTCACCTCGACAAGGCCGATGTCGAAGCGCTGGAGTTTTCCTCCGACGAAGGGTCAAAGGATATTTTCAAGAAGGAGCTTCACCAATGTCTCGCCGGTGGAAGTATCGTCATTTTTGTGCCGGGAGTCGCTCAAGTCCGACCGGCACAGGTCGTTTGCGTGCCCTCGAATATCCTGCAGTTTCTGACGAGCGCGAGCGCTCCGGTTCTGCCTTTGTTTGTGGATCATCCCGAGGACTCAGCGCTCAGCGTGGAAGACCGGAAGAGTGTTGAGCGGATTGTGCTTTCCTTTGGGGAACCTCTCCAACGTGAGGCGGCGAACCTTGCGAATTTCACCGAGAATCTCCTCATTGCGGCGGAGAAAGCATTTTCGAACCGTCCTCTCCTCCAGAGCCATCTTGCCTACGAGATTCTCAAAGGCCTCAAGAGGAACGGAACCTCAAGTCAGTTTATCGACGGGATGGATGGCAGCGATCTTCGTTTCGACAAGCTTCTCGCGGCAGCGATTGTCTTTTCGAAAGTGATCAAGAAAGAGACTTCGAAGAAACGGGTCGGCATCATTCTGCCTCCGGGGAAGGGGGGGATTCTCGCCAACGTTGCCGTTCTCCTTGCCGGGAAAGTGCCGGTGAACCTGAATTTCACGGCGGGTGATAAAGCGGTGGAATCGAGCATTCGACAGGCGGACCTCGACAAGTTCATCACTGCGGATCGTTTCGTGAGGAAGCTGAGTTCTTTCAACTGGCCGCCGAACCGGGATCTGATTTTTCTGGACCGCGTGCTTCCGGGATTGAAAGCGAAGATTGTGCTCTGGCTGGGGCTTTCCAAAATTTTCTCTCCCGGTTTGCTGGCATCGATGCTTGGGATCCCGAAGAAAGGTGGCTCCGAAGAAGCGGTCCTGCTTTTCACGAGCGGCAGCTCCGGTGAGCCGAAAGGCGTCGTTCTCTCGCATCGCAACGTGCTCGCCAATGTGAATCAGTTCGGCTCGCGGATTGACCTGAAATCAACGGACAAAGTTCTCGGGTGTCTCCCCCTGTTCCACAGTTTCGGTTCCACGGTGACGATGTGGTATCCCATGATCGAAGGGGTCAGTGTCGTGACCTACCCAAGTCCGCTTGAAACGGCGAAGCTTGCTGAGCTGATCGAAAAACACCGGGTCAGCTTACTCCTCGCCACGCCGACGTTCCTGCGAGGCTACCTGCGCCGCGCGACGAAGGAGCAGCTTGAAAGCGTGAAGCTGGTTGTGACCGGAGCAGAGAAGTTGCCGAAAAAGGTCGCTGAGAGCTTCGAATCGCGGTTTGGAAAGCCGGTTCTTGAGGGGTATGGACTGACCGAGACCTCTCCGGTGACGAATTTTAATCTGCCTGACGGTGATCCTTCCGGCGGTGTTCCGATGATCCCGAATCATCGCTTCGGGTCGGTGGGGTTGTTCATCCCCGGCATCGCCGTGAAAATCAAAGACCCTGATACACAGGAGCCGCTTCCCTTGCACTCCTCAGGCATGATCTGGTTGAAAGGGGCGAACATTTTCGAAGGTTATCTTGGTCAGCCCGAGAAGACGGCCGAGATCATCCGGAACGGTTGGTTCATGACCGGAGATATCGGGCGGGTCGATGAAGACGGTTTTCTTTACATCGAGGGTCGACTCTCCCGGTTTTCAAAAATCGCGGGAGAGATGGTGCCTCACGAAACCGTGGAGGATCACATCGCCAAAGCACTGGGGAGTTCTGACGATGAACGCAAAATCGCAGTTGTCGGTGTACCTGATGAAGCGAAAGGCGAAGCGCTCATCCTGCTCAGCGCCGACCCCGAACTCGATCTTCACGAACTGCGGGTTAAGCTGACCGAAGAAGGTGTCCCCGCCCTCTGGATCCCGAAAAAGATCGTGGATGTCGAAGCGATCCCGATTCTCGCGAGCGGTAAGCTGGACATCAAAGGGTGCGAAACGCTGGCGAATAGCTGAAGGGCGGCGGAGCCGCCCCGGGGTTCGACCGGTCGAATTTCCAACCTGCAACCCTGAGGTAGCCCCGACTTTGGGGGGGGCCGGGTTGAAAGTGGAACGTTCGCCCCCTAGCGGGCGCGATCCGCCATTTCCTGAGCGATCATCGAGAGCTCGGCGGATTTGAAAATGTGATCCTGGGTCATCGCATTCTCGGTCCCGTTGAGGAGGTCGAGGATCATTTCGCCGAAGAAAGGAAAGCCGGTCGTGCCGTCGCAGTCGATCTCCTGCTCTTCGTCTCCGTTCACAAGGAAGAGCTTGTTGCCGGGTTCCTGGCGGGCGAGGGCGATGTATTTGCGGATCTCGATGGTGCCTTTGGTCCCGACGACAAAGGCGCGTCCGTCACCCCAGACCCGGAGGCCGTCGGGCGTGAGCCAGTCAATGCGGCAATAGCAGGAGGCTCCGGTATCCATGGTGAGAGAACATTCGCCGAAGTCTTCGAGGCCGGGCTTGTCGGGAGCTGTGAAATTTTCAACCCGGGCAAAATTGACGGCGCCGTCCTTCGCGCCGGTGAAGGCGAGAAACTGCTCGAACTGATGCGAGCCGATGTCGGTGAGGATACCGCCGTATTTTTCTTTGTCGAAAAACCAGGCGGGACGCGCGTCTTTGGACATGCGGTGAGGGGCGAGATTGATGACCTGAAGAACGTCACCGATGGCACCGCCCTGGATGAGCTCGGTTGCTTTCATCGAGGATTCGTTGTGAAGACGCTCCGAGTAATAGACCATGTAGCGCTTGCCGGAAGCGACGACGGCCTTTTTCGCATCCTCCAATTGCTCCAGAGTCGTGAAAGGGGATTTGTCGGTAAAATAGTGTTTTCCGGCTTCAAGGACCTTCACTCCGAGGGGGCCGCGGTCGCAGGGGATACAGGCGGAGGCGACACAGATCGTTTCGTCATCGGTCAGAATTTGCTCAAGCGAATCGGCGCGGGTCGCATCGGGATAGCGCTCCATGAAGTCATCGAGCTTCTTCGGATCGGGATCGTACACGTATTTCAGGGTTCCCCCTGCATCGATGAGACCATTGGTCTGGCCAAAGATGTGGCCGTGATCCAGCCCGGTGACGGAGAAAACAAATTCACCCGGTCCGACGACCGGCGGCAGCGTTTTCGATGAAGGTGCGTAATCGTAACCCGTTTTTCCCATGCGTTAGGATTTAGCGAAGGATGAGGGCCGAAGCAACGGCGCATTAGAAAAAAGATCCTGCGGAAAAATGACTCGGCAGGCGCTTGAAACCGTCCATACTCGTTGCATTCCGCCGCCTTCTTCTGCGTATCTTTTTCATGAAAATCACCAAAGAACTCATCGATCGCGTTGCCGGCGACATGGAAGTGTCGTTCGAAGAACTCGAGAAATTTGCCGCCATGGGCGCGGAGCGAGTCTTTGCGCAGGGAGACTATCTCTTTCACGAGTCGGCTCCGCGCCGCTGGTTCGGGATCGTGCTCAAGGGGAAAATCAATCTCCAGCGCGGTCTCGCCGGTCGGAGTGTCACGATCGCCTGCCTCAGTGAGGGCGCGGTCATCGGCGAGTCGCTGTTCATCGATGACCTCGATCACAGTGTTTCCGGACTTGCCCTGGAAGAGGTCCATGTCTGGGCGATTCCGAAAGAAGCGATCCGCGCGTTCCATGACGAGAAGCCGGAGATCTATTATCACATCGTGCGTCGCGCCGCCCGCCGCACCAGTGCCCGCCTCCGCGAGACGACAGAGATGTTGTTGCATGCCGGGCATCAGCGGAGCGATATCACCGATTACCGGCGCGAGCACGATTCGCTGGGTGACCGCGAGGTTTCCAACGCCCACTACTATGGTGTGCAGACGATACGGGCGATGGAGAACTTCACCTTCTCCGGGGTCCGGCTCTCCCATTATCAGCATCTCGTGAATGCTTTCGCCTATGTGAAAAAGGCTGCCGCGACGGCGAATTCGATTCTCGGGGTGCTCGATCCGAAAATTGCCGACGCGATCTGTGCGGCCTGTGACCGCATTCTCGCGGGGGAGTTTCACGAACACTTTGCGGTCGATATGGTGCAGGGAGGAGCGGGGACTTCTTCCAACATGAACGCGAACGAGGTCATCGCGAACATTGCCCTGGAGATCATGGGGCACCGGAAGGGAGAGTATCAATTTTGCCATCCGAACGACCACGTGAACTGCTCACAGTCGACAAACGATGCCTATCCGACGGCGGTGAAGATCGCAGTGGTGGCGTCGACGCATGAAACCGTTTCGGCGCTCAAGGTGTTGAGGAAATCATTTCAGGAAAAAGCGGAGGAATTTTCCGATGTCATCAAAATGGGGCGCACTGAAAACCAGGACGCGGTGCCCATGACGCTTGGACAGGAGTTCGCCGCCTACGGGGTGATGGTGAACGACGGGATCCGCCGCCTTGAACGAATTTCCGCGGAGTTGCTCATCGTGAACATGGGCGCGACCGCGATCGGCACCGGTCTCAACAGTCCGCGCGGTTACGCGGCTCTCTGCACCAGGAAGCTCAACGAGATGAGCGGGCTCCATGTCAAGCTCGCCCATGATCTCGTCGAGGCGACGCAGGATGCCGGGGACTTTGCCGAAATGAGCAGCGGGCTGAAAGTGACCGCGATTCAGATCTCGAAGATTTGCAACGACCTGCGCTGGGGATCGTCCGGACCGCGCTGTGGACTGGGTGAGATCAATCTGCCGCCAATGCAGCCCGGGTCATCGATCATGCCGGGGAAGGTAAATCCGGTGATTCCTGAGGTGGTGAATCAGATTTGCTATCAGATCATCGGTTCGGATCTGACCGTTTCCATGGCGGCGGAGGCCAGCGAGTTCGAGTTGAACATGGCAGAGCCGATCATGACCTACAATCTCCTCAACAGTCTCATGCTGCTGAAGAATGCCGCGATCGTCCTTTCGACGCGGTGCGTCAATGGCATTACTGCGAATCGCGAGAAGTGCGCCGACTACGTCAAGAATTCGACCGGGATTGTTACGGCGTTGAATCCCGTTCTCGGCTACGAGAAGTCGGCATCGATTGCAAAGGAGGCTCTCGCGACCGGCGCGAGTGTCTACGATCTTGTCCTTGAGAAAGGCTGGATCTCAAAAGCTCAGCTCGATGATCTGCTCAGCCCGGAGAAAATGGCGAATCCGCTGTTAAGCCAGTAGCCGGCTCTACATCTCCTCGTTTTGAATCCGGTTTCGCTCGATTTCACAGTCGTACATCAGCGAGTCGAGATTCTTCAAACGACGCGGCGATTCCGAGAAGCTCGCTGACGCGGTCGGCGTATTCCTTCGGTTTCAAAACGTCTTCGGTGACGAGTGAGAGTTCGGCCGGTTTTCCGATTCGCAGCTTGGCGTGGTGAGATTCTCCCTGAACCGCGAGATGTGATGGGTCATTTCTTTGACGAATTCTTCGGTCGTGGGTTTCCTGATCACACTTCAAGGTTACGCGGCAAAACCCTGATCAGTTGAGAAATCGACCGCGGGTGACTTCCTGGCAGGTATCTGCCGGAGCCTCTTTCGTGGCAATCTTCTCCTCGTCGATGTCGAGGTTTCGTTTGCGGAGACCGGGTGTTTTCGGTGTTCCTTCAGTGAGTTCAACAGAGTCGAAGCGAGTCGTCGATCACCCCTGAAAAAATCGCCCCGCCCCGCACTGAAATCAGGGGGGAGACGGGGCGATGGGGGGGAATAAAAAATGCCTTCGAGAGCACCTCGAATGAAGTGCCGGAGATTAGAAGGAAACGCTCAGGCTGATGCCACCATGGAGGACGTCACCACCACCGGCACCTGTGCCGAGTGCATCCAGAGAGTCGCTGGACTCGAAGCCGAGAGCATTGTCATCCATCCCTCCGTTGAATCCGATGTAGGGAGTCAACGTAGCGCGGCAATTAAGCTGGATGGGAAGAGAAGCCTTTGCGTAGTAGTGAGCCCAACCGGAGTTCCAATAGTGAACCCAGTAGTCATCGCTGTATCCAACTCCAGCTTCGACAACGAGAGACGCTGCGTCGGTGAGGCCGAAAGACTTCCGGAGTCCGGCGTTGTGATACCAACCACCGGAGAAGTCGTCGTTGACCCCGAGTGCGGTTCCTCCGTCACCACCAACCGAGTAGGCGGTCCCGAGAAGAAGTGTCGCGATACCAAGATCGCGGCTGAGACCGAGAGTCAAAACACCCTGCGAGGTTGTAGTAACCGGTCCAGTTCCCTCAGGAAGGAAGGCGTGGTTGTAGGCCAGAGCAGTATCGAATCCGGCGATGTTGCCGAGATTGAAACTTGCGTAGGTGTGGAGGAAGTCTCCGAAAACCGCATTCTGGTTGATGTTGCTGAGGAAATTGTAGTAGGTCGCTCCGATTGTCACCGGGATGAAGGCGTCGAAGGTGTATTTCGCGTCAGTCCAAACGGTATCACGTGCGTGGCGTGATCCCTGGAAGATGAAGTCGGTCATGTAACCGGAAGAGATGGACCCACCGATGTCGACGCACTCTTCGATAGGCGTCTTATCAGAGACTGGAGCTTTTCCCCAGTCACCTGCGTGAGCTCCGAGAGCGAGCCCGGAGATGACTGCAATCAAAGTGAATTTTTTCATGTGTCTTGTTTATTGAATGTAGAGGTTACGATAGAATCGTACAGGAAATTTGACCTTATCGTGGTGGAATTTCAAACGAAATCACCCGGTTCGGAGGGGTTTGGATAGCCGCAATACGCTAACGTTCACTGACTTGAATAAACAGGTCGATCGATCATCACAAAACCCGGGGATCCGCTTACCTCCCAAGGTGCTCAAGTTCCCTTGTCGTACGGGGATGTTGGCTGCTTCAGAGCAGTCTTCAGGACACGATCCCGGCAAAGTCGGCGTATCGTTGATACAAAAGCCTCTCGGCTCTGAACTTCGATTTTTTTAAAAAAAACTCGAAGAAATTGGTTCAAGTCCGGAATTCGGGGCCGAAGTTGGACAAATAAACGGTCATTCACGGAGATCGCGTGCCTTTTTCAGCAGGGAAATGAAGACCTCCCGATCAAATGGTGAAGGATGCCGCTCAGGCGTCCAACGAACCTTTTTTCTTTTCCCGCTTCCTCACATTGCTGTCGAGGATTCGCTTGCGGAGACGGATGTTCTTTGGTGTGGCTTCAACGAGTTCATCAGGAGCGATGTACTCGATGGCGCGCTCGAGGGAGAACCTGAGAGCAGGGGTCAGCGTCACCGTTTTATCGCTGCCGGAAGCGCGGTGGTTGGTGAGTTGCTTCGCCTTGGTCGGGTTGACGGGAAGGTCATCGGTTCGCGGGTTCTCTCCAATGATCATGCCTTCGTAGACCTGATCGCCGGGTCCGACGAAGAGTTTGCCGCGGGTCTCGATGTTGAGAAGCGAATAGGTCATTGCCTCTCCCTTTTCCATGGAAACAAGCGTTCCGGTCTGGCGGGTCCGGATATCTCCGGAGTCGGGGCGATACTCTTTGAAAAGGTGTGACATGATGCCCTCACCGCTCGTCAAGTTGAGCAATTCAAATTCAAAACCGATGAGACCGCGGGTCGGGATGTCGATTTCCATGTTGGTCCGGCCATTCCTGGCGTTCATCGCTTCGACCTTGCCTTTGCGGTTGGCGAGGCTCTGCATGCAGCCGCCGACCGCCTCGTCTGGAACCTCGAGGTAAAGGGTCTCAAAGGGCTCGTGCCACTTGCCGTCGATCTCCTTTTTAATGACGGTCGGGCGGGAAACGAGCACTTCGTAACCTTCACGCCGCATCTGCTCGACAACGACGGCGACCTGCATCGCACCGCGTGCGCTCACTTTGAAGACACCGGCGGAATCCGTTTCCTCGACTTTGATGGAAACATTGGTTCGCCCTTCACGGATGAGACGGTCTCTGATTTCGCGCGAAGTGACGCGGTCTCCCTCGAGTCCCGCGAACGGTCCGTCGTTGACGGCGAAGGACATCATCACGGTCGGGGGATCGATGTCGACGAAGGGAAGCGGCTCGGAATCCTGATCCTGCGCGATTGTTTCGCCGATGTCGACGTCTTCAAATCCCGAGAGGCCGACGATATTTCCGGCGAGAGCGTCTTCCACTTCTCTGGTTGCGAGGGCGCTGTATTCGAAGATTTTGCTGATCTTGCCCCGCTGCGGCTTTCCTTCTTTCATGAGGCGCCAGACGGTGTCGCCGAGCTTGACGCGACCGGAGAGGATTTTTCCGATCGCAATGCGACCCACGTAGTCAGACCAGTCGATATTGGAAACGAGCATCCGGAAGTCCGCGTCGAGATCTGCCTCCGGAGCGGGAATCTTTTCCATGATCGTCTCAAAGAGAGGGATCATGTCCGGTGCATTCGTATCCGGCGTTCTTGAGGCGTAGCCGTTCTTGGCACTGCCGTAGAGGAAGGGGGCTTCGAACTGTTCTTCGCTGGCTTCGAGTTCGAGGAAGAGTTCGAGCACCCGGTCATGCATCTCGAGCGGCTCGGCGTTGGGACGGTCGATCTTGTTGACGAAAACGATCGGCGTGAGGCCGGCTTCGAGGGCTTTCTTGAGGACGAAACGGGTTTGAGCCTGGGGGCCTTCGTAGGCGTCGACAACGAGCATGACGCCGTCGACCATTTTCATGATGCGCTCCACTTCGCCGCCGAAGTCCGCGTGTCCGGGAGTGTCGACGATGTTGACGAGATTTTCGCCCCAGCGAACGGAGGTATTCTTCGCCTTGATCGTGATGCCTCGCTCGCGTTCCTGGTCCATCGAGTCCATGGCACGCTCGTCGACGGCCTGGTTTTCACGGAAGGATCCGGCCTGTTTGAGCATCTCGTCCACGAGGGTGGTTTTGCCATGATCAACGTGGGCGATGATGGCGATGTTACGGATGCGATCCGGGGTGATGGCGATTTCTGACATATCGCGGGAATGACCACTCGAAACGCCGGAATGCAAGCGGGGAAACGAGGCCGGATTCAACAGGGGGTGCGATCCTCGCCAGGGTTGACTCGCTCATGCAACCCTGTTGAGTGGAGGGTAACAGCCGATGCCCCCGAAAACACAGCTGAATGATGCCTTTGCCGCGTCGCTCGAAAATTGGATGCCGAAAACGGCGACCTGGCTCCTTGCCGTTTCGGGGGGGCTCGATTCGATGGTGTTGTTGCATTTTTTGCATCGGGTCGGTTATGGATCGCTCGTCATTTGTCACGTGAATCATCAGCTGAGAGGTGATGATTCACGGAGGGATGCTGACTTCGTGAGTGAAGCCGCCTCGGTTCTCGGACTCGAATGCGAACGGGTTGAGGTCGATGTTGCGGGTCACGCCGCCTCGGAGAAATGCTCGATTGAACGGGCTGCCCGCGAACTGCGATATCAGGCTTTGGCCCGCATCTTCGATCAACGCGAATGTCGGGGAGTGGTGACCGCTCATCACGCGGATGATCAGGTTGAGACGGTTCTCATCAATTTTTTTCGAGGGAGTGGGGCCAGAGGGATTTCAGGAATGGAGGCAGTCTCAAAAAGGGACGACAGCAAACTCGAGATCTTTCGTCCTTTTCTTTTGATTCCCCGTCGCGAACTCGAAAGATACGCCGGGGAAAACGGCGTTGAGTTCCGGCAGGATGCCTCAAACTTCGAAGACTTTGCGCTGCGTAACCGGGTGCGGAACACTTTGGTCCCAACCTTGAATGAGGTATTCGAGCGCGATGTCAGCGGTGCCGTTTTGCGCGCTGCGGCGCTGGCTTCCCGTGACGAAGCGTGGATGTCCGAAGCGCAGGGGCAGCTGCCGCTAAAGGAGAATGGACTGGATGTGGCTCTTCTGCGTGAGATGAGCGCAGCGGTGCGGGATCGATTACTGCTGAGGTGGTTGCGTGAAAATCGAGTTCCGGATTGCGGGTACGAAGAGGTTTCCCGGTTGTCTCGGATCGTGCTCAGCGACGGGAATCCGGCAAAGGTGAACCTTCCGGGAGGCGTTCATGCCCGACGTCGGGCCGGGGTCCTCTTTCTCGAGAAGGACGGGGAGGCGGTCTCGTGAAACGCCCCGGATTCCCGTGATCGGTGCCCGGCACTCCTGAACTGCTACGAGCGAGGAGTGATCCCGAACTCTTCTGCGAGGGCGGTGGTCACTTCATCCATGGGGAGACCGATGACGTTGGTCATCGAGCCTTCGATGCGGTCGATGATGAGTTCACCGTGCTCCTGCGCCGCGTAGGCTCCGGCTTTATCCATCGGGTCGATTTTCGCGTGGTAGGTCTCCATTTCCCACTCGGATAGATTTTTGAAATGAACATCGGTCGCGATGGTGAACCGGTGCTGTTTTTCGGGGGTCGCTCTCAAAATGGTCACTGCCGTGAAGACCTGATGAGAGTTTCCGTTGAGCGATTTCAGCATTGAGGCGGCTTCCTCGCGGTCAAGTGGTTTACTCAGGTTGCGGTCCCCGAGCAGGACCAGCGTGTCGGCGGCGATGACGACAGCTTCAGGATTGGCCCGCGAAACGGCTTCAGCTTTCAGCCTGGCGTTGTCGGCGGTGACCTCGCGAATCGGGAGCGAGCCGTCTTCGATTTCCTCTATGTCCGGTTTGATGACTTCGAAGTCGTAACCCGCCTCTTTCAAAAGGTCACTGCGTCGGGGCGATCCGGAAGCGAGGATAAGTTTGGGGGCGGCGGGCATCAGCGAAATTCAGCGGCGAAAAAGGGATTGTTTCTTTTTTCCTCACCCACCGTGGTGAGCGGACCGTGACCGGGGCAGAGCACGGTTTCGTCGGGAAGGGTGAGGATTTTCTCGCGGTTGTTTTTCCAGGCGTTTTCGAAGGAAACGATTCCGCCTCCCATCGAGCCGGCGAACATAGCGTCCCCGACGATGGCGACGGGACGTTCGAGACCTTCGATGGAGTAAGTGGTTCCGCCGGGGGAGTGGCCACTCGTGGTCAGCGTCGCGACTGTAAGTGATCCGATCGTGAACGATTTGCCTTCGGCGAATGTCCCGGTTCCCGGCCAGGGCTCCAGTTCATTGGAAAAAGCGGGAACGTCACCGCATGCTGATTTGAGGCGGTCGAGGTCTGCGATGTGATCGTTGTGGGTGTGGGTCAGAAAGATCTGCCTGATCGTGACTCCGAGATCATCAGCTTTGTTGATCAGGAGGCTGCTGTCAGTGCCGGTATCAAAAGCGGCTCCCTCTTTCGATGCCGGATCCCAAATCAGAAAAGCATTCACTCTCATGTCGCGGTAAGGCGTGTTACACTGCGCGACTCCCTCGAGGGAAACCGGTCGGGGATTCCAAACCCTGGAGGCCGACATCGTCAGGGCCTGAGGATCCAGATGAAGGGCTTTGGCCACTTTGATCAGGGCCGGCTCATCGCAAAACTCGCCACGGATGAGGCGTTGCAGAATATCGTCATCCACGCCTGTCTTCTCTCTGAGTTCAGAGATGGAGATGTGATGACCCCGCATCGATTTGGCGATGATGTCCTCGAAAAAGTCCTCAATGGGAATGGGAGCACTCATGAATGGTGGGTTGGGCTTTCGTCAGGAGAATGACACGGGATACGAATTTTTCTTGTCTCAAAATCCGAAAAATGCCATTCTGATGATGGAAGCGATGTATTTACTTCGTCATTTCCAGCACTACATACGCGATTCCAACGAGAGGCGGAGGAGCATCATAATAAAAAATAAAACGAAAACCCATGAAACTAAATCGAGCAACACTGAGAGCGTTCACTCTCATCGAGCTGCTGATCGTGATTACGATTATCGGCATTTTGGCCAGTACGGCGATGCCGGCCTACAACGGCATTCAGGAGCGCGGCAAGCGCATTAAATCAGTCAGTAACGTGAAAAACATCACACTGGCCTGTCGTTCTTTCTCGGCGGACTGGGACGGCCTCTATCCTTCCTTTGATCCCGATGCGAATGCTCAGGGCGGCGGTGGCGAGGATTCCGATTTCACGACTTCGACAGATGCGTTCAACGTCCTCATTCCCGATTACATTGACTCCGAGTCCATTTTCTGGACTCAGACCCGTCACCCGGACAAGCTTCGCCCCCCACGTGAGGACGGACAGCTTGAGCCGGAGGAAAACGTTTATTGCTACGTCGTGAACCAGACTGATACCAGCTTCAGCCGTTCGCCTCTCGTGGCGGACGGACTCATGGATGCCATCGGGGCCTATGGTGAGCACCACCCGTGGCTTCGTTCCAAGAAGGCGATTGTTGGCTACTGCGGTGGTCACGTCTCCGAGGAAAAGCTGACTTCGAATCAGGCCGGCGCGACGATTCGCAGTCGTGACGGGATGGTTGAGGACATCTTTGAAGAACGTCAGCAAACCGGAGAAGGGCAGACCTCAGGAGGATTTCTTGATACGGCACGTGACAACGTCCTCCTTCCTGATTGATCGAAAGATTTAATATCGCGCAACAATGCCCGATCAGGTTCGCCTGATCGGGCATTTTGTTTTCCGGTGATGGTCCACATCCGTTCGAAAACGGACTCGTCAAGGTGGCGGCGATGAGGTAGCTAAGGGGTGAATGAATATTTCAAAAACCCTCATGACAGGGCTGTCGATTCTGGCAGCCGGATTTCTCGTCGGCTGTGGTGAGTCGGACAGCGCTTCCGTCTCATCCGCCGATGAAGTGGAAGTGCTTTTCAACGGCAAGGACCTGACAGGTTGGAGTGGCAATCCTGAAAACTGGTCGGTCGTCGATGGGACGATCGTAGGCACAACCACGGATGAAAATCCCCTTCCTTATAATCAGTTCCTCATCTACCAGGGCGATCCGGTGGAGGATTTCGAACTGGCAGCGGAGTTGAAGCTCACGAGCGATGGGAACAATTCCGGTATCCAGTACCGGGCTCAGCTTCGCCCCGACCTCGGGGATCACGTCGTGAGCGGTTACCAGTGCGACATGCATCCCTTCGTCTGGGCCAACGGTATGCTTTATGATGAGAAGGGACGGGCCATTCTCGCGAAGCGCGGCATGAAAGTGGTCATTACGCCTGAAGGTAAAGCAATGCAGGTTGGAGATCTTGGCGAGGAGCCGGAGTTCAACACCGGCGAATGGAGCACCTACAAAATCACCGCGCGCGGCAACCATCTTGTTCACGAAGTGAACGGAGTTCAAACCGTGGACGTCTATGATCATCAGGAAGCTGAGCGTGAGGAGAGTGGTGTGATTGCTTTTCAGATTCACAAAGGGCCGGCGATGAAGGTCGAGATCCGCAATGTGACGCTGAAACGACTTCCGAGGTCCGGGCTGACAGCACCGGAGGCCACTCCGGTTCCCGCCGACGCCAAGCCGGTGAACCCTCCGAAGCCTAAAGCCGCGCCAAAAGAAAAGGGTAAGGAAAAGGGTAAGGAAAAGGGCAAAGCTCCCGGAAAAGCGAAAGCAGCGGTTCCTGAAAAGCCTAAGGCGTGACGGAACCCCGACGGCTTTCGATACCCGGACGGACACTGCCCTCCTCGTCGCGAATGTGGCAGATTTTTCGTCTCGTTAAGCAGTCAAATTCCTCTCGCACTCTCACGGCGAAACGCTATCAGAAGGGGTGGTGACTTTGCTCCCGCCCCCGATGACACCTCTCCGCCGACAGTTTTTTCTCAGTTACGCCGTCATCGGGAGTGTCATGCCCCTGATGACGGTTTTTCTACGTGAGCAGGGAGGATTCGACTTCTGGCAGATCGGTCTCGCGATGTCCCTCATGAGCGTGCCGATGCTCTGCTCGCCGGCGCTCATCACCCTGCTCGCGGATCGTAATCTCGACGCCCGTCGCATCCTGGCGATAGCCTACAGTTGCAGTGCGATTGTTTTATCGGCGTTGTATTTTTCGGAGTCGATTGCGCTGACGCTGACCCTGTTCTTCTTCCACGGACTTTCCTTCGTGGCGATGCTGCCGCTGCAGGATGGCTACTATTTCTCGCTTGCCGGGGAGGCGCGAAAAAAGGGCGACCCGGTGGCGACTTACCCGCTCGTTCGTGTCTGGGGAACGGTCGGATTTATTCTCCCGAGTCTGATTCTGTTCTTCCCGCTTTCAAAGGGCGCAGGTGCGGGATCGATTCTGCCTTGTGCGGTAGGCTTCTGTTTGTTGAGCCTTGCGAACAGTTTTACGCTTCAGAGAATTGAGCGTCCCGCCAACTTGCTGAAGAAGCTTCCCACGACGGCGGCCTTGAAAGCAATCTTCAAGCCGGAGGCGCGATGGCTTTCGATCGGGCTCTTCTTTGGTTTCATGGCCGCGTCGACCTATTATGCCTTCATCGGAAATTTTCTTGATGAGATCGTGGGAATTCCGAAAAAGCATATCGGGTTAATCATTAATCTAGGCGTCGTTCTTGAGATCGGATTTACGCTCATCATGCCCTGGATGCAGAGGCTCATTCATCTCAAAGGCATCATGGTGATCGGTCTTTTTGCGATGCTCGCGCGAATGATTCTCCTCGCGACTTTCCCTCATCCATGGGTAGCCGTGGTCGTGCAGCTTTGCCACGGAATGGAGGTGTTGGCCCTCTATGTCGGGCCGGTGATGTTTCTTGACCGCCTCGCAACCGATGAATTCAGAAACTCGATTCAAGGCGTTTTTACGATGGCCATCGGAGGGGGTGCCCGTGTGATCGGAGCGATTGCGGCCGGACTTGTCGTGGCCCGGTTCGGCCTCGAAGGTGGTCTTTATTATGGTGCTGTCCTTGCCACCATTGCTTTCCTGATTATCACCTTTCTTTTTTCCCGAATCCCGCCGCGGAGTGAGATTGGAGTTTCCTCTGAGGCCTCGTCGTGATACATGATTCGGAAGTTTTGAGATGACTCCGACTTCACCGACAGCAAACGCCCGGGAGCATTGGTCACGGACGGCTATTGCCAGTGCGATTCTCGCGGTGATGGGTTTTTTGAGCCTGGGACTCGTGATCGGACTTTTTCTGGCCGCAGCCGGTGCGGTCTGCGGCCATGTTGCCCGCTACGATACTTCGCAGGAAGATCTGAGGGGGCGCCGACTCGCGACTCTGGGAGTTGCGGTCGGGTACGTTTCGATGCTGTCGTTCCCGATTCTTCTGACGATCGTCTCCCTCTCGTTTCCCGCCTTTACGATGTGGCAGTCCGGCAAAAATGCGAGCCAGCGGGAAGCGAGTCAGGCACGGGGTTCGCGTTTATTTCTCGCTTGTGAAGCCTACTCGCGGGTGAACCGCGGACGCTATCCGGCGGCATGGGAAGATTTGTCCGGTCGATTTATCGGGGGAAAAGAGTTGAAAGATGCGCTGCAAAGCCCCTATGAAGGAGGCGCAAAGACCGCCTTCGAAATCGTTTCGCATGACAGGCCCGTACTGGATGCCATCGCCGATTCCGTGATCGTGATTCAGGAAATTGCCCCTCCGGAGGTGAAGGAAATCGCGGTGGTGTATGCCGACGGGACCGTGAAATCGATCCACAACCCAGACTATCAATCTCCATGACCGTGACACGCTTTCTCCTTCTTGGCTTGATCACATTCAGTTTGCAGTTGCGAGGTGAAGAAGACTTTCCGATCTATCTCGCCGCAACAGAGACCGCAGCACTCGTCGCAAAAGAGGGGCAGAAAATCATCGTCTACGGTGAGACCGCTGATTCCGCAAAGTCCTCGTCGGGTGCGAACTTCGTGAACTTCAAAGGCGCCGAGTTTTTTCTGGTGACCTTCAAAAGTGATCTCGATCAGTTCCCCGAGGGAGAACCGTTTGCACTCTTTGACGGCAAGCGCCTTGCGGTGGAAGGGGTTGTTTCAATCTATCAGGACAAACCCCAGATCAAATTGACCCGACCGGATCAGGTGACCGTCCTTGAACCCGGGGAGGTCTTTCCGCCGGTTCTGGAAAAGCCGAAAGAAGTTGCGTCGGAAGAAGCTCCGGCGAAGGCCATGGAGAAACCCGAAGAAGCGCCGAAAGAAGAGGAACCTAAGCGCAAGCCCCCGGTCGATGCTTCCGAGTTTTTTGACTGATCAGGGGCGGATACCAACAGCGGAGCGGACACGCTCGATGACCTCCTGAGCCTGAGCGCGCGCCCGCTTCGCGCCTTCAGCGAGAACATCCTCGACGTAGGCGATGTCTTTAACGAGTGCTTCACGTTTCTCGCGCATCGGGGCAAAGTGATCGCGAATGATCTCAAAGAGGATCTGCTTGTAATAGCCGTATCCCTCACCTCCGGCCCGAAAGGAGTCCTCCATCTCCATGACCTGCTCCGGTGTCGCAAATAGATTGTAGAGCTGAACGATATAACTGTCGGTCGGATCTTTCGGATCTTCCACGGCGGTTGAGTCCGTCACGATCTTCATGATTTTTTTGCGAAGCTTCTTTTCCGTTTCTTCAAAAATCTCGATCGTGTTATCGTAGCTTTTGCTCATCTTCCGCCCGTCGAGTCCCGGGACGGTTGCCGCAGATTCCCGGATTCTAGGTTCGGGAACCACGAGGAGATCCTCTCCATAACGATCATTAAATTTATTCGCGATGTCACGAGTCAGCTCTAGGTGCTGTTTCTGATCTTTTCCTACCGGAACAACGTTCGAATCGAAGAGGATGATGTCCGCAGCCTGCAGGACAGGATAGGCGAAGAGACCGTGGGAAGGGGAGATTCCCTGGGCGATCTTGTCCTTGTAGGAAACGCATCGCTCAAGCATCCCCATCGGGGTGACACAGCTCAGGATCCACGAGAGTTCAGTCACTTCAGGCACATCGGATTGTTTCCAGAAAGTCGCCTTCTCCGGATCGAGCCCGCAAGCGAGGAAGTCGATCGCGAGATCGGTGACGTTCCGGCGCAACTGATCAGGATCATGTGTCGAGGTGAGCGAATGGAAATCCGCGATAAAGTAAAAAGCATCGCCCTCGTCCTGAAGGCCGATCGACGGCTGCATCATGCCGAAATAATTCCCGATATGAGGTCGACCGCTGGGTTGGATGCCGGATAGAATGCGCATGGAAAGGAAGGCCGGATACGGCGTGCCGCCATCTTCCAACAACCTGAGTCTTAAATCAAATTTCCACGGAAAAATCCGGAAAAACGAAACTGTTCACTTTTTTACTGGACTTTCGAACAGTTCCAGGTATTGTCGGTGAAATCCTTTGGCATATTATGGTTGAACTGTTATCACCTAAAGACAACGAAGCGAATGCGAGCGAAGCTCAGGCTCCGGTCCCCGCTTCTTCCGACACTGCACCAGCATCCTCTACTGAAAATCCAACCGGGGCGTCCGCGCAGCCGGTTTCAAACGCGAAGGCTTCGGTTTCCCGAAAATCTTCCTCCTCCTCCTCTAAAAACACGACGTCTTCAAAGTCCAACCAGAGTAAGACCGAGAAGTCCGACCAACCTGACCCACGCAACTCGATGGCATCCTCATCCACCTCCAAGGGCAACGACAAAGAAGTAAGCCGTATCGCCGAAGCACGAGCCAAGAATCTCGATCTCGCAATCTCCCAAATCCAAAAAGATTTTGGTGAAACGGCGATCATGCGACTGGGGACTGATACCCACATGGATGTCGAGGTGATCCCGACCGGGAACCTCATCATTGATCGTGCTCTGGGTGCCGGTGGATTCCCGAGAGGTCGAATCATTGAGGTCTACGGACCGGAATCTTCCGGTAAGACGACCCTGACGCTGACGGCGGTCGCTCAGGCTCAGAAGGCCGGTGGACTGGCTGCCTTCGTGGATGTCGAGCACGCGCTTGATCCCCAGTATGCGAAGCGACTTGGCGTTGATCTCGATAATCTCCTCCTTTCCCAGCCGAGCTCCGGTGAAGAAGCGCTTCGTATTGTGGAGACGCTCGTTCGCTCGAATGCGCTGGATGTCATCGTTCTCGACTCCGTTGCGGCGCTGGTGACTCGTCAGGAACTCGACGGTGAAATCGGTGACGCTACCGTCGGCGCCCAGGCCCGTCTCATGAGTGCGGCTTTGAGGAAGCTCACCGCCATCATTTCCAAGGCCCGCACTGTCGTTATCTTTACCAACCAGATTCGTGAGAAGGTCGGTGTGATGTTCGGAAGTCCGGAGACTCAGCCCGGTGGTCGTGCCCTCAAGTTTTACAGTTCAGTGCGATGTGACATTCGCCGGACCGGCAGCATCAAAGCCTCTGATGGTACTGTGACCGGAAATCGCACGAAGCTGAAGGTCGTAAAAAACAAAGTGGCCCCTCCTTATGGAGAAGCCGAGTTCGACATCATGTTCAACGAAGGTATCTCTGCCGCCGGCTCCCTCCTTGATCTCGCGATCGAGCACGAGATCCTCCAGAAGCGTGGCTCCTGGATCAGCTACAAGGGTTCTCAAATGGCTCAGGGTCGCGACGCTGCCAAGGAAGTCCTCAAGAACGACGATGCGCTTTACGCTGAAGTCGAGGCGGAAGTGAAAGCCGCCATGGACATGCCGGCATAAGGTTCCTGCGGCTTATCTCAACCTGGCCGCACAAGCTAACTTTCGTAGCGAAAGATGCTAAGCTTCCGAACGTTTCCCTCGGGGTAAAGCCCGCGCAGTCTCGGAACGGTGGGCCGTTCCGCCTCGCCTCCGTTCTACCCGGAATGACAGAAGTGCCAGGTGAGCTGATTGCTATCGAGCGTTTGACCCCTGGCCCCCCGGCCCCTAAGCCCGGTGATCCTCAATGAACTTCTGTATTGCCGCCGGAGTGGCTTCGACTTCGTAACTCACGATTTTTTTCTCTTTGAGTGCTTCGAGTGATTCTTCCGTAGGAACCTCCCCGAGAGCTTTTTTCATCACGTCCGGAAACTTCGCGGGGTGAGCTGTTGCAAGGACGACGTGGGTCTTGGTGCTGTCGATGTCCTGAAATCCGCAGGCAGTGTGAGGATCGACGACGTAGTTGTAGTCCTCTTTCACTCTCTTGATATTCGCGATGATGTCCTCGTCGGTACTCTTTGATGCTGAGAAGTTACTCGCGTTGAAATTCGGAATCTTGATCGATCCGCTGCTCATGAACTCAGCCATCTGGCTGAGCGTCGCATCCGCGTTCTTCTCATTGTGATAGTAGAGGAAGCGTTCGAAATTGGAAGCCACCTGAATATCCATGCTCGGCGCCAGGCTGGGATTCACTCTCTCCGGGGTGTATTCGCCGGTGTTGAAGAGGCGATACAGAATGTCGTTCTGATTGGTCGCGACGACAAATTCATCAACAGGAAGGCCCATCTGGTGAATCATCCAGCCGGCGAAGATGTTGCCGAAGTTGCCGGTTGGAACAACGAAGTTCACGTCGTCCCGATTTTCCGGCGGAAGCTGCATGTAGGCATGAACGTAGTAAACGGCCTGGGCGAGGACGCGAACGATGTTGATCGAGTTAATCGCCGAGAGCTGGAGGTCTTCTTTCACCGTGAGATCGCCCATGAGCTCCTTCACAATGGCCTGAGCGTCATCGAAGCTTCCCTCGATGGCGATTGGGAAAATGTTGTCAGCGCCGGTGCAGGTCATCTGACGCTCCTGAAGCTTCGAGATGCGCCCCTTGGGATAGAGGACAAAGACATTCACGCCCTTCTTGCCGGCAAGGCCGTGAATCGCCGCGGAACCGGTATCTCCAGAGGTAGCCCCCAGCACATTGATCGTTTGACCGGTGCGGGAGATCTGCTCTTCGAATAAATTGCCAATCAGCTGAAGGCCGAAGTCTTTGAAGGAAAGTGTCGGGCCGTGGAAAAGCTCAAGGACGAAGAGATTGTCTGCAATTTGCTGCAGAGGAGCACTCATCGTATCGCTGAAATCGCCGTAGCTTTTGTCGATGAGTTCGATCAAATGATCCGAATCGTGATCGGAATCAAACATTCCCAGGATATCCCAGGCCAGCGCGGGGTAGGGGAGCGCATCGTCGACAAGAAGGTCGCTGGGAAGAAGGGGGAGATTTTTAGGGACATAAAGTCCGCCGTCAGGCGCCAGACCATTGGCGAAGGCATCGAAGAAACCTACCGGGTCGGAACCACCGCGAGTCGAAACAAATTGCATGATGAAAGCTAGGGGTATTCTGGAGGATTTAAACGGGAATTTCAGGGGAGTTGATTATCCAAGGTCCTCAACGCGGAAAAAAATGGGCTCATCGCGGATGCAGTCCATCGCGTTGATCTGATTGATCGCCTCACGGACTTTTCCAAAGGGGGCAAAGTGGAGCATGAGGACAATGGGGGCATACTCTTCATCGTGATCTTCCGGTTGGATCACGGAAAGAATTCCAATGTCGTGGCTCCCGAGGACGGTGGCGATCCGGGCAAGGACGCCGGGGCGATCTTCGGCCTCGACCCGGAGATAATACTTCGAGACGGTTTCTTCAATCGGCATCGGTTTGCCGTAGAGACCGTGAGTGACGAAGCCGGAACCACCGCTCGTCTCTAGCGCGTAGGAAGCGTCTGCGATGTCAGCGATAACCGAGCTGGAAGTCGGATCCTGACCGGCACCTGAGCCGTAAAAAAGGGTCTCTCCGACGATGTCACCTTGAACGAGGATTGCATTGAAGACCCCTTTTACCGAGGCGAGAATGTGATCTTTGGCAACGAGCGATGGCTGGACCCGCACTTCGATGGAGCCGGTTTCTTCGTGAAGTTGAATGATGCCGAGCAGCTTGATGACATAGCCAAGTTTCTCGGCAAAACCGATGTCGGTCGCGTTCACGTTTTCAATCCCCTCGACATGAATCTGGTCGCAGGGAACCCAGCAGCCGTAGCTGAGTGAAGCGAGAATGATCGCCTTGTGGGCGGCGTCCCATCCATTCACATCAAGGGTCGGATCCGCCTCGGCATACCCGAGGGCCTGGGCTTCTCCCAGTGCTTCCTTGTAATCGAGTCCCGCTTCCGACATCCGGGTCAGGATGTAGTTGCAGGTGCCGTTGATGATTCCGGCAACAGATTGAATGTGATTGCCGATCAATGATTCCTGAACCGTTTTGATGATGGGAATTCCACCAGCGACCGCTGCTTCGTAATAGATCGGTTTCCCGTGTTTTTCTGCGATGGCGAAGAGTTCCTGCCCTCGTTCGGCGAGGAGCGCCTTGTTTCCTGTGACAACTGCCTTCCCGTTTTCGAGAGACGTTTTCACGAGTTCAAACGCCCGATCAATTCCCCCGATGAGTTCGACGATCAGATCGATCTCTTTGTCTGAGGTCAACGCATCGAGGTCCGTGGTCACGATGTCGGCAGGCAGCTCGATCGGGCGCGCTTTTTCAAGATCTTTGACCGCAATCCGGGTCACGATGAGATCCCGGCCTGTCCGTTCGCGAAGAAGATGACGGTTTTTTTCGATGTTTTTGTAAACACCGGCACCAACGTTGCCGAAGCCTGCAAGACCGATTTTTAAGGGGGAGGCGGACATTGGTGGAAAAGAAGGACTTGGGAGCACGAATCGCAAATGGATATTTCCTCCATTCTGTCATCGCCTTACAGGAGTCAGGGGCGCGTTTCTGCGCTTGCATCGAGCTTTTGAGCCTGTCTAATGACGGTCATGAAAAGAAAACTCATTTCGGCGGCTGCGGTCGCGATGGTCTCGTTTGCAATGACTTCCTGCACGGAGGAGAAGCCCGCCGCAGAAGCTTCTGCGGATGCCGGCGACGGTTTCGTTGAGCTGTTCAACGGGGAAAATCTCGATGGCTGGACGCCTTCCAGGGAAGCGCCGGATTCCTATTCCGTTGCTGACGGAACGCTCATTGTGGATGGAGGCAGGAGCCACCTCTTCTATACCGGCGACGTCAACGGAGCGGATTTCAAGGATTTTCACCTCAAGGTTCGCGCGATGACCTTTCCCGGAGCCAACAGTGGCGTCTATTTTCACACCGCCTATCAGGACGAAGGATGGCCTGACCAGGGCTATGAGTGTCAGGTCAATTCGACGCACAAAGATCCCAAAAAGACCGGAAGTCTCTACGCGGTGAAAAACATCCTTGTCCTTGCCGAGGGACAGAAACCTCCGGGCGGGGGTGAGCACGAAGAGCGTGACGCAGCCCCAAGCACGGATAATAAGTGGTTCGACTACGACATCATCGTGAAAGGAAAGCAGATCACGATCAAGGTCAACGGGGAAACGACGGTCGATTACACCGAGCCTGAAGGCGGACCCGGGATTGCAAATTCGCCCGGTCGTAAGCTCAGCAGCGGCACCTTTGCGATTCAGGCCCACGACCCCGACAGTGTCACTCACTACCAGCGCATTGCGGTCAAGCCCCTCTAAGCGACTGAAAACCTGTCATTTTCCGGTTGTTTTTCCGGTTTTGGCTGGTATTACTTTCCCCCCCGCGAAAATCCGGATCCCGGAAGCTCGCAGGGGTGGAATGGCTCGATAGCTCAGTTGGTAGAGCAGAGGACTGAAAATCCTTGTGTCCCCAGTT
>JARGOP010000060.1 GCA_029233965.1 Verrucomicrobiales bacterium | reverse complement strand
GGGAACTTCCGCACCGCCGCAGCCGCCATGTTCTTCATGACGTCATGCAGGCAGGGCGGCGAAGGGTGAAGTGGGGGCGGAGGAAAGCAATGATCCGAACAGTTGGAACGGCTGTTCGATTCCGAATAGTCGCTGGAACACTCCCAGATCTTCGCTCCCGTTTTCATATCGTAGAGAACATAGTCAGCTCGTGCTTTCCGATTCGCCAGGGAAGTCGTCGTGTAGGTGGTTTCGACGCGGCAGGCAATAACGTTTCCCTCTTTATCATACTGGTGAATCTCCTCGGTCGAAGATGACTCGTTCACGCTGCACCAGGTTTCATTGGCGCGCAGGATCACGATGATTCCAAAGTCCGCCCCCAGCTCACGGGCCTTTGCCTGCTGAGAGGAGGAAAGCGCATAGCTCAGCGTGTTCCGACTGCCGGATCCCTTCGACCGAACTCTGCCTGCCTTTCGCTCAAGCGTGCCGTGACTCGCGACGACCAGCTTTTTCCGCTTTTTACTGAGACGCGTTTCGAGATCGTTGAGAATGCGGGAACGCTCATTCGAATCCGGCAGGATCGAAGACTGATCCCCCAGCAACCCGATCACGACAACAGTCTGCTCGTCTTTCAAGGCCGCCGCCGCGCCTTCGTCAAGATAGTGCAACTGCGAGGTCGCGCAGGAGGTGAGCAAAAGAGCCGCTGAGAGGCAGGAGAGTGAAATCAGGGAACGCACACTGATGGACGAACTGCGGGGTGCCGCTATTCATCACGAACTCGACCTAATGCAGCAATTCACCGCCCGGAATTCGCCGATCACTGAGGCCGACAGGGCAATCCCTTAATCATTTTTTATTCGAATCCATAAAGGAATAGATCTCAAGATTATCGATTGCAGCAACAGCACCTCCACTCAGAGAGTCTCTGAAGCTGATCCGAATGCCGGTGAGATCCTTGAATCTTCCGAAAGTTGGTCCAGTCCATTCGGCCTCATTCACTTTAAAAGACACCCGTTCCTGTGACAAATCGAGGAACGCTTCGATCCGAAAGCGCTCACGAGGAGGAATGGTCACAAACTTTTCTCCACTATGATTCGGCGTAACAATGGCACGAACTTCGCCCCGCCAATCAAACTTCAGACTATGGGTGGAGTTTCCATCGAGAAACAGGGTAAAATCATAGGCGGCCGGCTCTGATTCTGATGGCAAAATGGCGGCTTCGAAGGAAATGAAATAAGCCTCGGCACCCAACTCCATGGGAATTCTAATCTGAGCGTAGGGCACCTGACTGCTGCCCTCCAGCTCTTGAGGCGGATCAAGTTCCAAAGGCCAGTTTGAAAACGGGCCAGCCGCTGTTCGAACAACAGGCTGACCAAAGCGTACCTCGAAGGGTATCCCCGGAGTCCCTCTCGTGATTGGCTGATCGACTTCGTACGGATAGCCGTTCCAGTTGAGATCGAGAAATTTCTGAGCAGGTCCGCAGTGGGAGGGAAATCGGGGATCAGCCTCTGGCTGAAACAGAAAAAAGGCAAAAACGAGGAGCACCACAGTTAGACTGATGGAAAAGACGGCTTCAGATTTCATGACCCACTCTGAACCACTCGAACGCTTTGAACGAGGAAAACTGGAGGCGAGGGCGGGAATTATCCTCTCCTGCGGAGACGATCTGCCTATGGCAGTGAAACTTCGATCCCCGCCACCATTGTATTTCGCTTTGCGAAATGAAAAAGGCGAGGGCGGGAATTATCCTCTCCTGCGGAGACGATCTGCCTATGGCAGTGAAACTTCGATCCCCGCCACCATTGTATTTCGCTTTGCGAAATAAAAAAGGCGAGGGCGGGAATCGAACCCGCGATAGAGCTTTTGCAGAGCCCGGCCTTACCACTTGGCTACCTCGCCGTCTTTTCCGCCCCGAAATGAGGCAGGGCGGTATTTAAAGGGCAATCCCCTGTGCTGTCAATCGGTTAGAAAGTTCTGAAACAGATCAAATGATCATCCCCGCCGCCACCGTTTCATTCGTCTGGGAATCAATCAGAATGAAACTGCCGGTCTGGCGGTTCTTCCGGTAGGAATCATACAGGAGAGGCGCTGAGGTCCGGATGCTGATACGCCCGATCTCATTCAGGCCAAACGTGCTCGTGTCTTCGATCTTGTGAAGCGTGTTGATATCCACTTTGTATTTCACTTCCTGCACGATCGCCTTCACCTCTTTCGTGGTATGACGCAGGTAGTATTTCCCTCTCGGTTGAAGTTGAACGTTGTCCGAGAACCAGCAGACCATCGCCTCAACCTCCTGTCCTTTGTGGGGCGGATTGTTCGGCTTCGCGATCATATCACCGCGACTGATATCGATCTCGTCTTCGAGTGTCATGGTGCAGGAAAGAGGCGCGAAGGCTTCCTTCTGCGGACCGTCGAGTGACTCGATCGCTTTGATCCTGGTCGTGAAGCCGGAGGGCTGAACGACGACTTCATCGCCGGGCTTGAAGACCCCGCCGGCGACTCGTCCCGCGTATCCACGGAAATCATGATGCCGGTCGGAATGAGGACGGATCACCCACTGAACAGGGAACCGGGCATCGACGTGATTCTGATCCGAGCCGATGTAGACCGTCTCGAGTTGGTAGAGCATTGCCGGCCCCTGATACCAGGGCATCTTCTCGGACTTGTCGACGACATTATCTCCATGAAGCGCGCTGATTGGAATCGCGGTCATGTCGACGATGTTATTAAGACGGGACGCAAATTTCTTGAAGTCCTCCGTGATCTCATTGAAACGCTCTTCGCTGTAATCGACGAGATCCATTTTGTTCACCGCAAGGATGACATGACGGATCCGCAGGAGGTCGGCGATGAAAGCATGACGGCAGGTCTGCTCGATCACCCCGGTCCGTGCATCGACGAGAATGATGGCGAGGTTAGCGGTCGAGGCACCGGTCACCATATTGCGAGTGTATTGGATGTGCCCCGGCGTGTCAGCGATGATGAATTTCCGCTTCGGCGTCGCGAAGTAACGGTAGGCGACATCGATCGTGATGCCCTGCTCCCGCTCGGCACGGAGACCATCGGTGAGAAGAGCGAGGTTCACGTTCTCATCTCCGCGCTTTTTGGACGTGGCTTCAACCGCATCCATCTGGTCCTCGAAGGTGTTCTTGGAATCATATAAAAGGCGGCCGATGAGCGTGGACTTACCGTCGTCGACACTGCCTGCGGTCGTGAAGCGCAGCAGGTCCATTTCGAGATAGCCTTCATCGTGGGGAACTTCGTGCATGAGAAAAGAGCCGCTTCGCGGCAGTAAAAAGTTAAAAGTTTAAGGTAAAAAGTGACTAATCTCGGGCGGCTCAGTTGGCGCGCAGCTTCTTATTGAGTGCTTCTATTCCGCGGGAAAGGCCCAGAGATCGCTGCCGTCTTTCATTGGCAAGATCGGGGTTAATGTATCCGAGGTCTTCCGCCAGGTAGAGCATCGAACAAATTTCGCCGCAGGAGCCTTTAGCTACCCCAGGGAGATGGGCAAACTCCTTCGGACTGTGCCGCTCAAATCCTTCGGCGATGTTGTTCATGACAGAAACAGCAGCTCTCTGAATCTGATCTCGAAAGCCAAAATCACGTGCCCCCGGTGAATCGCTCCCAAAGTCGCGATAGACGTCGCCCGCCTGAACGCGAGCTTCCTGCCAAATTCTTAAATCCTCAAACTGCTCAGCAAAATCACTCATCTCGAAAACCTTTCACTTTTCACCTTCCCACCTTTTACTTCTAGACTCGCCTCAACGTTTCTAGAAATACCCTTCCTTCTTCCTGTCCTCCATTGCGGTTTCGGAGCGGCGATCATCAGCTCTGGTGCCGCGTTCGGTTTGGCGGGCGGTCGCGACTTCCTGAATGATAGCCTCCATGTCGGAGGCGTCTGAGTAAACGGCGCCAGTGCAGGTCATGTCGCCGATCGTGCGGAAACGAACCGTGGCGTTCCTTTCGACTTCCTCACCAGTCTGCGGGATCACGACCTCTGAAATCGCGAGCATAGAGCCATTGCGATGCACGACGTCGCGCTGGTGGGTAAAATAGAGGTTCGGCAGAGGGATGTTTTCGGCTTTGATGTATTGCCAGACATCCATTTCGGTCCAGTTCGAGAGCGGGAAGACACGGAAGTGCTCGCCGTGATGCTTGCGCCCATTGAAGATATTCCAGAGTTCGGGGCGCTGGTTCTTCGGGTCCCATTGCCCGAAATCATCGCGATGGGAAAAGAAACGTTCCTTGGCCCGGGCTTTCTCTTCGTCGCGACGTCCCCCGCCGAGGCAGGCGTCGTACTGATTTCTCTCGATCGTGTCTAGCAATGTCACCGTCTGAAGGGCGTTCCGGCTCGCAAAAGGACCCTTTTCCTCCTGCACTTCGCCGCGATCAATCGAATCCTGGACGAGACCGATGACCAACTCGGCGCCGATCTCTTTCGCGTATTCATCACGATACTGAATCGTTTCGTCAAAGTTATGACCCGTGTCGACGTGCACAAGGGGGAAGGGAATTCGCGCTGGATAAAAAGCTTTCCGCGCGAGGTGAGCCATGACAATGGAGTCTTTTCCCCCTGAGAAGAGCAGCGCAGGCTTTTCGAACTGGGCTGCAGTTTCACGAAGGATGAAAATCGCTTCCGATTCAAGTTGGGCGAGGTGGTTCACCCAGTAAGAGGTTCTTTCGGTTTCCATAGTAAATATCAAGAGGTCGGGAGGCGTGCTTTTCCAGTCACTGCGGCGAGGAGTTGCGCGAGGCATTCGTCTTCGCTGTTCGCTTCGGTGTCAATGATGAGGTCGGCGCGGTCAGGCTCTTCGAAGCCGGAGTCTTTTCCGGTGAATTGCTTCACCTCCCCGGCGTTCACTTTGGCATAGAGCCCCTTGGGGTCACGGGCGGCACAGGTTTCATACGAGGCTTTGATGTAGACTTCAAGCAGGTCGTCGTCTCCGATCGTTTCACGGGCCAGCTTCCGAAGCTCATTCGTTGGTGTGATGAAAGAAGCGATCGTGATAATGCCGGACTCAACGAACAGCTTTGCCACTTCCGAGACGCGGCGAATATTCTCGAACCGGTCCCCGTCCGAGAATCCGAGGTTTTGGTTCAACCCGGAGCGGATGTTATCTCCATCCAGCACTTTCACGAGACGACCGTCTCCGTGGAGGCGTCGCTCGAGGAGATTCGCGAGGGTGCTTTTCCCGGAACCACTCAAGCCATACATCCAGACAACAACGCCGCGCTGCGAGAGGAGACTCTCCTTTGCTTCGCGAGGAAGCATCTTGTCAAAGACAGGATAAATGTGATCGAGGTTCGAACTCATGAAAAGCGGATAGGAGCGGGGAAAGCCCGGCCGGAGAAGAGTACCGGTGAAGGCCCTGCGGTGGAGTTAACACAAATTCGCTTCGGTTTCACGAATGGAAAAGAATTTGCACGAATCACGAGAGGTCCATTCGTGATCCTTTTTTTCCATTCTTCTTTCATTCGTGTCCTTATCATTCGGAAGTGTTGCGATCTTAAATCACAAAGTCCATGTCTTCATGGAGCCCGCATTCCCGCTTCAAGCCAAAGAAGCGGGTATCCTCGGCAGACATTCCCCCGGTCAGCTTTTTCGAGGTGTGCCAGTCTCCGATGGAGACGTAGCCCTCCTCCCAGAGAGGATGATAAGGAAGATCATGTTCGGTCAAGTACCGGCCAACCTGCATGTCGGTCCAATCGATGATGGGATGCACCTTGAGGAGCCCCTTCTGGCCGGCGACGACGGTGATATTTTCACGGGAACTGCTTTGTTGACGACGAATCCCGGCGATCGTGGCAACGATACCAAGCTCGCGCTGGGCCCGGTTCATCGGCTCGACCTTATTCTGTTGATTGTATCTTTCGATTCCCTCAACGCCCTCTTCCCAAAGCTTTCCCCAGCGGGCTTCCTGCCACGCGGGCGAGATTTCATTCCGGTAGACTTTCAGGTTCAGATGGAGACGCTCCGTCAGTTTGTCGATGAAATGGTAGGTCTCCATGAAAAGATAGCCCGTATCGACAAGGATCACCGGAATGTCGGGCTGTTGGCGCGTCACCATGTGCAGGAGCACTGCGGATTGGGCCCCGAAACTGGAACTGAGGGCGATGGATCCTCCGAAATGCTCAAGCCCCCAGGCAACACGCTCTTCCGCCGTCGCATTTTCGAGGCGAGCCGCCTCCGCACCAAGATCAGCAATCCCCGCCATGGAAGCGAGTTCACTGAGTGTCGGACCGGATTTCTCCAGCTCTGTCGTGGGTGATGTCATCTTATTTTACCTATTCTTGATAGGATTTGTCTACTTTATGCGGATGGAAGAAACACCTCATACAGTTTTTCGTCAAGTTTTTTGCCTGACCTCCCCCGGACGAACGGATTCTTCGATCACTCAAATTGCCCCTCGACTGTAGCTCCTTGAGGTGAATACTCCCAATAGTGAAAGTGGAAGGGGTCAACCGTAAACGGAGCGAGGACCGGTCGAAAGTCATCAAGGCTCTTGCCCATCCCTCCCGTATTCTATTGGCGGAAGCGCTTTCAGAAAAGGAGTGCTGTGTCCAGGACCTCACCGAATTAGTCGGCTCGGATATTTCAACGGTCTCAAAGCATCTCGCGGTGATGAAGAACGCCGGACTTGTTGTGGCGAGGAAAGAGGGGCTGAGGCAGTACTACCGAATCTGCTGCGGGTGCCTCACCGACTTCTTCGGCTGTGTGGATCAGATCGCGGAAAGCGCTCCAGACTGACCCCGATGTGACGAAAGCGTCGCAAGACTACAGCTATTAGTTGGTTATTTTACCAAATAGCAATTCCGTCTGGACTTACCTTTATTTGAACCTACGAGATGACTCCCTACAAAATCCTTTTTCTTTGCACGGGAAACAGTGCCCGCAGCATTTTCGCCGAATACTTGATGCGGGAACTTGCCCCGGATCGATTCGAAAGCTTCAGCGCAGGATCCAACCCGGGCGGCGAAGTGAATCCAATGTCTCTCCGCGTTCTCAAAGAGTACTTCGACATTGATGCCGGGAAGGCACGGAGCAAATCGTGGGAGGAGTTCATGGAAGATGACGTGCACTTCGACTTCGTCGTCACGGTCTGTGACCATGCCAGGGAAACCTGTCCGGTTTGGCCGGGTCAACCCGTAAGCGCCCACTGGGGCTCCGACGATCCCGCCGCTTTCGAGGGCACTGACGAGGAGAAGCAGCGTTTCTTCTATCAGGTCGCCATGCAGATCAAGCATCGCCTTGAACTCTTTCTCTCCCTGCCTATTGAGACCCTGGACCGGGCAAGACTGGAACAGAAGACCCGGGAAATCGGTGACCGCTGAAGTTTCCAACTCGCGGAAACGAACTCAACTTGCGGGAGGCGGACTCTTGTTTGAAGTTTCATCCGTAGTTGACTGGACGGCCGAAGTAGATCTTCTTCCCGTCGATCTAAATTTGAAACTACCCTTCTACTATCATGTCAGTACTCGTCGGAAAATCCGCCCCCTCATTCAACGCCAACGCCGTCGTCAACGGCCAGGTCGTTGAGAATTTCTCACTGGAGCAATACAAGGGATCAAAATATGTGATCCTCTTTTTCTACCCGAAAGACTTCACTTTCGTCTGCCCGACTGAGCTCCATGCTTTTCAGGACAGCCTCGCTGAATTCGAGAGCCGCAATGTTGCCGTCGTTGGGTGCTCCACCGACACGGAAATGTCGCACTGGGGCTGGCTCCAGGTTCCCCGTGCCAAAGGCGGTATCGAAGGCGTGACCTACCCTCTCGTCGCGGACACAAACAAGACGATTTCCGCGGACTACGACGTGCTGGTTGGTGATTATGCCATCGACGAATTCGGCGAACTCATCGTTGAGGGCGAGCTGATTGCCTACCGCGGTCTGTTCCTCATCGACAAAGAGGGCATCGTTCAGCACCAGCTCGTGAACAACCTTCCGCTCGGCCGCTCCATCAAGGAAGCCCTCCGCATGGTCGACGCACTTCAGCACTTCGAAGAGAACGGCGAAGTTTGCCCGATGGACTGGGAAAAAGGTAGCGAAGCCATGAGCGCCAATCACGAGAGCACCGCAGCCTACCTTGCGAAAGGCTGAGTCGTTTCTCAACCTTGAATTCCAAAGACGGCGCGCGAGGATTATCTCCGCGCCGTTTTTTCGTACGTCCTCATCTTGCTCTCCGGATTGGCGGGAACGATCATAATCCGGAACCCCGGAGGGACAGTCTCCGTCCTGTCCGCGAGGAATCCCGGCACCGGCTACTTCTGAGGCTGGGCCGGGAGCTCGATCTCACCCCGGAGAAAAGTCACCGCGTTCCCACTCAACGCGACGCGATCGCCGATCCGCTCCACATCGATGCGGCCTCCGCGTGCGGAAATCTGCGCGGCGCGCAGGGCCGTTTGATTCAACTTTTCACCCCAATATGGCATCATCGAAGTGTGGGCTGAGCCGGTCACAGGATCTTCGTCGATGCCATACTTTGGAAAGAAACACCGGGAAACAAAATCGAGAGACCCGGCATCGTCGGCGCGCGCCGTGACAATGACTCCCCGTGCCTCCAGTCCGGCGATCCTGAGGAAGTCAGGTCGAAGGCCCCGCACCACCTGCTCACCCGCGACCACCGCGAGAAAATCCTCTTTCCCCCGATAGAGATCCATCACGGGAGCCCCGATAGCAGCGGCGACCTCGTCGTTTTCAAATTTTCTCACTTCGTCTGCCGGAAAATCCATGCGATACCCGCTCTCGACCTGCTCAACTGCCAGGGTACCACTCCTCGTTTCAAACTTCACCTCGCCGGTCGCTGCATGAAGCTCACGGAAAAGCACGTGAGCTGTTGCCAGGGTGGCATGACCGCAAAGGTCGACCTCCGAAACCGGAGTGAACCATCGCAGCGCGTAGGTTCCTCCCTCCGAAACAAAGAAGGCCGTCTCGGAGAGCTGGTTCTCCATCGCGATATTTTGCATCGCCTCATCCGGGAGCCATTCCGGAAGGGGAACGATCGCCGCCGGATTTCCCGCAAAGACGGCATCCGTAAAGGCATCAACCTGGTAGATGGGGAGGCGGAAAGATCGTATGCTCATGGTATGATGGGAAGATTGACGTCAAAGAGCGGTTCGCCTACCGTTGCTTTCGGGTCAGCCCTCTCTCCCGTTGACTATTGAAGACTCTAATTTCCAGTCAACTACTTCGGGTCACCGCGCTGGGAATGGCGATCGGGCTTCTCGGCGTTGATGCTCAGGAGAAAACCGGCGGCCGGCCAGAGGAGTCCACCGCATCGCCCTGGACCGAAACCGACACGCGGCTCGCCAATCACTACCTGAAGCTGCTCCAAGGGGAGCCCGAGTATGGGAAGGTTCTCAATCTCCTCTGGGAACTGTATGAGAAGAAGGATCAAACTTCCCTTCTCCTCGATTACATCGGGAAAGCCGCAGCCTCCGGGGCGCTCACCCCCACCCTGATCCACGCCCACCTCCTCCGGAAGAACGACCAAATCGACGAAGCCCGTGAGGCCTATGGAACCGCGCTCGATCTCGACCCCGTGAACCCTCATGCCCTCCGGGCTTCCGCAGAAATTGCTGATCTCCAGGAGCGCTCCAGCAAGGCCCTTTCTTTCTACACGCGGCTCGCCGAGGTTGTCCCCGTGACCGCAGAGGATGGCGTGGCTTTTCGCCTGCGCATGGCCATTCTCCACCGGATGCGTGATCAGTCCGCGGAAGCGCTCGCGATCTGGAAGGCTCTTCTCAGCGCCTACCCGGGCAACGACGCTTTGCGAAACCAGATCGTGAGCCAGCTCCTTGAGGCGGGGGAAACCGATGCCGCTCTTGAGGTTTTGAACGCGCTGGCGGAGTCCGGCGCCCCGCAGGAGCAACTGAACGCCCTCCTCGAACTGACCACTCTTCACGAATTCATCAGTGATTTTGATGGAGCCGTTTCTTCGGCAACCCGGGGCCTCTCCCTCCTTCATTTCAAGAATCACGATTACGCAGCTCTCTTTGCACAACTGGTCCAGATCCACGAGCGCTTCGAACGACTGCCGGATCTGGAAGCGATGCTCGCGGGCCGGGTGAGAGACGAGAACCCAACCGAGCAATCGCTTTTCGACCTCGCCGAGTTCTACCGGCTCACCGCTGACCCGGAGAAAGAGGAAAAGACGACGGCCCGACTGGTCGCCCTCCTGCCCTCCGATCTCGACTACCGGCTCCGCCTTACCCGCATTCAGATGCGGAATGATCGCTACGAGGCGGCGGCGGAGACTCTGGAGACGGCGTTGACAGATCAATCGTCGATCCCACTTCATTTGATTCTCCTGCGGGCGCGGATCGCGCTGAATGACGAGGACCGGGTCCTTGCCCGCGAAATCGTCGAAGACTACATCGAAGAGCAATCCCCCGACAAAGACGAAGTCGGCGAGATCGTCGCCTTCGCCCGTGAAAATTATCTCGATGAGCTCGTCGAGAAGCTCCTGCGCGATTCCTTCGACGATGCCGTTGCGTCCACAAACGGGGCCTCCGCCCCGGCAGAGCTGGCTCGATTTCTCGATGAACGCGGCCGGACCAAGCAGGCCCTTGAGGCGCTGGAAAGTTTCGTCGAGGGGGCCGGCGAAAGCACCATTGAACGGTCGCGCCGACTCTATCAGGTCTCTATCGTGTTGCGCGAACTGGATCAGGTGGAGCAGGCCCTCGATTACATCGAGGAAGCGATTGAGCTGACGCCCGATAAGCAGGAATACCTCACGACACGGGCCGACCTCCTCGTTGAGTCAGGTCAAATTGATCAGGCCGTCGCCCTGCTGGAATCGCTCTGGCAGGAAGAGGAGATCTATGAGGAACGGGCCGATCTGGATCAACGGCTTTTCAGCCTCCTGCGCGGCCACTATTCGACCGAGCCGCAAATGACCAGCGACGAAAGCGTTCTGCAAAACGGACGCATCCAGAGTCTCGCTCAGTATCGGAGACTGGCCGCCGCCGCTTCCCAAATCGGCCGGTCGGGAGACGAGCCACCGCCCGCCGAACTTCTCGAGTACTACGAAACGATCAAAGCGACCGCAAAAAGCAAGCCGACCACGCCCCATCGCTATCGGGCGGCCTGGTGGGCGCTGAAACTGCAGGACAATCAGGAATGTTACGAGCAGTTGACCAAAGCCACTGAGGAAGCGGGGCGGCCGATTCTCGAAGTGGAAAAGATGCTGCTCGAACTCGCCGTTCAAAACGAACGACCCACCCTCATGGTCCGGCACCTCACCACGCTCGCCGGGATCGATCCGGAAAACGAAGATGATTATCTCCAGAAGCGGGCCGAAATGCGGTTCGAACTCGGTTTCGAAGATGAAGCCATCCGGGAGCTGAAACGACTCGCCGCGAAGCCGGATGTGTCGCTCAACACTCTCAACACCCTTGCGAAAGTGTATCAGCGTCAGGGCAGCTCATCCCGTCAGGTCGAGGTGTGGGAGAAAGCCTACCGCGAAGCCAATGTCTTCGAAAAACGGCGCATCGTGAAGCAACTCTCCACGACCCTGATTGAAACCGGAAACCCGGAGGGAGCACTTGAAGCGCAGCTGGCTCTGATCGAAAAAGAAACCGACGCCGTGCAGCGCCGCAAGCAGCTCGACACGCAACTGACCACAGCCCGCTCGCACTTTCTTCTTGATTGGCTTCTCGGAAAGTATCGGGAGCTGGCCCAGCAAAGCCCGTTCGACCGGTTTTATCCGGAAGCCCTCGCCAGAATTCACCGGGCCGCCGGCAACGAGGGCGAAGCTTTCGAGGCGATGAAGAAAGCCTACTACATGTCCGGTCAGGACGACGGGCTTCTCAACGAACTCGGCGAACTGGCGGATCAGCTGGGTGATCTGGATTCGGCCATCTACTATCGTCGCCAACTCCTCGCAAGGGAAGACGGAGAGCAGCTCGAAAACTGGATCACCTTGATCGACATGCTTGAAAAAGACCTGCGGGTGGATGAGGCCGACCGCCTCCGCGCGCGACTTGAAAGTCGATTCGGACGCGATCCTGATTTTCTCAATGAGCTCACCGAACACTATCTCGCTGACGGGCGCCGGGAAGCTGCTTCCCGGACCCTCGCGAAGACCGTAGAACTCAAGAGCTGGGATTTGAAAGCGAGACTGCACCTCGGCCTTATTCTTGTCGACCGGGGGGAAGCTGAGGAAGCGGCTCGAGTCTTTGCCTCGATTCTCGAAGAAACGGCAAACCAGGGGTACCCTCCTGAATTTGAACAGAGAGCCCTCCCGCTGCTGCGCGTCGCCACCCTGCCGCGAGAGGATCGCGATGCCCCCGGGGCGGAACTCGACCCCTTCATTTTCACCGTGGAATCCTACCCCTTCCTGGGAGGGGAAATGCAGGATGACATCGCGGAAAGCCTGCAGGATCCCCATCCGGAATTTCAATACCGTCCTTCCGAGCCCCATTTCATTCGATTGCGTGCCCTCGAAGAAGCGGGCTCTCTCGCGGCGAGAGAAGGAAGGGCCGGCGAGTGGCTTCGCAGCCGGCTTGACCCCTCCATTCCACTGGTCGAAAGGCTATGGGCAACACGTCATGCCGGCAACCGGCACGCCTTCGGCCTCCTTCTCGGCGAGTTGCCCGGGCCTGAAGGGCACTACGAACTCCTCACGCGCGCCTACTGCCAACTCCTCACCGGCAGTACGAGCGATCTCCTCAAATGGGTCGCCCCGGAAGCGAAGCGCGATGAAGGGCAGCCACCGCGCGCCTGGTATGTCACGATGGCCGGGCTGCTCCTCCTCAAAGATGCCCCGCTCGATCCTCTCCGGGATGAGCAGTTTCTGCTCGATTCCCTCACCGCCGTCGACGTTTCCGGCACCGTTGCGACCCATCTTTTTTCAGAGCTGAGAGAAGTCGGTGACTACGAAACGGCTTACGAGGTCGGAAAAAGGTTCGCCGGCGAAACCCTCGCAGAACACGGCAGCTTTCTTGTTGCCCTCTCCCAGGTGTCAGGCTGGTCGGGACATCCCGAAGACCGTGAACGCTTCCTCGATCAATCTCTCAACAACATGAGAGCCCGGTCCGGTTCGGGGGCTTCCGGTCACTTTCTCCTCGCCCTGACGGAAAAGCTCAGCCTGCTCGAGGATGACGCAGCGCGGAATGAACTGCTTCGTTCGCTGGAGCAGCATCCGGACCCCGGAGGTCTCATGACGCGGTCGGACGGCCTGGAGCGCGAAACCCTGATCCACCTTGCGGGCCGGGATTTTGACCGTGCCACCGACGCGATTGGCCGCCTCGTGCAGCGACAGCTGGATGTCATTCGCCCCTCGCACCCGGACCCCGATCAGGTTCGACACGACCAGAGTCAAAGCTGGCAACGCATGCGTCAGGTCCTCGAATTTTACACCGGCCGAATCCCGATTCGTGAAGACAACCGGAACGCAGTACTCGCAGCTTTTCACGGGACACAGCGCACCGTCCCAACGGACGAAACCGTCATCGCCGAGTTCGAGCAGTTTGAAATCGACCGGAAGCTTCTGGGATTCGAATGGCTCAGCTTTGCGGAAAGGCAGGCACTCGTCGATGAAATGCACCGGCTCTTTCTCGAACCGGACAGCGGCCTCGAACTCGCGCGTGCACTCGGGAACCGTGGATTTCACCGCGAGGCGATTCCTGTTTATCTCATTGAAGCGATGAGACTGAGTCGTGACTACGCGCCACTCCAGGGGGTCTTCGAATCCTGCCTCGAAGCGCTCGAGCCGGAGCCGGCCTTGAAGGTCATCAACCAGATTAACGCTCGCGAGTTCCCGGCGCCCCCCGGATTGACGGCGGAGTATCTCGAGGAACAACACGCCCTCTTCCTGCTCATGAATCGAGACCTCGAGAGGCTCATTTCTCTGGGCCGCTCTCCGACAGGAGCAAAAGGGGCCCCACCGGTTTCAAGCCGGTCCCATCTGCCCTATCAGGCGGCTCTGGTAGAAGCCTACCGCCTCATGGGGCGTGACGATGCCCTGCTCCGCCTCTTGACCCATTTCCGGAACGAAAACTCCATCACCACTGCGCAACTCCTCCTCGGAGCGACTGTTCTCGAATCGAAGGGTCGACCCGCTGAAGCGCTGGAGTGGATTAAAGCGATGCAACGCGACGGCTCGGAACCCAGTTACGACCGCAAAGCACTTCTCCGTTCGGCAGAGCTTCACGAAAAGCTCGGCTGGAACGACCCTTCAGCAGTTGTCGCTCTTGCCCGGGAAAGCCTTGAGAACCATTCTGTCTCATTGACGAGGACGCTTGCCGAAGCAGCATTCCGTTCCGGAGCAACTGCGGAGGCGCTGGGCATTTTACGGTTACTCCGTCGCAACACCTCGAATCGAGTCCATCGCTCCGCAATTTCCTCTCAATTGATCTGGTTGAATACGGAACTCGGAAAGAGCCCGAAAGACTTGTCCGCAGATTGGGAATCCTATTTTCAGGACTTTGAATACGAGTTCGATGAAAAGGCGATCGAGAACTCCATCCCATGGTCCAACGCCGCTCATTTTGTCGAATGGGTGGTGAGGCAGGAGCGCGAGGCAACGGAATGGGCCGATCTTTTTGAAGCGGTTCCCGCAAATGATTCCTCAGCCTGGCTCAGAGATTTGCTCAAGGCTTACTTCGGTGGTGATTTCGAAAGCGGGGCCACGGCTCTGCTTGGAGACGCACCCGACAGGATCCGCCACCGGATTCTCGAAACCCTGCCCGCCTTCGGTGAACCCGGAATCACCGTCGCGCGGCAATGGGTCGACGCGTCGATGCTTGCCGGAACGCAGTTCTTTCACCACGAACCGGTTCGACAGATCCTGTTCTTTCATCGTCTCAAGGATCGGGATCGCCTTCTTGAAGTGCATCAGACTCTGATGCGGGAAGCTCATTCGGACCTCTTTCATCAGACCGGCCTCGATTCCTGGTTCCCCACCTTAACGACGCGGTATCGCCTCCCCGATCTCTTTGCCCGCCTTGGGGAACGCGATCTCGCCGCGCGTCTCTTTGATCGCTACCATGACTTTCCCGGCAGCTACCTCTGGAATCATCAGGCCTTTCTGGAGCAGTATGTTTCGTTTCTGATTGAGGAAAAGCAGTTCGCGATGGCCGAGTCCATCATGAAACGGGTCGTCCAGAAAACGATCCGGGTGGATCTCAGACTCATGATGAAACTCTACCACGAATGGGGAAAAATGGAGGAATGGGAAGAGCGACTCTCCGACGTCGCTCTCAGCACCGGTCGTCTCGCCCTCCTTCGCGATTGGCGCAATGCTCTTGCCGAAGGGCGCGAAATGGTCGAATATACCGACTCATGGTAATTCCCCGCCATCAACTTGCGGCTCTCGCAACAAAAAGTCTTCTCGCGACGGCAGCAGTATTGTTGCTCTGTCAGTGTGAGACAAAGCGGACCTACGGCGAGATCAGGCGGGGCTCCGTTAAGTTCGACCAGGCGATGTGGGGCGGCCAGGGGGATAATGACGCCGGGGAGATCCGCTCCAAGTTCGCCGAGAAGGGCTATTCCATCGGGGAGGACGGCTCGATCGTTGCCGACAACGCGAATCTTTTTGCCGGGGAAAAAGCCAAAGGCCTCGACAGCAAATTCGGAAAGAAAGAGGCGAAATTTAAAAACGACGTCGCCCGGACCAAGGAGTTCCGGACTCCGGAATACATCAAGCGACAGGAGTTCGCCGGTGTCGAAACCGCGAGGGAATCCGGTTTCAGCGCCCGCGAAGGGAACTCCAATTCCTCACAGGACAAACAGGCCGGGAAGCTCTTTCAGCGGACCAATCGTCAGCAGTCCAACCAGTTGGCCTCATTCGAGACCGGAACCGCAAGCGGATCCGACAAACGCTTTTCCACCTCCTCCGATGCGATGGGCTCTGAAGCAATTACCACCGCTCCGCGTCCCACCGGGGTGCGTCAGGCCGCCGGATACCGCGCCAATGCCGGAATGACGGTCGATGATGTCAAAAAGATGCTCAGCCCGGGCGTTTACGCAGATCGGCGCGGCCTATGATCCCCCATGAACCACAGGAAATCCTCCAGCTTTGCCGGGGAGGCGATCAGAGTCTGACTTATGGAGCAGTCTTGCGCGGGATGGGGTTGTGAGCCGACCAAAGCTACAGCCCCGTATTCATCCCGCGGGAGATCACCAAAGTTTGAGCCACGCGAAGTGGCAATGCAACTAACACGTCATATTCATCCCGAAATATCGACGGAAAACGCTCTTCGGAGTGGTTCGTCGTGAGTTGGACGAGCTGTTTCATCGACCCCTGAGAAGACCGCTGCGGTCGCTCCACCTGCTCCACCTGCTCCACCTTAGAAGCGGACTTTCACCCCGCCCGTCGCGAAGGCGGCAGTATCGAGATCCTGCTGAAAGTTGTAATTCGCCCCTTCGATCTCAATTTCCTGTGCAAGCTGAACACCGGCATCGAGATAGGCCCACCAGGGCCCGGCAAAATTATGTTCCGCGCCGACTCCGACGCGGACACTCTTGTAGTTCAAATCGACATCCGCAACACCACCGGCAGGATCCGTAATATTCCAACCCGCTCCACTGAGAACAGCACGACCGGTAAAAAGCCAGTCGTCCGCAGGAGCATAGGCCAGCTCGATCCGCGGGAAAGTCAGCGCAAGCGACCAGTGAGCATTCGGTTCGAAGATGACACCCAGCGCCGGAAGAACCCGCTCCTCCCCGAGATCCCGCGAGTAAAAGGCACCAAAAGCGACTTTGGTGGTTTCGTTGAGCTGATAGGAAAGAAGCGCCAGGGAAGTAAGAATGAAGTCATCCGAGGTCATCGTCTCGAAATCGGAGTACCAACCCGGCTGCAAGCGGACCCACATTTTCCACTTCCGGTTGAAATCCTTCCAGAAATTGAAGGGAACATCGACGCGATGCAGGTCGAACGATTGATTCCCGAGAGGAAGAGGCGCGCCCGAAAAATCGAGGTTGTTGAAACGATACTGAACGCCTGCCGTGATGCGAAATGTGTCCCGCATGACAATGGGCGCATTGGCCTCGACACCGAACTCATACTGGGAAACCGATCCCGAACCATTGGAGAAATCCGTGTCACCCGTCCAGCTGAAATAGCTGCCACCAATCGCGAAATTCGGGATGAAAGTTTCTTCAGCGCTGTCTTCAGCGGAAGCCAAAGTCGCAACACTAAGAAAAGCAATGCTCAGGAGTCGTGTCATGTGTCGTCCTCGATACGCCTGAATCGTACCATCGGAAACCAAAAGATTCCCTTTTTCGTCGCGCAAAAAGGGGTCGGAAAACGGGACCTAATACAATTCCACCGGTGAGCGCTTGCCATCTTCCACCGACAGTTCCTTTGCGCGCTCTTCTCCCAGCGTCTCGACACGGAGATCCCAAATCTGACTGTCGATCTCCTGAAACCGCTCCAAAGACCAGGCATAGGGAGCTTTCATCTTCTTTTTCGTCTTCTCGATGCGGCGAAGAGCGTCATCCACGACGGGATCCGGGAGCGTCTTCATCACCTCAGCAGCCTGCTCGACCAGCTCAACCCGGTGGCAGATCATCGCAAGGTCATTGCCCGCCTCAATGCAGGCCTGAATCGTCTCTTCAAAGGTCACCTCGTTGAGAATCGCCCCCATGTCGAGGTCATCGGTCATGACGAGCCCGTCGTAGGCGAGCTGATTCCGGAGAAACTGGCCGATAATATTTTTCGAAAGCGAAGCCGGCCAGCGCGGACGATCCGCGTCCCAGCAAGGGTAGTGTGAGTGACAGGTCATGATGCTGTCGAGATCGGGCAGCAGCGCCCGGAAAGGCAGCAGCTCGGTTTCCTCCATCTCCTCCAGCGTCTTGTTGATGATCGGAAGCTCGTGATGAGGATCACATTCCGCTGAGGCGTAGCCGGGGAAGTGCTTGCCCGAACTGAGAATGCCCTCGCGTCGCATCTCGGCGTTAAAGACCGACGCGTTCTTGATGACCTCTTCCGTGGTCTTCCCCCAGCAGCGGCCTTTCAGCGAGTTATCTGCCTCGTCGTCAAAGGAAAGATCGAGAACGGGGCAGAGGTCGAGGTTAAATCCGAACATGCGGAGAATCTGCCCGGTGAGACGACCATGCTTTGTGATCAGCTTCAGATCCCCCTTTTCGCGAAGCTGTTGGGCATTGGGCGGTTCGCTCCCGATGAGACGAAGACGGGACACCCGACCTCCCTCCTGATCGATTGTGATGAATGGCTCGACGTCGCTGAGATCCCGAAGGTCGTCGATCAATTTTCGCAACTGCTCCGGCGATTCGATGTTCCGGCCGAAGAGAATAAAGCCGCCCGGCTGGAGCTTTGTAAACCGCCTCGCGGTTTCCGGATCGAGTTCGGTTCCGGGAACTCCGGTGAGAAGAAGTTGGCCGAGAGGAGCGCTGCTGTTCATGCGGAAAGAGTCGCTGCGGTGCGCGAAACTTTCAACGTCCAACTGACGGCGGGACGCTTTGCACCGAACGTTCGCCCACCGGGCGTTCACCCCTTGTGCACCACGTAGACGCTGCGGAACTCGGTCTCGCCGTAGTCATCGGGCCTGTCGCCCTTTTCCGGATTCGACTGCGTGTAGCACCCCACTTTGAAATAGAGGCCGTCCGCTTCGACATTCCATTCCATGACCTGCTTTTTGTCGAGAAAAGCACGGATGCGACTGTTGTCGCAAATCAACATCAGCTTCACAAAGGTGCCCAGCTTGTAGTCTTCGATCAGGATGAAATCCTCTTCGTCACGGCGTTCCAGGAAGAGCTTTTTTCCTTCGAGGCGAACCATCAGCAGATCATTCTCCCCGTCGTGAATCTGTGCGGCGACGACATGAGGCTTTTTCCTCGGAGTTTTGTTGACCGCAAACTCCAGCGTCATGTTGTGAACACCACTGGTCGTACTCCAACTCGCCTTGGTCTTGCTGTCCTTGTTCATCTCACGCAACTCACTGCGCGGATACCTGGAGTTTTTCGTCGTCGCCCCACCGCAGGGAGCACGAAAGACAACGGAGTCACCTGTTTCAGATAGATGGAAAAAATCCGGGTCCTCGAAATAACGGAGGAGCGGCATCATGACTTCATCCGCGACGCCATCCCCATCATCGTCCATCGGGATCGTCAGCTTCCAGATCCCGAGGTTGAACATATCTCCCGCAAAGTTCTTCGCCCCGGCAAAGGAGCAAAGGAAGAGGAGCACCGCAGTTGGAAGAACAGTTCGCATCAGATTCGTAGAGCCCAACATCGGAGACAATTAGAACGCACCTCAACTCAAAAACAAATCCAGATTCCAGAAATTGCAGTATTTATACGCAATACTCATTGTGAAAAACCAATTCGACAGACTAAGGGCTGTCACTCATGGCATGGAATACAAGTCCGCACCGCCTCTAGAGCCGGCGCCACTCGTGACCGTCCTGTTCGAGCAGTTCATCGGCCTCTTTGGGCCCCCAGGAACCTGCGGGATATTCTGCCATTTTCGGAGGATTCGGGGCCTTATGCCAGGCATTCTCAATCTGGTCGACGTAACGCCAGGCATTCTCCACTTCATCCTTCCGGGCAAAGAGCGTTGCATCACCGGCCATCGCGTCGAGGAGCAGTCGCTCATAGGCCTCCGGACTGCTTTTCCCGAAACTCGTCTGGTAGCGGAAGTCCATCTTCACCGGCTGCAGGGTCGCGGCAGGTCCGGGGCGCTTCGAGCGCATCCCGAGTGAAATGCCTTCGTTCGGCTGAATGCGAATCACGAGCACGTTGCCGGGCATCGCCTCGGCGCCGACGGCCGCGTTGTAGAGCACATTCGGAGCCTGCTTGTAGTGGATCGAAATCTCGGTCCCCTTCTTGGGAAGGCGTTTCCCCATCCGCATGTAAAAGGGAACCCCCTCCCAGCGCCAGTTATCGATCATGATCTTAAGCGCAACATAGCTCTCCGTCATTGAGCCGGGATTGACGCGATCTTCGCGGCGGTATCCGACTTTCTCCTGACCATCCACGGTGCCTTGAGTGTATTGCGCGCGAACGACACTTTTCGCGACTTCCTCCGCGTCCTTGAACGGGCGGAGAGACTTGAGCACCTTGACCTTTTCGTCGCGCACACCGTCTGCGGAGAGATCGGTCGGCGGTTCCATCGCAATCAGGCTGAGAAGTTGGAGAAGGTGATTCTGCACCATGTCACGGAGAGCTCCGGACTTGTCATAGTAACCGCCCCGTCCGCCTTCCATTCCGAGAGGCTCGGCACAGGTGATCTGAACGTGATCAATGAAGCGATTGTTCCAAAGCACCTCGAAGAACTGGTTCGCAAAGCGCAGGACCATGATGTTCTGCGCCGTTTCCTTTCCGAGATAGTGATCGATGCGATAAGTGTCCTTTTCCTCAAAGGTCTGATTCACGACCTCATTCAGGTGCTGAGCCGTTGCAAGGTCCGTCCCGAAGGGTTTTTCGACCACAGCGCGACACCAACCTGTTTTGGATTCATTCAGCTTCGCGCTCTTGAGGTGAAGCAGAATATCGTCAAAGAATTCGGGCGCAGAGGCGATGTAGAAAAGGCGGTTGGGGCTCGCTCCGTCCGCCTCCATATCGTCGAGGCGTTTCTTGAGGTCTGCGTAGCCATCGCTGTCCGTGAACGTGCTCTGGTGATACGTGATGTTTTGTGAAAACTGATCCCAGAGATCGTCGTCGTGTCCCTGGCGGGAAACCTGTTGATTCAACTCCTTCAATCCTTCGCGAAATTCCTCATCTGACTTCTCACGTCGCGCGAAGCCAACGATCCTGAGCCCTGCGGGCAGGTCGCCATCCGCGGCCAGATTGTAGAGCGCAGGAATGAGCTTCCGGTGCGTAAGATCCCCGGTCGCCCCGAAGATCACGAGGATACAGGACTCGGGGTGATTGCGCAGACTTAAGTCAGCCTCTCGAAAAGGGTTCTCTTCCATCTCCCGCATGAATCCGCAGAATTCGAGCCATTGCAAATGAATAGACCGTCGATTTCAGTTGGAAATTTTTCATCAGAAAGCGCGTCATCCCCGATAGGGCCGGTTTTCACAGGCACGGGATACCTTCTCGGAGGATTTGCCTGGAGTGTTTTCAAAAGAGCAACATGAGACTAGCAGACAAGACCGCCATTATTACCGGAGCCGGTTCAGGAATCGGCAACGCGACGACCCGGAAGTTTCTGGAAGAAGGGGCGAATGTCTTCGCGACAGACATCGATGAGACGGCTCTGGTGGAGCTGGCCCGGGAATTCCCTTCCCTCGAAATCCTGCCCGGCGACGTGAGCCTGATGGAAGAGGTGGAAGAGATTGTCACCGCGGCCACAAAGAGGTGGGGTCAGTTGGACATCCTCGTGAACTCCGCAGGAATCACGGCTCGCAATGTGGACGAAAACGCAAGCCTCGAGGAACGCTGGGACAAAGTCATGGCGGTGAATGTAAAGGGCTCCATGCTCATGGCCCAAGCCGCCGTCGGGGCGATGAGAATGTCGGGAGGCGGAGCGATCATCAACCTGAGTTCGGTCATGGGGGTCGTCGGATACCCGACTGCTCTGGCATTTTCGGACGGCTTCAATCCCTACCCGGGCAGCAAGGGTGCCGTCGCCCAGATGACCCGGGACATGGGGGTGCGCTTCGCGGCGGAAGGCATTCGCGTCAACGCGGTGGCCCCGGGATTTGTTCACACATCGCTCACGGCGAACGTCACACAGAATCCGGAGATCCTGTCTGCCCTGAACAAGCTTCACCCCGCCGGGCGCATGGGAACGGCGGAAGAGATCGCCAACGTCATCGCCTTTCTCGCCTCCGACGAAGCCTCCTTCGTGAACGGAGCCGTCTGGATGGTGGACGGTGGATACTCGGCCCAGTAAACCGCTTAGAGCAATCCACTGTCCACGAGCCACTCGCGAAACCGGTCCACCCATTTTCCCGCTGCATCCTGACGATCCGGTCGATAACCGAAGCCGTGCCCCGCGTTGGCGTAGATGTGCAGTTCCGCTTTCACCCCGGCTTTCTTGTAATCCAGATAAACGGAAGCCATGCCCTCGGCGATGTCGGGCCGGTCACCGTAGCCACAGGCGATGAAGACGGGCGGCATGCCTGACTCGACCGTGAAGGTGTCTGACTTACCCGGATAAATGAGCCCCTGGAAATCGGGACGACTGCTGACTTTTTCGATCGGATCATCAGACTTCGGGTTGCCCGGCTTCGGCCACATCGCCGCGTAGGCTGCCAGTTCCCCACCGGCGGAAAAGCCGACGATTCCGATTCGGTCGACCTGGATTCCCCACTCCTCCGCCCGGCTGCGCACGAGGCGAATCGCGCGGCGGGTGTCGTCCATGGCGTGCCCTTCGAGCGTGTAAATGCTACCCTCTTCGCGGGAAAGACGATACTTGAGAAGAAAGGCAGCGATGCCCTGATCACGAAACCATTCACACAAGGCGTAGCCCTCGTGACCAACGCACAACTTACGGTGACCGCCACCGGGACAGACGATCACCGCCGTACCCGTAGCCATCCCGGCGTCCGGCAGATACGGAGTCAGCGATGGATGGTGGACATTCGTAATATTGGAGCCGTCGACCGTTTCGGCCTCCGATTTGCGCGCCTCAGAGCCCGGGGCCCCGTCAGGCCAGAGGAAGATCGGTTCGGGAGTATCCGCTGTCGAACCAGCGGTGGAAAAGGCGAAGGCGAGGAAGGTAAAAAGCAGGAATCGGGGTTTCATTCGGGTGGATCAAAAACTGGCGGGGAAAATGAATCACAGAAGCAGGAAGGCGGCTCAGGGCGTGCGGATCGAGAAGTTGTCGTAGTGGACCTCACGATCCACGGTGGTGATGTTCATGTTCGACTTGGTCGTGTGCGCAATTCCCTCCGACTTCAGCATTCCGGACGGTTCTCCATCGATCCAGACCTGGAGCACGTCTCCCTCGATGCGGATGAGAAGATCATGCCATTTCTCAGGATCGATCGCGATTTTTCTGGTGGATTTTGTCGTCGAGAGCTTCCCGTTTTCTTCATCATTGAGTTTTCCTCCGGCCTTCTTCTTGTTGTAGTAGTGATTGGCAAAGATCCCCGTCTTCCCGTCATAAAGCGTCACTGCGGTATCGCTGACCGAAACGTGGCAGATGTGCCCCGCGTGGGAGCCTTTGTATTCGAGATCCCGGACCATGACGCTGAAGCGCTTCGAACCTGCGAACTTGAAGGAAACAGCCACCTCCATGTCGCCCAGCGGTGGAAGCTTGACCGTGTTGACCGAAGGATGATCGGAGCCCTCCGGAGTAATTCCGACCATGACTCCGTCGCGAACCACAGTTTCACTTTTCCAGGAACCCCAGCCTTCTTTCAGTTGCGAGCCGGAAAAATCGTCCTCAAACAAAACCGTGGAGAAAGGTTCCGCTGCCTGAAGCGCCGTGAAAGCAAAAGAACCGGCGACGAAGGCGATGACAATGAATGCCGAGCGGGAGGGATATTTCATGGGGGCTGGAACAGGGTTAGGGGTGTGACCTGACCCTCTTGGATCCGGCCCGGAAAAAGGCTGGGGCATTCAAAGGCTCCTTTCCATTTCACGGATCTCACGATATTCCCGTGCAGGCTCCACCACAACTCCGGTTCTCCGTATCGCCGAAGCCATGGAGCGTGTTCCATCAACCCATGGATTGACCGGGACCCCCGGAAAGTTACCCGTTCGAGAGGCGGCATTGCGTTGCTTGAATCGCCTCTTTCGAAAGGGTAGGTCACGTAACCGTAAGAAACCGGAATCCATGAATTCCCTCTCCTCCCATACGATCCCACGAAGGATCCGAGATCTCTTTACAATCTGCCCGCTGTTCTGCACCGCGGCCGCCGCCCTCCTTTTGGTTTCCCCTCCCCCCGCACGTGCCTCGGAAGCATCGATGCCTGACTGGGAACCCGTGAAGCCACTGCTCGAGAAATATTGCTACCAGTGCCACGGAGGAGAAAAGACAAAAGGGAACGTGGATCTCAAAGCGCTCGCGGAGGACCCTGAGGTGGCTGCTCATTTCGATCTCTGGGAAACCGTGCTCTTCGTGATCGAAGACGAAGAGATGCCACCGGTGGACGATCCACAGCCAAAGGCCGGCGAGAAAGAGCTTCTGCTCGAGTGGCTCGACAGCTCGCTCGTCGCCGTCGCAAGCGAAAACTCCGGTGATCCCGGCATCGTGACGATTCGCCGTCTCACCAATGTGGAATACGACAACACGATTCGGGATCTTACCGGGGTGGACTACGGCCTTTCCCAAACCTTTCAACCTGACGGCGGCGGCGGGGAAGGATTCTCCAATGTCGGCGATGTCCTTTTCGTCAATCCTCAGCAACTCGACAGCTACCTTTCCGCAGCGCGCCATCTCACCGATCACGCCAGCATCCTACCGGGTCGCGGGGTTCGCTTTTCGAAAGAGCGGGTGGGACTGCGAAGCCCTGTGCAACTCCGAACCGAGGCGGAGCAGTCGCTCTACATCTGGTATCAGAAAATGGCCGAGCCTCATCTCCCTGAGGATGGCGAGGATCGACGCGGGGACGAATACATGCTCGCGGCCTGGAAGCACAAGCATCGCGAACAAACCGGCGCGGGATCTCTCGAGGAACTGGCGAAGGAAGCCGGTTTGTCTTCCGCCTTTCTGAACAACTGGTGGAATCTCCTCACTGCGGAAAAGCCTGACTCGCGCTTCCTTGATCTCATCCGTGTCCCCTGGCGCAACCTTCCCGGTCCCTCCGCGGAGAAGCCGAAGGAAGTTCCGGCCGAGGTGCAAAAACGCATCCTCGACATTGAGGCGAAACACCTCTCCTGGAACAAGCGCGAGGGAGAGGGCTGGACCCGGACCCAGCGCCGCCAGCAGGATACCGACGGTCTTCGTACCCGTACTATCGCGGTGACCATCCCGGAGAACGAGCCGATCCATCTCGTCGCGGGGGATTTCGGCGACGGCAATCGCGGTGATCTCATTCTCTTTGAAAAAATCGAAATCATCCACCAGGGGAAACGGGAAACCTACGTAGACTGGCTGAAACGTCGCATCGATCTCAGACGCAAGGAAGTGGCGAAGCTGAAGGCCGCACCGGAACAGAATGACGCAATCCGGAAAAAGATTCAGGAGATGCAGTCCTTTGAGAAGTCTTGTCAGACAATGCTGGCACGCTTCGGAAAACACCCTCAGGAAGGTCGCCAGATTGGCCCGGGACACCTTGCGATTCGTCCTCCCGAGACCCTTCGCCTCCCTTTCGACGGCGGCAAGGTGCAGGTGCGGGTGAGCGCAAAAATGGATCTGCAATACCCCGAAGCCGACTTCGGCACCCACCAGTGGACCATCGCCGGGGCCAATCCGCCCGATCCGGAAAAGATCATCCCCGGAGCTCTTATCATCTACAAACGTCAGACCGAGGTCGCGAGAAAGGTGATGGGTGATTTTGGCCGGATGAAGTCCGCCTTTCCCGACGAATACAATCGACTCCTCGAAGAAGTCTCCCGCAACTACCTGCGCGGCGGCAAGGGCTCCGGTGTCTACTACCTCAACGACGAGCAACTCCGCGCTACCCTGACCGACTGGCAACGCACCGAACACGAACGGATGCTGCGCGACTGGGCCCTTCTCCAGAACACCAAGCCGAACGAAAAAACGAGTCAGGCGATCGACGAGGGGATCCTCGGCCATCTTCACTGGTGGGCCTACCGGGCCT
>JARGOP010000059.1:5188-25940 GCA_029233965.1 Verrucomicrobiales bacterium | reverse complement strand
GCAGAGGACTGAAAATCCTTGTGTCCCCAGTTCAAATCTGGGTCGAGCCACTTTCCATCTCCCTTATCACCTGCCTTCATTTCGATGGCGGGTTTTTTGTGCCCGGAAGGTGAGACCGGCTCTCCTTTGATGAGTTGAAGTGATCGCTGACGGAACGCTTGAGTTGCCTTGTCTCCGGTTCAAAACAGATCAAATCAGGAAGTTCACATTACGACTCCGTAATCCGCGGGTAACCGCAGTGACATGATTCAGTGGTTCGATAGAGAATGATATCAGGAATATACAGTGCGGTGAATCAATCGATGATCCTCCTTTGCGCGACAGCGCTTTGCCTGCTTGCACCGGCGGCGATTAATGCTCAGGAAGGAGCAGGGCCCCGTCCCGGGAAAAAAGAAAAGAGCGGTGGACCGGGGATCGCTAAGCCACGAATGGAGGACACGGTGAGGGCGAACATCTACGCGGACAACTGGTTCAAGCTCTACCTCAACGGAAACCTTGTCGCGGTCGACTCGATCTCCTTCATTCCGCACAATGTGGTTTCAGTCGATCTCCTCCCCGAATACCCGATGACGATTGCGGTGATGGCGAAGGACAATGCCGATCCAGCAACCGGACTCGAGTACGACGACACCAATCTCGGAGACGGTGGCTTCATTCTGAAACTCGGCGACGGCACTGTGACCAATGCGTCATGGAAGGCGAAAAGCTTTTTCCATGGGCCCATTGATCGTGACATGCAGAATCCAAAAACGAGGCATGAAGCGATTCCGGAAAACTGGTTCGCGGTTGATCTGGATGACAGCGCCTGGGCGAATGCAGTTGAGCACGACGAAGAGGCCGTTGGCCCCAAAGAGCCCTTTTACGAAAACGACTTTGCGGGAGCGAAATGGATTTGGACGGAGGATCTTGCTCTCGATAACACCGTGATCTTCCGGACGACGATTCTAAGTCCTCCCAACGGAAATCCGGTTCCCCGCGACTGGCCTCGCGGAAAAATCGATGAATCAAACCGCTAAGCCGGGCTTCTCACTCTTCAGAGCATGAGAAAAAAGACAACAGGGTCAGGTCATCGAATCAACAGGGTTCGGTCGATTCACCGACTGGCGTACCGGGCCATCATCCCTCTCGCGCTGCTGCTTAGTGTCGTCGTAATTCCTCTCACAATCGGGGCGGTCGCGCCTCGTCTCGCTCCCTCTTCGGCATCATTTCCGGGGAAGCGGACTCTCGAAAACCCGGGAGGGGAAATCCCGAGACTGGCTCAGGCCTTTGCCCCTTTCCGGGAAAGGCTCGGGATTTCCCGGGATGAGAACTTTCTCTATGTGGAAGGTAACGGTCTTCCGGATCATCCCATGATGGCGGGAATCACGGCCTGGCAGCAGCAGGTGCCGATTCCTCACGACTTCACCGGCGAGCTTCGGTTCAAACTTCCTCTCAATCCTGAGTATTTGGAGGAACCCGGCGAACTGACGTTGATGGGGCCAATCGCGCTCGCGGTGAACGGTATTCCGATTTTTGATGCTCTAACCCAAAGTGGGAAAGACGCCTATGCCGGCGGTGAACTCGATCAGTGGGGTGGTCATTGCGGTCGCGCCGATGACTATCATTATCACATCGCGCCGAAGCACCTCGAAGCCATGGTGGGAGAGGGAAATCCAGTTGCCTTCGGCCTCGATGGCTACCCGATCTATTGTGCGGATCCCCCGCGGGATAAACCGCTTGATGAGTGTCACGGCTATTTCGACGAAGAGGGAAACTACCGCTACGTCGGTGAATTGAAGCCCCCTTATGTCATGTCCTGCTTTCGGGGAAAGGCTGATCTTGAAGATCGTCCGTCGACACGTGGTGTGAGGCCCCACCTCCCTCCTTTGCGAGGCGCTGAAATCACCGCTTTTGAGGGAACACTGGCAGAGGGATTCAAACTCACCTACGAGATCAATGGGAAAGAGAGCCGGGTCGATTACCGGACTCTGGAATCAGGGGGGATTGATTTCACCTTCACGGATCCGGACGGAACGGTTCGCCGCGAATCTCACGAGCGCCGTTTTGATAAAGGGCCCCGCCCACCCGGAGATGCCCGGCCTCCACGACCTGCCGGTGAAAAAGGAAAGGGAAAGGGCAAAGGGGGTGGAGGAAAAGGTGGCAAAGAGGAGGGGCGGGATCCAAACTAGAGGCGTGATGCGAATTCTCGTCGTTGAAGATCAACCCCAAATCGCGGGATTTATTCGATCCGGGCTCGAGGAGGCGGGGTTTGTGGTCCAGCTTTGCCGGACCGGTGAAGAGGGATTTGAGTTGGCGACGACCGGGTCCTTTGACGCCATGCTTCTCGATATCATGCTGCCGGGACGCGATGGCTTGAGCATACTTCGAAGCCTCCGCGAACGAAGCGTGACTCTTCCGGTGATTCTGCTAACCGCCCGCAACGAACTCAATGAGCGGATCGAGGGGCTCAATCTCGGTGCGGACGATTACCTGACAAAACCATTTTTTGTTGAGGAGTTAGTAGCCCGTCTCCAGGCACTCCTGCGACGGTCTTCCGGCATTGCCCTGACGGTTCTGAAGATCGAAGACCTTTCGCTCGACCTCATCAAGCATGAGGCGAAACGCGGGGATCGCGAGATTGAACTCAGTCAGCGGGAGTTTGCCCTGCTCGAATATCTGATGCGTTCCCCGGGGCGTGTCTTCTCCAGATCGCAGATTTGTGAGCATGTCTGGAACGCCCATTTCGACACGGGAACCAATATGGTTGATGTCGCAGTGACGCGCCTGCGAAAGAAGATCGAAGCAGCCGGTGAATCAAAGCTCATCGACACGGTACGCGGCGTTGGGTACCGGATGAAGGAAAAGTCATGAAGCGACGTTCTTTCCGTCTTCGTCTCGCTCTCAGTTCGATGGGGCTGTCCGGCCTCGTCCTGCTTGTCTTTGGAATGGTTGCCTCGTGGGCTCTTTCCCGGTCGCAGGTGCGATCACTCGATGACGAGCTTTCTATTTTCGGGCATCGTTTTGCGAGCAGATCGGGTCCCGGCGTCCTCGTTCAGCGACAGGAGGAAACGCTCGCCAGTCTCGTTGGGTCAGAGGCTGCGCCGTATCGCTTTTTCAGCCTGCTGAATCGTGCCGGAAAGCCGATCAGCGCATCCTCCCGATGGCCTCAGAACCTCGATCCGACCCGGTTTCCTCCGGGTGAGAACATACTCGACCCCCAGCCTGATTTTGTTGCCGTCTCTCCAAAGGAGGGGGAAACGCGGGCGGAGCGTTCCCTCCGCCCGGTCTATGAGCCGCGCTTCTACACCACGCATCATCAGGGGCGCCGTTATCGGATCGGGGTCTTTCGGAATGCGGATGTGATTCTCGTGAGCGGCGCTGATCTCGACCGGTTTTCGCAGGATGTAATCCAGTTGCGTAATGCGTTTCTCATCGCTCTTCCGGCCGCGCTGCTCGTAATCGCGCTGGGAGCCTGGTGGCTGGGGCGCAAGGCGCTGCGGCCTGTTCTCGCTCTTGAGGAAGACATGGGGAGCTTGTCCGCCAAAGGGCTTGATCAACGATTGGAAGCCGGGGCCGCTGATATCGAATTTGCACAAATCATCGAGACCTACAATGCGATGCTGGAGCGACTCGAGCGCAGCTTTCATCAGGCGACACGTTTCAGTGCTGACGTTTCGCATGAGTTGAAGACTCCGCTCGCGATCATGCGAGGAACCCTCGAGCGAGGCCTGACACAGTGCAAAAATGAGGCTGATGCACGGGGTGTCTTTTCGGAACTGCTCGAGCAAACCGGAAGGCAGGGAGCGATCCTCGAAAGCCTGCTCCTACTCTCCCGCGCCGATGCCGGTAAACTGGAAATCAGTGCGGAGCGTTTCAATTTGAGCAAGATTCTCGAAACCTGGATGGAAGATGCCGGGATGCTTGCAGAAGAGAAAGGGATCTCCATTCACAGTGAAATCGAACCGGGTATCGAAATGAAAGGGGATCCTGTTTTTCTGCAGCGGGTCGCTCACAATCTATTCTCAAATGCGGTTCTCTATAACCACCACGGTGGCACCATCGATTCACGGCTCAGACGCGTCGACGCCGGAATCGAGTGGACGGTTGCAAACACAGGGACTCCTCTCGAAGGGGCCGATTGCGAAAGAATTTTCGAGCGATTTGAGAGAGCATTTTCCACGAATGAAGGTCGAGAAGGGGGCGCGGGCCTGGGGCTGAGTCTCGTCCGGGAGATTGTTACGGCTCATGGAGGCACGGTCACGGCATGTCTGAATCCTGCCGGCATGAATGAGTTCAGGATCTGGTTTCCGGCAGGTTCCTGGTTTCACCTTTCCGGAAAGGCCAGGTCCAGATAAATCAGGCGAACGCGAATGCCGGCGAGAATGCGAATCGTGATCGCGACACTCTTCTGCTCCCTGATCAGATCCGGAGGAAACAAAAAGCAGCGGGTGTTTTCGGAGCTTCCGAGCCAGGTATCGTCATAAGGGTGGGGAATCGGTTTGGCGACAAAATCGATCGCTTTCAAGACAGTCTCTCCTGAGAACACTTCGATCTCCCGATCTGCGATTGCTTCGTCGGAACGCAGTCTCAGAATTCCCTCCCCGGTGGCTTTCACTTTTTGAGAAACTGAAAGCTCGAACATGTAGTCCTCTTTTCGATTGAGAATGGCGGGCAGGATTCGTTCTCCGAGGATGCGATCCCTTCTCCCGGCGCTGAGAAAATACCAAGGGGCCTGCTCACCGAGGAACTTGCGATCCCTGAGCTTCGGGAGGATGTGGAAGGGCGGCTCATGAAACGGGCCGATGTCTTCGGTCACGTGATACCGATAGTAGGGGAGGTTGAAGAGGCTCACGCCGGTGGCACCCTGCTCGTAGGCGAGCATCGCGGTGGTGTAGAACTGCTCGTCAATGGTGCGGAGATAGGGCTGTGTCCCGCTTCCGTTGGTGGCTTTGCCGGTCATGGTGCAGTGCGTCATTTCGAGATAGAGCGCGGCTTTCTCTCCGGCTTCGACACGGGCTTTGGCGACGTTGTTGTCCTGCCAGGTGAAGTAGCTGTTCGACAGATTGATCATGTCGACGCCTGCTGCGGTGAGGGCGGCAAGATCGATGCCCTGTTCCGGACGGACTTTCGCATTCGCCGGTACCCGGATGCAAAGGTGACGCCGGGGAAGGTTGCGGGCGGCGGCGGTTCGATCGAGCATCTCGCGAATCCGGACCACGAAAGCTGTGGTGATCTCCTGCCGTTCCGGGAGAGGAAGCACATCTTTGAAACGAACCCAGTGGCGAAGGAAATCGAGTTCCAGTCCCGCGAGGTCGTAGTTGGCACAGGCTTCTTCGATGAGAGCGAACTTGTGGTCTCTCACTTCGGGAATGGACCAGTCGAAGACGGCATCATCCCAGTTTGTGAGGTCGGGACCGATGCGAAAAGCTTCATAGTTTTCCCAGTAGTGCCGGGATATCTTTGCCGTTGGGCGGCCTTGCTTCTGTGCCTCTGCCAAATCCCCGACATGATGGCCATCATTGAGGCGGAAACTCAGAAAAGGCTTCACCTTCAATTTCGTGCAGGTTTCGACCAGCACTTGGAGAAGGTCACCGCCGTCGAGCAGGTATTGCCCGATCTTGTCGACACCGTTGACTCCGTGAGTGTTCTGCAACCATTGGTAATGATCCGCCGCTGAATAGATTTCGGACTTCCACCAGGGGATCCACCCGAGACCGGGTTGCAGGAAATGGGCATCGACTCCGGCCGCTTCGGTGATCGATTGGGCAAAGAGTTCGTCAGTGAAGGTGGTCTTCCTCCGTTCCTCCAGTCGCAGGCAGGAGAGGATATGGGTCGTGTCGTTGCTGTAGATCGTTTGGATCGATGCTGACGATTCCGCGAAAGCCGGGTAGGTGAAGGGAGCCGCTCCAAGCAGAGGGAGGTATGGCAGAACTTCTCTTCGCTTCATCTGATTGAATTCAGGGAATGGGCTTTTCGGTTCGCAGATAGAGAACGAGGTCCCGAACATCCTCGCGTCTCAATGAATCGAGGAGGCCGGAAGGCATCATGGACACATCAGCGACTTCACGTGAGGCGACTTCTGAAGTGTCGATGCGTTCAACTTGTCCGACCTGCCGGAAAGTAATGACCTTGTCATTCTCCTCGACGATATTTCCAACGAGGGTTCGCCCGTTCTTCAGGGAAAGGGTGACGAGCCGATAGTCGGGGGAGACGTCCTCGGAGGGATAAAGGACATTGATAAGAAAGTAATCGAGATCGGCGCGACCGGAGCCGGTCAGATCAGGTCCGATGAGGCCGCCTTCGCCGTACATCTGATGGCAGGCCGAGCAGACTTGCTGATAGACGATCTTGCCATCAACGGCGCTTCCTTCGGCGAGGTACTCGTCGTTAAGACGCTTCTTCCACAGAGCGATCTGAGCGGCTTTCCCCGAGGCGTCTTCTTCGTCGATCCCGAGATGCTTCGTGAACGCTTTCTTTTTCGAAGTCACCATCATGATCTGGCGGGCGACGTAGGAAGGGATTTGTTCCCCGTCCAAATCGCCTGAGAGCAGAGCCTCAACGAGGGCATCGGCGAAGTCCTTTCGGGCAGCGAGCGTTTCGAGAATCGTCTCCGATTTTCTTCGATCAGAAGAGGTTTTCTTCGCGGAAAGCAGGGCGAGGAGTCGCGATGCGGATTCGTCGGTCGCAAAAATGGCCTCGGCGCGGATCGCCTCAATCTCCAGTTCCGGAAAGCGGGTGAGTTCAGGGATTCTTCCGGCGATTGCCGGCGACCGCGCTGCAATGAGGAGGCGGGAGTAGTCGAGTCGCTCTTCGGGGGAGGTCGCTTCGTCGAAAACGCGCCCGACCATTTCCTCTTCTGCCGCCGGGTCGCCGAATCTCAAGGCGAGTTGAAAGATCTGCTTCAGAATCGCCGGATCGGCCTCTTCTTTAAGGATGGAGTAGAGATCGCTCCAATCCTCAGGCGTTTCGGTCCGGGCGGGGAGGGCTTTGAGCATTCCGGCGAGTAGGTCGCCGAGTGGTTGCTCGTCGAGATCACTGCGCTTCAATGCGTCGAGGACAGCAGAAAGTACTTCAGCCGAGACAGCACGACGGGCGATCGACTGACTGAGCCAGGGGTGCCCGGGTTGCACCGCAGTCTGCATCGCGCGCGCCGGATCCACGAGCACGAGAGGTTCGAAACCATACCAGCGCATCACCTTGAAGTTGTGGTCATCGGAATCGATTTGAACTTCAGCGAGGGCCTCTGCTGCGTTCCAGCGAAGTTCGGGCGGAATCCGTTGGAGTAAAGCGGTCATCCGATAGAGCACGGCGGGATCTTTCTCTTTCTGAATAGCGTTTTCAAACCACTGAATCTGATCGGGCGCAGGCGTCTCTTCGGTGAATGTCAGGGTTAGGAGGTGGATGCGAACCGGAGATCGCTCCTCGGAGGCCGCGTAGATTTCGGAAACCCAGTCGTGCGAGCCGGGTTTCAAAGCGTGCAGCGCCTGAACCGCACTGATGGCGTCGGGGATCCTTGCGGTCTTCGCTTTTTCGACGAGCGCCTCGAGGCTCCCGGGATCGATGAGCGAGGTGGGATCATCGGCGGCGGCGGCCCGCTCGTGCAAATTTCGCAAAGCCTTGCGGCGCCACCAGACGTTCTCGTGAAACATCAATTCGATGAGTGATGCCGTGTCTTCCCTGGAAACATCGAAAGGGGTGCGCTCAACCCGGTCTCCATACCAGACTTCGTAAAGCCTCCCGCTGCTGCGATGAATGCCGTCGCGGTCGTGACACTCCCCGAAATCGGTCCATTCCGCCATCATCATTTCCCCGTGGGGCCCCTGACAAAGATCGACCGCACGAAACCAGGGACTCGTGCTTTTCAGGAAATCCTCGCCGTGGCTTGCGGTCCAGGCGGATCCGGAGCGATGGAGGTGGTCCATGTTGATCCGCTGTCCCAACACATTGCTGAAGAAGGCCCGTCCCCGGTATTTCTCAGGCCACGAATCAGCCTGGTAGATCATCATGCCGCAGTGGGAATGGCCCCCGCCGGCTTCGTCGTTTCCAGTGAAGTCCTTGCGCCCCGTTTGCCCCCCCGACCAATGCCGGTGATCGGAAGTGGGTTCCATCAAGGTGTAACTGTTCGGGTGGAACGTCCCTGCTTCTGAGCTGGACGTTCGCCGATAGCGGGCGCCGGGAACGAGATGCCAGAAATGATCGAGTACGCTTGTATGGATGAATCCTTCGCCTTCTTCGTTCCAGTCGAGGCCCCAGGGGTTCACGGTGCCGTCCGCCAGGATTTCGAATCGCTCTTTCACCGGATGGTAGCGCCAGATCGAACAGCTGAGGGGCTTGCGATCCTCTTCCGGGGTTCCCGGTTTTCCGACGTTCGAGGGTTTCTTGATGCCATGTCTGCCGTAGAGCCAGCCGTCGGGCCCCCATTTCAGGCCGTTGAAAAAATTGTGTTCCGCTTCAGTGGTCCAGCCGTCGAGGACGACTTCGGGCGGTCCATCGGGGATGTCGTCTCCGTTCGCATCAGGGATGAAAAGCAGCTCCGGCGCATCGCAGAGCCAGACCCCGCCGAATCCGATTTGAAAACCGCTCGTGTGATTGCCTTGATCCCAGAAGACTTTGCGTGAGTCGAAGCGACCGTCGTTATCGGTGTCTTCGAAAATGAGGAGTCGGTCTTTGCCGGTGCGCTTCCACTCAATGTAGGAAAAGCTCTCGAGGACCCAGAGGCGTCCCCGGTCGTCGTATTCAATCGCGATGGGTTGGGCGACGTTCGGTTCGCCGGCGAAGAGGGAGATTTGGAAGCCCTCCGGGACGGTTATCTGACTCAGGGATTCCTCCGGCGACGGCGGGGCGCTCGAGGGATTCTGCGTGTCGACAATTCCCTTCGGAAGTTGACCGAACGATTGCGTCACAAGGAGTAAGAAGAGAGGGACGATGAAGGGGGCTTTCATTTCGTTGTGTCCTGCCTGGTGATGATTGATTGCGAATCCTCGGGCTGCGATCCCAGACTAGGATTTCACCGGGAGGGTTGCAATGAATTCTGTGGAACGAGGATGCGCCCGGGATTGAAAAGCGATGGTCCATTGAGGCCGGGTTCCTTCAGGGGTAAGGGAATATTCGAATTGTCTTCGGGGAAACATTTCATCGATGTAACCCGGGAGAAAACTTCCTGAAAGAATCCCGTGGTTGGATAGTCTGTATCAAATCACGGATTCTATGAAAAACCTCCTGCCCCTGTTCCTCCTTCTGGTGGTGAGCTCTCAGGCCACTGACCAGCCTAACATTCTATTTCTTCTCTCCGACGACCAGGCCTGGACCGGCTTGTCCTGCCAAATGCATCCCGACATGCCCGACTCAAAAAGCGGGGTCATTGAGACACCGAACATTTCGCGGCTTGCGGCCGAAGGCATGCGATTCAGCGCGGCGTATTCCCCAGCTTCCGTGTGTGCACCGACCAGGATCAGCCTGCAGACCGGCAAAAGCCCCGCGCAATGTCACTGGACTAAGGCGGCCGGATCAGTGACCGAGGCGGACGGATTCAAACTAATTGGTCCGCAGAACCGACGCAGCATCGAGGCGAGCGAAACGACCATCGGCGAGCTGCTTCAATCGGCCGACTACACCACCGCACACTTCGGGAAGTGGCACATCTCCGGGGGCGGCCCTGAGCAGCACGGCTATGACGAGAGCGATGGCGACACCGGAAACGAAGCGGCGGCACCCTTCCTGCCCCCCAATCCGGTAGATATCTTCGGCATGGGCGAACGGGCCATGAACGTGATGACGAAATCAGCTCAGGCGAAGAAGCCGTTCTTCATCCAGATGTCCTACCACGCGCTGCACTATCCGCAAAACGCGCCTCGCGAACTGGTCGAAAAGTACCGGATGTTGATTCCGGGAGGGAACGAAAAGGAGATCGGGCGGGCGGCCCTGAGCGAAGCTCTCGATCAAGGTGTCGGGCAGTTACTGGAAAAGATTGAATCGCTCGGGATCGCGGACAATACCTATGTCATTTACCTGTCCGACAACGGCTCCTCGACCAGGCAAACGCTACGCGGAGGAAAAGGTGGCGTCTGGGAAGGCGGCGTCCGGGTGCCCCTGATCGTGCGCGGCCCCGGGATCGCGGCGAACTCCTGGAGCCACCAGCGGGTAGTCGGTTACGATTTCTATCCCACCTTTTGCGAACTCGCGGGTGTTCAAAAAGATCTGCCCGACACAATCGAGGGAGGCTCGATCACCCATCTGTTTCGGGGAGAAGACAAACCGGTAGAGCGTCCGAGAGAGGAATTGGTCTTTCACTTTCCCCACTACCAGGGCGACACACCACACTCGGCGCTGCTGCTCGACCACTGGAAGATCATGCACTTCTACGAAACCGGCGAAACGCATCTCTTCGATCTTGCTCACGACATCGCAGAACGCCGGGACCTCGCGGAGGAGAAACCGGAGATCGCCGAGGCGATGAAGCAAAAACTCTTCGCTTACCTAGCCGAAATCGATGCCCGGATGCCGGTGAAGAATCCGAGCTACGATCCTGACAATCCTCCATCGGCCGACAAGATGCGGGGAGGAAAAAACGGCGGCGGGGGAAAGAAGGGACAAGGTGGAGGAGGCCAGAAGAAGAGAATGTCCGAGGAATCAGATACACCGGAAAACACCGAGTCTGATGCCAACGATTCCGACTCCCCGGACAAACCCGGAACAGCCGAAATGGAAGAGAAGAAGGGCAAAGGTGGCGGAAAAGGCAGCAAGCGAATGACCGAGGATTCCGGCGAACCAGGTATTCCCTCCACCACACCGGAAACTCCCGCATCCCACCGACCGCAGCCGACCACGACTTCGTCTGCCACCGAGATCGATGTGAGTCCCGCAGCTTTCCAACGGGTTGCTGTCGCCGGAACAGGAGGGTTGGCGACAAAAGGCAATGCGCCCGGCGACGGTGCCTTATGGGTGACAGATCACGCTGGCGAACTGGATACCAACGATGATGGGGCTGTAAGTCAGAACGAATTGATGAGCCAGGCTCGCATGGCATTCCATGCCTTCGATGCCGATCAGAACGGTGTTCTCAGTTCGGCGGAATATGAGGGCAGGAATCCGAAGATGGCCGTGGCCGGGTTTCTCACCTCCAACACCACGGCAGTCGACGCAAACTCCGATTTCATCATTACCGCGAAAGAGTTTGCCGGCGCTCTGCGGAGTGCCTTCGACCAGGCAGACTCCGACAAAGACGGATCCATCCCCTCCAGGTAGCCCTCTCCATCAAACCCGAAAAATTATGAAATCAACCATCACAACTATCGACTCGACAGGGTTGGGTCGACGACTCAACAGGGTTGGGTCGTTCCTTCTCACACTTTCTCTGCTTTCACTCTTTGCGACCCCGGTTTTCTCACAGGAAGAAGGAAAGAAAAGAGGCGGCAAACCTGACAGCAAAGACGCCGACACCTGGAGCGCCGAAGAATATAGCGGATTGCGCGGGGAGAAAGACCTGCAGGCAGCATTGGCGTCGAAAGGGTTTGCCTGGATCTCCGGCTCACCCGCCGACAATGAAAAGCTCTCCGTTGGAAAGAACGCCCAGTTTTTCGGCTTTGTGGCACTCCGCTATCAAAGCGGACGGGCTGCGAACCGCGGAATGCTCGGTCGAGCCATGTTCGCGATCGCCGACGAGGCGCAACGCGCGCGAATGGCAGAAGCGGTCAACGCCGAAAAGGCAGCGCTGCAGGAGTGGTGGGTCGTCCGGGAAGAGATCCTGACATTGCTCGAAGACCATCTCTACACCGGCCAACCGATCAACCGGGAAGAACTCGCTCCTCTCGGAGAACGCTTTTCGGTGCTCAACTCCATGGTCGCGACCCACGAGGCCGCGGCGTTTGCCGCCTTTGAGGATTCCATGACAAGTGCCCAGGGGGACATCATGGCAGGATGGCGCGCCGATGCCGAGAGTGCCGGGGACTATGGCAGGGACGTTCGGGTCGAAGCTGAAAACGTCGATCGCGAAGACCAGAAGCAACTCGAAGATCTCTACGCCAAGGCCTTCTCCTGGCTCACCGGAAAACCGGAGGATAACGAGATCATTCCCATCGGACAGCCGGCCCAGTTCTTTGGATTCGTCTCCATCCGTCACAAGAGCGGTCATGCCGCCAGCCGAGGAACGATCGCAAAAGACTTCTTCGCCATGCTGAACGACGAGCAACAGGGCTTCATCGAGCATGCCGTCGAAGTCCAGATTCCCGTCGTCCGTGAATTCCTCGAAAACCGCCACGAATTTCTCAATCAGCTGGCGTCCCTGCGAACCGATCCGTCCGCTTTCGATGGCGAACGCGTTCATCATCTCTCCGCCGAAATGGGCCGCCTCGAAATGGATGCTGCCGTCATTGAAGCCGAAGCCTACCGAAACATCCGGGCGTCGATGAGTGAGGACCAAGTAGCCGCTCTCATGAAAATGCGTGGCGAGTACGTCATCGACGAGGCACAGGTCGCAGCGATGGATATGAAGCAGCGGGGCGCGACTCTCGCCATTCTGTGCTCGGGATGCCACGGAGCACCGGGCCAGCACCGGGTGGGGTTCCCGGCTCCCTCCCTCGATGGATTCTGGGATCGCAAGATCGCCTCGGGACCGAATTTCGAGTATTCCGCCGCACTCACCAATGTGCGCCGTGGCGGCAACGAAACGTGGACGCCTGAACTACTCGACCAGTTTCTGGCTAATCCCAAAAAGTTCGCCCCCGGTACCAAGATGGAATTCCAGGGACTGCTCAACGAAGAAGACCGCAAGGCCCTGATCGAACACCTCAAAACCTCACGCCAATGAAATCAATTCTCATCCTCCTGCTATTCCCTGCTCTGACTTTCGAGGCAGGCGTGCAGCAAGCGAATCCACGTCAACCCCGTGACGAATCCAGGCAGCGTGGAGGCGGTGGCGATCCCAGCCCGATCCTGACGGATCTTGACTCCAAGGGTGACAAGGAAATATCGAAAGAAGATCTGGCGGACGCCACCAGTGCATTGAAGAATGCTGGATCGGCAAGAGGATGAGCGGTTGGACGAATCCGGATCGAAGGAAGGCATCCCCCGGTCAGCCCTGGGGGCTTTGTCCGGGAACCTGCCACCGAACTGGATCGCGAGGAGGACGGAGGAATTTCCAAAACAGAGATGACCGCTCAATTCGCCAGGTTTTTCGCCCAGGCGGACAAGAACGGTGACCAGAAGCTCACCAAACACGTGGATGAAGTCGAAGGTGGTGTCGTCCCTCGTTTTCCTGACTGGGTACGCGAAAGGAGACGCCAGCGATTCGTATGCGCCCGGCTCCTCCGGAACCCGGCAACCCTGCGATTCGTCCCGTGATCGGAACAAAAGTGGAAACTCCGGCAGGCCTTAACTCTCCTTGCGATTATTCTGTCAGCGTCATCAGGTAGGCCATGACGTCGGCGAGTTCCTGCGGTTTCAGGAGAACGCCCATCGGAGGCATTGGTGAGACCTGAGCGGGAAACCCTTCAGCGAGAGTTGCTCCGGGATCGACGAGGCTTTCGTAGATGTAGTCTCGGCTCTTGCGGGTTGCGATCCCGTCGAGAGCGGGTCCGATGATGCCTTCTCCTTTTCCGTCGACTTGATGGCAGCGAATACAGGCGGCGACCTGATGGGTTTCAAAGATCGCCTTTCCGCTGGCGGGATTGCCGGTGAGGGAATCCCCGTCGGCGACGGGGTAGCTCACTTCTTCAAGCGCAATGTCATCGAAACGGGCAGTGCCGAAGGAAAGGCCCCAGCCGCCGTAGAGGCAGTTGACGATGACCTCTGAGTGTTCGCCGCTGTTGAATTCGACTTCGAGACGCGTCCAGTCGTTGTTCTTCGTCAGGGCGCGAGTGACAGCCCCCGCGATGCCGTGGATATTCAGGAGGGCACCTTTCGCTCCTCTCATCCCGCGGGTCCCAACATAGCCGCTGAGGCGATACGTTGTGTTTGGTTTCACTGATACCGGGATTTGCAATGCCGCGTCAGCTCCTTCACCTGATTGGATGCGAAGGGAGAGTTTGCCAGTGTGGGCTTCATTCTCTTCCATGAGGAGAGTGGCAGCGCCTTTGAATATTTTCTTGCGCCATCCTGCGGGAAGTTCGGTCTCTGCGTCGGTCTCTTCGAACGACGCGTTGCTGAGCAGGTTGGGGCCGAAGGTGGCCGGGCCTCCCACTTCCTGGGTTTGCGCGGCCGCCTGCAGTGCCGAAAAGATCAATTCGTCCCTCCGGTTCAAGGGATCGAGCATCAGTTGTTCAACCGCGAGACCAATCGCTTCGTCTTTCGGGAAATGAGCCAGTTTGATGATCGCGGTGAGACGGACCGCAGGATCAGCGGATGCCATCGTTGCGGTGTCGAAGAGGAGTTGGCGACCGGCTTCATTCTCCTCGATGGCGCGGATCGCGTTTCGCTTCAGGTCAACGTCAGGACTGAGAAGGGCGAACTGGTGGGTTTCAGGATCGAGTCGGCCCATTCCTTCCAGCGTCCAGAGAGCGTGAATCGCTTCGAGGCGATTTCCTCCGGTGACCAGATTGCGCAGAGTCGGAGCGGCCTCTTCGTGGCTTCCGGCAACAAGGAGGCGCTGGGCGGTGAGTCGCCAGAACTGGTTATCGCTGCCGAGGGCGGCAAGAAGCGTCGCGCCGTCTGCTCCTGCGAGTGAAGTGATGGAGGAGGGCCGCGCTCCGTCCCAGATCGCCCGGTAGATGCGTCCATGCTGCTTGTCACGATTCGGATTCTCGTGAGCGTTTCCCGGCCCGGTGATCCCTTCGTAGCCGCCGCGTTCAGGATTGGGGGTCGGATTGTGTTGGATGATGAAATTGTACCAGTCCGCGACCCAGAGATTTCCGTCCGGCCCGACTTCGGCGGCAACGGGAGAGAACCACTCGTCAGCGCTTGCGAGGAAAGCGAAGTCATTCTTCGCCCGGTACCGGTAGCCCTCGTTTTCGAGTTCATACATTCCTAACAAATTTCCCGTCGGGCCGCTGATGAAGGCGGTCCGGTTCCGCATTGCGGGAGGAAAGTTGGCGGAAGTGGCAAGAGTGAATCCGGCACCGGCAGTGTATCCCCCGAAGACGTCCACCTGCCGGATGTTTGGCGTGATGGGATGAAAGGTCGCGTTGTTGGCGATCATTTCAGCACTGAGTCCGGATCGGCCTTTCGTGTAGATCGTCGCGGGCAGTGCGCCGTGAAAGGCGGGATTGTTGTTCGCGGTAGAGCCGAAGACGTCCCCCGCTTCGTTGAAGCCGAGTCCCCACGTGTTGTTGTTAAATTGATAGAGGAATTCCATTTTCGATCCATCGGGGCGAAAGCGGAAAATGCCGGAGCCAAACTTGAGGTCTTCCCCTCCGATATTGCCTTCGAAACCGGAATATCCGATCGCGCCATAGATCCAGTTGTCGAGTCCGTAACGGAGGTTGGACGGTCCGGCGTGCGTGTCGCGGATTCCCCAACCGGTGAAGAGGACTTCTTCCCGGTCGGCTTTGTCGTCGCCGTCCTCGTCTTTCAAAAACAAAAAGTCCGGGGCCTGGGCCACGATGATGCCGTCGTCCCAGAAAGTGAGCGAGGTCGGAATATTGAGGCCTTCGGCAAAGACAGTGACTTTGTCGGCTTTGCCGTCTCCATCGGTGTCCTCGAGAATCTTGATGGTGTCGTTGCCGGTGCCGTCGCGAACGTCATTTGGATAATCAACCGTCTCGGCGATCCAGAGGCGGCCGCGTTCGTCCCAGGCGAGATAGATCGGATTCACGATCATGGGATCGGCCGCGAAGAGTTCGAGTCGGAAGTCCGCCGGAGCCCCGGTGTAGTCCATGGAGTCCTCCGCCCTGAGCGGATGCTGATAGAGAAGTGGTTCAGGGCGTTTCTCGTAGTTCGGGATGTTGTCGCGCTTTTCGTAGGTGAGGGGAGTGCGTTCCGCGAGGAAGGCTTCGTAGGCGGCGAGCCGCTCGTCTCCGATGCTCCAGAGGATGCCGCGTTTCAGGAGTTCGTGGAATTCAGAAAGGCTCCAGACGCGCTCGTCATGTCCTGAAGCAGTGTAGAAAACGCGACCTTTTCCCTGCTTGCGAATCCAGGTCCAGGGTTCCGGTTCGGTGATGTTGTCGTTTTCGGCGACTTCGCGAACCTGTAGCACGGTACGTCCCTCCGGATTGTGATTCGTATGTTTGTAGGTTTCATCCCAGGCTTCGAAGCCGGGCACGTCTACGATCGCGGCATGATTCGGTGCGATCGTTTTCGGGCGAAAGATGGAGGCCTTGTGTTCGGCAAATCGTCCGCCGACGACCTGATCAAACTCCGGGATATTCTGGAAACACCAGCTCGCGCAATGCACGGGGACGAATCCCCCGCCTTCTTCGATGAACGATTTCAAATTCGCCCAATGAGCGGGATCAATTTCTTTGTGATTCGCATAGAGGAGGACCGCGTCGAAGAGATCGAGGTAGGCGGCATCTGCGAAAGCTGCTTCCGTGGTCGTGACGTAGTCGAAGTAGATGGCGTCCCGTCCCAACGCTTTCGCGAGCATCGGGAAATAAAGATTACTGTTATGCTGTTCGGAATCGTGACCGACGAAGAGAACGCGGACCGGTCCATCGTCGGGACGCGCCTGCGCGGTGGCGCCTGCCGGAAAAAAGAAGATGCAGAGAAGGCATAAGGTGAGGGGACTTTTCATGCTGAGGAAATAGTGAATCAGGTTGGCGGAAAAGGCTTGATCCGGATAGTCGATTTTTATGATGTTTCGGCCACTTTGGATTCAGAGGGCATCATGGGGGAGCCATTTTTCCTGAAGGTGAGACCGGCGTCCTGTCGGTGGGTTGCGAATTATCACTGGCAGAGGGCCGGTATCACCGTGGCGGAAAGCGGTGTGATATGATAAGGTGCAGGCCATGAATCCCGACTATCTTTATGGTTTTCTCGGGGGATGCCTGATTGGCGGGGGGAGCCTTCTAGCTCTCATCGCAACCGGCAAAATCCCCGGTATCTCAGGCGTTTTTGGCAGACTCTTGAAGCCAAAACAAAATGAGAAGGGCTGGCGACTTGTTTTTCTGTTTGGTTTGATCGCCGGAGCGGCTCTTCTCTTTCATCTCTCGGAGAATGCTTCCATTTTTCGTGTTCCCGATGGTCGGAACTGGATCATCTATGCCATCGCCGGTCTTGTCGTCGGTTTCGGAACGCGCCTCGGGGGAGGCTGCACGAGCGGTCACGGTGTTTGCGGAATGGGTATGGGTGCTCGCGATTCGATGGTCGCGACCGGAGCATTCATGTTCGCCGGTGTGGTCACGGTTCTTCTCTTTCGTCTCCTCACCTCATGAAAAACAGCATCCTTACTTTTCTGGCCGGTGCTTTTTTCGGGGCCGGTCTCGCCCTTTCCGGCATGACGGATCCATTGAAGGTAGTCGCATTTCTCGACATCTTCGGTTTCTGGGACCCGACCCTTGCTTTTGTCATGGGCGGAGCGCTCCTCGTTTTTGGAGGAGGCTATTTTCTGCTCCGCGGAAATATTGAACTGCCGGGTAATCCCGAAGAGAAAATTTCATCGAATTTGATTCTCGGAGCAATTCTCTTTGGCATCGGATGGGGACTCGGCGGCTTTTGTCCCGGTCCTGCGATTGCGAATCTGGGTGCTCTGCGGCTTGAGGCCCTGGTCTTCGTGCCGACGATGGCGATCGGAATGATGCTCGTGCAGCGGATCTATCGGATCGATGGTTGATTGATACGGGGAACGGATTACCGGGCCCTGCCTACGGCTTTTGCTCGTTGATCGTCTGTCTGAGCTGAGCCAGATCCGCCTCTATCCGTGACAAAATTTCATACGTCTCCGCATTTCGCGCGTGAGGATCCGGCAACACCGAGAGTTCCTGCATCGTCGAGACAATGATTCCAATAAAGAGATTTAGAATCGTGAAAGTCGCGAGGATGATGAAGGGGACAAAAAACGCCCAGGCCTTCGGATGTGCCTCCATGACGGGACGAACGATCCCCATCGACCAGCTCTCCAGTGTCATGATCTGAAAAAGGGTGAAGAGGCTCTTCCCGATGCTGCCGAACCAGTCTGGAAAGCTTTCTCCGAAAAAGCCGACCGCCATGACCGCTGCGGCATAGAAGAAGATCGCCATGACCGCGACGACGCTTCCGAGTCCGGGGATGGCATGGATAAAGGCAGCGACGACCTTTCGCAGGCTCGGCACCACCGTGAGAACGCGGAGAACTCTCAAAACGCGAAGGGTTCGCAGTACGGAAAGGGCTCCATTTCCGGGGACAAGAGCAATCGCGACGACGATGAAGTCAAAAACGTTCCATCCATTCCGCAAAAAGTTCAGTCGATAGACGAGGAGCTTCAGCCCGATTTCGACGGTGAAGATTCCGAGACAGATCCAGTCGATCGTGCGCCAGAGTGGGTCGAGATTTTCGAGAAGTGTCGGATCAATGTAGAGTCCGAGTGAGACTGCGTTCACGAGGATCGCAATCAGCACAAGGCGTTGAACCGGAGCGGATTCGATCCGGATGGCGAGACTGAGTCGCCACCCCGCGACGCCCTTTTGTTCCTGCAATCTCAGCAGGTCATATTCTCTCATGAAATGAAAACTACTCCTCGCGGGTAATCACTTCGATGAGCTCACCGATAGTGTGCTGTTTCACAAGCGGATGGCGCAGGCGGTATTCCCGATTGATGTCATATCGATTGCGACGACCGATTTTTTCGATCATGATGACGCCCTCCTCCGAAAGTTCCTTGATAATTTTTTGGACGATCCGAAGCGTAAGACCTACCCGGTAGGAAATTTCTGACAATCGCATTTCAGGGTCAAGGTGGAGGCACACGAGAACATGAGTATGATTGCTCATGAAGCCCCACTTCGGCCTCTCCGTGAGGAGGCGCTCGATGCTTGGGAGTGGTTGTTTCGAGGTAAGATCGGGATTTTCACTCATGACTGGCCAATCAATGTTAGGAACACGAAGACCCGGATCGTCCGGACTTTGGCACAAACTATGCACTTTATTCGTATCTTGTAAAGCATGTTACAAAATTCGTGCTTTACAATGCAAATCTTTAAGGTAAGGGGTTCACCCCTCCAGCGACCATGTCATTTGATACTTTTCAGCCCTGGTGGCCGATCCTTGCTTTCTTTGCAACGGCCGTGCTCGCCCCGTTTTTGAGCGGCGCGCGTGGGAAAGTCCCCGCTTCGTTCTGGGCGCTGGTGCCGGCGCTGAGCTTTTTCCTTTACCTTTCCAATGCCGGCCCCGTCTGGGAGGGCGAAGTCTGGAGAACCTCTCTGCCCTGGGCGCCGACGATCGGTTTGTCCTGGGATGTCTGGGTTTCCCCTGTCGGTATCCTTCTCGCGCTTCTCGTTTCCGGCATCGGAACACTGGTGGTGCTTTACGCGGCCGCTTATCTCAGAGGGAGCGACCGGATCGGGCGCTTCCTCGGGTTCCTGTTCCTTTTCGCGGGAGCAATGCTCGGCATCGCGGTGACCGAGAATCTCCTCGTTCTCTTCATTTTCTGGGAGCTGACTTCGATCACGAGTTATCTGCTCATTGGGCATTTCCACGAAAGGCCGGAATCGAGGAAGTCCGCGCTCGACGCGCTTCTCATCACTGCGGGAGGTGGCGTTGCGTTTCTTGCCGGGGTCATCTTGATGGGGGAAGTCGCGGGGACATACGTGCTGTCCGAACTCATCGAATCCCGGGACTTGATTCAAAGCCATGCGCTTTACCCTGCGATTTTCGTTTGCGTATTGCTCGGCGCAATCACCAAGTCGGCCCAGTTCCCGTTCCACTTCTGGTTACCCGGAGCGATGGCGGCGCCTGCACCGGTGAGTGCCTACCTGCATTCCGCGACAATGGTGAAAGCGGGAGTTTTTCTCATCGCGATTCTCCACCCGGTCCTCGGTGAAACGCCGCTCTGGCACTTCTCCCTCATGGGTTTCGGGGCAGTGACGATGACCTGGGGTGCCCTCGTTGCCATGGTCCAAACCGACCTGAAGCGTCTTCTTGCCTTCTCGACCGTCAGCGCTCTCGGAACGCTCATGATGTTGCTGGGGATGGAAAACACGCTTGCGATCAAAGCGGCGATGCTGTTCCTCATTGTTCATGCTCTCTACAAAGGAGCGCTTTTCATGGTTGCCGGCTCGATTGAGAAAGCGACAGGCACGAGAGATATTGCACAGCTTCGGGGGCTCTTACGCACCTTTCCCCTGCTCGGGGTTGGCGCGGTTGTGGCTGCCTTTTCGATGTCCGGGCTTCCTCCATTCGTTGGCTTTATTGCAAAGGAACTGCTCTACGAGGTGAAGCTGGAGACGCCTCCGATCGGGATGATTCTTCTCGTCTGCGGATTCGTCGCGAATGCCGCCAACGTCGTCGTCGCCCTGAAGGTCGGCATTCTTCCTTTCCTCGGGGTGAATGACGCGGCTGCGTTAAAAAACACGAAGCCGAAAGGGATGGGTTTCTGGCTCGGGCCGCTCGTGTTGGGACTGGGAAGTTTCGTCTTCGGGCTCTTCCCGGGCGCTCTTCTCGGTCAGCCGGTTGAGGCCATGGTTCAACAGGTCTCGGCGACTGACTTCACGGTGAAGTTGAAGCTCTGGCACGGCTTCAATCTCGTGCTCCTCCTCAGTATTTTTACTGTCGCCACCGGTTTGACGCTGTTTTGGTTCCGCGAGAGGCTCTGGAAACTCGGAGCATCCCTGAGTGAAAAATTCGGCTGGAGCGGAGTCGCGGTCTTCCGCGCCGGGCTCGCGGGTTTCCTCAAAGGGGCCGGGGGAATCACCCGCTGGATCCAGTCAGG
>JARGOP010000059.1:0-5088 GCA_029233965.1 Verrucomicrobiales bacterium | reverse complement strand
TTGCAGCCCTGTTTGCGCTCTACGGAGCACCGGATCTCGCGATCACGCAGATCCTCGTGGAAACCCTGACCCTACTTCTCTTTGCTCTGGCGATTTATGGCCTTCCGGGGATGAAAGAGAAATCGACTTCGTCGCGCGGAGGGCTGGGGGCCACCCTGGTGGCCGTCCTCGTGGGAACCGGCTTCACTCTGCTGACGATGAAAGCCTTTGATGTGCAGATCTCGGATGCCGTCGCGATGGAACTCGCGGCGAAGAGCCTTCCCGAAGCCTATGGCAAAAATGTCGTGAACGTGATCCTCGTTGATTTCCGTGCCCTCGATACGATGGGTGAAATCACGGTGCTACTCATCGCCGCACTCGGCGTCTACGCGATGCTCGGTGGCTATGCGACGAATCATCGACTCACCATGGTGCAGGGAAGATCACCGGTGCTGCGCGCTTCGACGAGGTATATCGCTCCGGCGATGATCCTCTTTTCGATCTACCTGCTTCTGAGGGGACACAACGAGCCGGGAGGAGGATTCATCGGTGGACTCGTGGCCGCGATGGGAGCGATCCTGGTTCATCTCGCCCGAACCGACATGCCTCTGAAACTTTACCGGATGACGCCCGGCATTCTCATGGTGATCGGGCTGGCCATGGCAGTTCTCTCCGGGGTGCCTTCGCTTTTTCAGGGTGATGCCTACCTCACTTCAGTCTGGGGCGGGGAATTCAGTCTTCCCGCCGTTGGGAAAATTAAAGTTGGAACGCCGCTCTTCTTTGATGTCGGGGTGTATCTCGTGGTCGCCGGAGTGGTCCTGATGCTCTATCGCACCATGGAGGAATGGCAGTCGGCCCGTCAGGATATCGAAAATTGCGCAAGGTAATGGAAGTCTTTATTGCTATCATGGTTGGATGCCTCGCTGCCTGCGGCACCCGCCTGCTGCTGCAGCGGAGTCTCTTTCGCGTCCTTATTGGGCTCGCCCTCATTGCACAGGCTGCGAACGTTCTCGTCTTCACTGCCGCCGGTCTGGGTAAAGGCGACACCTCCGTGATCGGAGCGGATGCAAAAGCGCTTCCCGAGGGGCACCCTGACCCGCTCGCTCAGGCGCTCGTGCTCACTGCCATCGTGATCAGCTTTGGCGTTCTCGCTTTCTGCCTCGTCCTTTTGAAACGCACGCATCGCCGCACTGCGGATGCCGACCTCGATGCCCTCGCGCAAACTGAATCCTGATGGAACCTGTCGCAATCACACTTCCCATTCTCATTCCGATGCTGCTTTCGCTGGTGGCATGGCTGAGCCGTGGTTCGGCGGTGACTTCCCGCTGGCTCCTCCCGGCAGGCATGGCGGCACTCCTCGGGGCGGCGGTCTGGCTTTTTTCGATCATTAACGCTGCTCCCGGTCCGATCCGGGTCGACTTCGGAGGGTGGGAGAAACCGCTCGGAATTTCATTCAAGGTCGACCTCTTCGCTTCGATCATGGTTGTCGTCGCCGCCGTGATCGGATTTGCCGGGTCGCTTTTTGCGGTCAGCGAAATCGGTCGGATCATTTGGAGAAAGGGATACGGCACCTTCTTTTTTCTCCTCCTCGCAGGCATCAACGGCGCTTTCCTCACGAACGATCTCTTCAACCTTTTCGTCTGGTTTGAGGTCATGCTCATGGCCTCGTTCGCGATGCTCGTCCTCGGGCGGCGAAGATTTGTTTTCGAAGGGGCGACCAAGTATGTCGTGATCAACATGATCTCGTCGTTTTTCTTCCTCAGCGGTCTTGGTCTGCTCTACGGAAAGACGGGTCAACTCAATCTCGATGAGATCGCTCTGGGTCTTGGAAATGCGGGAGGCGATCCCGTCATTCTCAGCACCGCAGCCTTCTTTTTCATGGCCTTCGGGATCAAGGCCGGAGTCTTTCCCCTCTATTTCTGGCTTCCCCCCGCCTACTCGAACACAGGCTTCGCGACCGCAGCCGTCTTTGGCGGGTTGCTGACTAAGGTGGGAGTCTATGCGCTGTTCCGCGTCTTCGGCGGAGCCTTCGGGTTCCTCTCCGAGGTGACCGGACCGCTCTTTCTCGTCGTGGGAGCACTGACGATGGTGACGGGTGTGTTGGGTGCCGCGAGCCAGTTCCACACGCGCCGGATCCTGTCTTTCCACATCGTCAGCCAGATCGGTTACATCGTCCTCGGTCTCGGCCTTTTTACGCAGGGAGCGTTCGCCGCCGCGATCTTTTATATCGTTCACCACATTCTCGTGAAGACGAATCTCTTCCTTGCTGCGGGAGCGATCGCCGCAACGGGTCGAAGCGAACGATTGGAGAAGCTCGGCGGATTGCTCAAAGGGGCACCGCTCCTCTCGTTTCTCTTTCTCATCCCCGCCCTTTCGCTCGGTGGTATTCCGCCATTGTCAGGGTTTTTTGCCAAGTTCCTCCTTCTCCGTGAGGCGCTGCGGGAGGAGGCCTACCTGTATGCGGCGATCGCGCTGCTCGTCGGAGTTGTGACCCTCTTTTCCATGATCAAGATCTGGGGCGAGGCTTTCTGGAAAGAAACGCCGCGTCCTGAAGGGATCGAAGGCTACCGCATCATGCAGATCGTCCCGATTGCGATGCTCGGAGCCATGACGATCACGATCGGTTTCATGGTCGAGCCACTCTTTGAACTCTCGGGCCGGGCCGCCGATCAACTCATCCAGTCCAACCCGCTCTACGTCGAAACCATTGAGGAATAGATTGCCATGAAGGTTGCTCAAAAAATCATCGCGATCCTGAAACTTTACGTCCGCTACACCATTGATTTCTGGGCGGCGAACATCACCATCGCGAAGCAGGTCCTGTCACCCGACCTCAAAATCAATCCCGGAATCATCGTGCTCGATACAAAGGTGGAGAAGCCGCTCGAGATTTTGACCCTCGCCAACCTCATCACCTTCACGCCGGGAACGCTCGTGCTGGGAATTGATCCCGGGAAAACACTCGTCGTCCACGTTCTCGACGGAGCGGAGGAGGCGAAAGTCTCGATTCCCCGCGACCTTGAGCAACCAATCCTTTCCATCACTCGAAATTCATGATCGAGATTGCCTATTTCATTTTTACGGTCTGCCTCTACACTTCGATTGTGTGTAGTCTTGTCAGGATCTGGAAAGGGCCGACTGTGGCTGACCGGATCAATGCGGCCGACGTCGTTGCTCTCTGCGGGATCGGCCTCGCCCTCGGCCATGGCTGGATGCGTGGAGACGCGCTCTGGCTCGACGTCGCAATGGTCGCCGGTCTCGTTCTTTTTGTCGGCACCTCCGCGGTGTCTCTTTTCCTTGATCCGAAACACCTCTCCAGCAAAGAAAATGATTGATTGGATCAGCGCTCTCTTTCTCATTGGCGGAGGCTTCTTCGCTCTCATCGCCGGTCTCGGATTGCTCCGTTTTCCGGATCTGCTCAGCCGTATGCACGCTGCGACGAAAGCTTCGGGCGCGGCCTTTGCGCTCATTCTCGTCGCTTTTTTCCTGCGCGTTCCCGGATGGGAAGTGGCGATCAAGGCGATCGTGTCGCTCTTTCTCGCCTTCCTCACGCTCCCGGTTGCGGCGCACTTGTTAGGGCGCAACACCTCGCGGGTGGAAAAAGACGAATAGGCTGGAGTGAGGCCTTCAGTCCTTTCTGTGGGCGGCGCGTGAGGGGCATTGCGAGGGCCTGAAGGCCCCACTCCAGCGGTGCCTTACTTCACCAAGCCGGTTTCGAGGACGAACCAGTCGACCGGCAGCTCCGCGAGCGGTTCGCGCATTTTATCGAGTTCAGCCGCGGCACCGTGCACTTCGAGGCGGATGAGGTCGGAGATTTCGAGTGCGCCCTTGAGCAGGTCATCCACATTGCCGAGATGAGCGAGCGCGCCCTCACCTCCGACATAGGCTTCGCGGCAGAAGACGATCCCGTCACCGCTCACAGTGAAGTCGTAAAAGAGCACGCCCTCTTCGCTGGAAGTGCGCTCGACAAAAGCCGCCATTCCGGCGATGAACTCGTCGAGCCTGCCCTCGTGTGGTTTGAAGTAGGGGTGGAGAGAGACAGTGGTTTCGGGAGTCATGACTTTCCTTTAGGCGATTTGAGGCGGGTCGTAAAGTCTGTGAACACGTCTTCTTCCGGAACGGTGCCCTCGTCTTTTCCGATTCCACTCTCGGAGAGGAATTCCCGTTCGAACTCAGCCAGCTTTTCCAATTCTTTCGTTTCGTAGTCTTCTGGAACGGGAAACCGGGCGTCAGGTTTGCGGGGAGGGAAGGGGAGACTGATTTCATCGTCGGTGGAAGCAATCCACTCCCGGAGAAACTCGCGGGTTTCTCCGGGCTTGATCGACCTCGGCGGATCTCCGGTGATTTTTTTCTTCCAAAAGATCTACCTTTGCAAAAGTGGGACAGTCAGGCTCGGCAAACATATCGATCCAAAAGACGGAATAGCCCCGACCGCGTAGAACTCCCTTGAGTGATTTACGACCCAGATAACGAAGGTCGTCCGCGAGTTCACTTTCAAGGGTCGATAACACATAGGCGAGTTCGGTCGAGACGACGAAACGGCGCGGGGATGAGAAGCGGCAAAGGCGAAAGCCGATGTCGATCGCACTACCCGTGAAGTCGAATCGATTTGGGGCATCGCCGGGAATCACTGAATTGGCGACCGGAAAGCCGGCGAGCCATGCAGCTGCCTTAACCACGACTTCGCTCTCCTCGTATTCCCGGTTCCATCGGTTCGATACACTGCGAAAGGCGTCGAGGAGACGAGGTAGCTCGTCCATGTCTTCAATCCTCGCGACAAAGACAAGTTCGTCTCCGATGGCTTTCCAGGGATTCACTTCCGGCGATGAGACGAAGAATCTCGGGTTTGGATCGAGCGCTGACGCCAGCATCGAAGGGAACTTCGTGTAAAAGCTGTGGGCGATCGCAAGCCAACTTTGCCCTTTTTCGCGATACTCCTGCTTCAGCGCGGTCGAGTTGACGATATCGACGCTGAGAAACAATCGGAGTGATCGCTGCGTGATCTGATCATACTCCTGCCGGGAGATGGATTCCGGAAAGCGCATCGCCGCGTGTCTAGGAGACTGTCGGTGTTAGCGCAAGCGGATCAGGCGAGATCCCGGATGAGCG
>JARGOP010000058.1:3465-25994 GCA_029233965.1 Verrucomicrobiales bacterium | reverse complement strand
CTTCGGCTGTCGCATTGGTGATCCGGTGACGGACGTAGGCGGGAAGGCCGGGCAGGTGTTTCTTGAGCATGCGCGCCACCTTCTTCACCGGCTCGAGCTTGGTGTGGATGGCGCTCCGGAACCAGCTTTGGAAGAACTTCTCCGCCCAGGGAACCTCGACTTCGGCGGTGGTCCCGTCGGGTCGCTTCACCCGCGGCACCCTCGCGCGGATGACGGTCCGATACTGGCAGGTGTCGAGGTGCCGCCACTCCCGGTCGACATAGCCGTGGAGAAGGCCGCGCAGATCGCCGGCCCGCGAGCGGTCGAACTCCACTTCCAGCACGCCTTGGCCGCCCGCCTCGTCACGCTCCACACCCGCCACCGTCCAAGGATCGGCGATCCCGAGGATGCCTGCGAAAAACTCGTTGATGTCTTCCATCGGAAACCACTACGGTCGAAATCCGAACCCGTCATCCCACACAAATCATGGGAGAACCTTTTCTCTTTCCCGAAGGTAGGGCTTTTTCGAATGGAGGACAGTGGTGCCGACCGAAGATCTTCACTGTGGTGGGGCGTGCCCGGTGTTGCGCCGCAAGTCTCCGGGGCTTTTTGATGAGAAAGCGGTCCCTGTCTTTCTCCCGGCTGTCCCCATCACGCCGTAAGCCGTGGCCGCCCGATTCTAACGCGGTCGCAGCCCGATTCTGATTCCTTTTTCCGGTTTTTCATGCAGCATATCCGGATCATGAAACGAATTGCCTTATTCACTTTCATCGGCCTTTCCGTTGTCCTTACTCAGGCGGACGAGCGCCCGAACATTGTTGTCGTGTTATGCGATGATCTCGGGTGGGGGGATATTGAGAATCATGGGCACCCTCATATCAAGACGCCGCGACTCATGGAGATGGCGGAAGAGGGAATTCAGTTCAGTAGTTTTTACTCAGCGGCTCCGGTTTGTTCACCTTCACGAGTCGGCTTGCTGACCGGCCGGATGCCGGGCCGCGCCGGGGTTTACGATTGGATTCCGGGAGTGTCTCCTGACAAACCCATGACACAATCGCGACAGCAGGTGCAGATGCGGAAAGAGGAATTCACGATCGCGGAGATGTTGAAGAGCGCCGGCTACGCGACCTGCATGTCAGGCAAGTGGCACTGCAATGCGATCTTCAATTCGGAAAAGCAGGCGCAGCCGGGAGATCATGGATTTGATCATTGGTTTGCGACTCAGAACAACGCGGCTCCTTCTCATGAAAATCCGAACAACTTTGTGAGGAATGGAGAAGAGGTCGGGGCATTGGAGGGATACAGCTGCCAGCTTGTCGTCGACGAAGCGGTCGGGTGGTTGAAGGCGCACGAGGAGGCTTCTCCGGAGCAGCCGTTCTTTCTCTACGTCGGCTTTCACGAACCCCACGAACCGGTCGCATCTCCCGCTGAGATGGTGAGAAAGTATGAATCCGGTCCAGCGCGGAATCATGATGAGGCACAGTATTTTGCGAACGTCGAAAACCTCGATGCGGCGACCGGGAAACTGATCGATGCGATCGATGCGCTTGGCTACGGCGAGAACACACTCGTCATTTTCACTTCCGATAACGGTCCCGAGACCCTGAGCCGTTATCGCAGTGCCAATCGAAGCTATGGAACGCCGGGGCCCTTCCGGGGAATGAAGCTCGACAGTTACGAAGCCGGTTCCCGCGTCGCCGGCATCATGCGCTGGCCGGCTGGAATTGTGGCAGGGCAGAAAAGCGATACGCCGGTTAGTTCTCTTGATTTCCTCCCGACATTTGCGGAACTGAGCGGAGGAGAGATTCCGGAAGGTCTCGTGCTCGATGGGACCAATTTTCTGCCGGTCCTGAGCGGCGAATCGGAATTGGTGCGCGAGAGGCCGCTCATGTGGATTTATTACCATACCTACGACGGCGAAAACTACGTGCCGACCGTGGCGATGCGCGATGGCGACATGAAGGTGAGAGGTCTCCTCGAAGAATCTGCGACCACCAGCCAGCTTGATCAGGGGAATATCGACAAAGTCAAGGCGGCCGAATTTGAGCAGATTGAGATCTTTGATTTATCGAAGGATCCGGGCGAGGAGAATCCTCTCCCTCTCGAGGGAAGTCCTCTTCCCGGAAAATTGAAAGAGCTCTATGAGGAGGTTCTCGCCGACAGTCATCTCTGGCCTGCGCTGAAAGAAGACTGAGCGATCAAAGCGGCAGAGGAGGGGATACTCCGGCTACGCTTTCCTGACCGCATTGACGGCGATCGATTTTGAAACAGCGTTCCCGACTCTGTGAGCGAACGCTGGCGCGATTTCGAACTCGCCACGGTCTTTGAATTCGTTTGAACTCTATGCATGGCTACAAAGAAACTTCGATTCGCCGGCATTGGTTGCAAACATCAGGGGTTGGCTGATATCACCCGGATCACTTCTCATCCCGATGTTGAACCGGTCGCCTTCTGCGATATCGATCAAAGGCACTTTACTGACATTGACAAAAAGTGGCCTGAACTGCCTCGGTACTCCGACTTTCGGAAGCTCTTTGAGGATCTCTCCGGAAAGATCGATGCGGTCAGTATTGGCGTGCCTGATCATCAGCATGCGCTGATCACGCAGGCCGCGCTTCGGGCCGGTCTCCACGTCTACTGCGAAAAGCCGCTCACGAAAACCGTTTGGGAAGCACGGCAAATCGCCGGGGAGGCGAAGCGTGCCGGGACGGTGACGCGCATGGGGAACCAGATCCACTCGGAGCGGCAGTATCGGGTCATCAAACCGGTAATCCAGGATCTTCAGGCAATCGGAAAAGTCCGTGAGGTTCACTCCTGGATCAGTGCGGCAGGACATGGGCGCTGCGGACTGCTCGAGCCTCCCAAGCAACCGGAAAAGGCTCCTTCCGAAGTGGACTGGGAGCAGTGGATCGGGCCGGCCCCCTGGCGGGAATACGGGGGCGATCTTGTCTATCATCCCCGTTTCTGGCGGGATTGGCAGGACTTCGGCACCGGGTCCATCGGTGACAATGGGTGCCATCTTCTCGACCCGATTTTCACCGCCCTCGATCTCACCGCTCCCATTTCCGTGAGTGCGGATCATTCCGGAATGAACGACGAGGTCTACCCGGCGCAGGAGACACTTACCTACGTTTTTCCGGGGAATGAATTCACCGTCAACGAAACGGTCACGGTTCGCTGGTATGACGGAGGGCGCCGCCCCCGATGGAATTTTCCGGGGCTGCCTCCCGCCGAGGTCCTTCCTCAACCGGCCTCCATGATCATTGGAGAGAAAGGCTATCTCCTCGTGATGCACTGGGGAGAGCCAAAGCTGTATCCCGAAAAAGACTTCGCCGATTTCGTCTGGCCTGAAGTGGAGCTGAAAAACCACTACCACGAATGGGTCGACGCCTGCCTCAAAGAGGACCCCGGAATTACGGATGACTTCAGCTACGCCGGACCGCTCACCGAAACGGTTCAACTCGGAAACGTCGCGATTCACTTTCCCCGGGAGAAACTGGAGTGGGATTCCAACGCTCTGCGAATCACCAATCTGGAAGCGGCGAATTCATTTCTGACCACGGACTACCGTGATGGCTGGGAGGTGGAAGCGTCTCCGTGATCGCCCGCCGCTGGAATCTTGCCGGGAAATTGTAGCGGTGCGGCCGTGTCTCCGGTGGATCGTCCGGGGTGCTTTCGAAGTGGGTATGGGGTGACAGGAAACCCTTCTCTACTCATGGACCGGCATGGGGTCTATTTGGGTCTTCTCACCCTCTTCTGCGTTCTCCTCTTTCGCCGATTCGGGAAGAAGGCGATGCGTGATACGTAACTACCGGGAATTGCTTTATTGTGATGATACCTCCCGCAGAACTACAAGAGACTTGCGATTCTTTTACACCATCCTGACAACTTCACGGTTTGTTGTGATAGAATTCTCAGGATGATCTGTTTCGGACCTGAATCAAAGGACGCCGAGACGACACGTAAAATCTTCAAATCATGACGCAAATTGCCCCGAAAACCAAAACACTCATGGGAATCCTCGGGCTCGTCTCGACGATTCTTTTTGCCGTCTCTGTCTATTTTTACTATCGGGCATATATCCTCCAAACGGAAGCGGCCAATCTCAGTAATGGCACTCAAGGGGAGCCCGGCCTGCCAATAAGTGTGATGGTCCGAATCCTGATCACCATCGTGCTCGGATTCGTTTCGCTCTCCCTGATTGCGAAGGGCCGCGAGTGCGTCCGGGAAGCGACAAGCTAGCCGACGCCATGCTGCTGGCCGCGACGAGCGGGGATGCGGCGGGCTTGACGGACTCGATTGTCCGGGTCGGGCAGGTCCCCCCGGAATTGGATGAGGATGAGCTGCGTATCCAGGTGGGCCAGTTCCTCGCCGAATATACCGATCAATCCGTGGGTGACTTCGATGTGGTGGGCGCGTTGCGTCGACTCTTCGACCTCGTGCGTGACTTTCATATCCTTCTTCCTCAAAGTTTCGCCATGCTGGTGAAGGCGTTGCTTGTCCTCGAAGGAACCTCGCGAAACATCTCTCAGGACTTCAGTCTCGCCCAGTTGCTTCACCCCTACTACGCCCAGGCCGTGAAGCGTCATTTCTCCCCGAAGCGGTTCTACCAGGGCCTTGTCCGCAACTCGCGGGACTGGAAACGGCTCGTCGAGGCACTGCCCCGCGACCTCGGCGATATTCTGACAAGGGTGCGAAAGGGCACCCTTGAGGTGCACATGGAACACCGCCACCTTGAGAGCACGGTAGACCGGCTCGTCCTCGGACTTCTCACCGCAGCAGTTTTCCTGGGCTCCACCCTGAGGTGGAGCATGGAGGCGCCGCCCACCGTTTTCGGGATCTCACTCTTCGGCGCACTCGGTTTCGTCGCCAGCACCTGGATGGGCCTCACCGTTCTTCTGGGAATGCGCCGCGCCAGCCGGAAGCGGAAGCGGTAGGCGATTTCTCTTACTCCTTTTGGTTCTTCGTCACAGAAGGCCGAAGCATCGCCGGAAAGAGGGCGATGGATTCGCAACCAGTCAGCGAATCCGGGCGAGCAGAGTGTCTCCGCGGGCCTCCCTTCGTGGCATCCATTCCCCGACGGTGACCCAGCTTTCCTCTTCCGTGACCCTCGTGACGTGAAAGTTTCCCATGAGGGCGACTTCGTCGGGAGCGTTCACCCCGTCGCCGACGAGAGGGAGCACAACGCGCTCGGTTGCGCGAATGAGGTGGAGCCGGTCGGGATCGACTCTTGCCGTCCAGAGCGGAGAGCGCCAGCGGATCACTCCTGTATTACTCTCATCTTTCCGGGTATAGACGAGATAGAGACCATCCCGGTGGGGCATCCAGTGCTGCTGCGTCGTGGAAAGTTCCAGTGGTTCCCCGTCGTCGAAGGTCCACGCCTTCTTCTCTCCATAGTCGAGTCCGTCATTGCTTACCGCGACATAGCCGCGTCCGTCCTCCGCCCGGATCGTGATGAAAACGCGATCATCAAAAGCGACGATGGAAGGCTCCAGTAATCCGCGACCCACGGGAAGGCTGAGGGCGGGACCGACTTCTCGAATTTTCAGTGTTTCCCCATCGAAGGAACAACGAACCCCTGCGACTTCACGATTCTCCTCCGTGGGGCCAAAGGTGAAGGCGAGAAGAATGTCGCCATCGGGAAGGACAACGCGCTGTCCACAATTGTTGGTGTAGATGAATCCACCCCGTGGATCGTCCCACTCGAGTTTTCTCTGCTCCGACCAAGAACCGTCCTCGCGTCGCACCGCGTAGACGGGGTAGCGGGGAAGCTGATCTTTTCTCGAAAATCGATCCCCGCGGTAAAACACAACGTGCCCCATCGCCAGAGTCGTTTTCGACATCGGATGATACTGCGGCACAACGTCGCAGACGCCCTTTTCCAGGCCGGGGTGCTCAGGAACCGGCCGTCGCCCCAGTGCTGCGATCGGAACCGGATCAGTCCAGCTTTTTCCCAGATCATCGGATTGGGTCCAGTGCACCGGGCCGAAGTAATCGGAGCCTGTGATCTCCTGCAGCGTCATGAGAACGAACGGTCGACCGCTCTGATCCGGGACCATGCAGGCGCGGGGATGAAACCAGGTCGTGCCCTTTCCATCCCGGTTGCGCCAGATCGTCTCCTTCGAAATAGACTGGATCAGGTCTCCGGAGTTTTCGGAATAGCCGAATCCTGCCGCACTAACAAGTCCACCTCCGGTGACGGCAAGCCACCGGCGACGATCGAGGGAGCGGGGCAGACTGCTCATGCCAGAACTCCCTTCATGACCTGACCGAAGTCCCGCTCGAGGCGCTTCCGTCCCGGGACCTCCAGCTTTCGCGGGTCCAGCCCGAGTTGATGAAGGACAGTGGCGTGGAGATCCGTGACATAGTGCCGCCCCTCGACGGCGTGAAAACCAAGTTCATCGGTTGCGCCGTGGACATGTCCTTTTTTTACCCCGCCACCGGCCATGACGACCGAGAACCCATGAGGATGATGATCTCTTCCCGTGCCGTTGACATTGTTGTCACGAAACTCCGCGCCCGGAGTTCGGCCGAATTCACTTCCCCAGACGACGAGGGTGTCATCGAGGAGGCCTCTCAACTTCAGGTCACGGATCAGCGCCGAAACAGGCTGATCGACCTCCCTCGCGAGTCGCGAATGATTTTTCACAATATCCCGGTGGGAATCCCATGCTCCCGCATTGCCGGTGTAGCCGTGGAAGATCTGGATAAAGCGAACTCCTCTTTCGACGAGGCGGCGGGCGGCGAGGCACTTCTCCCCGAAATCCTTCGTTTCCTTTTGGTCGAGGCCATACATCCCCCGGATTTCCGGATGTTCTTTTTCCAGATCCATCACCTCGGGAACGGCCGTCTGCATTTGATAGGCCAGTTCGTAGCTCTTGATTCGCGCTTGCAGGGTGGCATCATCAGGATACTCAATTCCGGCGACCCGATTGAGACGACCGAGAAGGCTGAAATTTTCCCGCTGCTCTTCGAGGGTGAGGTCAGGATCGGCAGGCTTCACGAAACTCAGGGGGCGGGCCGGATCCACTTTCAAGCGGACTCCATCATGCTGCGGTCCGAGGTAGGAAGCCCCGTGGGTATAGGCCGCGCCACAGCAATCGGCGCTGGGATTTCCAAGAACGACAAACTCGGGAAGATTCGAGTTCAGAGTCCCGAGCCCATAGCTTACCCAGGCGCCCACGGTGGGAAAGGCTCCCTCGGTGATCTTGCGCCCGGTGTGATAGGTGAGTTGCGCACCGTGATTGTTGTCGATCGTCCACATGCCGCGCGCGACCGTCAACTCATCAGCCACGGAACCCATGTGCGGGAACCAGTCGCTGACCTCGATGCCGCTCTGCCCATATTTCTTGTAGCCGGTCTGGAGCGGCATGATCTTCTTGAAGACCTCCCGTTTCGCTTTGCTCGGATCGAGCAGATTCTCGTTCACCTTTTCCGGAGCGATGATGTTGGCAAACGGGGTCTCATCGATCGACTGGTTGGCATACTTGTTAAGCATTGGCTTGGGGTCAAAGCTCTCAAGGTGAGAAACTCCGCCGATGTTGAAAATCCAGATGACCGATTTCGCCTTTGGCGGGAAATGAGAACGCCCCAGCGGATCCGGTCCGGTGGATGCAGCCTGCGCTTCTCCATCTCGAAAGAGCATTGACGACAGGGCAAGGCCCGTGAACCCCATTCCGGTGTCACCAAGAAATGTTCGTCGCGAAAGGAAGCGTGGATCGTTCATCGGATAGTCACAAAGTCGTTGTGGTTCAGTAGTACCGTCACCAGACGTTTCCGGGCCTTCTCAGGATTGGAGGTCTCCCCGCCCGATTCCGCGGAACGGAGAAAATCACGACAGATCGATACTTCTTCGGAGTTCGGGCGACGATTGAGCACGGCAAGGAAAGCTTCCTCCACAAAGCGAGTCATATCGCCTTTCGTCTCCGTTGCAAGATCGACGGACAATTTTCCAGCTGCCGCATCCGTAACGGGGCTGTTGTGCAGTGCCAGGGCCTGATGAGGCTGAACGCTTTCCACGCGTCGATAACATTCCGCCACCTTGGGTCCGTCGAAAATCTGGACAAACTCCACCAGCTTTTCGTGCGCATGACGGAAATAGATGGATCGCCTTTTCGACTCCATCGCTGAATTCTGATCGATCTCCGGCCCACCCATTGCGGGATCGAGTCGCCCCGAGACCCAGAGCAGATTATCCCGCACGATCTCTCCTTCCATGCGACGGGAAGGCATGCGCCAAAGAAAATGATTGTCGGGATCCTTTGCCAGGTTGTCCTCATCGGGGGTGCCGGACATTTCGTAGGCGGCACTCAACACGATCTTCCGATGCATCGCTTTCATGCTCCAGCCGCTTTCCATGAATTCAGCAGCAAGCCAGTCGAGTAGGGCAGGATGGGTCGGCTCGCGGCCATTGGCTCCGAATTCGTTCACGGTCGGAACGATCGCCTCGCCGAAGTGCCTGAGCCAGATGTGATTCATCGCGACGCGGGCGGTGAGCGGATTCTGCTCATTGGTGAGCCAGCGGGCAAAGGCAAGTCGGCGACCATTCGAGCGATTCGGGTAGTTGGGTTGCCGGGGGACGTAGGCCACCGTCAACTCTCCGGCGGCAGCCTTCTCTGCTTTGGCAAGGCTTTCTGTTGCCGTCTTGATCGCCGCCTTCGCCGTGGATAGCTGCCGGGTGAGCGATGCAATTTTTGCCTTATCCTCTTTCTCGTTGGCTGCAACAAGCCCCTTCTCCGCCGCCGAAGCATTCTGTTGCCCTGCCGCCAGTTTCCAGCGAGCCTCAGCGAGAGCCGACTGACGCTGTGTCTCCAGAGTCTTCCTCGCTGCCACACTCCATTCCTCTGAGTCTTTTCCCTTTGTCTCCTCGATATCCTCCGTGGCCAATTCCGCCACCAGTGCAGCCCGCGACAATTTTGCTGCGGCCAGTTCGAGTTTGGCTTTCTTCACGATCTCAGGATCGTTCGATTCGGAGGCCATGGTCAGGCCTGCTTCCGCCTTCTCGATGGCAGCCTTCTCCTTTTCCAGAAGCATCTCTTTGACAAAGTCCCGGCGCCAGGGCTGCCACGCGTTCCCGGGCAGTTCGATCGGCTCGATCGAAAACTCTCCTCCGAGAACAGCCGGAACCGCCGGAGGAACCGGCTCGTCCTTTATCGGAAACCGTTCATCCCCGCGATCGAAGAGATAGGTCTTCGGCTCAAGGGTTTTTTCGAACGCCCGGACGAGACCTGCTTTTTTCGTATCGAGTTCGCCGGGGATTCGATCCGTCCTGACATGATACCCTTCGAAGATGGCGCGCATCGCATAGTATTCCTTTTGCGGGAAAGGGTCATACATATGATCGTGGCACTTCACGCAACCCATCGTGACGCCGAGAAAAGCCTGCGAGGTGTGACTCACCACATTGTCGAGCCAGACATCCCGGCTTCCTACGTCGTGATGGCGAACCAGAAAGCCTGTCGCTCGAAGTGCGTTTGAATCTTCCGGAGTCAGCTCATCCGCTGCCAGCATTTCAAGAACCATCCGGTCGTAGGGTTTGTCCTCATTCAGAGAGTCAATGATCCAGTCCCGCCACCGCCAGATGTGCGGCTGACTGATGCGAACAGCATCCTTGTAACCGGACCAGTCCGAGTAGCGCCAGACATCCATCCAGTGACGTCCCCAACGCTCGCCATAGTGAGAACTCTCGAGGAGTCGGTCGACGACGGCGGCCCGCGCCGCGCCGGGGTTCCTTTCATACTCGAGGAGGAAGGTCGGAATCTCTTCTCTTGTCGGGGCAAGCCCGGTGAGGTCGAGAGTGACTCTTCGCAACCAGACCTCAGGGGGTGCCGGAGGGCGCGCGACGAGACCCCGGGCGCGGTGCCCTGCGGAGAGAAAGGCATCGATTTCATTTTCTCCCCATCCCTCAAGCGCCGGTGGGGAAGGGCGGACGACCGGCTCAAACGGCTTCCAGGCATAGCGATCATTCCAGACGGCAAAATCTTGACGCAGCTCCTCCAACCGTTCCGCATCTGCGGAGACAGTTTCGCTCTCAGCCCTGCCGGGGGAGCGCGCGAGAAGAATCTCATCCAGATTGGAAACTCCATCCCCATCGCTGTCCTGCCCGATCACTTCCGCGAGGCGTTCCGCAATCTTTCCGTCTTTCCCGTGCAGCGCGCGACCGAAGGCATTGTGCGGGAATTCCTCGAGTTTTTCCGCACCCTCAGGTTCGGCCCGAACATGACAGGTCGCACACGAATCCAGGGCGATAGGAAAATGGGGGCCGAAGAACTTAGCGAGCGCTTTCTTGTTCGCCGGGGTCGCTTCGGCCGACATGGCCAGGTATGCGATTGAAAGGCAGGATACCTTGAGCAGCGAGCGGCCTGAAAGCCCGGCGATGGAGAGGATACGGGTCATGGTGACGCCCTGAATTTCAAAGTAGAATGACGATCGACCCCTACGAACTCAAGAACGTGAACACGTTAGGAGCGCGGCGGCCGATCAGGAGATGAAGTTCTTCCGAATGCCGGAGGCATACTACGAAAGCTGGTAGCGCTTCCGGTAGGCGCCGGGGGTGAGGCTCATGGCGCGAACGAATTCGCGGGAAAGGTGGCTGTGATCGTTGAAGCCGACTTCAAGCGCAATGGTGGTGACGGTGGCACCCGATTCGACCAGCAGCTGGCAGGCTTTGCCGATGCGGAACTGGCGAATGTAAGCGGTCGGGGTGAGCTGGAAGGCTTTCTTGAAATGACGCTGAAAGCCACGGACGGACATCCCGGCAAGGCGCGCGAGATCCTCCACCGCCACGGGCGAAGCGAAGTGATCCCGGATGTGCTCGAGCACCGGAGTGAACTGGACAAAGGGAGAGGCGATGCTGGCGGCTTCCTGCAGATCCCGGGAGACGCCGGCGAGACCGACGACGTTTCCATCCCTGCCGTGCAACGGAATTTTCGAAGTGACATACCAGTCCGGGCAGGCAGGATGGCGCATCACCATCTCCACCCGTCCCCAGATTTCCTCCCCGGAAAGGACTCGTTGATCGTCGCGCGTGTAGTGGTCGGCGAGGTAGGCCGGGATGAAATCATGGTCGGTGCGGCCGAGAACGTCCTCCGGATGAGCGAACCCGTGCGCGAGATGCATGATCCGGCTGGCGTAGCGGTAGATGCACTGCCCGTCCTTGATGAAGAAACGGGTGTCCGGATAGGCATCGAAGAGGCGCAGTCCAGGCCCGGGCGCGAGTTGTGCCAGGAAATCAAGATGCGGTGGTGGAGTTTCGTCCATTCTTCCTTCAGTAAGCGTCATCCTGATTGGATAGGCAACCGTTTGGCGCATGCGTCCACAAATCCGGCGTCGAAATTCTAGCGAGATCCGGCTGCCGGTGAGAAAGTGAAGATGAACCGAGCTTGAAAACAACTCAGGAAGAACCTGATTCTCCCCACCCCATGGCCATCACCTATCTGAAATCCGGCAAGTCCGAAACCCAGCGCGCCGAAGACGACACCAAGGTGCGGGGTATTGTTGAAAGCACCCTCGCGGACATCGCCGCCCGTGGTGATGACGCCGTGCGGGAACTCTCCGTCAAGTTCGACCGATACGACCCGCCCGGCTTCCGACTGAGCCCGTCTGAAATTGAAGAGGCGATGGCGAAAGTCCCGGCCCGCGACCTTGCTGATATTCAGTTCGCCCAGGCTCAAATCCGACGTTTTGCGGAAGCGCAACGTGCCACCCTGACGGATCTCGAGGTCGAAACGCTCCCCGGCGTGATCCTCGGCCACCGGAACATCCCCGTGCCGTCCGTCGGCTGCTACGTGCCGGGTGGCAAGTTCCCGATGGTGGCCTCGGCCCACATGTCCGTGTTGACCGCCTCCGTCGCCGGCGTGCCGCGCATCGTCGCTGCGGCTCCGCCCCGAAACGGCGAGCCGCATCCCGCGATTGTCGCGGCCATGCACCTGGGCGGCGCGCATGAAATCTACGTTCTGGGTGGCATGCAGGCGATCGGGGCGATGGCCCTGGGAACGGCCACGATCGACCCCGTGGACATGATCGTGGGCCCCGGCAACGCCTTTGTCGCCGAGGCCAAGCGCCAGCTCTTCGGCCGCGTCGGCATCGACCTCCTTGCCGGGCCGACCGAGACGATGGTGATCGCGGACGACACCGTCGATGCCGAGCTTTGCGCGACTGATCTGCTCGGTCAGGCCGAACATGGGTACAACTCGCCCGCCATTCTCCTGACGAATTCCTCCCGACTCGCCCACGCGACCCTCGCGGAAATCGATCGTCTTCTCGACCTCCTGCCCACGGCGGAAACCGCCCGCGCTTCGTGGCAGGACTACGGGGCCGTGATCCTCTGCGACACCTATGAGGAAATGCTCGCCGTGGCCGACGAGGTCGCGTCCGAGCACGTGCAGGTCATGACCGACCGCGACGATTGGTTCCTCGAAAACATGACCTGCTACGGAGCCCTGTTCCTCGGTCCGCGAACCCATGTCGCCAACGGCGACAAGGTGATCGGTACCAACCACACCCTGCCGACCCGCAGGGCCGGGCGCTACACCGGCGGTCTCTGGGTGGGCAAGTTCCTGAAAACCCACACCTACCAAAAGATCCTCACCGACGAAGCCGCGACCTTGATCGGCAAATACGGCTCACGGCTCTGCATGCTCGAGGGATTCGTGGGCCACGCCGAGCAATGCAACTTGCGCGTCCGTCGCTATGGTGGCGAAGACGTGGCGTATGGCACCGCCGCCGAATAGTGCCGCCTCTTCCCTGAAGAAACTTTCACCCACGATCCAATCCGAAAACTCGAACCATAAGCAGCAAACACCATGTCGACCGAGGTCTATTCGTCCAAACCCCAGGGCAAAATTCCCAACAGCCGGTTTCCCCTCCTCGTGCACCGCAACGCCATTCCCGGTGGCGGAGCCGAGGCGATCAAGGCCAGGTTTTGTGCCAACGGATGGTCCAACAACTGGGACTACCCCGGCGTTTACCCCTACGCCCACTTTCATTCCACCACCCATGAATGCCTCGGCTGCTCGAATGGTTGGATGGAATTCAAACTTTCGGTCGGGGAGGGCGGATGGACCCGGGTGCGCATCAGCACCGGCGACGTGGTCGTCATCCCGGCCGGAGTCAGCCATGAGATGGTCGCCCGGTCGGATGACCTTCACATGTGCGGTGGTTACCCGGACGGGCGCGATTGGGACGACATCGAGGAGGCCTTCCTCAGTGATGAAGACTACAAGCGCGCCTGCAAACGCATCATGATGCTGCCCATTCCCGCCCGGGATCCCGCGACCGGAGAGCCGATGCCGGAATGGCACGCCGCCCCGTCATCGGTAGACGGAGGCTGGAATGACTGGCGCACCAGCCTCGACACCCGACCCGAGGGGGCCGACCGGGACCACAACGACACCATCCAGCCCCCGCAAGCATGATGAAAAACATCAGCCTCTTCGAAAACCGGGCCAAGCTCCCTGACATCAGGCGAAATGGGATCGTAAAGGTGAAACCCCCTGCCACCGCATGAGCGAGGTGCCGCCAGCGACGAACCTGCAGCGCAGCACTTGCGGGTCAGGTCCCGTCCTGTTGCTGCTTCACGGCGTGACCCGCTGCGGGCCGGACTGGGAAGCGCTTCTCCCGGCACTCGCGGAACACTGGACCGTCGTCGCGCTTGACCAGCGTGGCCACGGCGCTTCGCCGCGCGGGGATCGTTACCTCGTCACTGACTACGTCGCCGATGCCGTGCGCATCGTCCGGGAGGAAGCCGCCGATTCCGTCGTCCTTTTCGGGCATTCCCTCGGTGCGATCGTGGCCGCCGCAGTCGCGGCGGAGCTGCCGGACCGGGTGCGCGGCATCATCCTCGAAGACCCGCCGTTTCACACCATGGGGAACCGCATTGGTGGCACCGCGTGGGAGGCGCAGTTCCTCGGCATGAGAGCAGCCGCAGAGACGGGCGGCAGCACGGAAGACATCACTGATTCCCTTGCGGAGATTCGTCTCCCGGCCAGCGGAGGAGGCTTCAAACGCCTCGGCGACCTGCGCGACCGCGCCTCACTGGCGTGGAGTGCGCAATGCCTCGCCCAACTCGACCCCGAAGTGCTCACTCCCGTCATCGAAGGCCGCTGGCTCGATGGCTATGCGTTTCCCGAGGTGCTCTCCCGCGTACGTTGTCCTGCCCTGCTGCTTCAGGCGGATCCCGGGGCGGGCGGCGCACTCACCGACGCCGACGCGGAGACCGTCGTCGAGGTCATCCCCGACTGTCGGCACGTCCGTTTCCCCGGCTGCGGCCACAACCTGCACCGCGATCAGCCCGGGATCGTTTTGCGAGCCTTCGCTGACTTTGCCACTTCATGCTATTTCTCAAAAAACGAGCTAACCAAAGCCCCCTTATGAAACCACCGCAGCCTACCTCACTTGGCCTCCTTGCCTTCGCTATCTTCTGGTCTGCATCATCAAGTCTCAGCGCTGCGGACACACCGTCCCTGTTCGACCGCAAGAACCTCGCGGCCTGGTGCATCGTGCCCTTTGACGCGCAGAAGCGCTCCCCCGAAGCCCGGGCCGAAATGGTCGCGAAGTTGGGTCTCACGAAGATCGCCTATGACTGGCGGCGGGAGCATGTCGGCGAGTTCGAACGGGAGATCCTCGCCTATCAGAAACATGGGATCGAGTTCTTTGCCTTCTGGGGGCAGCACGACGAGGCCTTTGCTCTCTTCAAAAAATACAATCTCAGTCCGCAGCTTTGGATCATGATGAATGAGCAGGGGGCGACGCAGGAGGTAAAAATCAAAAACGCGGCGGAGGGGCTTCTCCCCATTCTTGAAAAGGCAAAGGCACTCGGCAGCCAGGTCGGCATCTACAACCACGGCGGCTGGGCCGGCGAACCGGAGAACATGGTCGCCGTCTGCGAATACCTGAAGAAGAATCACGGCACGGAGAACGTCGGCATCGTCTACAATCTCCACCACGGCCATTCCCATCTCGACCGGCTTCCCGCAGCGATCGAGTTGATGAAGCCGCACCTGATCTGCTTCAACCTCAACGGCATGGACATCGAGGGTGACAAAAAAGGCCGCAAGATCCTCCCGCTCGGGGTCGGCACGCAGGACGTGAAGGTCCTCCGCCAGATCCGTGCGAGCGGTTACGACGGTCCGATCGGGATTCTCAATCACACGAACGAAGACGCCGAGGGCCGCCTCCTCGACAATCTCGACGGCCTCCGCTGGATCCTCCCCCAACTCGACGACGCACCGCCTGCCGCAAAACCGAAATACCGCACCTGGATCGAGGCGAAGCCGAAGACGCCGTCCTCTGCTCCCGTCGCGGCGATCAAAGCCGAACCGGTCCCCTCCCTGAACGAAGAGTTCGGCAAGGCGCTCTCGGGCGGGCTGGTCGTCGATGGCAAAGGCGCATATCACACCCTCCCTTTCACGATCGAGTGTCGCGTCAAGCTCGAGAGCAAAGACCGTTTCAACATCCTCGTGGCCTGCAATCCCAAGTCCGCCAGTAGCCACTGGGAGCTCTACACCCACGCGAAGCGCGGCACTCTCGCCCTCTACCTGCCCGGTCGCGGGGGAGACTACGACTCGGGCGTGAGCATTTGCGACGGCCAGTGGCACAACCTTGTCGCGAGCGTCCGTGAAGAAATGGTCACCCTCTGGGTCAATGGAAAGATCGTTCTCGAAAAACCGACCGCTCCCGCTGGGCCGGTGCGTCATTCCAATGTCGAGTCCCTCGCCTTCGGCCGTCTCGTCGAGGGCACGATCGGCTGCGACGGCATCATCGACGACGTGCGGCTTTCCCGCGGCGTCATGAAACCCCGCCCCGGCAACGCGCCGCGTCTGCGCATGGACAACACCCTCGGAGTCTGGTCCTTCGACGACCTTGGCTCAGGAGCTTCCGCCGTCAAAGCTCCCGAACCCGCTCCCTTCACCCCCGATCTCCCGCCGCTCAACAAAGCAGACAACGAGCACTGGCAGGAGTTCGTCAACCGCGAGCGCGTCTTCGACTACTACGGCAAGCAGGCGCTGCACTTCATGAAAGAAAAACCCCTACCCGAACTGATCCCCGCCTTCCCCGGGATGGACGGCGGTCAGCAGGGGCACTGGGGCAATCAGAATGATCAGGTCACTTGGAAAGACGGACGCTGGGCCGCGAGTGATCTCGGTAGCCTGTTCTGCGGTGTCTTCAAGGGCGGCGGCGTCACCGTGCCGAAAGGCATCTGCGTTCGATTCGAAGACAAAGCAGCCGTTTTTGATCCCGAACGTATGGCGTGGCGTCTCGAATGGACCGGTGGATTTCTCAAGCTCAACGAAAACCGTCATGGCTTCATGTCCGGCGCCCCGATGGATGGGCAGATCATCTCCAAAGAGGAAAAGAAGCTCCCCGGCACCTTCCGAGGACTGTTCCGCAGGGGCAAAGAAGTGACCATCGTCACCAGCGAAACGCCCCTGCCCGCGCCCGCCGCCGCGCAATGGCCGCAGTGGTTCGAGACAAAAGGCGAACTCGGCAGACAATCCCCTTTTGCCACCGACCGCATCACAATCCCTTTCGAGAATCCCTACGGCACCCTGTTCTTCATCAGTGCGCACGATTTCTTCAGTGATGGCACTGCCGCCATTGCCACGATGACCGGCGAGGTCTGGCTCGTGAAAGGCATCGACGAAGATCTCGATTCGATCCGCTGGAAACGCTTCGCGACGGGCCTTCATCAGCCCCTCGGCATGAAAATCGTGGACGACAAACTCTACGTCCTCGGCCGCGACCAGATCACCTGCCTGCACGATCTTAACAGTGACGACGAAGCCGATTTTTACGAATGCGTCACCCATGCGATGCAGACCTCGCCCGGTGGCCACGACTTCATCGTCGGGCTCGAGCAGGACAACGAAGACCGCTGGTATTTCGCCTCCGGCAATCAGGGGGTCTGCCGCATCACCGGCCGCGACGAGCTCGAAATCCTCGCGACGGGATTCCGCAATCCCAACGGCCTTGGCCTTTCGCCGGATGGCCGTTTCATCACCACGAGCGTGCAGGAAGGCGACTGGACCCCGGCCTCGTCAATTTGCCAGATCGATCTCGAGCATAATCCAGGAGCCCACTTTGGAGCCGGCGGTCCCGGGGACAGCGAGGCGCCCGAACCGGTTCTGCTTTATTTGCCCCGTGGCGAGGACAACAGCTCCAGCAGCCAGACCTTCATCACCGGCGGGAAATGGAGCCCGCTCGCGGGCGACGGCAATCTTATCCACCTTTCCTCCGGCGGCGGCAGTGCCTGGCTCGTGATGCGACAGTTCGTCAACGGTCACTGGCAGGCGGCCGCCACGAAGATCAGCGGTAACTTCGACTCAGGCCCGCAGGCGGCCCGCTTTCATCCCCTCGATGGTCATCTCTACATCAACGGAATGCAGGGATGGGGCACCTACACCCCGAAAGACGGCTGCTTTCAGCGCGTCCGCTTCACCGGCGGCGACGAACCGGTTCCGATCAGCTTCGAGGCGGTCGATAACGGGGTACTCCTCCGGTTCACCGACGCGGTCAAAGACATCGACGCCGACTCCTTCTTCGCGCAATGCTGGAACTATCACTACGGCCCGCAATACGGCTCGCCGGAATATTCGCTGAAATATCCCGACACCCCGGGCCACGATCCTCTCGAAATCCGCAGCGTGCAAAAGCTCGACGGTGGGAAGACGCTCTTCCTCGAAATCCCGCAGCTCGTGCCCGCGAACCAAATCCATCTCCGACTTGGCACCGGCCGTGACCTCTTCCTCACCGCCCACGCCCTCGCCGATCCCTTCACCGGTTTCCCCGGCTACAAGAAAATCGCGAAAACGAATCACACTGCTCAAATCGGCCTCGAAGCCCCGAAACCCGCCCTCCCCAATCCCCGGGCTGAAGGGGAACGCGGGCGTGAGATCGTAGTTGAGGCAGCCTTCGGTCTGCAATACGTCCAAAAGGAACTTACCGCGAAGGCAGGCGAAAAACTCACCATCGTTTTCAGGAATCCCGACGTCGTCCCCCACAACTGGCTCCTCGCCCGCCCCGGCTCCCTCCAGAGTCTCGGCCGCCTGTGTGATCTCATGATCTCTGATCCGCAAGGCCTCGCCAAGCACTACGTCCCCGAAAGCGACGACGTCATCGCCTACACCGACATGGTCAATCCGAAGGGCGAGTTCACCATTCATCTCACCGCCCCCGAACAACCCGGCGACTACCCCTATTTATGCACCTTCCCCGGTCACTGGATGGTCATGAACGGGGTGATGAAGGTGGAGTGACACTGCGCAGGTCGGGAAACGGCCCGATGCCGTGGCGCCGGAAGCGGCGGGTCTTCGGAAGTTTTCAGTCTGTCGGCGCGAAGACGCACTGGCCTCTATCCGTCCCGGTGCAAAAATCAAATCCTCTTGACGGTATACCGTTTCACGATTCGGTATACCGTAGGAGCCATTCCCGTATGAGTCATTCACAATCCTCCACCCTCGCCGCAGCCGCAGAAGATCGTCTGCGGCGGGAAATTTTTGACGGGCAGCTTCCTCCCGGAACCCGCCTCGCCGAGGCGGCCGAGGCGAGGCGTCTGGGGGTGAGCCGGGTCCCGGTGCGGGAGGCGTTCGCCGCGCTGGAGCGGGACGGACTCCTTGAGTTCACCGAAACGGGACGCACCGTGGTGAAGAAGCTGACCCCTCAGGATTTCGAGGAGCTGTTCGCCCTGCGCCTGCTGCTCGAACCCTCCGCGGCGCGAGCCGCCTTTCCGCTGAGCCAAAAACATCGACTCCTGCTGGAGGAGAATCTTTCGGCGACCCGAAACGCGAAAACCCTGGATGAAGTCACCCGGCTCGATCTGGAATTTCACCAGTTGATCGTGGCGGCGTCAGGAAACGCGCGGCTTCTCAAGTTGTGGCGCTCCCTACGCTCCGAACTGGAACTCTGGCTCGGCTATCTCCACCGGCAGCATCGTGACCAGGACTTGAACACGCGGGTCGGCACCGCCGGTTCCCACGAAGAGATCCTGCTTTGTTTTCAAACCCGGTCGGCCCCTGCCTGCGAGAAGTTGATGCGGGAGCATATCCTCGGCTGGCGGGAATGGCTTCCTCTCTCGGACGAAAACCCAAGTAAGTGATCGATGAAAATGCGTCTACTCATCAGTTTTTGGCTGGCCTGCGCCGGAGTGGGTTTTGGTGCGGTGCCGGAGGGCGTTCAGTCCATCCTGGAGAGATCGTGCTTGAACTGTCACTCGACGGAAAAACAAAAGGGCGATCTGGATCTCGAGAGCTCGGATATTCTAACGGATCCCGGTGTCTGGGAGCATGTGCTGGATCAGATTGCCTCGGGCGAGATGCCGCCGAAAAAGGAGAAACCACTCCCGGTCGAGGACAAAGAGGCGCTCACGAAATGGGTTCGCGGCACGCTCGATCAGATGGCGCTGGCGAATGCCGGTGATCCCGGGCCGGTGCTGCTGCGGCGGCTTTCAAATGTGGAATACACCTACACGATCCGTGATTTGACCGGCGTGGACTCGCTCGATCCGGCGGAGGAATTCCCGGTCGATGGCGCGGCGGGGGAGGGGTTTACCAATGTAGGCGCAGCGCTGGTGATGTCTCCGGGGCTGATCACCAAATATCTGGACGCAGCGAGGGAGATCTCCGGGCACGCCGTTTTCACCCCCCACGGAATGCGCTGGTCCGCCAGCGATTCTCCCCGCGACTGGACGAATGAGGCGATGGCCGAAATTCAGGCGATTTACGCGAAACACACCGTCTCCGCCGACGCGATTGACCTGAAGGTGCCCGGGGCGAAGATCGTCGATCAGGCACTGGGTCGGCTGCCGCTCGCGAGGTATCTCGACGCCCTTCAGGGCCGTGGCAGTGCCGATGGACTGAGCCCGAAATACCTTCGCATCCTCGGCGAGGCGATGGAAAGCACGGAGCCCTCCCTGTTGCTCGATCCGCTGCGGGAAAAATACCGGCGGAAAACCCTCACCGCCGCTGACATTGAGCCCTGGCAGAAGGCCTTGTGGCGGTTTGCCTCGGTCGGGCACATTGGCAAAACAGGTGGCCCGAAGGCGTGGCAGGAGCCGGTGACTCCGCTCGCTGCAAAGAGCGAGATCCGCGTGCCGCTTTCCGGCGGACGCGAGGTGACTCTCTATTTGACCACGACGGGTGCCGGGGATGGAACCGACGGCGACGAGGTGGTGTGGGAGAATCCCCGGATCGTCGCCCCCGGCCGACCGGATCTGGCCGTGGATGATTTGCCTGCGTTGGTGAAGCACCTGGAGAAAGCGAGAGCGGAAATCATCAGCGGCACGGAGGATTGTCTCAATGCGATCGCAGAAGGGGGCGCCGTCGCCGACACGGCCATGCTCACCGCCTGGCGTGAGTATCTCGGCTACGGCACCACGAAGCTTGAGCCGCTCCTCAGCCAGAAGATGCCCGGCACGCCGGACTACAATTTCATTCAGGGCTGGAAGGGGGAAAATGCGCTCAGCGTGATCGCGAATTCCTCCGACAACACGGTCCGCACTCCCGGAGAGATGAAGGCCCACAGCGTCGCGACCCATCCTTCGCCGGAGTTGGCTTCGGTCATCGCGTGGCAGAGCCCGGTTTCGGGGAGCTTGCGAATCGAGGGAAATGTGGCCGATGCCCACCCCGAATGTGGCAACGGCGTGCTCTGGGCGCTGGAACTGCGGCGCGGTGCCTCCAGCGAAGTGCTCGCGAGCGGTGAGCAACGCAGTGCCATGCCGCTTTCCTTTGGTCCGTTTGAAAATGTGCCGGTCGAGCCGGGGCAGGTTCTCGCGTTCGTCGTCAATCCCCGTGACGGGAATCATTCCTGTGATCTCACGGCGGTGAATCTCACGATCAGCGATGGCAAAAGGACCTGGGATCTCGCCAAAGAGGTTTCCCCGGACATTCTCAAAAGCAATCCTCACGGCACCTGGCATTTCCTCAGTCAACCTGCCACCGCGCAGGCAGCGCCTGATGCCCCGGCCATCATCACGGAGTGGCGGAAGTCTCCCTCGCCGGAGCTTGCGACCCGGGTGCGGCAGCATTTGGAGACGGACTTCCCGCTCAACAGTCCCTTGTTGAGTGGTGCGATGCGCTCTTTCCATCCTGAGTCTGAAAGTCATTCGTTGGCGGCCCGGGCAGACTCTGTCATTGAGATCCGGATCCCTGCGGCCCTCGCAAACGACGCGGAGTTTGTCGTGACCGGGAGACTCGCGTCGAAGACCAGCGGCAGTGTCCAGATGCAGGTCCTGACCGAAAAACCGCAAGCAGGCCCGGGACTTTTCGCGACCCAATCGGACTCCGGACTGAAGCAGGGGCAATGGAGTGACAACAACTTCGTCACCCGGCACAGCGCCACGATTCTCGTCAATGAAGGCAGCGAAGCCCGGCAGCGTTTCGAGGCGGCCTTCGAGGACTTTCGGCGCCTTTTCCCCATTGCGCTGTGCTACAGCCAGATTGTTCCGGTGGACGAAGTGGTGACCCTGACACTCTATCACCGCGAAGACGAACCACTGCGGCGTCTCATTCTCGACGAGGCCGAAACCACTGCCCTCGACCGCCTCTGGGATGAAATGCTCTTCGTCAGCGAAGCTCCTCTGAAACAGATCGACGTCTTCGAGCAGTTGTTTCAATACGCCACCCAGAATGCCAAACCCAGTGCCTTTGAGCCCATGCGCGGGCCCATTTTGAAAGCCGCCGCCGCCTTCAAAGAACAGCAAAAGTCCTCCCTGGCGGTGCAGAGCGAGGCGGTGATCGACTTCGCCGCAAAAGCCTGGCGTCGGCCCCTGACCGAACCGGAAATCACCGGGCTGAAAACGTTCCCGCCCCGCCTCATGCTCGTCCGGGTGTTGACCTCGCCCGCCTTTCTCTATCGCGGAGAAAAGGTGCCCGGGGAAACCGGCCCGGTCAGTGGACATGAGCTCGCCACCCGGCTCAGCTATTTCCTCTGGTCCTCAGCTCCTGATGATGAACTGCGCGAGGTCGCTGAAAATCTCCACGATCGAGACGTGCTCATCGCCCAGACCCGCCGGATGCTGGCCAGCGAAAAAGTCCGCCGCCTCGCCACCGAGTTCGGCTGCCAGTGGCTCCACGTGCGCGACGTCGCCACTCTCGACGAAAAGAGCGAGCGTCACTTTCCCACCTTCCTCGACCTGCGCGGAGACATGCAGGAGGAGGTCACTCGATTCTTCATCGACCTGTTCCAACACAATCGCAGCGTCCTCTCTCTGCTCGATGCCGATTACAGCTTTGTAAACGAATCGCTGGCGAATCATTATGGGCTCGATTGGGAAGGCGAAGGCTGGCAGCGCATCGAGGGTCTGCACGCCAAAAACCGCGGCGGGATTCTCGGCTTTGCCGCGACGCTTTCCAAACAATCCGGAGCCTCCCGGAACAGCGCCATCCTGCGCGGCACCTGGCTCAGTGAAGTGATCCTCGGCGATAAACTGCCCAAGCCGCCGAAGGATATTCCCATCCTGCCGGACGAAGCTCCGCCGGGCCTGACCGAACGCCAATTGATCGAAAGGCACAGCAGCGATCCCTCCTGCGCCTCCTGCCACAAGCGGATCGATCCCT
>JARGOP010000058.1:0-3365 GCA_029233965.1 Verrucomicrobiales bacterium | reverse complement strand
GAGGGTCAGCAGATCGGCGCCATGGTCGATTTGATCGTGCAGAGTCCGCAGTTCCGCGAAGTGCGCGGGAAAGAGTTTCAGTCCAAGCTTTGATCCGGAAACCATGAAGAAACACCAATTCAATCGTCGCCATTTCCTGCGCGGGACCGGAGTCACCATGGCTCTGCCCTGGCTGGAATCCATCAATGTCTGGGGCGATGAACCGACCCGCAACAAACCGGCCAGCGAAGCGCCCCTGCGCCTCTGCGTGACTTTTTCCGGCAACGGATTCCACTCCAAAGAATGGTGGGCCCGGGGCGAAGGCAAGGCGATGGAGTTGGGCAAGGTGCTCGCCCCGCTCGCCGACTACCGCGAGCGGATGCTCTTTGTGCGCGGCCTCTATCACGAAGAAGCGCGCAAAGGAAACATCCATTCCTCGCAAACCGGGAACATCCTCTCCGGCGCGCCCATCGCCTCCGGCGGACAGATCAGATCAGGCACGAGTTTTGACCAGATGCTCGCCCAGACCTACGGCCGCAGCACCAAAGTGCCGAGTCTCGTGCTCGCCTGCGAGAAGTCGAACCCCTCGGTCCACAAGAACTACTCGATGCTCTACAGCTCGCATATTTCGTGGAGCTCACCCACTACGCCGACGCCGCTGGAGCTGTATCCCGCGCTCGCGTTTGATCGTCTCTTCAAAGACGAAGCCTCACCGGCGGACAAGAGCGTGCTCGATGCCGTCCTCGCCGATGCGCAGGACATGCGCCGGAACATCAGCGCCAGCGACCAGCGGAAGCTCGACGAGTATCTCGACAGCGTGCGCGAAGTGGAGAAGCGAATCGAGAACGCCGGAAAGCGCGGCGAACTGCAAGGCTGGCGTCCCACCCTCGACAAGCCGAACATCCAGCGCCCCGACGACGGCATCCCCCAGGACATCGGCGAGCACATGCGCCTCATGTGCGACATCCTCGTGCTTGGTTTTCAGACCGACACCACGCGCATCACCACGCTAAAGCTCAACAACGACCACAGCGCCCTGCGCTTCCCCAACCTGCCCAGTGTGCAGCAGGCCGGCCACGGCATCGACTACATGATTCACCATCTGCTCTCCCACAGCGACGGCGACGACTGGCTGCGGGTAAACCAGTTCTTCATGGAGCAGGTCGCCTATCTTGCCGGCAAGCTCGACGCGGTTCAGGAAGGCGAGCGCACCCTCCTCGACAACACCATGCTCATGCACTGCTCCAGCATGATGATCGGCGCAAAACACAACAACGACGAGCTGCCCGTCATCGTGATCGGCGGCGGGCTCAAAGGCGGTCGCGTGCTTGACTACAGCGGAAAACCGGAGCGCCAGCTCTGCCGCCTCTTCATTTCGATGATGGACAAAATGGAGGTGCGTCCAAAGACCTTCGGCGATGCCAATCTGATGCTGGAGGAAGTGTGATGAAGCGGAGACTCGTCCAGACGCAATTTCCCGCCACTCAAGGCAAAGATGAAAGAAGGCAATCCATGGTGACCGCACAACGCCCGCGTGCCTCTTTTAAACCCGGAGGGTTTTCCGCCATTAGCCGGTGGTTGAGCAAAGCGACACCACCGGGACCAAACGCAATGCAGAGCCGATCCCGAAGGGATCGCAGCGAGCACGTTCGCTTCGAGCCCAGCGTTGCTGGCATCCTTTCAGGATGCGTTTCATTCTTCGCACAAGTCCGGTGGTGTCGCTCCTTCGTCGCTCAACCACCGGCTAATCGCTGGGATGCCTTTGGCATCACCGAAATTGCGTGGCGCTTCGTTTTTACGATTTCGTTCATTCTCTTCAGCCTATGCTCGCATCCGGTGCTTGCTGCTGATCTTCCGAAGCAGAGCCGTAGCACAGCGAAGACAGCCGAAGCTAAACCCAACGTCCTCTTTGTGGTCTTCGACGATCTCAACAACCGCCTTGGCTGCTACGGCGATCCGATTGCAAAGTCGCCTAACCTCGACCGGCTAGCCGCTCGCGGGACCGTGTTCACGCGCGCCTTTTGCCAGCAGCCGATCTGCGGGCCATCGCGGGCCTCGTTCATGAGCGGGCGCCGGCCGGACTCGCTCGGAATCACCAGCATGACGAAGTTTCTCTACGACCTGCATCCCGATGCGGTGACGATCCCGCAGTGGTTCAAACAACACGGCTACACGGCCATGAGCATCGGCAAGGTGCTCGGCGGCTATGGCAATCCGGAGCACTTCAAAAAACTCAGCGTGTGGGATCGTCGCACCGGCGGAAAAACGAAGGATGAATTCGCGATGCCTAACGGGGTGGCTTTGCCTCCGAATCTGGCGAAGGACCCGCTCTGCGAGAATCGCGATGTGCCGGACGAAGCCTGCTTTGACACCGTGTCGGCCAATCTCGCGATCACCGAGCTGCGGTCGCTCGCGAAAAAGCCGGAGCCCTTCTTCCTCGCGCTTGGCTTCTTCAAGCCGCACACGCCTTACAAGATTCCGAAACGCTATTGGAACCTGTATCGCCGGGAGGACATCCCGGCCATCGAGCCCGCCGCTCGCCCGCGCAATGCGCCCGAGATCGCCTTTCACGCGAACCACGAGATCCTCGGCGAGCCGAATGCCCACCGCATGCTTGATGAGGAAGCGAAGCGCGAGATCCGCCATGGTTATTATGCCGCGATGAGTTTCGCCGACGCGCAGTTGGGCCGCGTGCTGGACGCGCTGGATGAACTGAAACTCAGCGACAACACCATCGTCGTCATCATCGGCGACAACGGCTTCCATCTGGGCGAGCACGATGTCTGGGGCAAAATGACCTTGTTCGGTTGGGACGCGCGAGTGCCGCTCATCATCAGCGCTCCCGGCGTCGGAAAGGGTGGCGCGAAGACGAGTGCCATCAGCGAGTTGATCGATATCTTTCCCACGCTCACGGACCTCAGTGGCCTGCCGAATCCACCGCAGCTCGACGGCACGAGCCTCGTGCCCGTGCTCAAGGATGCCGCCGCCACGGTGAAGACCGCCGCGCTCACGCAGCATCCGCGCCCCGCCCTTTACTGGGGCGGCGGTCCGCAGGCCTTGCCGCAAGTGATGGGCTACGCGCTCAAAACCGACCGCTGGAGCTACCACGAATGGCGCGACTTCAAAACCGGTGAAGTCGTCGCGAAGGAACTCTACGACGAGAATGCTGACCCGCTCGAAACCGTGAACCTCGCCGGCACCGTTGAGGCTGCGACACAGATTCCAGCGCTCGCAACGCAGCTCAAGAGGATGACAAAAGGAGGTCAACCATGAGAGTCCTCTTCCTGATCTTCTCGCTGGCAGCTCTGACAAGTCTGGCGCTCGCCGCTGATGCGCCTCGCAAAAAGCCCAACGTCCTTTTCATCATCTCCGACGACCTCAAGCCG
>JARGOP010000057.1 GCA_029233965.1 Verrucomicrobiales bacterium | reverse complement strand
TCGTCGGCTTTCACTGGTTCCACCTCGTCAATGCCTTTGTCTTCTTTCAACCGCTCTTTCCCTGCTCTCTTCGCTTTTCCTCTTTTGGAAGGACCGAAAAGCTCTTCCATTTCATCGACCTCATCTTCTTCCTCGTCAGCAGGCGTGATGGGGGTGAGCGGTTTGATGGACTCCAGCGGAACGACCACGGCACTGGTCTCCTCCCGGGCCGGTTCTTCAATCGATGCAGGAGGCTCTTCGCGGGGAACTCTCTTTTCACCGGGCTCCGCCTTGCGATTCCGGCGATCCTCCTTTTCCTCTTCGGTCTCCTCATTCCACCATCTTTCGACAGGTTCGAGAAGGTCCCCTGACTCGGGATCGAGTGAGATTTCTTTTCCCTCCGGACCGGACAAATCGTCCTGACTGTTTCGGGGATCACGTTTCTTTGCGCCGTTACCGCTTGCCTTCTCACTCATCGGTCTGTTAACCATTCGGGTCGTAGTATATTCAACCCTTCAGCATGATACGCAAACTGATCCTTCCCCCTACCTTATTGCTTGTTTTTCTCGCTTCCGGCCTTGCCGTTCATCTTTCCGCCCAGGACTCAACCAACTTTCCAATCATTGGTGAAGTCCTCAGGTTCGACGCGGCCTTCGACGAATTGATCGACGAAAATGCCGAAATCGAGGTTCTTTCCTCAGGGTTTCTCTGGGCGGAAGGACCCGTCTGGGTCCCCGGGGACAACCATCCCTTCGGAGGATACATCCTTTTCTCGGACATCCCGAACAACCGCGTCGTCCGCTGGGATGAAGGCCGGGGCGCCGTCACCTGGTTGAAACCGTCCGGGTATACCGGAGTGGCAGACTACGGTGGTGAACCGGGCAGCAACGGTCTCGTCCTCGATGCAAAAGGTCAGCTCATTTCCTGCGAGCACGGTGACCGCCGCCTTTCTCTGCTCACTGCGAGCGGCGGCAAGCGAACTCTCGTCGATAACTATAAGGGCAAACGGCTCAACAGCCCGAATGATGCCTGTCTTGGTAAAGACGGGGAAACGATCTATTTCACCGATCCTCCCTATGGCCTTCCCGATCGTTGGGAAAGCCCGCTGCGCGAACTGGACTTCTGTGGTGTCTACCGACTCGACCCGTCCGGGAAGGTCACCCTCATGACCGACGAAATGACCCGCCCCAACGGCCTTGCCTTTTCTCCGGATTTCAAGACGCTTTACGTGGCTCAGTCCGACCCCGAAGCCGCAATCTGGAAAGCTTTTCTGGTAAACGATGACGGAAACCTTGGGGAGAGCCGTGTCCTCCACGATGCGACCCAGGCATTCAAAGACGGTCTCCCCGGACTTCCTGACGGACTGAAAGTCGATGTATCTGGAAACATCTGGGCAACCGGCCCCGGCGGCGTTTACGTCATGTCCCCGGAAGGCAAACTGCTCGGCCGCATCTCCACGGGGGAGAAAACCGCCAACTGCGCCTGGGGAAATGACGGCTCCACTCTCTATCTCACCGCGGACATGTATCTCTGCCGGATCAAAACGAAGACAAAAGGAGCCGGCTGGTGAGTGCGTGGTCCTCCAACATCTCCCCGATCGGTCGCATTGTGCGAATTTGCCTCGGACTTCTCATGCTCGCGGCAGGCGTCTACCTGGTCCTCAAAGCGGACAGCGCTTTCCGGGGAACCGGTCTCTGCGCGCTGGGTGCCTTCGGGATCTTCGAAGGCATCAAAGGCTGGTGTGCGATGCGGGCACTGGGCTTCAAAACTCCGTTTTGAAGCCACGATGGGATCTTGCGGGGCCTCACGATCTCTGGCATTTTGTCAGCATTCATGACCCGCTCACTCCTTCTCATTTTCTCACTCGGCGTTTTCGTTTCCGGGATCGCAAGAGCGGAGGAATTTATCGTCTCCGACGAGTTTCAGGTCACCTCTGCAGTCAAGCCCGGCCTCGTGAAGCATCCGGTGATGGCGGCTCTCGATGACCGGGGCCGTCTCTTTGTCGCGGAAAATGCCGGGCTGAATCTGAACAAAGAGGAACTCCTCGCACAAAAGCCCAACTCGATCCGCCTGCTCATCGACACGGACAAAGACGGCGTTTTTGACAAAGCGACCACCTTTGCCGACGGCCTCACTTTTCCCCAGGGAGCCCTCTGGATCTACGATTCGCTCTACGTGATGTCTCCGCCCAGCCTCTGGCGATTTGCGGACCGGGACGGCGATGGTGTCGCGGAGGAGCGGGAGGAGCTCGCCACCGGCTTCGATTTTACCGGCAACGCAGCCGATGTTCACGGCCCTTTTCTCCATCCCAACGGGCGACTCTTCTGGTGTCATGGCCGCAAAGGGTATGCGATCCCCGACCATGACAACGGGGAAATCATGCAACGTGGAAAGGGAGCCCGAATCTGGTCGTCGCAGCTCAGCGGAGGCGAAGTCGAGGCTTTCGCCGGCGGCGGAATGGACAATCCTGTCGAAATCGACTTCACCGACGAAGGGGAAATCATCGGAACGGTGAACCTTTTCTACGGACGCCCCCGGGGCGATACCCTGACCCACTGGGTCCACGGCGGAGTCTATCCCCGATACGACCAGGAGCAGGCGATTGAGGACCTTCCCCGAACCGGGGATCTGCTCCCCGAAGTTCATGATTTTGGACACGTCGCGGTTTCGGGGATGTTCCGGTATCGCAGCGGAAAGCTGAACCCCGACTGGACCGATCAATGGATCGTTTCCCATTTCAACACCTCGCGGCTGACGCGGACCCGACTCGTGCGGGAAGGCTCCGGGTTTGTGGCGGCGGAAACCGAAGAGATTTTGAAGATCACGAAGCCTGATTCGCATCTCACCGATGTGCTCGAGGATCACAATGGCGATCTTCTCGCGATTGATACCGGTGGATGGTTCCGCATCGGTTGCCCGACCTCGCACATCGCGAAGCCTGAAGTCGCCGGGGAGATCTACCGGATCTCACCGGCAGACACCGCCTACCGCGCCCCCGCCTATCCCGTATGGGAAAATATGACGAGTGAAGCCGTTTCCGGATTTCTCGACGCCGAAGAACCGTGGGTTCGCGACCTGGCCGGCCTGGAGCTCGCGGGACGTGGAGATCCGGCAATTCCCGAGCTGAAGCGGATCCTCCGGACCCCTTCCTCCTCACCCGTCGCAAGAATGAATGCCGTCTGGACCCTGACAAAACTGCGTTTCTCAGAATCGACCGATCTCATTCTCGATGCCCTGAAAGATCCGGACGCGGGAGTTCGTCAGGCCGCCGCCAACGCCATCAGCGCAACCCGCACCTGGCAGTCCATCGCCGCGAACGAACCCGCCGAGAGAGAAATCGAGCTCGAACGAAATCGCACCCTCAGCGGAGCGCTCGCTTCAATCGTTCGTGGAGACGAGCCGCGGGTGGCCCGACAGGCGGCGGTAGCGCTCGGCCGCATGGCGGAAAATCGTGCCGTCGGGGCGATTCTGGGGAGACTGGGACGCGTCGAAAATGATCGCATGTTAGAGCACTCACTGATCTACGCACTCATCGAAATCGACGACCCTGAAGCAACCCGGGCCGGTCTCGATTCCGAAAATCCAAAAGTCATCAGCGGTGTGCTCCGGGCTCTTCACGAAATGCCGTCGGGCGAACTTGAAATCTTCAGCGTACTTCCTCATCTCGACTCTGAAGATCCGTCCCTTCGCAAAACCGCCGCCGACCTCGCGGTCGGGACCCCGGAGTGGGATGCCGCCATCGCGAACCGTTTCTTTGAGTGGGATGAGATCAACGAAGCGCGGCGCCTGACGATGGAAAGTGTCATCGCGGCTTTCGCCAACCATCCCCCGATCCGTGATTTCCTCACCTCACTCGTCACGAGCGAAGAAGCCGACCGGAAGGAGCTGGGGCTCAGCCTCATGGCGGGCGCACCCGACCTCGAAATCGTCAGCGAATGGGAACCCGCGTTGGCCCCCTTTCTCACGCTTGAGGCGCCGCCGGAACTTCGCGAGCTGTCGTTGAAAATTCTCGCAGCCGATCCCGGAGAACGCTTCGGAGCAGAACTCAATGCCCTCGTTGCCGAAGAAAGCCTTCCCCGACTCACCCGTCTCCGCGCCACGCAGGCGACAGCGTCACAGGAGGCACTGTTGCACGATACCTCATTCCAGCTCCTCCTCGAAATTTTGAAGGAAGCGCGCGATACCAAGACCCGCGCGGAAGCCATCGCGATTCTCGTCAGCGCCCGCCTCACCGCAGCGCAGAGGATCGAAGTTGCGCAACTCGCTGATCATTTCACCCCGGTGGAAGTCCCCGCGCTGATGCAACTGTTCCGGGCACTCCGCAGTGGAGAGGAAGCCGGCGCCCTCGCCGGTGCTCTCGTCAACTCCCCTGCCTTTGCGAGCTACGACATGGAGCGACTCGAGCAGCTCTTCCGTCCTTTTCCCAATGCCTTCAGCGACGAGCTGCAGGCTGAAATGCAGGCTGTTCGTGACGAAGCGTCTCAGCGGGCCGGAAAAATTGATGCGCTGATCCGGAATCTGGAAACCGCTGACGCCGAAGCCGGGAAGGTTGTCTTTGAAAGTGGCAAAGGCTCCTGCCTCGTCTGTCACCGGATTGAACAACGGGGAGGCGAGGTCGGCCCCAATCTCTCCACGATCGGTCGAATTCGATCCCCCCGCGACCTTTTCGAATCGATTCTCTACCCGAATGAATCCATCGCCCGTGACTTCAACACCTACGAAGTGAAACAACACGGCGGCAAGCCTGGCCTGATCGGCCTGATCGAGAGCCGGACGTCCTCCACCGTGACGCTGGTCGACGCCGCAGGTCAGAGAACGCGACTTCCTGAATCGACGATTGAGTCCATCACCGAAATCCCGATGTCATTGATGCCTCCCGGCCTCGAACACGCGCTGACGCCAAAGGAACTGCAGGATCTCGTCGCTTACCTCCTCGAACTGAAGTGAACAGCCCTACTTTTCAGATTCCACGCCAAAGGACTCTTTGAAGCGGTTCGTGATCTTGATTTCGACCTCTTCTTCGTTGTCCCAACTGAGGTTGCTCATCGCGGCTTCGTTGCTTTTGTATTCCGCAATGATTTCATCGTGACGAATCACGCGGATCCAGATTCCTTTGATCTCGTCTTTCAGATACTCGCGATCCCCGCGGGCCGGCTTGTATTCATAAGTATCCGTCTCCACGATTGGGGTGTTGAATTCGATTTCATCGTTGAACTTCATCAACGGCAGATCGACGGCCTGACCGTCCTGCTGATTCGCCCCCTCACCCGGCGTTGGCGTGGTTCTCAAAAAATTGACGTTATCGTCGTAAACGACACGAAACTCGACCTGCGCGTCATTCAGGTCATTTCGCGTCGCATTGTGAATCACCACTTTGTAGGACCATTCCTTTTTCGTGTAGGACCGCCCTGAAAGTTCCACGGTCGACGAATCCGCCAGCTCACGACTGGCGCTCACCCCGAGGGAAAAATCAACCGCCCCGGGATCTTCCTCGATCCAGTAACGAATCCGGCCCTCGGTCTCCGGGTCGAACATGGAAATGGGAACGTCGAACTCCTGCTCACTGTCAACTCGTTGAATTCTCACCATGTCACCGTGAGCCGAAAGCAGCATCGCCCGGATCTCACGTCCTTCGTCATCCCGCAGAGTCCATCCGGAATCCGGTATCGCCATGGAATTCATCAAATTCCGATTGAGCGAAGCCACGTTCATCGGTTCCATCATCTTTTCTTCAGCCCTGATTTCGGAGTGCAGAGAAAAAAGGGCCACGGAGGCTGAGAGAAGAACAGGAAGAGAAGGAAAGTTCATAGGCGCGGTATGTAGAACAAATGAAAGGTCCTCCCGATTCGGGGCCCTAACAATGGCGCTTAAACGGATCACTTGATTCCGTGCCCGCCTGATTGCGGAGTTTCCCTTTGCAAGGATCATGAATCCCCCGAAATCACCCGTTGCGACGGGAGTTCTATCAGGCTAGATAACCCGACAACGCCCCTCTTTTTTTCCATTTTGACCGCCCCCACCCAGACCGTAACCCCCGAAATCGCCAGGGAAATCGACCGACGCCGGACTTTTGCGATTATTTCCCACCCCGACGCCGGTAAAACAACCCTTACCGAAAAACTGCTGCTCTACGGAGGGGCCATCCATCTCGCCGGCAGCGTCACCGCACGGAAAAACCAGAACTCGACCGCGAGTGACTGGATGGACATGGAGAAAGAGCGCGGGATCTCGGTCTCCTCCACCGTTCTCCAGTTCGAATACGATGGAGCCTGCGTGAACCTCCTCGACACTCCCGGTCACCACGACTTTTCCGAGGACACCTATCGCGTCCTTTCGGCGGTCGATTCCGCCGTCATGGTCATCGATGCCGGTAAGGGAATCGAGGCCCAGACGCTGAAACTGTTCGAAGTCTGCCGAAAGCGGGGCGTCCCGATTTTTGTCTTCGTGAACAAACTGGACCGCGCATCCCGTCCTCCGCTGGAATTGATCGACGAGCTGGAGCGGGTCCTCGGGCTTCCCCCCGTGCCCATCAACTGGCCCCTCGGTGACGGCCCGCGCTTTCGCGGGGTCTTCAACCGGGAAACCAATGAAGTGAATCTGTTCGAGCGAACTCCTCATGGAGCATTCAAAGCCCCTCTTTCCGTGGGCGGAATCGACGACGAAAAAATCAAAGATTCGATCGACGAAGAGATTCACGAAACGGCGAAGCAGGAAATCGATCTCCTCGACGGAGTGACCGAGGAACTCGATATGGAGCGGGTCCTCGCAGGTCAGCAAATGCCGATCTTTTTCGGCAGTGCCATGAACAACTTCGGCGTCGAACTCATGCTGAAACGCTTTCTCGAACTGGCACCCGGCCCCGCCCCGAGAAATTCCGAAAACGGACCGGTCGATCCTCACCACAAGGATTTCTCCGGTTTCGTCTTCAAGATTCAGGCCAACATGAACCCGCGCCACCGCGACCGCGCCGTCTTCGTTCGCATCGTGTCAGGGGTGTTCGAACGCGATATGCAGGTGATCGACGTGAAGTCCGGCAGAAAAGTCCGCCTCGGCAATGCACAGAAGCTTTTCGGTCAGGATCGGGAAACGCTCGACGAAGCCTACGCCGGGGACATTCTCGCGCTGGTCGGCAACTACGATTTCCTCATCGGCGACACCCTCACGAGCGACAATAAAATTGTCTACAACGAGATGCCGCGCTTCAAACCGGAGTGTTTCTCCTACCTCTACAACAACGACACGGCCGGCATCAAACGCTACCGCTCCGGGATCGAACAGCTTCTCAAGGAGGGCGTTGCCCAGGCATACGAAGTTCACGGAAGCGCGCAACGAGTGCCTTTGTTAGGTGCCGTCGGCCCGCTGCAGTTCGAAGTGATGAAGGCCCGCCTCGAGAACGAATACAACGTCGATTGCCGCCTCGAAATCTCGCCCTGGAACGTTGCGCAGTGGGTTCGTGAAAAGGAGCCGGATACGAATCGAAGTCCCCTCGATCCTCCCCCCGTCACCCTCCCGTCAGGATCGTCGATCGCACGCGACCAGGACGGGCAATGGCTTGTTCTTCTCCCTGCGGAGTATCTCATCAGCATTCTCCACGACCGGAACGAACCGCTGGAGTTCAGCCCGAGCCCTTTCGACCCCTGAGAACATGACCGGCGTCATTCTCATTGTTGCCTCCATCGCCGTATTCGCCCTGGCCGTTTCCCTCATTTCGAAGAAGGCGAGGCTCCGCCACACCCTGTTGAACTCGCCTCCACCCGACTCCTGGGTTCAGATTTTCAGGAATGACTTCCCCCGCTTCTTCGAACTTCCCGAAGAGCTTCAGCAGTCTCTCGGGGGCATTGCGCAGGTCCTCGCGGCCGGGAAAAACTTCGAAGCCTGCGGGGGACTCGAAGAGATCACGGAGGAAATGAGAGCGCTCATCTGCATTCAGGCAGCGCTTCCGATCGTTTGCCTTCCGCATCATCGCTACTATCCGGAACTGAAGTCCATCCTCGTCTATCCCACCGCCTTTCGCGATGGCGGGCACCGCCGCTTCGGACTCCGCGAAGAGGAGGACCGCGGCGTCCTCCTCGGAGAATCATGGCAGACCGGCTCGATCATTCTATCCTGGGAAAGCGTCGTCGCCGGGGCCCGGAACGCCGACGACGGAATGAACGTCACGATCCATGAATTCGCGCACCAGCTGGACCAGATCAACGGCACCGACGGGGTGCCGATCCTGAGCAACCGGGAGGCCTACCGCCAGTGGGCCGAGGTCTTCGAGCGGAACTACGAAGAACTCGTCGGGGAAGTGAACGATGGAAAAGGGCCCGAACCCCTCATCGATCCCTACGGGGCCACCAATCCTGCCGAATTTTTCGCGGTCGCCTCTGAAACCTTCTTCGAGGAGGCCAAACAGCTCCGGGAGGAACATCCCGATCTATACGGGCAACTCCAAAACTTCTACCGGCTCGACCCGGCTTCGTGGGGGAGGTAGGCGAATCAGCCCGGTAATCGGTATCGACATTCACGAACATTTTTTGTATGGGTTCGTCATGAAGAAGAATATTCTGATCGTCCTCACGGTCACCTTTCTACTCGCGGGCGGAGTCCAGGCCCGGACCTGGACGAGTTCGGACGGGGCGAAAACCTTCGAAGGAACGCTCCGCTCCTACAACGCGGAAACCGGACAGGTCACCGTTGTCGTCAACGGCCGTCCGCTCAGCTTTGAAAAAGACAAACTCTCGGCGGACGACATCAAGTTCCTTGAAGAAGAGGCCGCTACTCCCGTAGACCTTGCCGAAGAGGCCTCGAAAACCGTCGTCGGAGCACAGATGGTGAAAGCAAAGCTGAACCGCCTCGACGGGGAACGCTACAAGAAGGCCGAACTCGCCAAGGCCCCCGAATATTACATCCTTTACTATTCCGCCTCGTGGTGACCCCCCTGCCGTGCTTCTGCTCCACAGTTGGTGGAGCAATACAACAGGGACATCGCTGAAAATCCGAAAGTGGAACTCATTCACATTTCCCACGACCGGGACGAGGATGCCGCGGAGGAGTGGGCCGTCAAAGAGGGCTTCCCCTGGCTGACGGTCCTTCCGGATGATGTCGAACGCAGTGACCTTCTCGACTACAAGATCGCCAACAGCGTTCCCCACTACATTCTCGTGGACGCGGCCGGGAACCGACTCGCCGATGGTTCTTCCGCGGTCTTCAGCAAAGTAAAAAGCCTCACCGAAGGGGAATAGAGCCCTCCGTTTTACCCTGTTGGGTGCCTCATGCAACAAGGTTGGACCGTCGGCTCAACCCTGTCTCATCGCAGCTCAGAGAGGGTGAGACTCACTCCGACAGCTTCGCCCGACTCTCATCGGAAAGATTCTCAACCGGATAGGGATGAACGGTCCCGTTCGGCATCCGCAGAAACGCTTTTCCGTTCTCCACTTTGAGCAGCGTCGCGATGATCTTTTTCCCTTCGCGATTCGTCCATTCCGTCGGCAGCGGTGCGTTCGAGGACATGCCCTCGGGCTCAGCGGGGATCGATTCGGGCATCTCCCCTTTCTCTCCGGTCACTCCCTTGATCGGTGCCCCTTCGGTGATCCAGCGCTGCACCAGTTCGACTTCCTCCGGCGTCAAGCGCTCCCCTTTTCCCTCCGGAGGCATCGCATCCTCATGTCCGGGAGGACGGTAAAGGGTGATAAACAAATAACTCGCATCCCAGTCCCCCGGAACGACGAGATTGTTCTTCGTGAGTCGCCCGAGGAGATGGTCCGGATCATCGACTTTGAAGCCTCCCTTCGCCTTCCCCGATTCATTGCTGTGACAATCGGCACACTTTGCAACCAGCACAGGCATGATGTCCTTTTCGTACTCGAGACTGAAAAGAGATGCCGGAATCGCCAGGGAGAGAATGAACAGGAATGTTTTCACACAGCAGGATAACCGCTTCACTCCGTTTCGTTACGGCTCGTTTTCCGCCGCTTCAATACTTCACGCTGCATCGAGTTCAAGGTCCCGGGCATGGACTTTCTCATCCCCCGTTTCACCACGATCTGCGGGGCGAATCGTCCCGGGTCGATGTGCAGGGAATACACGACAAGACATCGTTCTTCATCGGGCCCGTCGAGAATCCACCAACTCCCGATGACATCACGCATTTCCCCGGTCACAAATTTGAAATCAGATCTCGAATGCGGGGTCAGGGTGTGCCTGAGTTGGTAGTAATAGGCTCCCTTCGGCCCGCCGACCTGGGTCTTCTGCTCGACGAGAATCTCGGTCTCACTCGATTCGATCACTTTCGACTCAAGAACGCCGTCGACGAAGAGTTCCGCATCCTCTTTGTCGTGAATGACCTCCCACAGCTCCCGCCGGGTTCCCGCGAGCAACTGAGCCAGAGTGACGAAACGTTTGTCCGCCGCGCCGCTTTCATCAGGGCGTTTCGCCAGGGAAACCACGTCCCCCTTGAGGAGGCTGTCTCTGGTCTCCAGATCCAATGATTCATAATCGAAAGCAGAGACTGCAGAAGAAAGCATCAGGCAAAAACCCGAAAACAAAATGCCTGCTGTCTCCCCTTCCATGATCGCTTGTCAGGAAGTCTATCATCGAATTCCTGCCGGCGCGAGAGAGATCAAGTGGATCGCGGATTGCGAAAACGCACGAGGGAAACGAGAACAAAACTCAGGAACATCGGGAGACACCAGCCGATACAGAAAAGTCTGTGAACAATTTGTGAACGGCCACAAAAAAAGGGCAGGCTCACGGCCTGCCCTCCAGTCGACTGCGATGACTTACTCGCCACCCGTTTGGGGAATTTTCAACCCGACCTTTTTGAGCTTTGGATACAGCACATTTTTCAGGTAGGGGTTGTCCGGATTGAGGCGGGCGTAGTTCTGATGATACTCCTCCGCAAGATAAAACTCCGGAGCTTCCTCAATCGCGGTCACGATCGGGTCCTCAAATTTCCCGGCCTCAGTGAGCTCTTTGATTTTCTTCTCCGAAGCAGCCTTCTGTTCCTCGCCCCGGTAAAAAATCACCGAACGATACTGGGTGCCGCGATCCGCACCCTGGCGGTTCAGTGTCGTCGGATCATGCAGCTCAAAAAAGCGGTCCAATAACTGATCAAACGAGATCTTGGCAGGATCAAAGTAAACCTGAACCACCTCGACGTGATCGGTGCGACCGGTCTTGACGTGGTCATAGGTGGCGGTTTCTTTCTTCCCGCCCATGTAGCCGGAGAGTGTCGACACAACGCCGGGGGTCTGGTGAAAGAATTCCTCCACACACCAGAAACAGCCCGCGCCGAAGGTGACTTCCTGAACATTCTCGGGAAATTCGGTCGCATCGGGATTGAGTTCAAGATTCGTCGCCGGACCTGACTGGGCACTGACGAACACGTAGAATGGGGCGCAAAGCCCGAGAAGAGTGAGAAAGAATAGCTGTTTCATCTGGAGTTTTAGGAGTTTGTCATGGCCGATCCCTGAAAAAGACTGAGCGGGCTCAATGCAGTTTCCGGATTGATGCAAGCCAATCCATTCATCTTGGTCGTTTGAACCGGTAAGAAGTTCAATGTTTCAAGTGGATTTCCGGAAATCCGGCATATCCCGCCTGATAGTTTAGCACGGGGATCGCTTTCGTCGAGTTTTCCGACAGGTGACTCCATCGCGCCCGCGGAAGCGGCAAACCAAAAAGCCGGGCCCTGTTCGCAGTCAAAATAGGCAGGATCGAGGCGGGACCGGCCCCGAAGAGTGGCCCGAACGGGCCGGGGTTGGCTCTTTCGGGCGAATGTCGGCGCGCTAATACGCGAAAATCACGTTTTACAGTCGGATTCGGTCAAGCTTATGCTGGACGATCTCCGGAGACCGGAGGCAACGGCTTTTATCTTCAGCATTTTAACTCAGAATCCATGGCGGAAACGGCAACACAATCAGACGCGGAACTTGGCAGTTCCGACAAGGAAGTCATCGAAGAACTCAAGCAGGCCTACGAGGCGATGCGCAAGCAGCTAGAACTTGTCATCGTCGGACAGGACGACGTCATCGAGCAGCTCCTCATTTCCATCTTCTGCCGGTCGCACGCGCTTCTTGTCGGGGTTCCCGGTCTCGCGAAGACGCTTCTCGTTTCGACTCTTTCTGAAGTGCTCGATCTTTCCTTCAAGCGCATTCAATTCACCCCGGATCTGATGCCGGCGGACATCACCGGGACCGAGGTGCTCGAAGAGGACATGAGCACGGGGAAGCGGATCTTCAAATTCGTAAAAGGCCCCATTTTTGCGAACATGATCCTTGCCGATGAGATCAACCGGACCCCGCCGAAAACGCAGGCCGCTCTCCTTGAGGCGATGCAGGAACATCACGTCACAATCGGCGAGGAAACGTATCCCCTCCCGGAACCGTTCTTTGTTCTCGCGACGCAGAACCCGATCGAGCAGGAGGGAACCTACCCTCTTCCCGAGGCCCAGCTCGACCGTTTCATGTTCAACATCCGGGTCGATTATCCTTCCGCAGAGGAGGAAGAGGCCATCATCAAGCGGGTCACCGGGACCTACAAGGCGGACATTTCCACCCAGATCACCGGCGAGACGGTGCTGAAGCTGCAGAAAGTTGTGCGCCGTGTCCCCGTTGCGGATCATGTCATCTCCTACGCCGCGCAGATCGCCCGGGCTTCGAGACCGAAGACGGAAGACGCTCCGGACTTTGTCCGCGAAATGGTGAGCTGGGGAGCCGGGCCCCGTGCCGGAATTTATCTCGTCCTCGCCGCGAAAGCACGGGCGATCCTGCAGGGTCGCTACCATGCCACGACTGCGGATGTTCGCGCCGTCGCCGCGCCGGTTCTCCGCCACCGCATCCTCACCACCTTCAATGCCGAGGCCGCCGGAGTGACGAGCGACGAGATCATTGCGATGCTGGTCGAAAGATTTCAGCCCAACGCCGACCTCGAGATTTGATCCTTTCCTGATTGCCCCTGATGCCGGAAAGCGACTCCACCACCTTTTCCCGACTCCTCCCGCCCGAGATCATTCAAATGATCGGACGGCTCGAGTTCCTCGCCCGCTCCGCGAAGGAAGGCTCCATCAACGGACGCCACACCAGCCCGCACAAAGGCTTCTCCGTGGAATTCGCGGAACACCGGCAGTATGTCTCCGGCGATGACCTCCGCAATCTCGACTGGAGGGTCTACGGAAAGAGTGACCGCTATTACATCAAGCAGTTCATCGAAGAGACGAACATGCGCGTTACCATTCTGGTGGATGCGTCAGGGTCGATGAATTACACCGGAGAGGCTTCCGCTTCGCTGAGCGGAAAAGAACACCTCTCAAAATTCGACTACGCCCGCTACCTCGCGGCCGCGCTGAGTTATCTCCTCATCCGTCAGCAGGATGCGGTTGGCCTTGTCACTTTCGACGGGGAAATCCGGAAATACATGCGGCCTGCGGCAAAACCCAGCCAGGTCCGTGCGATCCTCGAAGAACTGAGCACGACCGAGCCGGGGAGGGACACACGTTGCGCCGATACCTTTCACGAAATCGCCGAGCGCATCCCCTCGCGCGGTCTCGTCATCGTGATCAGCGATCTCTTCGACGACGCAGAGGCGATCAAGAATGCACTGCATCACTTCCGGTATAAAAATCACGAGCTCGTCGTTTTTCATCTTATGGCCGAAGAGGAAATCACGTTCCCCTTCGAAAAGTTCGATGACTTCAAATGCCTCGAAGTCGAAGGACGAAGACTGAACATCGATCCCTCGACGATCCGGGCCTCCTACCTCGACCGGGTCAAGGCTCACCTCAAGTCGATCGAACTCGCCTGCGGCCAGATGCAGGCCGACTACGTCCCCGTAAACACGAAGACGCCTGTCCCCGAAGCTCTCTTCTCCTATTTCTCCCAAAGGAAGACCTGATCCGGGTCTCTCCTCTGTGACTTTTTTACTCCTCAACTTCTCTCTCCATTGCTTTTCCTCAACACAGTTCTGCTTCTCGGGGCCCTCGGAATCGCCATTCCGATCGTGATCCATTTGCTGAACCGGCGCTCGAATCGCATCGTGGAGTGGGGCGCGATGAATTTCCTCCTCGAGTCTCTCGCGATTCGAAACCGGCGCATCCAGCTTGAAGAGGCGCTCCTCATGGCCTGCCGCTGCCTTCTCGTCGGGATGCTCGCTCTCGCGTTGGCCCGTCCCTTCATCCCGCCGGGATCCTCCATTCCCTGGATTGTGATCCTGCCCCTGCTCCTTCTCGCGATCGTCGGCATCGGCGTTGCCGTGGTCCTTCATGACGAACCAAAATGGCGCCGCCTCATCGGGCTGGGCTCAGTCGCCCTGCTGCTTCTCTGCGTTGCTTTGATTGCCTTCGAGAAGCATCTCAATCTTTCCCGGTTTTCTCCCGGAGCAAGACAGGACATCGCCCTGATTATCGACGGCTCGACTTCCATGTCCGTCGTCAACAATGGCGAAACGAATTTTTACCGCGCCGTGGAAGAGGCCCGGACTCTTATCAAACGTGCTCCGCGCGGTCACGCCTTCAGTCTCATTCTCGGAGGCCCCTCCCCTTCCGGTATCCTTCTCGATCCAACGACGGACCGCACCGAACTGGCGGCGGCGCTGGACGACCTCGCGCCGCTCGATGGAGCCATGGCAACTTACGAAGCCCTCACTCTCGCCTCCCTCAGCCTGGCCCGCGGAGATCACCCCGCCAAGCAAATCGTCATCCTGACCGACGAACAAAACATCGGCTGGGAAATCGGAAAAAGCGGGCGATGGAACTTTCTCCGGGAGGCATTCAAAAACCTCCCCTCCGAGCCTCAGATCATGCTGCGCACCCTCCCTCTGCCTGAGTTCATTCGAAATCTCGCTGTGGTCGAGGTGAGTCTCTCTCGTGACATTGTCGGAGTCGACCGCCCCGTCGAAGTCACTGTCATCGTTGAAAACACCGGGAACGAAGCGGTCACCCCCGGCACGCTAATCCTGAAAACCGACGACGGCCGTGAGTATCGGGACCAGTCTATTGCACAGCTGCAGCCCGGGGAGAAACAAACCGTTACTTTCAATCATCAGTTTTCCGAAGCCGGAGCTCACTCACTTTCCGCAGACCTTGAAGTCGAAGACGACATCGCAACCGACAACCACGGCTACTTCGCGACGAACGTTGCCGCAGGGCTGAAAGTGCTCATCGTCGACGGTCGCCCCTCTGCCCGCCCTTTTGATCGCGCCTCCGCTTTTGCCGCGGTAGCCCTCGCCCCGTCTTCACTCACCCTCGACCCCTCACTGGAGGCCAACACCCCGGGAGTCAGCGACGAAGCCTCCGATGACTTTGACATGGATTACGATCCGACTCTGGACCCCATCCAGTTTCTCGTCGAACCACTCGTGATCGAGGCACCCCGGATCGGGACGATGACCGATTTTGATTCCTTCGATGTCGTCCTCTTAGGGGACGTCCCCCGCCTTCCCTCGGAAACTGCCGCAGCCCTCATCCGCTTCGCCGAAAACGGGGGAGGACTCCTCGTGACCGCCGGAAACAAAACTCAGGCGGACTTTTACAACGACTGGAAAATGGAGGACGATCTTCCCTTCCTTCCCGCGACTCTGAGTGAAACCCCGGAGATCGCCCCGTCGGACGCGGGCTTCAGCCCATCGTCACAGACCCTCACCCATCCGGCTCTCGCCAAAATCGCCGATCCGGCGAAAAGCGATTTCGCGACCACGGTGTTCTCCAACTACCGGAAGCAAACGGTGCCGGATGAACTCGCCCGTGAGACCTCGGTCGGTGCCCGGCTCAACAATGGTGACATATTTCTCTCCTCGCGACAGATCGGAAAAGGGCAGGCCGTTCTCCTCAGCGCCCCGCTGGATCTCTCCTCCGGAAACCTCGTGACGCGGCAGTCCTTTCTTCCCTTCATCCACGAACTTGTCTATCACCTCGCCGACCCGGCTGCCTATGAGCTGAATCTCGAACCCGGCTGGGAAGTCAACCTCAGCCTTTCCGGCAAACGGGGACGGGCCATTGGCGAAGGTCTCGTCGGAAGATACTACAAATCTCACAACGACACCGAACCCGCCTTCACCCGCACCGACAAGTCCATCGACTTCAACTGGCTTGGCGGGAACCCGGCGCCGGGAATTCCGTCGGACCGATTCAAGGTCGAGTGGAGCGGGAGCCTGCAGGTGCCTGTGAGCGGACAATACAAATTCTCCATGGACGTCGATGACTCCTTCGAGTTTTCGCTCAATGGTAATCGCGTCGGTGATTTCAAACAACCCGGTGGACGACGAAATGTCAGCGCGAAACTCGACGCCGGCCGCTGGTATGATTTCAAGGCCACCTTTCGTGAAGAATCCGGCGAAGCGAAAGCCGTGCTCTTCTGGGAAACCAATGAACTTCCCCGCGAAGTAATTGGAGCGGAGCATTTCCGCAGTTTCAGCACGAAAGAAAAATCCGCCGGAACGAGCACTGAATTAACCACCTACACGGTCGATGGACCCGGCGGGCGAAACCGAACTGCAAGCTTAAGTTCGGCCGCCGGAAGCTCTCTTCTCAAGCTGCGCGGGGAAATCTCCTCGGGACTCTACCGACTCCGTGTCCCCGACAATCAGAAACCGTTTTTCGCTGATTTCCTCCGCCCCGATCAGCTCGAAATCCCCTTCACCGTGAAGCGAAACGGGGACGAAAGCTACCTCACGAGGCTGACCGAATCCGATTACACTTTCCTCGCCAACTTCGTCACGCTTTCCCAACCACAAAGCCTCGAGGAATTAATCGGATTCTTGAACGGCAACCAGTTCGGAGAGGAACTGTGGAAATACCTCGCGATCGGAGCCCTCCTTTTCCTCCTCATTGAGATCGGCCTCTCCCGCTGGATCGCTCACAGTCGCCGCCTCGGGGAGGAGATCACGATTCAATTCGAATCCAAAGACGCGCCCACTTCGGCCTTTCACGAACAACTCGTGAAAATGGGCAAACTCTGATTCCAACCTGCCCTCTTTTTGAACCTCGACAATTACAACCGGGACGACCTCCTCAGCAACCTCCACCCCGGAGTGGCGGCCACGATCTGTGTCGTCCTCCTTCTGATCTGGATCGGTTCCCTCATCGCCCGCGGAAAGTTTTCCGTGCCTGCTCCCGTCGCACACGGAGCCGGGTTTCTCATTGCCGCCGCCGGGATCTGGTTCGGACTTCAGTTTCTCGGCACCACCCTTTCTCTCGCCACTTCCTGGCCTCTCCTCAGCATCGCTCTTCCCGGAGCCTTTGCCGCTGAGTTGATCGTTTTCCTCTACCAGTTCGAACGCACCCTCGTGAAACCGGGACGCGGCCGTTGGCTTCTCGCACTTCGTCTCGGAGCGCTCGCCCTGCTTCTTCTCATTCTCGCCCAACCGGTCCGATCTTTTCTCGAAACCCGGGAAATCGAACGCGAAATCGCGATCCTCATTGATCAGTCGGACTCGATGCTGCTTTCGGACCAACGACTCAACCCGTCTGAAAAACTCGACCGGGCGGCCCTCTTCGGGTTGACCAGCGTCGGAAACCGCCCCCCCCTGCGGGAAGTCAAGCAGCTCGCGACGAAACTGAACACCCGGCTCGCCGCGGAGGAAAACGCCCTCTCTTCCGCCCCCAGTCCTGCGGCCGGCCTCGAAGGCCGCGCCGCCCGGCTGCCTGATTTCTTCGAAGCAGTCCAAGCCGAAAATCAGACACTCGCTGCGACGCTCCGGAATCTCTCCTCCCTGAATCTCCCCGACGAAGTGAAATCGCGCATCGACGACTATCTCAAGCGGAGCCGCGATGGTTTGACCCGGATTATCGACCGTGCGAACGAAGCTTTCACGACCGGAAATGCCGGGGAACTGCTCAAACAACTCTCAGTCGCCCGAACCGAACTCGGCGGCATTACCGACACCCTCCCGGGAACGCACGCCAGGGCAGATGAGTGGTTCTACAACAATCTCGACAACACGACCCGGAAACAAATTGACGAGATCAGCGCTACGCCGCGGCTCGAAATTGCGCGACGCATTCTGGAGTTTCCTCTTCCCGGGGAAAACGCGGAGGGTACCTCTACCGAACTGACCCTCCTCGATCATCTCAAGGCGAATTACAACATCCGCCTGTATCACTTCGCGGATGACCTCGATCAGTTCACCTCCCTGGAGAACGAAGCCTGGTCCGGGGAAATGGGATCCTCCCCCGGTCGCGCTCAGACCGACTTTTCAGGCGCACTCGAACAAGTCCTCGAGAATACCTCCCCGGAATCGCTCGCCGGAGTCTTCCTCCTCAGCGATGGCCGCCACAATGGCCCCACCCTGCCCGAGGATGCCCTTCGACAGCTCGCAGTGCAAAACACACCGCTCTCCGCGATTCCGATCGGGGGAGAACTCGGCCCCGTCGATATCTCCATCCTCAGCCTCGAAGCCCCGGAATCGATCTATCTCGATGATCGAATTGTCGTCACTGCGGAGGCGAAGTTTGACGGCTTGTTAGGAAAAAAGGTGAAAGCCACCCTTTTCGCGAACGGGCTTGTCGCAGAGGAACTGGAGATCGACGTCACCGATGTCAGTTTCCGCACTGAACTTCGATTCGTTCACCGTCCCGGGGAGAAAGGAATCCTCGACTACGAAATCCGACTCGAGCCTGACTCCCGCGAAATCTTTCAAAACAACAATTCCTGGGATTTCAAGGTCGCGGTGACCGACGACCGGACCAACGTTCTTCTCGTCGACGGATTTCCCCGCTGGGAGTTTCGCTACCTGAGAAATCTGTTCTACGGCCGCGACAAGTCCGTGCATCTTCAATCCGTCCTTCTCGACCCCGATGAAATCTATCGCGGCCCCCAGCCTCCCCGGGTCGCGGCGAGTGCGACCCGCCCGTTCGGGGAGGCGGAAGCGACCTCCCTGCCCGTCAATGCCGACGAATGGGGCTTGTTTGATGTCATCATCCTCGGCGATGTTCCACCCTCCGCTCTCGCCCTGCGGGACTGGAAAGCGATCGAGGATGCGGTGACGAAAAGAGGCTCTCTCCTCGTCTGCGTCGCCGGCTTTCGTCACATGCCTCACGGCCACACCTCAGGCACCTTGCAGTCACTGCTTCCGGTCACCTACACGCCGGGGAATGCGGTCGAGTTCGACAGCCCCGAACCCGCTTACCGCATTGCCCTGACTCCCGAAGGTCGGGGGCATCCCGTCACCTCTCAATCGGCAAGTCGCAGCTTGAACCAGGATCGCTGGAATTCCTTCCAGCCGATGCGGTGGCGATACCGGCACGAATCCGTCAAGGATACCGCGGAAGTCCTCGCCTTTGCGCAGCCCGTCGGATCAACCGGATCCGCTGAGGGGATCGCTCCTGACGGGTCGCCCGAGTCTGTCGAGGCCGCCATTGAGCAACTCGCCAATCGAAAGCAGTTGGAGAAAGACAACGCGCTCATCACCTCGATTCGTGCGGGACTGGGAAAAGTTCTCATGCTGAACTTCGATCAAACCTGGCGCTTTCGTTACGGCGTCGGGGACACCTACCACCATCGCTTCTGGGGGCAGATTACACGCTGGGGAGCCGGGGAAAACCTCCGCTCCGGCAACGACTTCGTACGACTCGGAACCGACCGTTTGAGTTACACACCCGATGACGAGGTCGAAGTCACGGCCAAGGTCCTCGACGAAGACCGACGCCCCGTGGTCGATGCAGACGTCGAAGTCGAAGTCTGGAAGGACGGGACCCGGCTCTCGACCCAACAGTTGAGCTATCGTTCCGATTCATCGGGCATCTACGAGACGAGCCTCCGCGGTCTTCGTGACGCCGGCGAGTACGGGTTGAAACTGAAAGGCGACGAAGTCGATGCCGCGCTCGCCGCTGCTCCTGACGGGCCGGACGAGCTCGAGACCGAATTACTCGTCGTGACCTCACGAAATCCGGTGGAGCTGGCCGAACTCACCGCAGACCGCGACTTTCTCAATCGCGCCACGAACCTGACCGGCGGCCGCATGGCGGAACTTCATGAAATTGAGTCCATCCTCTCCTCGTTCGGATCACCACGCGAAACCCTGAAGGAGCGCCGCAGCGTCACCCTGTGGGACACCTGGCCCATTCTCCTCACTTTCCTCGGATTTCTCACCACGGAATGGATCCTCCGGAGACGGAGTGGATTAGTTTAATGTTAGCCTCTCTCTTCTCATGAGTTCGCTCGAAGCCGCCTTTGCACATCTCCCTCAGCCGATCCTCGACAAACTACAGTCGATGATCCGGAGGATTCGACGTCTCCTCTTTCTCCGCGGATTGTTTGCCACCCTCGCAGTCGCGCTTGCCTGCCTCCTCGTCATCATGGCGATCGATGCAACCCTGACACTCTTCTCACCGGCGGCCCGCTGGGCGCTGAGCATAGCCGGCCTTGTCGTAACACTGGTCGCGGCCTGGTGGTTTCTTTTCCGGCCGCTCTCAAAAAAAGTCACCCTCACCCGGATGGCCCGAATCCTTGAGATCCGACATCCTGAGTTGCAGGAAAGGATCTCAACAGCGGTCGAACTTCTCTCAAGCGACGATCCGGATTCGATCAAAGGATCGGAGGAACTGATCCGTGCGGTCGTCGACTCTGCGGTCGACGATGTCGGCACCGTCGATCCGAACTCGGAATTCCGGTCGGCGCGCGGGAAAAAATTTGTCGCCGCCGCAGGCGTCTTTGCCGGAATCATTCTCCTCACCTTGATGATCTGGCCCCGCCAGAGCTGGACCCTGATGGCACGGGCAATGGCCCCTTTTCTCGATATTGGGAATGCCTATGCCGACTCACTCGTGATCGATCCCGGCGACATCCGGATTGCGAAAGGAGATTCGCTCACCATTTCGATGACCGTGAATCACAAGCGCCTTCGCCGCGCGGAACTGCGGACCCTTCTCCCCGATGGCACCGATTCGGTGGAGCGGATGAACCTCATCAATGAAGATGAGGACGGCACGAAACGGTTTGCCCTCACTTTCCCGCAGGTGGAAGACAACTTTCAGTATCGAATCCGCGCCGGATCTGCGCTGAGTCGTTATTTTATCGTCGAGGCAATCGATCCGCCGGCGATCGACGAGCTGAAGATTCGCTACGACTACCCGGACTACACCTCCCTGGAGACGAAAGAAACGGCCACCGAAACCGGCGAAGTTCGCGCGGTCGCCCACACCCGGGTGAGAATCACCGCAACGGTGAACAAGGTGGCTCAAACGTCCAAACTGATCCTCAACGAAGCGACCGATCTCGGCGCACCCGAAGTCAACGGCAATTCCCTGACCTGGGAAACGGAGCTTCTCGCCGGCATGAACGGGAACTGGCATCTCGAACTCACCGACCTCGATGGCTTTGCCAACGAGCCGGTCTCCTACCCGCTCGAAGTTCTTCCTGACAAATCCCCCATTGTCCAGATCACTCTTCCCACGATGCGCGAACTCAGGCTTCGTCCGACCGAGCGCCTCTCGATCGATGCGGATATCGTCGAGGATTTCGGATTTCTGGATGCGGCTTTGATCATCACTCCGGACGGGGCCACCGAGCCGATTCTGCAGCCGCAGTCCATCCCTGTCTCCGCCGGTCAGCTGAACCAGTTTCGCAGCACCTCAGTTCTCGATCTGCCCTCATTGAGACTGACAGAGCAGCAAACCCGGATCGCCGTTCAGCTTCAGGTACGCGACAACCGGCCTTCGGACTATGACGGGCCGGGAGTTGGATTGAGCGAGCCCGTTTACATCACCATTGACCGCAACGCCAAATCCCTCGCCGATCAGGCAATCGAGGCGCAGAAGAAAGAGATCAGTGAAAACCTTCAGGAGGCAAAGCGCGAACTGGAGCGCGCCCGCGACGACATGCGCCGGGTCGAACAGGAGCTGAATCGTGACGAAGAGGTGAACGACCGGGCACGCGATGAGCTCAACGATTTCTCAGGGCGAACCGAATCCGCCCGCGAAAAGCTGGATGAAGTGGTCGCGACCCTGAACCAGACCCTTTTTCAGGAACAGGCTGCCCAGACCGCGAAAATTTCGAATGAAACCATCAGCGAGGCACGGGAAAAGGCTGACCTCATTCCCGTCACGGACGGGAAACGTGAGCGACTCAACGAAGCCCGTGAATCGCGCGAGAAGATCGAGGAAGCGATCCGTGAAGTCGACAATGTCTCCAAAGCGATGCGCGAAGCCGATGAGGAATACCGCATGATCTCCCAGCTCAACGACCTCGCCAGTCGCCAGCAGGAACTCGCGATGAATGCGGAAGAGTGGGCAAGGCAGGAGGAGGAAAATGCCCGGGCTCAGCAAGAGGACCCCGCTGCCCGGAAACTGGCGGAGCAGCAGCAGCGCCAGCAAATGAACCAGTTTCAATCTCAGCAGCAACAGGTTCAACAACAGCTGGGACAGATGCTGAAAGACAACGCTGCGGCGCTCGATGAAATTCTTGAGTCTCAGCAGGAGCAGGCAGAATCCATGGCTGCCGCTGCCGCTGAGCTGGCCGCAGAACAGGAAGCACTCAAAGAGATCAGCGAGCAAACCGCGAAAGCCTCCGGCGGGGAGCAGGAAGCGCTCAGGGAACAGCTCATGGAGGCCCTTCAGGATCGCCAGGAAAAACTCGCCGCAGCCGCCCGTGAAGCCGCCAACGCGGACGAACCAATCGGGAATTCGGAGTCCGAGGCTCTCATGCAGGGAGCTGAGCAGGGATTCGAAACCGCGAAGAATCTCGAAGGTGACAAAGTGAATGAGGCGGCCGAATCCGCTGAGGCCGCCAGTGAATCCCTCGCCGAAGCTGCCGCTGCTGAGTCGGGGGAGACGCCTGCCGCCGATGCCTCCGATGGCAAAGACTCACAGGAAGGAGATTCCCCGGGCAGTCAGAAATTCGCCGAAGAGCAGGCCGCCCTCGCCGAACAGATTGAAGCAGTGAAGGAAGGGAATCTCCAGGAAGCGCTCAGTATGATGGAGGCGGCGCTGCATGAAGAGGCAATGGAGTTGAGCAACGACACCCATGCCTTCGAGACCGCGCTCAAAAACCTGTCGCAAGAGAGCGCCGGCAATGCTGCGGATCAGGCGGAGAAGTCGCTGCAGCGCGGTGCTCAGGAGGCTCAGCAATCCTCTCAGCAGCTCGCCCGGGCCCAGGAGCAGCAATCCCGGGCCGAGGCCAACAGCCAGGTCGGGCCCGGCGAACTCGCGAGAGATGCGAAGGCTTCCATGCAGCGAAGCCAAAGCGACCAGAGCCAGTCCGCGAATTTCCTCCAACAGGCCGCGAAGGCACTCGGTCAGTCCGCCGAGTCGATCGGAAAGACCATGGAAGGCCTCGAACCCTCCGACGCTGACAGTCAGGTCGCCGACGGCAAAGAACTGGCGGAAGGATTTGAGGAAGTCTCTGAGTCCGCTCGTTCACAGGACGCGCAGGAAGCGGCGCAACAGTCTCAGGAAGCCGCCAGTGCGCTCCAGCAGCTCGCCCAGTCGGCCATGAAGAAGCTCGGCAATCCGGGCCAGTCTCAGCCTACTCCTCCCGGGGAAGGCAACGAGCCGATGCCCCCGAACCTCACCGGCGATCCTACCGGGGAAAACCTGAACGAAACCGGCGAAAAGGGGTCGGACATCAATGGCGACAGCATCCCGCCCGAACTTCAGGCGCTCGGAATCAGTGTCGAAGACTGGACCCGGTTCCGTGGCGCTCTTGTCGGGGGAAATGCCACCGCGATCGAAACGGACCTCCCCGCCGAGTATCGGGAACTGGTGGGGCGTTACTTCCAGGTCATTGCCAAAGAAGCCGGAAAAAAACCATGAAACGGATCCTCCTCACTCTCTTCCTTCCGCTCGCGCTCAGTCCCCGTGAGGCATCGGCGCAGGAGACACTGTCGAATTCCGTTTTCCAAAAACACCAGCCGGCGGTCGAAGCGGCGGTGGACCGGGCCCTCCGTTATCTCGCCGTGAATCAATCCAACGACGGCACCTACAACGATTCCTACGGACGCTCTGTCGGCGTCGTCTCACTCGTCGGAATGGCCTTTCTCTCTGCGGGCCACACCCCGGGCTACGGGGAATACGCGGAGAATCTTGATCGCTGCCTCGCCTACGTCCTCGACAGCCAGCGCAGCAACGGCCTCCTCGACAAGGGCGACTCCGGGCACGGCCTCATGTATGCCCACACCATCGCGACGCTCTTTCTCTCCGAAGTCAGCGGCATGGTCGATCCCGCAACTCAGGAGAAGCTCAGCCCGATTCTGGCGAAAGCGACGAAGCTCATTCTTGAGGCGCAGGCCGTCCCGAAAAGTGAGAAACACCAGGGTGGCTGGCGTTACAAGCCCGACTCCCGGGATTCCGATCTTTCCTGCTCCGGATGGGCCCTCATGGCGCTTCGCTCGGCGAAACTCAACGGGGCGCCGATCCCCGACAAAGCGATCGAAGAAGCGGTTGGCTACGTCTTCAAGAACCACGACAAAGAGCAGGGCCGCTTCGGCTACACCGACCCCTGGGGGCATTCCGAGACTCTCACCGGATGCGGTCTCCTCTGCCTTGAACTGACCGGGTATCACGGAACCGAATCCACCTTCCGGTCCGGCGATTTCATCCTCAAACATCGTCAGGCGATCATCAACAATGCCCATGAGTACTACGCCAATTACTACAACGCCCAGGGCATGTTCCAGCTCGGAGGAAAATTCTGGGCTCAGTATGCCGACTGGATGTATGAAGAATACATCGTCAAGCAGCAGTCGAACGGCTCGTGGTCCAACGGCCGCAACGGTGGCACCTACGGCACGTCGATGATGGTCCTCTCCTTCACCGTCCCCTACCGGCAATTGCCCATTTACCAGCGGGATGAAACGGTGGATGAGGGGCGGTGAAATTTGCCCGACAAATCGTTCGAGAATCTCCTCACCCCGGCGGCGCCGAGATCACATCCTGCTGCAAATCGCTCCGGTCCACTTCTTTCTCCACCGCTGCCTCATCGAAGCCGCGCCATGACAAAACACCGGCGTCAGGATCCGAACCCTACTTCACTGCACTCCTCTGCTGCAGGGGAGAAATCGATAATTCCTTCGCTTGTGGCATTACTTTTCAAGTGAACGCTGTTTTAGAGCAAGGGAAGGCTACCGAATTTTCGAAAGGAAACGCTTCAGTTTATTGTTGAATCGATTCTTACGTTTTTGCTGTTGAGCATACTCTTCAACATGGCGATTTTTTTCCAGGCATATCTCAAGAGAACTAAGCAACTGCATTTCCCCTCGTTCCCGGGAAATTTTAGCGTATTCCTGGAATGTGCCCCGGACCGAATGATTCTCTAGAGCCAAATTTTCGAGATACTGGAAATCAATGGGTTCTGAAAAACACTTGGGCTCACGAATGCCGTTCAGTTGCAGGGCAATCTGCAGAGAACAGCATTTTAAGCATTTGCCACAGTTTCGATCCAGGCGGCTCGCTTCAAAGCACACCCTCGCGTTATCCGAAACTGCCTGATGCCCGCAAATTGCTTTAACTTTGTCAAACCTTCCGGCGGAGGCCCCGTGGTGGAAGAAACCCATTCGTCCGCTTCCCAGAAACAGGTCGGATATCGGGTTTGATCCAATTGGCAACGACAGCTTATCGTATGAGTAGCCGGGGGGAATTACAGCCAACTGATAACGGTGTGAGAATAAATACAAGGCACTTGCTACGGGGAAGATATGGTATTCCGTGGGCCAATCCAGATCGAACTGTTTTTGGATATTGCGAACATCGGTCGAGATACGATGTAACGGCAAGTTTAAACTTGAGGCAATTTTTTCGGAACGCTGAAAAGCTGATTCAAATACTTCAGATTGTCTGAATGGAATATCCAATCCATGAACCATCACCATTCCTTCAAGAGGGCATGGTATGATCGCGCCATCGTCAGATCCACTTATCTGGATCGCGGTATAGCAACTGTCCACACCGCCTGAAAAACAACTGACGGCAGCTTTGGGGACCTCCGGAGTCGGCTCCTCGCAATCCGTAAACTTTGTCTCAATCATTGAAAACTTTTCCGGAACGAGATTGGTCCAAAATCCTTTCAGTTGTTCCAGATTTCTTCGAAAATTCGCATCGATCGCCCCATTCACCACGAAGGGCAACCCGACCCGCATCGCTGGAAGCAGGAAAACCAGGGTGAAGGCCTCAACCATCCCGGATTCATTGATCGGTTCTGACTCATTTACCGGCACCCTGAATGTGACCGAGGCATCGTTCCGGCACGGAGCGCAAAATATTCCTCTATAGACAACTTCGCCGCCCTCAATTGTAACGGGGTGGATTTCCAAAACACTGTTTTGCATAGATTTACCGATGGGAAATTGTATCTCGGAGAGGTTTTATCAGCTCGGCGGGGAGGATTGAGCGTATTTTAAGGGCCTGTCCCTTTAAATGGACCCCAACCTGTGGCCCTTTTCGGACACAAAGTCAACGGCAGCGCCCGTCTCAACGCTCCAGTAATAAGGTGGTGCCTTTTG
>JARGOP010000135.1 GCA_029233965.1 Verrucomicrobiales bacterium | reverse complement strand
TCAATGTAACCGGAGCCGAGATCCTCGCCGTTCGCGACCTCGCCCATCGTTTCGGAGAAATGTTCGACAAGGAGGTGACATTGACCGGGGCCGAAAGCGACTCGGCCTGGCTCAACGACGCTTCGAAATCTCACGAGCTTTTCGGGGCTCCCGGCGTGTCCGGAGACACTCTCATCGACTGGGTCGCCACCTGGATTCGCGATGAGCGCCCTCTTCTCGGAAAACCCACCCACTTCGAAGTTCGAGATGGAAAATACTGAGCTGCTTCCCCTCCGGTCCCACCTGTCCGCCGGCCAGGTCATTCCCGCGCTTCCCCTCGCGCTTCGGGAGGACCGGTCCTGGTCGGAACGCCACCAGAGAGCCCTGGTCCGCTACTACCTCGATGCAGGAGCGGGTGGACTCGCGGTCGGAGTACATTCCACTCAGTTCGAGATCCGCGATCCCGATCACCAACTCTTCGAACCGGTCTTGAAACTCGCCTCTGAGGAAATCGATCGCTATCGCAATTCAGAAAAGCCCTTTGCCAAAATCGCCGGGGTCTGCGGCGAAACGAACCAGGCTGTTGCGGAAGCAAGGTACGCTCTCGAACACCGATACGACGCCACCCTCCTGAGCCTGAGCGCCCTTCGCGAGGAATCCGATGAGGATCTCCTACAGCATTGTGAAAGAATCGCCGAGATCCTGCCGGTGATCGGTTTCTATCTCCAACCTGCCATCGGAGGCCGATCCTATTCCTTCGATTTCTGGCGACGCTTTGTCGAAATCGAAAACGTAGTGGCGATCAAAGTGGCGCCCTTCGACCGCTACGCGACGCTCGACGTGGCCCGGGCCCTCGGGGAGAGCGGACGAAGTGACATCTCCCTCTACACCGGCAACGATGACAATATCATTCATGATCTGCTAACCCGTTTCCCCTACGGCCCCGAAAGCGTCTCCTTTTCGGGTGGGCTCTTAGGGCAGTGGGCCATCGGAACACAGAAAGCGGTTCACCTGCTGGAGAACATCAAGTCCGGTGCGGGAACTGCCGCCGATTGGTCAAAGAAAAATGCAGAACTCACGGACCTCAACAGCGCCATCTTTGACCCCGGCCATGACTTTGCAGGATGCCTGTCAGGAATGAATGAAATGCTCCGTCGTGATGGCCTGGTCCCCTCCCATGCCTGCCTCGAGCCTTCCGAAGTTTTGTCGGCCGGACAAAAGGAGGAACTGGATCGTGTCTCCGCGGCCTACCCACAGTGGCTCGATACGGAATTCATCGCCGCCAACCGGGAACGCTGGTTTTCGGAAATCTGACGCCCCGGAAGCCAAGGGCGCGGATGCGGCGGGGACGGACTCGACAGTCATAGCTCCGGTCCCCACTTTTTGTACTATGAAGCGATTTGCCAAATTCACTCTCTTCCTGGCCTGCCTGACGAGTGGTGTTTCCATGCTCGCCGAGGAGGCACTTGATCCACCCTATCAAGTCAAAGAAATCCCGGGAGTGGAAAAAGACCGGCTCCTTGCCCCTTCTAAGGAGAACGCAAGAAACAGCGAAGGCGATTTCATCCAGCTCAAGGACGGACGCCTCCTCTTTGTCTACACCCACTTCACCGGAGGAGGAAGCGATCATGCCGCGGGCCATCTCGCTTCCCGGGAATCGAGGGACGGCGGGAAGACCTGGTCCAAAGAGGATCAGCTCGTTGTCGCTCGTGAAGGGGGATTCAACAACATGTCGGTCTCTTTGCTACGCCTTCAGTCGGGGGACATTGCTCTTTTCTACCTGATCAAAGACTCTCTACAAGACTGCCGCCCTTTTCTCCGCATCTCAAAAGACGAAGCCAAGACCTGGAGTGAGCCCATTCCCTGCATCACCGACGAAATCGGATACTACGTGCTCAACAATGATCGTGTCATTCAGTTGCCCAGCGGCCGTCTCCTCTTTGCGGTGGCCCGGCACAGTGTCCCCGGAAGTGACAAGCTCGACTTCAAGGGGGAGCTCATGAGCTACTATTCGGACGATCAGGGCCGGAGCTGGAAACGAAGTGCTAATATGCTGACTCCGGAAATCACGAGAAGCAATCAGAGGGTCTACCAGGAGCCCGGACTGGTCGAACTTCGTGACGGATCTCTCCTCATGTTCATTCGGACGAACGCAGGCGCCCAGCTTTTCTCCTACTCGCACGATGATGGCGTCACCTGGACCGAACCAGTACGTTCCCCGCTGCTCTCCCCGACTTCGCCCGCAACCATCGAGCGCATTCCCTCGACCGGTGACCTGCTTGCCGTCTGGAACAATCACGAGAACATCGCGGAAGAGCTGAAAAACAAACGCACTCCCTTCTCGCTGGCCATTTCCAAAGATGAGGGCAAGACGTGGACTAATGTCAGGACGCTCGAAGACGATCCGAATGGATGGTATTGCTACACGGCGATGGACTTTGTGGGTGACCACGTCATCCTCGGCCACTGTGCCGGAGATCGAAGAAAAGGCGGACTCAACCTGACTCAGATCACGCGCTTTCCCGTATCGTGGATCTACGAAACGGAGTAGGAACCTGTCCTACTCAAACGGAAACATGGGGCGACGACGATTGCGGTAGTCCAGCTTGCGCATATTCGCCCGCGTGACACCGGGAGAATCGACATGGAGAAAGCCGCCCTTGGCGACCGGTTGGTAGGCGGCCATCGGGGCAATCACCCCTTTCGCCACGATCATGCGGTAGTCACCGGGATCGAGGCCAAAAGCCGTCAACTGGGAGAGACTGAACGGTGCCATCCTCCGGCTCGTTGCCATCATCGTGAGTCGACCATCGCTTGTTTCCAGGATCGCGGTCTTTCCCTGGTCGAAGGAAGAAAACCCTCCATGCCTCGCCTCGGATTCGTGGAATTTCCCATCGTGCAGTGACCGGACCACGCATTCCGCTTTGACGGGATGGGAGGGATCCCCCATCGAAAAATGACTCACGCCCCCTTCTCCCACCTCTACCGCCTTCTCGACCGAAGCAGGATCGAACAAGACAACCGCTCCGGCGCCATCTCCGCATTTCAGCCACTCGTGAGGGATCGCTGTGCTGTCGGCTGGAGACCCGCCCCCGACGTTGTCTCCCATATCAAGCAGGACAACCGGCGCTTGCTCGCTTTCACAAACCCGGGCTATGGCGGAGGAAATTGAAAGAAAACCCGGCTCATAAAACTCCTTCCGCACTTCCATTTCGTTCGCCAGATCAGCGGACAACTCTGCGGCAAGATCCGGATTTCCATCGGTGACAACCAAAACCGACGAACCCATCTCCGGCACGTCGGCGTAGGGAAACCCCAACACAATGGAGTGGGACAGGACACCCTCCACATCGCAACACTCCGAGGCAAAAGAATAGAAACTCCGAAGCGGTTCCTCCGAAGTATTCTGCGTTTGAATATTGATCGCGAGCTCCGGAAAGACCGCTTTTTGCACCGGAACCACGCTGCCTTCCAGCATCCGCGAAAGCAGGGAAGCCGCTTTCACACCCGTTTCCCGCTGGTCGAGATGGGGGTTGGTTGTGTAGGCGATCAACACATCGGTCGCATCCACCATGCGTTGCGACAGGTTGGCATGGGGATCAATCGTAGCGACGATCGGGAACCCGGCGCCGAGCTCCTTCCGCAAACGTTCCAGCCAATATCCATCAGCATCCGGATGGTTTTCCGCCACGGTAGCACCATGGGGCGCGGCGAGGATACCATCCAGTTCACCGGCGGCATGAACGCCCTCCAGCAATTCCTCTACCAATGCCATAAAAGTTCCCGCTTCGATCGTCCCGTAGGGCAAGGCGCGAGCCAGGAAAATGGGAACCGCTTCCATTCCGGCTTCCGCAAGGCCTTGAAAAAACCCACCCACCTCGTGGGGAGCGTCGATCATCGCGGCACGGATCGGCTCCCCCCTGAGAAGAAGGTCCGCCTCGAAATCACTCCGCACGGTCCGGCCTGCTACGAAGGTATTGGACTCGTGTAGCAAGCCGACGATTCCCACCCGTTTCATCGCAAAAGAAAAGCTCGAAACTAGGGTGCCCCCGGGAGAAACCGGACACACACGGGACTCTCCACGGAAATTTTGTTCTCCGTAT
>JARGOP010000056.1:16769-27500 GCA_029233965.1 Verrucomicrobiales bacterium | reverse complement strand
ACGCGGCTTTCTCCGCTCGACAGGAGCGGGGCGGAATCCTATAATTTCCGCGTGCAAGAATTCGCTTACATCCACGACGAGAACAACGTTCCTGAAACGCTGATGGAGGTTCCCTTTTTGGAGGCTTTTTCCAAAGAGCATCTCGATCAGGTCCTTCACGCCTCTGCGTTCATCGAATGCGATCCGGGAGATGTGATCATCGCGGAAGGCGACGAGGCCTCACGGATCTTCATCCTTCTTGCCGGGGAAGTCGCAGTGGTCAAGGGGGGCGATCAACTCGTGACGATGAATCAGACTGGTGACATCTTCGGTGAGCTTGCCGCGCTGGAGGACGAAACGCGTTCCGCATCGATCGTCGCGGTCCAGGAGTCTTTCTGCCTTGCGGTGGATCAGAAGTTTCTTGAGCATGTCATGCCGAAGAAAGAGAACGCTCCCTTCTACGCAGCGCTCTACGAGTTTATTGCGAAGCTGACAACGAAGCGTCTCAAGGCGACGTCTGCCTACCTCGCGACGATCGATATGGAGCTGCGCAAGCTCAAGGGCGCGAAGTAGGTTGGAGTGAGGCCTTCAGGCCTCAATTTCTCCACCGCTGCATCTCGTCAGCACAGGGGAAGGCCTGAAGGCCTCACTCCAGCGCCCTGGGAAGGATCATTTTACCCTTTTTTCGACTTCTTCTCAGGCTTTTGCTCAACGTGTCCGGCATTGAAGAGGAACTTGAGGTCGTCCATTTCCAGATTCCGGGTGAAGCCTTCTTCGCCGAGAACACCGGTCATCATGGCGCTCTTTTGCTGCTGAAGGATTCGAATCTTCTCTTCGACACTGTCACGCATAAGGAGGCGGTAAGCGTTCACCTTGCTCTCCTGTCCGATGCGGTGGCAGCGGTCAATGGCCTGATTTTCCACTGCCGGGTTCCACCATGGATCATAGAGAATGACGTAGCTCGCCGAGGTCAGGTTCAAACCGCTTCCGCCGGCCTTGAGTGAGAGGAGGAAGGTCTTCGGATCCTTGCTCTCCTGGAAATCGCTGATGACTTCGTGGCGGTTTTTGGTCTGGCCCGTCAGGTAGCTGATCGGACGATCCCGTTCTTCAAGCTCTTCTTTGATGATGTCGAGCATGGAAACGAACTGGCTGAAAACAAGAACCTTGTGGCCCTCTTCGTGGAGTTGGTCGAGGAGGTAGAAGAGCGCATTCATTTTCGCGCTCTGCTCATACTTGTGTTTTGGATCGATCAGACCCGGGTGACAGCAGATCTGTCGCAGGCGCATGAGGCCCTGAAGGATGACAAAGCTGTTCTTGCGAAGGCTGTCATCGTTTTCGATTCCAAGGAGCACTTTCTGAATGCGCTCGAGCTCATCCTGATACATCTGCCGCTGGACGTCCTCCATTTCGCTGAAGACGTCTTCCTCGATTTTCGGTGGCAGGTCGAGAGCGACTTCACCTTTGGTTCGGCGAAGGAGGAAGGGGCGCAGGCGGGCGGTAAGACGCGTCTGCGACTGCGTGTCTTTGCGGCGGTCAAAGTGCTCGCGGAAGTATTTGCGGTCGCCAAGGATTCCGGGCATTGCAAAGCCCATGAGGCTCCAGACATCGAGAAGCCGGTTCTCGATCGGCGTTCCCGTGAGAACCAGGCGGTTGTTGGCGTTGAGAGCCCGGGCTGATTTGGCGGCCTTGGAATCCGGGTTCTTGATCTGCTGTCCTTCATCGAGGATCGTGCCGAGCCACTTGATCGGCTTCAGTTCGTCGGCGCAGGTTCGAAGCTGGCTGTAGTTGACGACGAGGAGATCGACGTCTTTTCCGAGTCGGTCGACTTCGAGCTCTGACTTGTTGCGCAGGACCTGGACGCGAATCGCGGGCGCGGCCTTCTTCACTTCATCTCCCCAGACATCGAGGACTGATTTCGGGCAGACGACGAGACTTGGCGGACAGTCTTCACCTGCCTGATCCCTGAGCCAGAGCAGCCAGGTGAGGGACTGGATCGTTTTACCGAGACCCATGTCATCGGCGAGAATGCCGCCAAAACGGTTCGTGGCAAGGTAGGCAAGAAAGTGAAAGCCCTCCACCTGGTAGGGGCGGAGATTGACATTGAGGCCCGGAGGCACTTCGGGACGAACCTGAAGCTTAAGATTGCTGGCGCGGTCGTTGATTTTCTCCCAGGCCTTGGCGTCGAAAATCTCCTTTGCCATAGGCTCCGCGAGCTGGAGGGCATGCATGCGATGCACCTCTCCAGTGAGGTCGAAGGGGTCGAGGCCGATTCGGGAAACGGCATCCTGCTGCGCTTCGTCGAGGTTCATTTTCAGACGGAGCCAGCCTCCGCGATCCATGCGTACGAACTGTCCACGAGCCTGAACGAGAGCGCGGATTTCCTCCTGCGAGAGATCCATGCCTTCGACTTTGACGACCACTTTGAGGTCGAACCAGTCGATCTCTTCGTTGACGACCTCGAAAGACACCTGTGCCTCAACCGGCTCTGCTTCGAGCGTCGCGAGGTCTCCGTCCGCGACGATTTGAATTTCCTCAGGGAGTGATTCAATCCACTCCGCGTATTTGTCGGGAAAGTTCTTCGTAACGCGGGCGCGGTAGCAACCGAGATTGCCGTCGAAGGTGGGCTGCATCGGGGAAATCAGCATTCCGACGCGACGCTGGAGAGAACGGTCGTAGCGGTAAAGCACTTCCCCTCCGGAGTCGGGCCGGCTCTTCACGTCCCAGCCCTCACGCCCCAGCACTTCTTCGCGGCTTCCGTCGCTGTTTTTCGCAACGATGTTCATGAGCATGTGCTCACTGCTCGCACCGGTAGCGCTGCCGGAGATGCTCAAATTGAAAATGATCCCGAGAGACTCTTCTTTGATCCGTTCGCTGAGGTTCACAGGGACCTCGGATCCAAGCCGATGAAGGAAGGCAACCCCGGACTCGCTTTCCACAACAGAAGTGGGAATGACAACACGCGGCTCGATCAGCGTCTCGTTTTTGACCCAGTGCTCCGGCCCGCGGAAGACGGTCTCGTCACTCATGTAGAGCGACTCGTCGCCGGGAAGAAGGCGAACGGTGTGGGAGACATCACGATCGTCACCGGTCACGAGCTGAAGCTCGTAATTTTCGGAGCCCATCGTGTCGGTGCGACAGATCCAGCGCAAGGGGAGATCGCTGATGCGAAACGGAAGCTCGTCCAGATTCACGATCCGGCCCTGCAGCTCGGGTTGGTGGAAAAGGCGGTTCAGGAAACGACAGTTGTCGAGCCGGTCGAGTGAGAGGCCGCCGTCAGAGTCATCATCGTGTGAAGCCGCGTAGAGGAATTTGCTCCAGAGGATCTCAGAGGCAGCATCCATGCGAAGTCCGCCGTTTGCGTAGCGCTCCTGAAGGTGCTCGTAGCCTTCCGAGTCGGTGATCCGTTCAAATTCCTCACTCTCGCCCTTTTTGACCATGAGGCGTGCCTCGCGGGTGCTGATCCGAAGTCGGAATTCGACGTTTTCAACCCCGTCTTCGGAAGGGCGCTTTTCGAAAACCTCGACCTGGTAGCGCCACTCGCTCTCTTCGCGGCGACGTTCCCACTCGGCCATGCGCTGGTGAGTCCATTCACGGTCGGTCACGATCTCAAGGAACTCGGGATACTCGTAGTTCCCTTTTTCAAAGGCATGGGCGAGATAGTTCCAGAACTCAATGATGTCGTTCGGAGGGGTCGGCCAAAGCGTCAGGGGATCGAAAGAATCGACCGGCCAGCGCGGGTTGAGGCGAACGAGATCAGAGTCGAAAATTTCGCGCTCAAGCTCGAAACGGCGATAGCGGCGCTCGAGTTTGCCCAGATACTCGTCCTCTTCCCCGGTGAGAGCCCGACCAAGCTTATCCTCGATGATTTCGGTGAGAGACCGCTCTCCCACTTCGTTGGGTGCTTCCGGAAGCTCGCCTTTGCGGGCGATCTTTTCGAGCATCGTGGCGTAAAGGGAGGCGCGACCCGAGTCGCTTTTCTCGTCGGCTTCTCCAATCCACTCGTTCCCCTGGAGCTGGAGCCGGGTTCGACAGGACCACTCGCGGTCTTCAATTCTGCCCTGAATCAAGAGATGATTCCCGAAAATCTGCGTGACAGCTCCCTCGTCGTGGAGGCGTTGTCCTTCTTTCTTTTCATCATCTGAAAAAGCATTAAGGAAATCGAGCGTCGCGCGATCAACGTTCATAAGGAGGGAGGAAATAAACGGGGGGCGTTAGAGTAAAATGCATTCTCAGAAATCCGGAGCGAAATCAGGGCTCGTCCGGTCTGCGGGAGAATGCTGTTAAGTGAGGTGAAAGTCTCTTCCCCGGTTACGAGGTCGAAACGAAAAATCCCGTGAGTCGTGAGACAACGGGACTACGGAGTGGGTGCATGCAACGACGCATCTGACTCCAAAGTTCGGCTTCCGAAGAAGCCGTGAATAAAAAACTAGATGCGGCGGTAGTGTTGAAGCATCACCTGATCGTTGAGCTTCAAGCTGGCTTCGACACCGTCAACAACCGCCGGTTCAGCGAGAAACTGGAACTGCACGTAGTAACCATGCTTCTGTTTCGCGTGGTTTGGATAGGCGAACTCACGACGACCGAGGCGGTCGATCTGCTCAAGGGAAGCTCCCTTGGACTCAAGCTCCTTCGTGATATTGGCCACCATCTCGTCGATGCCTTCTTCCTGTCCTTGCATCTTGAGGACGTAAACTCCTTCGTACTTTCGTTTCATGAAATGTGTTTTGGGGGATTGTCGATTGGGTAACTCTACCCTTTCTCCATAAAATTCCGTCAGTTGTACTGATTCATTGCAGCGGGGAGACCGGCGGAAAGCGCACAATTTACTCCATCTTCAGCAATGGCGAGGACTTTTTCCAATTCTCTCGCTTCTTCTGCCGAGAATTTGCCTAAAACATGATCCACCATGCCTCCGGGCCGCCCGGCAGCGCCGATTCCAAGCTTGAGTCGGGGAAATTCGTTCGTGCCCAGATATTCGATCATGGATTTGATGCCGTTGTGTCCCCCTGCCGATCCGCTCGCGCGGAAACGCATTTTTCCGATGGGGAGATCCACGTCATCGTAGACGACGAGAATTTGATTGGGCTTCAGCTTGTAAAATTTGCTGAGCCGCGCCACCGCGTTGCCGCTCAGATTCATGAAGGTGAGCGGTTTTGCGAGGATCAACGAAGAGCCGGCGCTTGCCGTTTTGGCCCGGAACTTCCGTTCGCGGCTCCACTTCAGGTTCCGGGTGTCCGCAATCCGGTCGACGAGATCGAATCCGATGTTGTGCCGCGTGCCTTCATATTCCGGGCCGGGATTCCCGAGTCCGACGACGAGGCGGATATGGGAGGAGTCCTCCGGCAATTCCTCTTCGATTTGGGAAAATAGACGATCGAGTAAGCTCACCGGGCAAAGTAACAGGGTCAGGTCATCGATTCAACCCTCTTGCATTGGAGGGCAGGGGGATCGTTTCGAGCTTGTCACGAAGCTCGATTCATCGTCTTCTTTCAGGGTGAACCGGACCAGTCTCGCCCTGCTCATCCTTTCGGTCTTCGCGACTTCCGCGCTGATGGCGCAGGAGCGCGAGGTGGATGCCGACCTTCTCATTGTCGGCGCGACCGAATCCGGCTGGGCGGCGGCGGTCACGGCAGTCCGTCTCGGCGTGCCGAAAACGCTCATTGTTCACGACGGAGTCTGGTTCGGGGGGCAGTTCACGGAGCAGGCACTTGCCTGTGTCGATGAAAACAAGGGTGTCGGCAAGGTCGGATGGGGCGTGGATTGGCATCCCATGAAGCGATCTTTTCATCGAAGCGGACTCTTCCGGGAGTTGATGGATCAGATTGAATGGGGGAATTCTGCGCAATACGGATCGCGCATGCCCGGCCGTCCCTTCCACGGTCCGTCGACTTTTCAGCCGGCTGAGGCGGAAGCGATCTTTCGGAAGATCATCCAGCCCTATCTCGATGCAGGAAGGATTGAAGTATTCCGGAACTATCTGCCCACCGAAGCCCGCGTCGATGAGACGGGGACGCGCCCGAGACTGACCGGGCTTACTTTTTCCGATGCCGGGGGAAATCGCCCCGAACTGGCGGTCAACGCGACGATCACGATCGACGCCTCGGACTGGGGGGAGGCCATCCAACTTTCCGGGGCCGCCTACGAATGCGGGCCGGATCCCTTTTCACGATATGGCGAGCCGAGTGCTCCCGTGGACCTCCAGCAGTTCCCTGCCAATGAGATGAATCCCATCACCTGGGCCATGGTCGTTGAGGAGAGCGAAACGCCCGCGCCCATCGCAGAGCCGGACGGGTTCGATGATCGATATTTTGCGCGGGCGACCCGGTTGAGTGCAGAGCAGTTTACATCGCTGGAGTGGGATGTAAAAACGGGTCTGGGGAGCATTCTACACTGGCCGGACGAGGGGAAGGAGGCACCCCGCCAACTCTCGGTCTACACGGTGCGTCGTCTTATTGACGGATCTTCCCGTTCCGGAGGCAAAACAAGCATTCTCCTGAATTACATGAACGGGCAGGACTATCCGCTGACCCGCCTGCCCCGGTCTGTCGTGGATGCGCTCGAAGAGACAGAACCGGGAGCCTCAGAGAAAAATATCGTGGAAATGACCCGTGAGCAGCGTCAGATCATTTTTGACGATGCGAAAAATCATTCACTGAAGTTGCTCTATCACTTGCAGAATTTCGTTCACGAAAAGGCGCCGGACAAAGCGAACTCGTTCCGGAATTTTGCACTCAGCGATCAGTTCGGAACGGCGGACAGGCTTCCTCCCAAGCCTTACATCCGGGAATCGCTTCGGCTCAAGGCTCTTTACATGATGCGCGAGCAGGACGGCCGGAACCGGGACGGCGAGACCAAGACTTCGGCGAAAGAGCGGTTCAGCGAAGTGATGTATCCGGATGGACTCTTCGCCTGGCAGTTTCACTACGATTTTCATCGGACGGGCCGGACTTACCTGAAAGCTGAGGGCAATGAAGGACCCTGGATTGATTACGAGAAGCCCGGAAGAAACACACGTTACCTGAGCGATCGCTCGGTTTTTCCGGCCCGCAGTTTGATTCCAGTCGAGATGGACGGCCTCCTCGGCGCTCAGAAAAATCTTGGTTACAGCAGCATGGTGAGCGCCGCGATCCGCCTGCACGACCAGTGCATCCATGTGGGGCAGGCAGCAGCAGCCCTCGCAGCGGTTGCCTTGAAAGAGAAGGTCGATCCCCGTCAAATCCCGATGGACCGCGAGCGGCTCGAAGAGGTGAGGCACAGCCTTTGCGGGGGAACGTGGGGGCGCCCTCTGCTCCTCTGGCCCTGGCGCGACCTCTCGCCGGACGAGGATGCCTTTGTTGCGGTCAACCGGCTTTCCGCGCTGGGCTGCCTCCCGATAGAATCGGAAGCGGTGGATTTTCTTCCGGACGAGGTGGCAACACCGGGATGGAAAGAAGAGGTGATGCGCCTCACCGCGATAGAATTCCCCGGAGCGGCCTCTTTGACTGTGCCGGAATCTGAAACCGAATCGCGGGGCGGTTTCTGCCGGAGTTGGTGGGAGGCGATCCAGTCCGCCGATCTGTCGCCTCGTCCCTTTCCGACCGTGGCGGAGAACGATGCGGACGGGGATGGAATCCTGAACGTCGATGATGCGCTGATTTTTACCCCGAATGAGCCGATTGTCTGGGGAGTCAGAGCGCCGGTTCTCACTCCGGAGACGGATGGTCTCTGGACCGGTGAGGAAACGGGACTCGAGCGGCGCTTCGACTTCTCAGGCACAGGAAGCCGGGAAGCGGAGTGGGATCGCGGTGAACGCTGGACGGAGGGGCGGGGGTTTGGTTGGGATCGAGATATGACTCAAAATTTCCGAAGCCGCTCGGTCTATGCCGAGATCTATCGGGATTCCTTTCTCTTCACTCGCGAGGAAGCGGTCTGGGAGGTGGGAGTTCAGGACGGCATCGACTATGAGGTGACCGTATGTATCGGGGACGCGGGGCACGATCAGCCCGGTCAGTTTGTGGAGGTGGAAGGGGAAACGCTCTTTGAAGATGTCGCAACGATCGCGGGGGTGTTCCTCGAGAAATCGACGGTGGTGCGGGCAGGCGACGGCCGGATTTCAGTGAAAATCGGTCGCCGCGGCAGCGGGAGAAACACCTGCCTCTGCTGGATTGTCCTGAGGAGATTGTGACTCGTCGTTTCCCTGTGCCCTCTGCAGGGCGAGTGCTCCGGTTGCCGTGTGAACGGGGGGGTGAAAGCACCGGCCGCCCGCGTGATCGAACGATGCGTCGCGTTATGACGCGCAAATGGGTAGCATGGAAGCGTTTTCAGGGTTAGCCTGTGCGCCCTGAAATGAGCGAGATAGGACAGGTCGAAACTTTCTTTCAAACCATCGCCACGCCGGAGAAGCCGTTTGTGTTTCGAAGCGGGGCGTCGCTCGACCATGTCAATGTCGCCTACGAGACCTATGGCACGCTGAACGAGGATGCTTCGAATGCCGTCTTGATGTTCCACGCCTTTTCAGGAAGTCAGCATGCTGCGGGCTTCAATCCGGAAGTGGAAGGCTGTGAATTCTGGACAAAGGAATGTGAGGATGGCTGGTGGAATCCCTTCATCGGACCGGGGAAAGCACTCGACACTGATCGTTATTTCATTGTCTGTGCCAACTACCTCGGCGGTTGTTACGGGACGACCGGACCGTCTTCGATCAATCCTGACACGGGCAAACGCTACGGGTCTGCATTCCCGAATGTGACCGTGAATGACATGGTGCGTTGCCAGGCCCTCCTCCTCGATGCCCTTGGCATTGAGCAGTTGCTCGCCGTGATCGGGCCTTCGACGGGTGGATTGGGTTGCGTGAGTTTTGCGACTCTTTTTCCTGAGAGAACGCGACTCGTCATTCCTATCGCAACCGGGGTGAAAACGACGGTGCTCAACCGCATCATTCTCCTCGAACAGATTCTGGCGATTGAGAATGATCCCAAATTCCGGGCCGGCGAATACTACGAGACGGGAATTCCGGAGACCGGCCTGGGACTGGCCCGCATGATCAGCCACAAAACCTTCGTGCACCTGAATGCGATTGAGCGCCGGGCGAGCAAGGACGTGGTCCAGCCGGGGGACCGCTTTTCCTGGTATCAGGCTCACGATCACGTCGAGAGCTACATGCTTCACCAGGGGAAGAAGTTCACAGACCGGTTCGATGCGAACACCTACCTTCGGATTTGTGAAATGTGGAGCCGCTACGATCCCGTGATCGAAGCCGAAGCGGCGAATCCTCTGGATCTGTTCTCCCGTTCCCGGGAGGCGGGGCATCAATATCTCGTCTTCAGTATCGACGAGGATTATTGCTTCTATCCGGAGGAGCAGGCCGCTCTTGTCAGCTTGCTCAAAGAGGCGGATGTGCCGCACCTGTTTCTCACCGTGCACTCCGAAAAAGGGCATGATTCCTTTCTTCTCGAACCGGATCTCTACACCCCTCACATTCAGGTGATGCTTCAAAACGCGAGCGAGCAGCAGGGGTGACCCGCGAAAAAAATCGCTCCCCGCAGAGTCGCCGTTTGATTATCCGGAATCGTTGTCCTAGTCTCAGCAACTATGGTGAGACACAATGTTTATTTCTGGTTGGATGAATCTCTGACCGCCGACCAAAAGGCCGAGTTTGAGAAAGGCCTCGCCGCGCTTGGTGATATCGACGTCGTGAGTTCAGGGACGTTCGGAAAGCCTGCCGGAACCCCTGAGCGTCCTGTCACCCGGAACACGTTTGACTACGCGCTTGTCCTTGAATTTGATTCCGTCGAACAACACAACGCCTATCAAGTTCACGATGAGCACCACGTCTTTGTTGACCGGTTCAGCCAGTGGTTTAAAGAGGTCCGCGTCTTCGATACGCAATTTTAGCGATCACGCATTTTTCGCTTAGACATTTTCCGACAGACCCTCACATTAGTTCCTGTAACTGCTATGCACCTCGAAATCCAAAACTCTTCCAAAGAGACCCTCGACTACGAATTTCACGGCGATCCGTCGGACACTTCGTTGCTCTGCATCATCGGTCACGGGGTGACCGGGAACAAGGACCGCCCCTGGGCGCTGGGACTGGCGACTGCCCTTGAAGAAGCGGGAATCAACGCCCTGCGATTTTCCTTTTCCGGAAACGGAGAGTCTGAGGGAGACTTCGGAGCCTGCACGATTTCGAAAGAGGTGAAAGACCTGAAAGCAATCGTCGATGCCGCAGATGACGAGGGCTACCACCGTGTCTGCTACATTGGTCACAGCATGGGTGGCGCTGTCGGAGTGCTCTCAGCGGTGAAGGATGAGCGCATCCAGCTTCTCATCTCGCTTTCGGGAATGGTTCACACCAAAAAATTCTGTGAGACTGAGTTTGGGGATCAGAAGCCGGGCAAAGGTTTCATGTGGGACGACAAAGACTGCCCTCTTTCTCAGGCTTTTGTCGATGACATGGCGAAAATTGACAGCGTCATTGCCAAGACTGAAAAGATCGAGGTGCCCTGGCTCATCCTCCATGGCGATGCCGACGATGTCGTGCCGGTCGATGAGGGTCGCGAGATCTACCGTGCCGCTTACGAGCCGAAGGATCTCATTATTCTCGAAGGGGTCGATCATGTCTACAGTGGCGACGGGCTTGAGAAAATGACCAGCGCCGTGGTGGGCTGGATCAAAGAGCATCATAGCTGACCCGGAACCCCGGCTGACCCGGCACTCCGGCTGACCCGGCACTCCGGCTGACCCAAATTCCGGTGCATGGACATTCTTGGA
>JARGOP010000056.1:0-16669 GCA_029233965.1 Verrucomicrobiales bacterium | reverse complement strand
CCGGCTGACCCGGCACTCCGGCTGACCCAAATTCCGGTGCATGGACATTCTTGGATTGGGAATGTCCCTTCTGGACACCATTCAACTGGTGGATGATTTCCCGTCCGGGAGTGGCGTTACCGAAGTTCGGGAGTCAGTCCACATGGGCGGAGGACCCGTTCCGACCGCGCTCTGCGCTGCGTCGAAACTGGGAGCGAAGACCGCAATTATCGACCGCGTCGGAAATGACTGGCGCGGTGATCTCATCGCCCTCGACTACTCGAAATTTGGAGTCGATCTGACCTGGTTTTCTCAGGAAGAGGGCCAAAGTTCGAGTCTGGGGATCGTGCTTGTCCGGAAATCTGACGGAGAGCGTCATGTTGTTTTTGAGGAGGGGACTGCCAACCCTCTCGGTATCTCCGAGCTTCCGGTCGATGCCTTGCGGAAGTGTAAAATCCTGCACCTGAACGGACGTCATTGGCCTGCCTGCTTTGAAGCCGCCGTGCTTGTCAAGGAAGCGGGAGGGGTGGTTTCATTCGACGGCGGGGCGAATCGCTACGATCCGAAATTTCGCGAGCTGCTGCCGCTCGTGGATATTCTCGTGGTGGCCCGTGATTTTGCGGAGCAACACTCCGATTCCGGAGATCGGGAAGTTCAGCTGAGAGCCCTGCTTGAGGAGGGAGCGCAGATCGTCGGGATCACGGACGGGACTCGCGGGAGCTGGTTTTCGCCTGCGAAAGGAAACCCATTTCACCAGCCTGCTTTTCTGATTGACCCGGTAGTCGACACGACCGGCTGCGGAGACGTCTTCCACGGTGCATTTCTCTTCGCGGTCCACGCCGGTAACGACTGGGAGGAATCAGCACGTATCGCCAGTGCCGCCGCAGCTCTCAGTGCACAGGGGCTCGGAGGTCGGGGGAATCTTCCCTCGATGAGTGAGGTGAAGAGCCTCGTTCAGTAGCGACTTTGCTCCCGGGATCCCCCGTGAACGAGAAGGTCAGTGTTTCAATAATTATAATAATTATTAAAATTAAGATTATTGGGTCGTAAATTGAGGCCCATGAGTCAAATTCCTACCTTGGCGCAGACCTGGCGGGCTGGAACAGGAGTGGCCGGGCTCTTGTTTTCCGCCTCTCATGCCAGTCCTGATGCTGTCTTTATCGAAGACCGGCACGGAAGCGTTCTGACGTTTTCGGAAGCCGAGGGGCAGGTTCGTGCGCTGGCAGGTTTCCTTTCCCGCAAAGGAGTGAAACGCGGAGACCGTGTTACGATCTACCTTCAAAACCGTGCTGAGATTGCGATCGCGCTTTTCGCGGTGGCGCAAGCTCGCCGACGCAATCCGGGAACTGCGTAGCGTCGCCCTCGTTGGCTGAGCCCGGGATCACTTTGTGATCACGGTGTTCTTCTGCCAGTGCCTGTCGTCCTTCTCAGGATGATCCAGCGTGTAATGCAGTCCGCGGCTTTCTTTCCGTCTTGCTGCGGAATCGACGATGAGGGCCGCGACCTCGACCAGATTACGGAGCTCGAGAAGCTCACTGGTAACCCGGAAGTTCCAGTAAAATTCCTGCACCTCGCGCTGCAAATTGTGGAGTCGGGTTGCGGCGCGCTGCAGTCGCTTTGTCGTCCTTACGATCGAGACGTAGTCCCACATAAGGCGCCTGATTTCGTCCCAGTTGTGATAGATGACGACCAATTCGTCGACATCCGTGACATCGCCGGATTCCCATTCCGGGACATCAAGGTTTTCGAATTCGTGGGAAAGGGGGATCTTCACGAGAGTGTCGCTGAGCGCGTTTTTGGAAACAACGACTCCTTCGAGGAGGGAGTTACTGGCGAGGCGATTCGCTCCGTGGAGTCCGGTGCAGGCCACTTCTCCGACCGCCCACAGTCCCTTGAGTGAAGTGGCTCCGTTGACATCAGTTTTCACTCCGCCGCATTGGTAGTGTGCCGCCGGGACCACCGGAATCGGCACCTTGGTGATGTCGATATCAACAGTGAGGCAGGTCTCATAAATATTCGGAAACCGGCTTTTGATGTAGTCGGCCGGCTTGTGGGTGATATCGAGAAAGACGCAGGGCTCACCGGTTTTTTTGATCTCGCGGTCGATTGCCCGGGCGACGATGTCCCGTGGTGCGAGAGAGCCACGGGGATCGTATTCCGTCATGAAACGGCGCCCTTTTTTGTCGATCAGTTCAGCGCCTTCACCTCGCATCGCTTCGGTGACGAGAAAAGATTTCATTTCATGGTGATAGAGACAGGTCGGGTGGAACTGGACGAATTCCATGTTCGCAATCTCGCATCCGGCCCGCCATGCCATCGCCACGCCATCGCCTGTCGCTACGTCAGGATTGGTTGTGTAGAGATACACTTTTCCGGATCCTCCCGTGCAGAGGAGGACGCGATCTGAGCGCAGTGTCAGGACTTCACCGGTGTCCTCGTTCAGGGCGTAAACCCCGATGCATCGCGGTGGTGTTGCGAGGGCAAGCTTCGCAGTCGTGATGAGATCGATCGCAAAGTGGTGCTCGAGCAATTCGATCCGGTCATTCCCCCTCGCGGCGGCAAGAAGCTTCGTCTCGATCTCGCGCCCGGTGGTGTCCTTGTGATGAAGAACTCTCCGTTGAGTGTGCCCGCCTTCACGACCGAGAGCGAGGGTAGGCTCTCCGTTTTCGTCGAGGTGCTCGTCGAACTCCACTCCCCAGTCGATTAATTCCTGAATCGCAGGAGGACCTTTGGAAACGATTTCACGAACGACCGGTTCGGGACAGAGGCCTGCTCCGGCGTCGAGGGTGTCGGCGACGTGTTGATCAACGGAGTCCTCTTCGCTTTGAACACAGGCAATGCCTCCCTGTGCCCAGGCGGTGTTGGTGTTGGACGCCTCCGCCTTGGTAATGACGGCCACGGTTCCATGCCCGGCGGCGCGCAGGGCAAAGCTGAGGCCGGAAATTCCGCTTCCGACCACGATAAAATCGAACGTTCTCACTGGGTCTGGTTACGTCTTTCAAGACGCGGTGGCAAGCCCCGTTTCCGCCGGATTCATTTGAAATCTTATGATTCGGAAGGCGAAAGGGGCACTCCGACATTGTCGATCAGCCTCGTCTTACCAAAATAGACGGCAGCGAGGAGACGAATCGGTGAACTCCCGAACTCACTGAGAGCTTCCAAAGTTGAGGCATCCACGGCCGCGAGGTAGTCGATTTTCGCGCCTCGCGCCCGTTCGATGCCGGAACGCATCGTCGCGAGCGCATCGGCAGGAGTTTTCATGCTGCCTGAGGTGATCGCCTCCGCTGTTTCGGCAAGAGTTTGCTGAATGACCGGAGCCTGTTTCCGATCCTCAGGGGAGAGATAGGTGTTCCTCGAACTCATCGCAAGGCCGTCGGATTCCCGGACCGTTTCAGCGCCGATGATTTTAATGGGAAAGTTGAGATCGCGAACGAGTCTCCGAATGATGGCGAGCTGCTGGAAGTCCTTTTCTCCGAAGACCGCCGCCGACGGTTGCGTCAGGAGAAAGAGCTTCGCGACAACAAGACAGACGCCGTCAAAATGGCCGGGCCGACTGGCTCCGCAAAGATGATTCGAGAGCTTTGTTTCCGTGATCGAAATCGAAGCATCGGGTAGATACATTTCCCCGGGACCGGGCGCGAAAACGGCCGTGACTCCATGTCTCTCGCACTGCGTGAGGTCCTGCTCCAGCTGCCGGGGGTAGGCGTCGAAGTCCTCGTTGGGACCGAACTGAGTCGGGTTCACAAAGATCGACGCGAGAACCTCCCCGGTTTCCCCGGCAAGATCCGACGCCCGGTCAAAGAGACTGGTGTGCCCCCGATGCAGAGCTCCCATCGTCGGGACGAGAACGCGATCCCGGAGTCGGCGCTCAGTGGTCCATCGACTCAATTCCTCCCGTGTTCTGAAAACCTCCATTTGCTCATTCTCCCTTGATGCAAATGAGGTGGGTGTCAGTGCGCAAGTAAAGTCGATTGTTGGCGATTGCCGGCGTCGCATTCATTCCGCTGTCGAGTCGGGAACGACCGAGGATTTCAAACTTAGGCCCCAGTTTCACGGAGATGAACTCTCCGTCACGACTCCCGCAGATGATTTTTCCGTCCACGATCACCGGCGAACTGAAAAAGTTTCCACCGATGCGCTCGCGATACACTTCGGCGCCGGTTTCGGCGTCGCGGCAGGTGAGAACTCCCCCGTCGCCCCAGAGGTAAAGAAGGCCGTCGTGAATAAGCGGCGTCGGGACATAGCCGAGGCCGTCGGCTATGCCCAGCTCGTAGAGTATCTCGGGAGCGCCGCTGGAGGTCGGCTTCAGCGCGGTCGCCTGCTTTCCATTGCCTCCGGATCCAAACGTGGCGAAGAGCATGCCGTCGCCGGATGCGATCGAGCCGACGCTTCGCATCGTGTAGTCCCCCTCGTGTGACCAGATTACCTCGCCGGTTGCCGGATCCAGTGCTTTCCATCCGTCATTCGTCTGGAGAACGACGACCATTTCCTGTCCATCGATCTGAATCGTGGTGGGCGTGTTGTAGGCGGTGAGATGTTTTTCGTCCTCGCCGACTGTTTTTCGCTCGACCTCCCAGAGCGTTTCGCCGGTTTTGAGGTCGAGTCCAATGACCTGGCTGACCCGGTTTTCAACCGAGTCGGTGTGAAGGATGAGTGTGGCGTTGCTGACGACTGGAGACGCACCGAATCCGTGATCCGATGAAAAGGCCGGCCAGTCCCGTCGCCAGAGAAGTTTTCCATCATGGTCGAGTGCGACCGCTTCGGTTTTATTCCCGGAACCCCAGACCGCGAAAACTGCCTCTGCCGTCACCACCGGGGTCGAAGAAGCAAAATTATTGTGCTTGTGCAGATTGTGTTCCTCAAGAGTTTCGGACCAGCTCCAGAGCTGTTTTCCGGTGTTGCTGTCATAGGATTCAATGCGCCGGTCTTTGCCGGATTCGCGGTTGACCGTGAGGAACAATTGATTGCCCCAGAGGACTGGCGAAGAGTGTCCGACGCCTTCGAGTTTGATCGCCCAGTCGTAAGCTGCCTTTGTGAACTCAGCAGGAAGATGGGTCATTCGTCCGACACCGCTTCCGTCCTTTCCACGGAATCTTGACCATTCCTGTGCCGAAGTGGCAGCGGGGTGAAGCGAAAGCAGAATTGCCGGCAGGGTGAGATAAAAACGAATCATATCCGTGGGTTTTTGATTGATTGCAAATGCAACCATGTCGCGTTGTTTGCCGCCCGCAACTTGATTTGAGAGACGCAGACAGGCCCTCTGAGGTTATTATAGGAAGCCGCGGGCTGAGCTTGGAGCTTGCGAAGTCGTGTCCGCATCGGCTATCTATCGAGAGAGTCCTTCCATGCACATTGAGACATTCCAGGTTTTCTGTGATCTTGTTGAGACCACCAGCTTCTCCGAAGCGGCGGAGCGAAACTCGATCAGTCAGAGCGCTGTCAGCCAGCAGATTAAAACGCTCGAGGACCGTTTCGGGGTCACGCTGGTGGAGCGTGGTCGTCGCAACTTTTCGGTCACTCCCGAAGGAGAGGCTTTTCTCTCTGCGGCGCGCAACATCATCGATGCCTACCGTTCGATCGAAGATGAGCTCAGCGAGATGCGGGATGTCGTCGCGGGCCGCCTCGTCATCGCAACGGTTTACAGCATCGGGTTTCACGAACTTCCGCCTTACCTCGATCGATTCCGCGAGAAATTTCCGGAAGTGGATCTGCAGGTCCAGTACCGCCGGTCCGGCCAGGTCTATGCCGATGTGTCAGACAATCTCGCTGATCTGGGGCTGGTCGCCTACCCGCAGGAGCGAAAGGGGGTCGAGATCGAGCCGGCGTGGAAGGATCGTCTCGTCATCATTTGTCCCCCGGGTCATGCCCTCGCGAAGAAAACTTCACTCGACCTGAAATCGATCGATGGGGAACGGTTTATTTCTTTTGAACCGGATCTGCCAACACGAAAGGCAATCGACGGAATGTTTGCCCAGGCGGGAATACAGGTGAAAGAGGTTGTCGAGTTCGACAATATCGAAACGGTGAAGCGCGGGGTCCTCATTGAAAACGCGATCTCGATTGTTCCGAGCGAGAGCGTGCGCAGCGAAGTCGAAAACAAGACGCTGGTTCAAATCCCGATCGACGGGAAGTTCATCTGGCGTCCTCTCGGGATTGTGAGACGGCGCACCAAAGCGATCACGCCGGCGATGCGGGAAATGATCCAGCTTTTGAAAGAAAAAAAGGCCGGGGGGTGAAGCCCGGCCTTTTCAAAGATGGATTCTGTTCAGGGCGTGATCACTCGCTGAACGGGCTTTTCGAGAATTCGATAAAGGCTTCTTTCATCGCTTCGACGGAAGCCTCCGGTCCCGTGAGCTTGAGAAAGACCGCTCCTTTTTCGCTCGGAAGGATCGCGGCCAGCATCGTGTAATTCGGCTTCGCGGTTTTATTGCCGGAAAAGGGGCCGCCTGAAGATTCCATGTAGGTTCCCTTTGCGGTGAGGAGCGTGACCTTCCGGTCACCGACATCGACTTCCTCGGTTTTTGACTCCGGGGTGCCTTCGAATTGTCCGATCCAGCGATCAATGTTGGCCTGAGTGCCACCGCCCTGGCCTTCGCCGAAGTAGTAAAGAATGACATCGACGTCCTCGAGATTTTCATCGGCATGATCGTAGGTGAGTTGGCCGACCCGCATCGGGCTCGTGACCTGCTGACGAATCCAGGGCTCACCAAAGGAAAAGGTGAACTCACTGACGATGAGAGTATCCTTGTCTTCGGCGCGAAGGTCGCACGCGAAGAAGGTGGCGATCAAAAGTAGGGGGAGATAGGTCTTCATGCTGTTGGCAGTTTCGTTCGATTCCCTTGAATGACAAGGGGGCGTCTTTTCGCTATTTAATTTACGACTCAACAGGGTTGGGTCGATCACGGAACCCTGTTTAATTCCCGCTCCGGGATTTCCGACCTTTGAGAATCGCTACGATTGCGACGAGCAATGCGATGACTCCGAGACTGATGGAGAAGGTGTCACCGATCCGGGCATACACTGTCATCGGGGGATTGAGATCGACTTCAACGCGACCGGGAAGACTGCCGCGAATGTAGGTCGAGCCGGATTCTTCATCCCGCAGGATGCGGGGATTGTCGTCTCCGTGACCCCGACGATCGAAGATGCTCCCGCGGGTGTCGACAAAACCGCTCACTCCGGTGTTCGCGGCCCGGATCATGGGGCGGCGGAATTCGATGCAGCGGAAGATCGCATTGTAGAAATGCTGGGTCGGCTGAGCGCTGTCGTAGAACCAGCCGTCGTTAGTGACGTTCACGAAGATCTGTGGCTCGTCACTGAGGAATTTCCGGGCGTGGCGGGGGACGGTGTCTTCGAAACAAATCAGCGGAATGATTTCGATGCGATGACCGTCCTTTTCGATCTCGAGTGGCTCGTAGGAGTCGCCCGCAGTGAAGTCGGTTTCAATGATCCCGCCGGCGATCCATTGGAAGAGAGGGAAGCTGTCCCGGAAGGGAATGTATTCACCCAGCGGAACGAGGTGAACTTTTTTGTGCATCTGATAGGATTGCGTGTCGCCCTTCATCAGGGTGATCGTGTTGTAGATCTCATCGCCCTGCAGGGTGCTGTCTTCGAGCCCGGTGAGGAGGTGGAAATCATCCCCCCGGAGGACGTGTTCGTTGAAGTATTTCTGCACCCAGGGGAAACTGAAGTGTCCGGGGATGGCGGTCTCGGGCCAGAGCACGAGATCGTGTGGTGCCACCTCGACGAAGGTCCGGGTGAGGTCGCGATAATCGAAAATGATTTTCTGCCGCAGTTCAATGTCTTCCGACCACTTGTCCTCCAGAGAGACATTGAGCTGCATGATACGGGCCTGAATGTCGATCGACTCTTCGGGGGCGACGGAGACTTTGGGGATTCCGTAGAGGAACAGCCCGATGATCATCGCGACTCCGAGGGCAAAATCGAGATGAGGACGGAGGCGTTTTCGTTCCTTCACCTCGAGGCCGAGGCGAAGGAGTGTGGCAAAGCCAATGATCCCGGAAAACATCATGATAAATCCGTATCCCGTGATTCCGATGACATCGGCGAACTGGACGAGAAGGAGGTGATCCTTCAGGGCGACCCCGAGGCCGTTCCATCCGAAGCCGGTGAAAGCGATTCCGCGGAGCCATTCAAGCCCGCACCAGGCAGCCCCGTTGAGGAAGGCTGCTTTGAGAACGTCGAGGGATTGTCCGAAGAGATCCTTTTTGTCTTTGTCAGGTTCGCGAACGATCCATCTTCCCGCCGTTGCCGCGAAGGCTCCGAAAGCCGCGAAATAGAGGGAGAGGTAAAAGGAGAGGGTGACGAGTGCTCCGATGCCCGCCCAGATTGTGCCGGCGACGCGGGAGACTTCCGTGAGCCACGAAATGTTGATGAGGAAAAACACGAACCCGGAGACAAATCCGACTCTGAGCCCGTGTTTCCAGCGTGCGACTTTCGGCTTCGCAAACCAGAGCGCCGCGAGGAGAGGCGCCTGCCAGATCCAGATGAATCCGGAGGACTCGAAAGGCGGGTAGCAAACGGCGAGGAGCAGTCCGCTCAGGGCGGCTGCGAGCCAGGGCCAATAGTTCGCGAGGAAGAACTTCATCCGAGTCGCGATCTCATGTCCGCGACGATCGAAGCTTTCAGGGAATCGAATGATTCCTGTGCGATAGCTCTGGCTGATTCAAGCTGCGCGGGGATGAGCAATCCATCATGGCCCGGTGCGGGTCGGTAGTAGATGTAGTATTTGATCTTGGGTTCGGTTCCGGAAGGACGGACCGCAAAAGCGCGGCCGTCTTCGAGATCGACAAAAATCATCTTTTCCTTCGGGATCGGATCGCCCTCTTCATCGATATGGTCCTCGTTTGCGAAGTCGCGGACCCGCGTCACGTTCGCTCCATCGATTTCTACGGGAGGGGAGTCCACGTAGCTCTGTGCCAGTTTCTGAATCTGAGCGGCCCCATCGGCCCCGGCGAGTGTTTCCGCGTGCTGGCCTTCGAGGTAGACCCCGTGGTCGCAGTAGAGCTGGTCGAGCAGTTCGACCGGTGTCGTGCCGCGTGATTTGGCATAGGCCGCCACTTCTGCAAACATCACCGCGGCTCCGTTTCCGTCTTTATCCCGGAGAAAATCAGCCCCGAGATAGCCGTAGCTTTCCTCTCCGCCGAAGACGAAAAATTTGGAATGGTTGAGTCGGAGATCTCTGGACTCTTCGTCAGAGAGACTGCGGTAGTCGGCGCGGAGATTCCCGGGGATGGCAGTCTCGTACTTGCGGAGTTTGGCTCCGATGTATTTGAATCCTGTCAGGGTGTTGACGATGCCGACGTTGAATGAATTGGCAATCGCGGTTTGGAGCTCGGTCGTGACGAAGGTCTTCACGACGATGGCGCGGTCGCGATTGCTTTCGTTGATGATGCCCTGTTCCGTAAATTTGAGCAACCGGTAGTAGGCCATGAGCGAACCGATTTGGTTGCCGGTCAGCAAGTTCATTTTTCCGTCCCTGTTCCGCACCACCACTCCCATGCGGTCGCAGTCGGGGTCGGTTCCGATGACGAGGTCGGCCCCGGAGGCTTCGGCCTGATCGATCCCCATCTGAAGCGCCTCGGCGTTTTCGGGATTGGGTGACTTTACGGTGGGGAACGCTCCGTCTTCGGTGTCCTGCGCGGCAACCGTGTCGCAGTGGAAGCCGAGTCGGCGGAGCATCTCTGGCGCAATCGTTCCTCCGGTGCCGTGAATGTTGGTGAAGACGATTTTCAGATCGCTCTGCGACTGCACCATCTCCGGATCGAGGAGGAGTGACTCAAGCCGCGCCATGTAGGCTTCATCCAGATCGGCACCGAGCTCGGTCACGGTTCCCTTCTCGCCGGCGGGAAGGATCTCGTAGGTCTCGCCCTGCACGGCATTCACCTCGGCAATGATCTGACTTGCCTCGGGCTCGACGATCTGAGCGCCGTCGCTTCCGTAGACCTTGTAGCCATTGTCGTGCGGAGGATTGTGGCTTGCGGTGAGGACGATGCCGGAAGTCGTCCCGAGATGGCGAACCGCGAAGCTGAGGTGCGGAGTGGAACGCGGGGCTGGGAAAATATAAACATCGACGCCGTTTTCGACGGCTACCTTCGTGACGCAATCGGCGAAGGCTTTCCCGAAGTAGCGGGTGTCGCGGGCAAGGGCGAGCGAGGGGCGCCCCTCCCCGGTGAACGATTTTTTCAGCTGACGGACGAGGCCGAGCGTGGCGCGGGTGATGTTGTAGAAATTCAGCGAACTCGTTCCGACGCAGGGGTGCTCGGGGCGTTCGTCGGGACCCGCGCTGCCACGTTCGGCGCTGGTGACGATCCCGCCAATCGAGCGACCGCGGAGACCGCCTGTTCCGAAGGCGAGCTTTTTGAAGAAACGATTGTTCAATTCCGACCATTCGCCGGCGGTGGCAAGTTCGGCGATGGAACTTTCGTAGACCGGATTTTCCGAACTGCCGAGCAACTCCTGGATATTGTCGAAGCTGCTTGGGAGGAGATCGCCGGCGGAAAGAGCTGCGTCGAGTTGCGTGGAAAGTTCAGAATTCATCGTGACCCATCCTAGAAAAGGCGTAGAAAGAATGCAACCGACGTAACAGTTGAAATCGTGTGGAATCCAAACGGGTCTGAATATTTGTGCTCATTCTCTTTCCTTTTCTAAAATTCGTGTTTCTTGAGATAAACCGGGAAGACGAAGGGGAACGAATGGGGAAGAATCGTCACGAATTCTCGAGTTTCGTTTTTTTAGAATAATCTTAGAACAGTTGAACGCACTCTCCCCGCAACCTGATCCCGAGACGACGGCGTGGCGCATCTATCACGATGCGAAGGCCGGGGTGTGGGTGGACCACTTCAATGGTCGCTGGCTCGTGCAAACGCAGGCGGGTCGGTTTCCGGATTTCCTCAAGGGCCTTGCCTCCGGCGTGGCGACTTCGATCTACTGGCGTCCCCGGGACAAAGCGGCCTCCACCGCTCCGGAGCGGGTCTGGGGTGAGGAGGTGACGGAGCGATTTCAGGTGAAGGAAAACGGGGGATCTTTCTGGATCGATTTCGGCGCCGGATATTCCTCCGGCATTTTTCTGGATCAGCGTCTGAATCGCCGTCGCGTGGGGGAAGAAAGCGGTCCGGACCGGCGCATTCTGAATACGTTCGCCTACACCGGCGGGTTTTCGGTCATGGCCGCCCGCGCCGGAGCGACGACGACGACCGCCGATCTGTCCAAAACCTACCTGAACTGGACCTGGGACAACTTCGCCGCGAACGGCCTCGATGCGGATGCCCATTTCGGGGTGAAAGGGGATGCGATCGAGTGGATGCAGGCTTTTGCCAAAAAGGGACGCACCTTTCACGGCATCGTTCTCGACCCGCCGACCTTCTCCCGGAACGGAAAAAATACCTTCCGCACCGACTCGGATTATGCCGGCCTCGCGGGGCTCGCGGCATCCCTTGTCGAGCCGGGCGGCTGGCTCCTTTGCTGCGCGAATACGCATCATCTTCATCCGAAGCAATTCGAAAAGGATGTCATCTCCGGTATCAAGCAGAAGGGGAAGAGCGTAAACTCGATCGATTTTCTGACGATGCCTCCGGAGTTCCATGGAGACGATTATTTGAAATCGCTCTGGGTTGTAGTTGGTTAGGCGCCCCCCACTTTTTTAAGCTCATGCGAATCATTCGATATACCGACAAGACCTACGCCTCCAAAGTCCGGAAGCTGGACCGACGTTCCGCTCCTCCGGCGGGAGTCGAGTCGATTGTGAAAGCGATCATCGAAGACGTGGAAAAGCGGGGCGACAAAGCGCTTCTTGAGCTTTCGAACAAATTCGATAAAGCCGGATTCAAAACCGCGAAGGATCTTCGCGTTTCCGACGCGGAACTGGCGGCTGCCGGGGACGCGGTCGATGCGAGGACAAAGCGCGCGATCGCTGCGTCGCGGAAGAATGTCATTGCCTTTGCGAAGCGCAGCCTTCGCAAAGACTGGTCCGGAAAGAATGCGCAGGGCGCCGAAGTGGGGGAACGCTACCTGCCTTTCGAGCGCGTCGGGATCTATGTTCCCGGTGGCAGTGCCCCGCTCGTCTCGACTTCGAACATGACCGTCTGCCTCGCGGCGGCGGCGGGTTGCCCGGAAATCGTCGTGATGACTCCTCCGGGGCCCGACGGGACCGTGAACCCTGCTTTGCTCTACGCGCTGAAAGAAGCCGGTGCGACCGAGGTCTACAAAGTCGGTGGTGCTCAGGGAATGGCTGCGATGTCGATCGGAACGAAAACGATCAGGCCGGTCCTGAAGGTTTACGGCCCCGGGAATTCTTTCGTCGTGGAGGCGAAACGTCAGCTTTTCGGAGTCGTCGCGGTGGACTTGCTGCCCGGCCCGAGCGAGGTCGTGACCCTTGCCGACAGCAGTGGAAAAGCGAATTTCATCGCGGCCGACCTGCTCGCGCAGGCAGAGCACGGAGGCGACAGTATCATGGGATTCATCACGGATTCGGAGAAGCTCCTCAAAGAAGTTGAAGCCGAAGTGGACCGGCAGATCAAAACGCTGAGCCGTCAGGCGCAGTTGAAGAAGGCGCTCAAAGACGGCGCCTGGATGATCCTCGTCGAAACGCTCGAAGACGGCGTCGCGCTCGTGAATGCCTTTGCGCCGGAGCACCTCTCGCTCATCACACGACGTGAGAAAACGATCGTGCCGAAAATCACGACCTCAGGGGCGATTTTCATCGGGAATTATTCGCCGGTCGCGGTCGGGGATTTCCTCGCCGGACCGAGTCACGAACTGCCGACGGGTGGAGCCGGGAAGTCGTTCCCGGGGCTCACCGTGGACATGTTTCAGCGCCGCACCAGCATCGTGAAACTCGATCAGGCCGCGATCAGGAAATCAGCCCCGATTGTGGAGGCCTTCGCCGAAGTGGAAGGGCTCGACGCCCACGGACGGTCCGCGACGATTCGGGTGGATTGACCCGGGAGAACGAGGTGGCAGAGAGATTCGAAGAGGATGCGCAGATCGCGCAGACCTGTCTAAACGGAATCAGGGGCTCAGCCCTCGTCATTCAGTCGCTGTAAAGCAAAGACATCGATTTGGTCCTTTTCACGAACCGATGACGACTTGAATTGTATCAGCATTGCCCGCGAAGCATAGCGGATCGTGTGATTTCCCAGTTCGTAGGATTCTGCGTCGGAGATGAAATCCCGGTAGGTGAGGCCGTCCATCACGGTGAAAATATCGAGCTGGCTTTGTTCCGTTTCTTCGATCAAACGAAGCGCTCCCGGAATTTCATCAAAGTCCTCCGGGGCGAAGCTGCCGCCATGACCTTCGCCGTATTCGGCCATCGCTTCGATGAAACGGGCAATATTCTCCGGATTGGTATCAATCAGAATATCGACGTCTTCGGTGAGCCGAACGTAGCCGTTCAGTGCGACGGCAAGTCCCCCGACGAGAAGAAATTCAATCCTGTTGGCGGCGAGATGCGCCAACAATTTTTCGAACGAGGGTTCCATCATCTTTTCCGCGCCAGGATTCTCCGAGGAGGGCGTCCGCATTCCGTTTCAGCATTTCAAGTCGCTGAAAGGTCGGGACGTTCGAAAGATTTCCGCCGACCGACTTTCTAATCGGTTCTTCGACACTCTTTCGATCTCCTTGATCCATCACAGAACTTAGCTCCGATCGGCTGGAAATCCACTTCCCGCTGGAAGGGGCGAAGGCGAATCTCAGCCTTCTTTGTCTCCGAATCTCACTGCAAACCGTAAACCGAAGGAATGGCACGAGACATTTTAATCATTGGGGGAAGTTCCGGGATCGGTCGGGAATTAGCGGTGGAGTTGGCAGCATCCGGCGATGTCGTGCACCTCGCTTCGAGGCATGAGGACCAGCCGCCCGGAGCTTCGGCGAATTTTCAGACCTACGACGTCACCGACAAGGACGCGACCCTCGACCTGCCGGAGAAACTCGATGGCCTCGTCTACTGTCCCGGCACAATCAACTTGAAGCCTTTCGGGCGCCTCTCCGACGATGATTTTCAGCACGAGTTGGATGTGAATTACCTTGGAGCAGTCCGGGCAATTCGGCAGGCGCAGGCGGCCTTGAAGAAAGCGGAGTACGCTTCCATCGTGCTTTTCTCGACCGTCGCGGTCCAGACCGGGCTTCCCTTTCACGCGAGCATCTCGGGGGCGAAAGGGGCTGTGGAAGGACTGACCCGCTCTCTTGCGGCGGAATTTTCCCCCGGGGTCCGGGTCAACTGTCTCGCGCTTTCGCTGACCGACACCCCGCTTGCGGGAAGCCTCCTGAGCAGTGACGACAGGCGAAAGGCTTCCGCCGATCGTCACCCATTGAAACGGATCGGTGATGCGGGAGAAGTTGCGAGGACGGCGGCATTCCTCCTCGGGACCGACTCCGGCTTCATGACCGGTCAGGTTCTCCAGATCGACGGTGGGATCTCCACGTTGAAAATGCTCTGAGATCATGGGCCGCTCCATCTCGCTCGTTTTTCCCCATCAGCTCTTCGAAAAGCACCCCGCGCTGGAAAAAGAGCGGCCTGTCTTTCTGATCGAAGACACCTTGTTTTTCGGAGATCCACATGCCTCCCCGGGACGGTTCCACCGGCAGAAGATCATGCTTCATCGCGCGTCGATGAAGGCATTCGCCTCGCGGCTGGAGGGCCTGGGCTATGAGGTCACGTATCTCGATTACGACCGGAAGCGGACCATCGGGAAAATCCTGGTTTCGCTTCACGAAGAGGAAGCAATCGATGAAATCACGGTTGCCGACCCGACCGATTTCCTGCTCGGGAAAAGGCTGCGGTGCTTTGCGGAAAAAAACAAAGTCACCCTGACGATTACCGAAACGCCCATGTTCGTGACGCCTCGGGACTGGGCGGATGAGCATTTCGGCGCGCGCAAAAAACCGTTCATGGCCAAATTTTACGAGGCCCAGCGCAAGCGGATGGGAATCCTCGTCGATGAAAACGGCGAGCCGGAGGGAGGCCAATGGAGCTATGACGACGAGAATCGCAAGTCGATGCCGAAGCGCGGCCTCGACACACCGGGCGAACTCACCGCGCCCCGTCGGCAGGAAGTGGACGAAGCCCGGGCCTATGTGGAGGAACACTTCGCTGACTACCCCGGCAGGATCGAATCCTTCGCCTATGCCGTGACGACGAAGGACGCCCGGGACTGGCTGGAGCAGTTCCTGAGCGAACGGTTCGAGCAGTTCGGCCCCTACGAGGATGCCCTTTCCGAAAACGAGCGGACTCTTTTTCACAGTCTTCTCACCCCGGCACTGAACATCGGTTTACTCACCCCGCAGGAAGTGGTGGACCGTGCCCTCGAATTTGCGAAGGAAAACGAGGTTCCGATCAATTCCGTGGAAGGTTTCATCCGCCAGATCATCGGGTGGCGTGAGTTCATGTATCTCATGTATCTCCGCCACGGGGTTGAGATGCGGAACGGGAATCACTTCGATCACCGACGTGAGATTCCGGAGAGTTTCTGGACTGCCGAAACGGGGATTCCGCCGATCGATCTCGTCATTGATCGTGTTCTCGAGACCGGCTACGCCCACCACATCGAGCGCCTCATGGTGCTGGGAAATTTCATGCTCCTGAGCCATTTCAAGCCGGAGCAGGTCTGCGACTGGTTCACGGAGTTGTTCATCGACGCCTACGACTGGGTCATGGTCCCGAATGTGTATGGAATGAGCCAATTTGCCGATGGCGGTATTTTCACGACGAAGCCTTATATCTCCGGCTCAAATTACGTGAAGAAAATGTCCGATTACAAAACCGGAGACTGGTGCGCGACCTGGGACGGGCTCTTCTGGAATTTCATCGACCGGCATCTCGGGTTTTTCAAAAGCCAGCACCGCCTCGGCATGATGGTGGCGACCTACAACAAGATGGCGGATGAAAAACGGGAAGGACATCTCAAGGAGGCAGCGCGGTTTCTGGGCGGGCTTTGAGGGGGGGCGGTTTTTCGTGGACGTTGGAGTGAGGCCTTCAGGCCTTTGGGAAGCACTTCCCGAACTATGGCTAAGGCATGAAGCCCTCACTCCAACCTCTTTTGCTGCCAAAACAGGACAACGACTCCGGCGAGAGCAATGACCGCGCCGAAGAATTCCCGTGAAAGCTCCACCCGGGGATCTTCAGATGACATGCTGACCTGGGTCATCGTAAAATCCTTTTCTCCAAAGAGGTTTTCGACGAGGCCGGGTCCGGTGACGATCATTTCAATGAGGCAGAGGATCATCGCAGTGATAAGGAGCCAGCCCGGAATTCCCCTGAAGATAGCGACGGGGAAAAGGACCGCGATGAGCGAATAAAAGAGAAACCAGAGTGTCGCGTCGAGGCTTGAGGGGTTGTTGTAAATCGCAGGGTCAATGTCGTTTCGTTGCAGCCAGGCAAAGCCACCGAAGAGCAGGGCAAGGACAATGTTGATGGCGGTCAGAATCGGGGACGTTTTCATGGAATCGGAAAAGAGAAATACACCCATCGAATCGTTCCTGATTCAAGAGGCGCATTGAACCTCCTGCCCGATTCGAATTTTCTCTTGTCAAACGTCAGATCCCGCGCAAATTACCGCTCGCTCGATCCGAAGGGGTTGAGCCGCCTTTGGCAAAAGCACCCGTAGCTCAACTGGATAGAGCGCTTGACTACGGATCAGGAGGTTTGGGGTTCGAATCCCTACGGGTGTGCCAT